>NZ_JBVHSK010000045.1:0-1054 GCF_055566415.1 Streptomyces sp. NPDC027663 | reverse complement strand
CTACGAGCGCAAAGCCGAGCACTTCCTCGCCTTCACCAGCATCGCCTGCACCCTCATCTGCTACCGCAGACTAACCAAATGAGATGACCTCTTAGACCGTGTCCTATGTGGTGAGGCGGATCAGCCGCTTGTAGCAGCACAGGGTGGCGGCGAGGCGCAGAAGGGCCAGGTAGTTGCGGGGATTGCGTTCGTAGCGGGGGCTGAGTCGGCGGTAGCCGGACAGCCAGGACATCGTGCGCAGCTCGATGACCCAGCGGCGTCGCCCTAATCGCTCGCTGGACTCGATGCCCTTGCGGGCGATGCGCACTCCGATGCGCTTACCCCGCAGCCATCTACGCAGATCAGCGCGGTCATAGGCTTTGTCCGCGTGCAGGCGCTGGGGCTTGAAGTACCGGCCGCGGTGAGGGTCGTGTCTCGTTTGGTGACCCTCCACCATCCGCTTCAGTCCTTCGCTGTCGTGGTGTTGCCGGCGGAGACGCCGACGAGAAGGGGCAGGCCGTTCGCGTCCGACAGGATGTGCATCTTGGAACCCGGCTTGCCCCGGTCCACGGGGCTCGGACCTGTGTGTTCGCCCCTTTTTTAGCGCGGACGTGGGCGGTGTCGAGGACGATCCGGGTGACGTCGACCAGGCTGGCGTCGTCGAGCCGGTGCAACACGGCCTCGTGGAGACGGCCCCAGACACCGGCTCTGGACCAGATCAAGAACCGCCGGTGGGCGGTTGACTTTGAGATGCCGAAGCACGGCGGCAACGCACGCCAGGCACAGCCGGAGACCAGGACGTAGATGATCGCGGCGAAGAGCGTCTCATCAGGTGTGTCCTGCGTTCCGCCGCCCTGCGGCCGCACCTTCGACGGCGGGATCAGCGGCTTCGCGAGCTCCCATAAGCCGTCCGGAACAATCCAACTCCACGCACCCCGCCCCATGCCGAGTTCAACGACACCTCACCACATAGGACACGGTCTTAGAGGTCATCTCATTTGGTTAGTCTGCGGTAGCAGATGAGGGTGCAGGCGATGCTGGTGAAGGCGAGGAAGTGCTCGGCTTTGCGCTCGTA
>NZ_JBVHSK010000044.1:0-1490 GCF_055566415.1 Streptomyces sp. NPDC027663 | reverse complement strand
GGGGGTGCCTCTATGTCTTTCGTCAAGCGAGGCGTGGGGTTTTGGGTTCGTAGAAGGTGCCGTCGCGGAGCATGGCGAACAGGACGCTGATGCGGTGGCGGGCGAGGCGGAGGAGGGCCTGGGTGTGGGTTTTGCCTCGGGCTCGGCAGCGGTCGTAGTAGGTGCGGGAGGCGGGATCGTGGAGGGCGGCGAACGCGGAGAGGAACATGGCGCGTTTGAGCTGCCGGTTCCCGCCTCTGGGGGCGTGCTCGCCGTGGATCGAGGATCCCGATTGTCTGGTGGTGGGGGCGAGGCCGGCGTAGGAGGCCAGGTGGGCGGCGCTGGGGAACGAGCTGCCGTCGCCGACGGTGGTCAGGAGGACTGCGGCGGTCCTGACGCCGATGCCGGGCATCGAGGTCAGGACCGGGGAAAGAGGGTGGGCCTCCAGCAGGGCCTCGATCTGGGCTTGCAGTGCCCGGCGTTGTTCGTGGACGGCGGCCAGCGACTTGGCCAGCGACGGAATGATCACATCGAGTGTGCCGGTGCCCGGGACGACGACGGTCTGCTCGTCGAGGGCGTCGAAGATGTCGTCGACGAGCCGCTGGGCCATGCGCGGCGCTTTCGGCCGCAATATGCCGACGAGCTTGCGGCGGCCTGCCTTGCGCAGAGCGGCCGGGGATCCGTAGCGCTCGAGGAGCCAGGTGATGGCGGGGTGGTCCAGGCGGGGGCCCAGGACCCGTTCGAGGCTGGGGTGGAACTGGGTGAGCAGGCCGCGGAGGCGGTTGGAGGTGCGGTTGGCCTCGCCGGCCAGGTCGTGGTCGAAGCCGACCAGCATGGTCAGCTCGGCGGTGATCTCGTCGGCCAGTTCGAGGGAGCGCAGGGTGTGGGGCATGGTGCGGGCGGCGTCCGCGATGACGGCCGCGTCGCGGGCGTCGGTCTTGGCCTCACCCGGGTAGAGGTCGGCGATCCGGCGCATGGCGAGTCCGGGCAGGTAAGCGACCTTGCAGCCGGCGTCGCGGGCGACGGTCAGCGGCAGGGCGCCGATGGAGGCGGGCTGGTCCACGACCACCAAGACGGTGCCGAACTTGGCCTTGAGCTTGTCGAAGACGGCCCGCAGCTGGGGTTCGCCGTTCGGCAGGGCCTTGTCGAAGACCTTCTTCCCGGCCGGGGTGAGTCCGTGGCCGTGGTGGTTGCTCTTGCCGACGTCCAGGCCGAGGAAGACGCCCGTCTCGTCGATGTCGATCACCGTGCCCCCACATGCGTCGATGCTGTGCCGGCCTCGGCGGCGGGGCCGTTCGCGCGCATCCACGTTATGCAGACCTGCCGCCCGCGAGCTGCCCGGCATTGCGCCGGGCCGGGCGGTGGCCGGACCTCTGATCAGCGTCTCCGACGGCACCCCTCGGACCCGGTGACACCACCCCCCAGGTCATCCGTTCGACAGGGGGCAACAGTCATGCCGGGCCCGGAGGCCAGCGGCCCTCTTGCAGGACCGCAAAGAAGATAACGGGGCG
>NZ_JBVHSK010000043.1:0-1654 GCF_055566415.1 Streptomyces sp. NPDC027663 | reverse complement strand
TACCCCGACGAACTGCCCCCGCCCCGCCAGCGCGGCGACGTGAACCTGGTGGGCCTGCTCAGCATCGCCGACGATCTGGCCCGCAGCCTGGCCGCACTGAAGATCCGGGTGCAGCCCCACGACCCGAAGACCTCGCTCGTCAGCCCCGAGAAGGCCCGCGAGAACACGGAGAAGGAAGTCGACCGGCTCCTGGGCACCGCCGTATACTTCCAGCGGCACGCCCATGCCGCACTGCTCGGGCGGTGCGTGCTCGGTGCGGACTCCAAGGAGGACTGCTCCACCGAGGGCGCCAGCCTCCAGCTGAACGTCTGGGACGACACCACGCGCCGGGACATCGTCGAAGACGGCACCACTGGCTGCGTCGCCCACACCGTCGAAGCCGCCCGCCGGGTTATGGCCGACCCCGCCAGCCGCAAGATCCTGCTCGCCTTCGTCCGCGACGACGAAGGAACCGCCGTTGCCCGCGCTCTCGGGCTCGGGCCGGACGACACCGCGCAGTTCCTGAACCGCGGCCTCACCCTGCGCCCGGAACACCGCGTCGGCTGACCCTCACCGTTCCCGCGGCCGCGCCCTGGTCGCCCGGCATCCGCATTGGAGCGCCACGTTGCCCTACGAGGCCCGCGATCTGAACCTGACCGATCCGACGAAGGGCTACCTGAACTTCGTCCTCTACACCGAGCCCCAGCGCGGCGCCGTCACGTCGTCGCTGAACGCAGTGCTGGACATCGAGGCGCAGCAGACCGTGACGCCTCACTTCCAGGAGTGGCTGGGCAGGCTGGAACGGTGCGAGCCGAACGCGATGCACTGCACGCTCGTGGACTCGGCGAAGATCCCGGCCCTGTTCCACCCGTGCGTCACGGAGGACACGAACAGTTCCTCGGCCATCGACGGATCGGGCTGCCTGTGCCGTCGGACTTTCTACGACCCCGAGTTCGGACTGCCCGTCGTGGGCAAGCACTTCAAGCACGCGGGCACCGGCGGCACGGACCAGTGGAGCTACACGACGTACGCGCCGCTCGAACTGCGCCCGGACGACACCTTCAGCCGCTTCTACACCGGCCGCAGTCTGTTCTGGGCCCGGACGGACAAGGGCGTGCTCTCGCTCCTTCCGCAGAGGAACGCCCTGGGCTACGAGATCGGGTACAGCGGCGGCGGCCCGCACGCCCTGGCCGCCTACCTCACCCAGGTCGCCACCACCGACGGGCAGCACACGACCGCCGGCGCCCAGTACGAGGACGCCCACCCGGCGATCCTCGCGTGGACACAGAGCAAGGCGGCGGACCGTGGCACGAACGAGCTGTCGCTCAGCGACCTCCAGGCCATGATGGCGAGCTGACCGCCGACCGCTGACCCCGCCGGCGCCCACGGACCAGATGTCCGTGGGCGCCAGCGCGTTCGCGTCCTCGAGGGCCCGGACCCCTCGTGCCCGTCTCCCGGGACGACGGGCGAAGTCGCCGGAGCGCCTGCCGGGACGAGGGCCGCGCGAGCGCTCCCGCAGGCGACGCAGACAGCGATGGTGCAAGGGAGCGCTGAACTCCCCGACCGCCCCCCTTCTCGCAGCCCCGCGCGGCCGCGATCCTGGAGCCCCACCCCTCACGCCGTTGCTGCCCGGCCTGGCCGCGCCGGTCGCGTCGGCTGCTGGGCAAGCCCCGGT
>NZ_JBVHSK010000042.1:0-2089 GCF_055566415.1 Streptomyces sp. NPDC027663 | reverse complement strand
ATGACCGGGAAGTGGAACGCCATGTGGCACTCGTCGCCGCCGGAGCTGTAGTCGCCGAAGTAGTCGACGACGTCCTCGGGCCACTGGTTGGCCTCCGCCAGCAGCACGGTGTCCGGGTACATCGCGTCGATCTCCCGGCGCACCCGCCGCAGGAAATCGTGCGTCGCCGGGAGGTTCTCGCAGTTGGTGCCCTCTTCCGCGTAGAGGTAGGGGACGGCGTCCAGGCGGTAGCCGTCGATGCCCAGGTCCAGCCAGAACCGCAGGGCCGCCAGGATCTCCTCCTGCACGGCCGGGTTCTCGTAGTTGAGGTCCGGCTGGTGAGAGAAGAAGCGGTGGAAGTAGTACTGGCCGCGGACCGGATCGAAGGTCCAGTTGGAGACCTCGGTGTCGACGAAGATGATCCGGGCATCCTGGTACTGCTTGTCGTCGTCGGCCCACATGTAGTAGTCCCCGTACGGGCCCTCGGGGTTGGTGCGCGACTCCTGGAACCACGGGTGCTGGTCGCTCGTGTGGTTCATGACGAAGTCGATGATCACGCGCATGCCGCGCTGGTGGGCGGCGTCCACGAACTCCACGAAGTCGGCCAGGTCACCGAACTCCGGAAGGACGGCGGTGTAGTCGGAGACGTCGTAACCACCGTCCTTCAGGGGGGATTTGAAGAACGGCGGCAGCCAGAGACAGTCCACGCCGAGCCACTGCAGATAGTCGAGCTTGGCGGTCAGGCCCTTCAGGTCGCCGACGCCGTCGCCGTTGCTGTCCTGGAACGAGCGGACCAGCACCTCGTAGAAGACGGCACGTTTGAACCACTCCGGGTCCCGGTCCTTGGCGGGAGTGTCCTCGAAGGTGTCCGGAACGGGGTCGTTGACGGTCATGACGCTGCGGGCCCTCCGATCTGGGGCGTCGATCGCCCGACGTGGAGCACGTGCGCCGGCGCCGTGCCGGGCGTCAGGCGCACGTAGTTGGTCCTGCCCCAGTGGTATGTCTGGCCCGTCAGTTCGTCGTGGACGGACAGGGCGGCGTCCCGGTCCAGGCCGAGTTGCGGCATGTCCAACGAGACCGTGGCCTCCTGGGTGTGGTGCGGATCGAGGTTGACGACCACGACGACCGTGTCCGCGCCCGTGCTCTTGCTGTAGGCGAGCACGGCATCGTTGTCGGTCTGATGGAAGTGGAGATTCCGCAGGCGCTGGAGCGCGGGATGCCGCCGGCGGACGGTGTTGAGCCGGGTGACGAGCGGCGCGATGCTGCGCCCCTCGCGCTCCGCCGCTTCCCAGTCGCGCGGCTTGAGCTGGTACTTCTCCGAGTCCAGGTACTCCTCGCCGCCCGCCCTGAGCGGGGTGTTCTCGCACAGCTCGTAGCCGCTGTAGATGCCCCAGGAGGGGGAGAGGGTGGCGGCGAGCACGGCCCGCACCTCGAACGCGGGGCGTCCTCCCTGCTGGAGGTAGGCGTGCAGGATGTCGGGCGTGTTGGCGAAGAAGTTCGGCCGCATGTAGGCGGCGGCCTCGCCCGACAGCTCGGTCAGGTACTCGGTCAGCTCCCGCTTGCTGTTGCGCCAGGTGAAGTACGTGTACGACTGCTGGAAGCCGACCTGGGCGAGGGTGTGCATCATCGCCGGGCGGGTGAACGCCTCCGCCAGGAAGATCACGTCCGGGTCCTTGCGGTTGACCTCCTCGATGACCCGCTCCCAGAACACCAGCGGCTTGGTGTGGGGGTTGTCGACGCGGAAGATCCGCACGCCATGGCTCATCCAGTGCCGCAGGACGCGAACCGTTTCCGCAACCAGGCCGTCCATGTCGGCGTCGAAGGCGATGGGGTAGATGTCCTGGTACTTCTTCGGCGGGTTCTCGGCATACGCGATCGTCCCGTCCGGGCGGTGGTGGAACCACTCCGGGTGCTTGTCCACCCACGGATGGTCCGGGGAGCACTGGAGCGCGAAGTCCAGGGCGACTTCGAGGCCCAGCTTCCCCGCCTCGGCGACGAAGTGGTCGAAGTCCTCCAGGGTGCCGAGGTCCGGGTGGACGGCGTCGTGGCCGCCCTCGGGGGAGCCGATCGCCCAGGGCACGCCGACGTCGTCCGGGCCCGCGGTGAGCGT
>NZ_JBVHSK010000041.1:0-2155 GCF_055566415.1 Streptomyces sp. NPDC027663 | reverse complement strand
ATGACCGGGAAGTGGAACGCCATGTGGCACTCGTCGCCGCCGGAGCTGTAGTCGCCGAAGTAGTCGACGACGTCCTCGGGCCACTGGTTGGCCTCGGCGAGGAGCACCTTGTCGGGGTACTGGGCGTCGATCTCCTTGCGCACCCGCTTCAGGAACTCGTGGGTCGCCGGCAGGTTCTCGCAGTTGGTGCCTTCCTCCTGGTACAGGTACGGCACCGCGTCCAGCCGGAACCCGTCGATGCCGAGATCCAGCCAGAACTTCAGCGCGGAGATCATCTCCTCCTGCACGGCCGGGTTCTCGTAGTTGAGGTCCGGCTGGTGCGAGAAGAAGCGGTGCCAGTAGTACTGCTTGCGTACCGGGTCGTACGTCCAGTTGGAGACCTCGGTGTCGACGAAGATGATCCGGGCATCCTGGTACTGCTTGTCGTCGTCGGCCCAGACGTAGTAGTCCCCGTACGGGCCCTGCGGATCCCGCCTCGACTCCTGGAACCACGGGTGCTGGTCGCTGGTGTGGTTCATGACGAAGTCGATGATCACTCGCATGCCGCGCTGGTGGGCGGCGTCCACGAACTCCACGAAGTCGGCCAGGTCACCGAATTCCGGAAGGACGGCGGTGTAGTCCGAGACGTCGTAACCACCGTCCCTGAGCGGTGATTTGAAGAACGGCGGCAGCCAGAGGACGTCCACGCCGAGCCACTGCAGATAGTCGAGCTTGGCGGTCAGGCCCTTCAGGTCGCCGACGCCGTCGCCGTTGCTGTCCTGGAACGAGCGGACCAGCACCTCGTAGAAGACGGCGCGTTTGAACCACTCCGGGTCCCGGTCCTTGGCGGGAGTGTCCTCGAAGGTGTCCGGAACGGGCTCATTGACGATCATATTGTGGGTGACCCTCCGATCTGCGGGGTGGACGGTCGCAGGACGCTGCTGTGCTCATCCGCGGGACGCCGTGTCCCGTCGCCGCCGTGCGGCGGGCCGGACACCCGGCCGACGGTGAGCACATGTGCGCCACCGGGCCCGAGTCGCACATAGTTGGCCCTGCCCCAGTAGTAGGTCTCGCCGGTGAGTTCATCACGCACCGGCACGGACTCGTGCCAGTCCAGGCCGAGTTGTGGCATGTCCAACGAGACCGTCGTCTCCTGGGTGTGGTGGGCGTCGAGGTTGGCGACCACCAGAACCGTGTTCGACCCGCTCCGCTTCGAGTAGGCGATCACCGCGTCCTTGTCGGCGTGGTGGAAGTGCAGATCGCGCAGCTGCTGCAGGGCCGGGCTGCGCCGGCGGACGGCGTTGAGCCGGGTGACGAGCGGCGCGATGCTGCGCCCCTCGCGCTCCGCCGCTTCCCAGTCGCGCGGCTTGAGCTGGTACTTCTCCGAGTCCAGGTACTCCTCGCCGCCCTCCCTGAGCGGGGTGTTCTCGCACAGCTCGTAGCCGCTGTAGATGCCCCAGGAGGGGGAGAGGGTGGCGGCGAGCACGGCCCGCACCTCGAACGCGGGACGTCCTCCCTGCTGGAGGTAGGCGTGCAGGATGTCGGGCGTGTTGGGGAAGAAGTTCGGCCGCATGTAGGCGGCGGCCTCGCCCGACAGCTCGGTCAGGTACTCGGTCAGCTCCCGCTTGCTGTTGCGCCAGGTGAAGTACGTGTACGACTGCTGGAAGCCGACCTGGGCGAGGGTGTGCATCATCGCCGGGCGGGTGAACGCCTCCGCCAGGAAGATCACGTCCGGATCGGACGCATTGATCTCGCCGATGACACGCTCCCAGAAAACGACCGGTTTTGTATGGGGGTTGTCCACGCGGAAGATCCGCACCCCGTGCTCCATCCAGTGCCGCAGCACCCTGACCGTCTCGGCGACCAGGCCGTCCATGTCGGCGTCGAAGGCGATGGGGTAGATGTCCTGGTACTTCTTCGGCGGGTTCTCGGCGTACGCGATCGTCCCGTCCGGGCGGTGGTGGAACCACTCCGGGTGCTTCTGGACCCAGGGGTGGTCGGGGGAGCACTGCAACGCGAAGTCGAGCGCGATCTCCAGGCCCAGCTTCCCCGCCTCGGCGACGAAGTGGTCGAAGTCCTCGAGGGTGCCGAGGTCCGGGTGGACGGCGTCGTGGCCGCCCTCGGGGGAGCCGATCGCCCAGGGCACGCCGACGTCGTCCGGGCCCGCGGTGAGCGT
>NZ_JBVHSK010000040.1:0-2303 GCF_055566415.1 Streptomyces sp. NPDC027663 | reverse complement strand
CCGCTGGAACAGCTCCCACAACTCATCCGGCACCAGCCGCTCAACAATCCCCACGCCAGCAGGCTACCGAAGAATCCAAATGAGATGACGTCTAACGAGTTGGTGCGTGATAGCGGGTGAGGCGTCGTGCCTGGCCGGTGGCATGATCCGGTTGTGGCGATCATGGTCAATCGGGCGGTGCTGGCGCATCGGCTGTTCACAGGGATCTCTCGGCGTCACCTCGCCTGCCTGATCGAGGAGTTGGCGGTGCCGTGGCAAGCCGGAGTCGAGGGTCGTCGCCATGCTGCACGAGGTGGGGCCAGGAAGCGGGCCGCGGGAGCCGGCGCCCGCCACCAGCTGGTCTTCGTCGACCGGCTGGTGGCCACACTGATCCATCTGCGGCACGACCTGCCGCACTCAGTCCTGGGGCTGCTGTTCGGTGTCGACCGCTCGACCATCACCCGTGCGATCGCAGAGATACGTACGCTCCTGGCCGAGCGGGGGTGCGCGGTCCCCGACCGTCCCGGCCTGCGACTTCGGACATTGGCGGACGTCTTCGCCTACGCCCAGGCCGAGGGCATCGAGCTGCGCCTGGATGCCACCGAGATCCAGGTCCGCCGACCACCGGCCGGCCGCGGCGGACGGCGCGCATTCGTCTCCGGGAAGAAGAAACAGAACACCATGAAGGCCACCGTCATCGCCGACTGGCGGGGCCGCACGTTATGGACCGACACCCTGCGGCCTGGTCGTATGCACGATGCCACAGCCGCCCGCAACGAGGGCATCGCCGTCTGCTTCCAGCACTTCCCCGACGTCGAGGTCCTCCTGGACGACGGCTACCTCGGCCTGAGCCGCGACCACCGCGGACAAGCCATCACCCCACCCAGAAAACCCCGGCCCGGAGCACTGCCCGGAAGAGTCCTGCAGTGGGAACGCGACCGCCACGAACACTCCTCCGACCGCATCACCGTCGAACACGCCCTCGCCGACCACAAACGCTGGAAACAACTGACGCGCTGGACCCACCGCCGCGATCGCCTGCCCGACACCTACCGCGCCATCGCCAGCCTCATCTCCGACCGCACCATCAACGTCTGAGAGCAGGCCACGACCAGGCCAAACACGCCTCACCCGCTATCACGCACCAACTCGTAAGTCCTGGGCATGGACATGAGCAGCGACACGGTCCACACCCTGAACAGCGGCAAGGCCCCGTTCTTCGAACGCGACCTGGGTCGACCTCCAGCCCATGCACACCGCCTCGGGCCGACTGAAGTTCATCGCCTCCTACCACGAGGCCGCCACCTTCGCCGACCTGCGCTTCATCGGCGTCGGCACACCCAGCAGCCCGACAGCGACGCCTACGACCTCAGCCACCTCTTCGCCGCCGTCCGCCAGCTCGCCCCGCACCTCACGAGCCCGGCCGTGATCGCGGTCAAGTCCACCGTCCCCGTCGGCACCGCACCCCGCGTCGCGGAACTCCTGCACGAGCACGTCCCCGCCGGGGACCGCATCGAGGTCGCCTGGAACCCCGAGTTCCTGCGCGAGTTGTTCGCCGTCGAGGACACCCTCCGGCCTTGGTCGTGGGGCCGGACCGGGATCGGATATTCGGTGTTCTGCCGCCTCATGAGGACACAAGATGGTGCGCATGACTTTGGCCACCCCCAAATTGCACACCGCTCGCCTGCGACTGCGCCCCTTCACCGAAGCCGACGCGGACCCCCTGTTCGCGCTGCACAGCAGCGCGAACGTGCTGCGCTATTGGGACTCCCCGCCATGGACCGAACGGGCCCGCGCCGAGCGCTTCATCGCGATGTGCCGGAAGCTGGAGGATGAAGGGACCGGGGCGCGGGTGGCCATCGACCGTGCTTCTGACGGGGCCTTCGTCGGCTGGTGCGGTCTGATCGGATGGAACCCGGACTACCGCAGCGCGTCATTGGGCTACGTCCTCAACGATGCGATGTGGGGCCACGGCTACGCGACGGAGGCCGCGCACGCCGTGCTGCAGTGGGCGTTCGACACACTGGACCTGAATCGAGTTCAGGCCGAGACCGATACGCGCAACGTGGCGTCTGCCCGGGTTCTGGAGAAGGTCGGATTCGTGCGTGAGGGGACGTTGCGGGAAGACTGCGTCGTGAACGGCGAAGTATCCGACTCGTGGGTGTTCGGGTTGATCAGGCGAGAGTGGCAGCCGTCGGCTGTGCCGATTCCAGCCCGCGAAGAGCGGCGTTAGAGGTCGTTTTATCCCGGTGTTTTATCCCGGAATCTGCCTGTTCGTCTGCGGTGTGGGGTCGCGCCAGGAGATGGTGTTCTCGCCGGTGAGG
>NZ_JBVHSK010000039.1:0-3955 GCF_055566415.1 Streptomyces sp. NPDC027663 | reverse complement strand
ACCGGGGCTTGCCCAGCAGCCGACGCGACCGGCGCGGCCAGGCCGGGCAGCAACGGCGTGAGGGGTGGGGCTCCAGGATCGCGGCCGCGCGGGGCGGCGGGAAGGGGTGGGTCGGTCGGGGGCTGGCACGGTGTCCTCGTTCCTCCGGCCTGCTGGCCGGGTCGGCAGTTGTCCGGCCCGCGCGCGGATGTGCGCACGGGCCGAGGCCACCGTGAGGAAGGACCCCTTGTCCGCGGTCTGACGGCCAGACCCGGCAGGCGTCCGTTTTCGCCTTGACCATCCCTTGCAGGGCTAGTTTGCCTGTGGCCGACGCCCCAACTTCCGGGCGGAGTTCAGCGGGCGGGACGGGTGCTGGACGGCGAGGCTCCGCGCCGCCAGTCCGAGGGCTTCTGGCCGCGGAACGTCTCGCCGCTCTCGATCCGGGCCTTGTTCCGGGCAAACTCCCGCTCGGCTGCGGACAACTGCCAGGGCGCGCAGCCGGGGTGTCCCCAGCGGTCGGTCACCTTCGTGATGACCTCGCCCTTGGCGTTGTCCTTGAAGCAGGCCGGGTAGGTGCCCGGATACGCGGCGCGTGCCGAGCCGCGCGGCAGCAGCACCGCCTTCTTCCCCGTCGTCTTCTTCGCGGCCGGCTTCCCGCCGCC
The DNA here is from genome assembly GCF_055566415.1 of Streptomyces sp. NPDC027663. Lineage (NCBI taxonomy): Bacteria > Bacillati > Actinomycetota > Actinomycetes > Kitasatosporales > Streptomycetaceae > Streptomyces > Streptomyces sp. NPDC027663. The sequence goes on along the minus strand of NZ_JBVHSK010000039.1, from coordinate 3,314 downwards.
CGCTGAAAATGTGGCGCCGGCGCTCCAAGAGAGTTCGATCCTGGCGTCACAGTGTCCCAAACGGCATCCGTAACGGACGCGACGTTAGTACGTTGCCGTGTCCTACGCCGGGTCACTGCAAGTCTCGGTAAGCCTGCCACACAGCCGTTCCCCGGGATGCCACGACCAGGTCCCCTGAGTGCCACTCGTACTCGCGGTACTCGGCGAAGAACATGTTGCCCAGATCTTCGTTCGTTTCGACGAGGGAGACGGCGTGCGCGGGGACCCGGAAGGCCGCAACGCGCTCTTGCTCGGGGTCGATGTCGATTCCGAGGAGGGGGAGGCCCGGACTGGCGAAGGTCTGCGCGTCGGCCAGGTAGAGGTGCCCGTATCCGAGATCGTGTGCGGCCGGGGCGAGAGCCGTGACATCGGCGGCGGTGAGGCCTTCGTAATGCACATCGTCCACCGGCATGACGTAGTCGACGGCGGAGGTGAACCAGTCGACGTGGTCGGCGTTTTCGGGGTTGGGGCCAGATCCGGGTCCGTCATAGGCGTCCTTCACGGCCACGGGAGCTTCCAGAGCCTCTGTCAGCCGAAGCCAGCCCACGGTGTCGGTGAAGTCGGTGCGGATGACAGGGGTGGCCACGTCGGGCCCTTGGGGAAGTGGGTGCGGCATGGGAAGGCCTCCAGGGAAAGCACGCGGGGCGCCCTGAGTGGACGCCCCACGGCTGGGTCAGACCGTCACGTAGAAGGCATCACGGTCCAGTACACGATAGGTCTTGCGGAAGGCCGACATGCGGCTTCCCTGCTTGTTCTGCTCGGTGGGGGTCGCCCAGGTGGTCTCCCGCTGGCTGGCAGGAAGGAACGTGCCGCCTTCATAGGTGGCGGCCATGGGGTACTCGTCGCAAGAGGTGCGTCCCTTGCGCTTCATGTCGGCCGGCGCGTGCCTGCTGGAGGGGCAGACCTCGTTGCGGTTTTCCTTGATCCGCCTCTGGTCCCAGGTCATGTGCAAAGTGCGGCTCCTGCTGCCGGCGCCCGGGTCGCCGTAGTGGCCACCCCGGTGCCGCAGGGCCTTGATGCCATTGGCGATGTTGGTCAGGCCCTTGAAGCTGACCTTGGGGGCGAAGCCGTAGAAAGAACAGCCGGGCGCCTTGGTGTGGCGACGCTGTCCGGGCCCTTCCCAGAACATGTCGTCACACCGGTAGTGGGCGGAGTTGATCTGCGCGTCGTCGACGTCGCGGCCGGTCTTGGTGAAGACGTAGGTGTAGGTGACCAGGCTTCGCTCGAACTTCTTCTTCCCCACGGAGTCGTGGTAGCTGATGCTGCCCTTGAAGGAGCTCCCCCCGATGGTGTGCCCCTGAGGGAACTTGTTCTTGGTGACCTTGGTCGTGCTGGTGTTGCTGGGGCTGATGCCGTCGGGCTTAGAGGTCCTAACAGAAGCTGTTGATCATGTGACTTTCCGCTTGGGTGGTCGTTGGTCTGGCCGTGGGAACACGTCAGTCGCGGCCGTGGATCGTGTCGGATGAACTCTGGTCGCTTATCGAGCCGTTGCTGCCCAAGCCGGGCCCGAAACTGGTCGAGGGGCGGCCCCGGGTGCCAGACCGGCAGGCGTTGTGCGGGATCCTGTTCGTGCTGCACACCGGCATCCAGTGGGAATACCTGCCACAGGAGCTGGGCTTCGGCTCGGGCATGACCTGCTGGCGGCGCCTGGCCGCCTGGAACGAAGCCGGCGTGTGGAACCAGTTGCATGTGCTGCTGTTGAAGAAGCTGCGGGCGGCGAAGAAGCTGGACTGGTCGCGGGCGGTGATCGACTCCTCCCACGTCCGGGCGGCCCGACGTGGCCCAAAAGCGGTCCCAGCCCGGTCGACCGTGCACGACCGGGCAGCAAGCACCACGTCCTCACCGACGCCCAGGGCATTCCACTCGCGGTGTCCCTGACCGGCGGCAACCGCAACGACGTCACCCAACTCCTGCCCCTGCTCGACAAGATCCCCGCCGTCGCCGGAGTCGTCGGCCGCCCGCGGCGACGGCCCGACATGCTGTTCGCCGACCGCGGCTACGACCACGACAAGTACCGGCGCCTGCTATGGCAGCGCGGCATCCGCCCGGTCATCGCCGAACGCGGCCAACCACACGGCTCCGGCCTGGGCATCTTCCGGTACGTCGTCGAGAGAACAATCGCCTGGCTGCATGGCTTCCGCCGCCTGCGCATCCGCTGGGAGCGACGCGACGACATCCATGAAGCCCTCCTCGGCCTCGCCACCTGTCTCATCACCTACAGACACGTCCGACGCCTTTGTTAGGACCTCTTAGCCGCCAGGGACATCTTGATGCCGTGGGCATCCCCGGTGATGTTCGCCTTGGTGACCTGGATGCTCTCGTTCCAGTCCCGCTTGCCGGCGTTGAGGGTCATCTTGTGGATCACGCCGAAGGTAGCGCGTCCGACGACGGCGCGATTCTTGTAGACGACCGCCGTGGCCTTGACCCACTGACAGGTGCTGGTCCGGCTCATGGTGATGAGCTTCCCCGGCTTACACGGGGAGGAAGCACTGGTCAGGTCCGGAGCCTCTTCCACAGAAGCGAGGGACACTTCCACTCGTTCGCTGCTGCTGGACGGGGTCGGCGAGGCGCTGGCAACTCCTGCGCTGGCCAGGAGAGCGAAGGCGGCGGTGACGCCCGCCGCCGACTTGGTTAACGCGCTGGACATCACGTGATGTAAGCCCTTGTCTCTGCCGCACTTCACGGGCTCCCGGTGTTGGGGCGGTTGCGGCGGCAGGGCTGATCAACTTAGGAGACTGGATACGTGACTTGCCATTGCCCTCTCGGAACTTGTCCGAAAGGCAGAGAGTGATCTGACAAGCATGTGGCGGCTGGTGCGACGCCCTCAAACCAGCTCAGCAGGGCGGTCCAGCCCTTCGACAACGCCTAGAAGACGAGCGCGATCAGACATACGGTGACGAGGCAGCCGGCCAGGCAGCCACCCGCGTCGATCCCGTCGCCGCACTGGCCGAAAGGGACTTCTTGCTCATGGCTCTCCCTCGGAGCCAGATGATGGACCGGCGCACACCAAATAGGCCTGCACCGAGCACGCACCGCCCGAGCAGTGCGGCGTGGGCGTGCCGCTGGAAGTAGACGGCGGTGCCCAGGAGCCGGTCGACTTCCTTCTCCGTGTTCTCGCGGGCCTTTTCGGGGCTGACGAGCAAGGTCTTCGGGTCGTGGGGCTGCACCCGGATCTTCAGCGCGGCCAGGCTGCGGGCCAGATCGTCGGCGATGCTGAGCAGGCCCACCAGGTTCACGTCGCCGCGCTGGCGGGGCGGGGGCAGTTCGTCGGGGTA
>NZ_JBVHSK010000038.1:0-4489 GCF_055566415.1 Streptomyces sp. NPDC027663 | reverse complement strand
GGTCCCATCGCGCTGCGCGCGATGCAAGCGAACACCCGGGCTGCGCCCGGGTGTTGCGTTCCCGCGGAGCGGGAACGCCTGCTGATCGCTGCGCGATCAGCTCACCCGGGTTGCTGCGCAACCCGGGTGACGCTCCGTCCGCTGCGCTCCCGGAGCGAGGTGGCCTGCGCTGCGCTCCAGCCACCCGGTGGCGCTACGCGCCACCTACAAGCCGGCCCCGCTGCGCGGAGCCGGAAACGGGCCTTCGGCCCGGGCACCTACAGGGGCAGGGTGGCTTGGTGCGGGTCAGGCATGCGCATGCCATGGCCGGGCCGCCCGCCGGGATGCAGCGTGGTGCACCGGCTCGGCCGGGCTTGCGGCCTGGAGACGCTGGAGCCAGAGGGAGGCTGTGAGGAGCAGACCGGTGAAAACGGCCAGGAGGAGAGCGGATACCCACATCGGCCGGCTCCCGGGACTCTGCCAGCCGGTCCAGGCAGTCGATGCCGCCCACATCAGGGCGGCCACCATGTAGAAGGTACGGACCCGGCGCAGCTGGCGCACGGCCCGCACGGACTTGATGCGATCAGTCGTGGATGCCATGCCGGCCCGTGTACCCCAGGGCAGGGGGTTCAGTAGGCCGGGTCACTGCTGATCCGCTCAGCCTTGCTCTTGCTGCCGGGTGCGGTCCTCAAAGTCACGGCGTACCGCGGCACCCTGATCCTCGATCAGGCTTGCACTATCCGGGAGGTCCAGGGCTACACCGCAGTGACTGCATAGTTTCCCGTTCTCGGCGGGCGTGCCGCAGGCCTTGCAGAACCGGTTGCCTTCCTCGATTCCGGTCTTGTTTGTCATGACTCTCCCCTGCCGGGTGGATGGTGATGCACGCGGAGTACCCGAGGTGCCAGCCTGAAATCGCTGGCGAGCGTGCATCATTTTGAAACGCAGATAGACTATGGACCCGGACACTGCCAGAGCTGTTGGTCTTGAGATACCCAGATAACGCCACCGCTGCCGGGTGTAGAACTCTAAAAGGAGCTGACGATGTGCTGGAGCGACCGGTGGGTCTCAGGGTCGCTCTCCCGGTCGAGTTCCGCCCGCAAGGCTGTAGTGAGCTCAATCGCGGCGTACGAGTGCCGGTCTTCCAGCAGGTACCTGACGTAGCGGGCGCCTTCTATGAATCCCGAGGCCCGGATTGCCGTCATGACGCGTTCGCCCACTGTTTCGTCGTCTTGTTCCACTATGTAGCGGGCGGCAAGGTACTGGCCGAAGGGGTCCCGCACCAGGGTCCACCGCGGATTCCTCTGGGGGTGCGTGGATGGCGTGGGACGGACAGGGAGGTCCGATGCGGAGAGGAGAGACTCCAGTTCGTAGGCCCGGCTACGCCACCGCGGGTGGTTCAAGCTCGGAGCCTCCTGCAGAACCTCCCAGAAGTCATTGCTGGACATTTCAAGTACGCCGCCCAACTGGGTGACGAACTTGTACGCGAGGTAGCACACGAGTTTGCCGAGCTCTTCGGGCCTCAGGAAGGTTGATCGAGAGATGCCTCGGTACACCTCGCGGCCGTTGAAAAGGAGGTTGTACGTGGCGTCATAGAGGTCGATCACGCGGCTCGGGAAGTGGCCGGTGCGGGTGGAGACGAGGGCCACCTGGGCCGCGAGGAGCGGGTTGGAGAGCCAACTGGCCGTCTCTCTTCGCAGCGTGACTTCGGCCAGCAGCTTTTCGGCGTCGGATGGATTCATGTGGGTCGCTTCTGCCCAGCGGGCGAAGTACGCGCGGATGTCGCTCGCCGAGAACCCGTCGATCACATGTGCGACGAAACCGCTCGAGATTAGACCAGATGTGGAGGAGCCCGGGCGGCTGAGGACAAGGATTTGGGCCCGTGGGTATGCCTTGCAGAATTTGGCTATGTCGGCTTGCGTGCGGTCGCGCTCGGAGATGGGCAGTTCATCGAGGCCGTCGAAGATGATCAGAGTGCGGCGTTCGTTGAGGAGGATTTCGAGTGTCTCGTACGGCATTTCGAGGTCATGGCGCAGCCGGATCGAGTCGGTGACCAGACGTTCGAGACGCTGTGCGCGGCGGTTGCGCTGCCGCAGGGAGGCGGTGAAGGCGACATCCAGTCGGTCGGCGGCTAGCCCTGCGGCGACCTCGTAGCAGATCCGGTCCGCCAGGATGGTTTTCCCGGCTCCGGCGCCACCCAGGATCAGAACTTTGTTGTGCTCGGCGAGGACTTCCTGCCAGGGGACGTGTAGGGCCCCGAACAGGTTGGGTTCTGCTTGCGTGAGACGTTGGGGAATGTAGAGCCCGTCGGGTCGGGAGATACCCCGCCGCCGTTGGCGGCGGGGAAGGTGTGGCGGGGACGCGGGGCCGGCGGTGGACCACTGGCTGTTGAGCAGGCGGGCTTGGTAGCTCTTCAGGAAGTTGCTGGTGTAGATCTCCATGAAGCGAGTCATGCGGATGCCATCCGGGTCGTCGCCCGCTGATGCGCAGCGCTGCCGGGCGTATAGCCTCAGCAGGTCGTGGTAGCGGAAGTGACTCCCATCGTCCGTCTCGATGAGTTGGGCGTCGACCAGTCCCTCCAGTAGTTGTTCTGCCTGTGCCTCGGGCACTTGGAGGAATACGCCGGCGTGGTGGGCCTGAAAGCGGCTGAGGGGGAGGAGGGAGAGGACACGGAAGGCGTGGGCCTCGGTGGTGTTCAGGTCGTGGTAGCTAATCTCGAAGCTGCTGCGGACGTCGAGGGAGCCGGCGACCAGGTTGGCCAGCCTGGTGCGTTCGTCGGTGAACAGGTTCACGAGTTTGGTGAGGGTCCAGTGACCCTTCTTCTTCAGGATGGCGCCCGCGATGCGCAGAGCGAGGGGGAGGCGGCCGCACTGGCGAACGAGGGTTCGCGCGGTCTTTTCGTCCTCTGCGCTGCGCCAGTGGCGTTGGGAGAGGTCGGTGAGCAGGACCAGCGATTCGTCCTCGCCCATGAGGTCCAGGTGGTGGAGGGAAACACCATGGATCGCGGAGAGAGGGACGCGGGAGGTAACGAGGACGACGGACGTTGTGCTGGCGGGAACCAGTTCCTCGACTTGGTCTGCCGATTGGGCGTTGTCGAGCAGGATGAGGCAACGGCGTTGGGCCAGCAGGGAGCGGTAGCGCTGAAGGAGACCCGCGGCGCCCACCGGGACACTGATGGTGGCGGGGTCCAAGTCGGCGACGAACCGCTGCAGGATCTGTGCTGCGGTGGGCACCTCGCCGTTCTGCTCTCCCAAATCTGCATAGAGCTGGATTTCGTCGAACCGGTTGGCCAGCCGGTGGGCAACGTACACAGCCAAGGCGGACTTGCCGACTCCTGGGGTGCCGTAGATGTTGACGATGTGGGGGCCAGTGCCGTCGTCGCCAGCCTTGTCCTCGACCGCGCGGATGTCCTCGCTGCGGCCGCTGAAGTCCTTCGTCTTCGGCGGGAGCTGGTGCAGGGAGCGGGTCGGTGCGGCAGCGGAGCCGAAGATCACCGGAGCATAGTTGTCGCCGAGGACGTTGACCTGCCGGGCGTTGTCGGCAGCCAGCGCGAGCGTTCCGGGAGGGTAGGAGCCGTGTTTAGGCAAAGGAAATTGGCCCACTGTTGTGTCCGCTGATGTTGACCTGCTTGGCGTTGTCACTTGCGTGGGCGATCAGGGTCTGTGTGGCGGGGTCGCTTTGGGCGGCGGTCACCAGGGAATCGATGGTCGCGGCGAAGTCAGGGTCGTTTTCCAGCTCGTGCCGCACGTGGGCAGCGACGGCGGACCGCCTGTTCTCGTCCGCGGGACTCGCCTCCAGCTCAGAGAGGGCGGCGCGCTGGGCATCGGACCTGCCGAGCCGTTCGCGGATGGCGTGGGTGACGCTCTGGACCTTCAGCCAGGCGTTCTTCCCAGCTTCCGACGCAGCGCCCTCACCGAACTTAGTCGCGATCAGCGCCACCGCGACCGTGCTCAAGGTTGCCGGATCCATACTCGCCTCTCCCCCGCGCGGCCCTGCGCTACAGCTACAAGCTACCGGCGGCAGACCAGCCCTGACATGAAAACAACCCCAAAGCACCCTGTAGTTGCTCCGCGGGGGCGGAGAGGCCGGCGGCCCCGGGCCGTACACCACCCCGTGTGACACGCGAGTCATTCTGGCGCGCGCTGGCCAGACGTTCCTCAGGCCAAGCGCATAGGCGTGGTCCTCCCGATGCCTCTGGCCGGGTGCCTCATCGGAGTCGGTGCAGGATGTCGTCGACGGCGCGCCGGGCGCGGAGCGGCCAGCGGCGTGCCGCACGGGCACGTGCAGCGCGGGCCTGTTCGGCGGCCGGGTGCCGTCCGGTGACGGTGACGGGAGCATCGTCGCCGAGTGCCCGCAGCATGCCGTCGTAGGGACAGCCCGTCTCGCAGCCGTCCTCGCGGCGGTCGAGGGTGGCGGTAGTCAGGTGGTACAGGTGGGCGCCGGTGTCGGCGATCCCGCCCGGCGCGGTCGTCATGGTGACGAACTGGTTCAGCTGCGCTGCCGCGGCACTGGT
>NZ_JBVHSK010000037.1:0-4842 GCF_055566415.1 Streptomyces sp. NPDC027663 | reverse complement strand
AGAAGCCGTGATCCACATTGCCATGACCGACCTCATGACCCGCCGCCTCACCGGCGAGAACACCATCTCCTGGCGCGACCCCACACCGCAGACGAGCAGGCAGATTCCGGGATAAAACACCGGGATAAAACGACCTCTTAGATCCTGCTGCCGACGAGCGGCGTTCTTACGTGCGTGGAATGCCATGACTTGTCCTCGTGCGTGAGCCCATGACTCCACGCGGACTGTGGCTAGCCACTGCTGCGATGACGCGGTGCGTCTAGGGCCTACTCGTCTCCCGGTCATGGGCCGGATCTCTCGGCCAGGCACCGTCGCGGCAGCTTCATCCGGCGCCAGCCATCTCAACGAGTCAACGTCGCGCAGCGTTACGGGAACCCCGAAAAGCCAGCTCGTCGATGTCCCGCCCAACGAGATGTGACCGAGCAAGGTCGTGCGCGCTGATCACATGATGACGCCCGCCACACCGCTGGCCGTGCCAGGTCGCGCGGGCACCGGGGAGCCCGTAGACCGGACGTATGGTGCTTCGGCCGCCCGTGGAACCGATGCTGGCGCAGGCCCGCGACACGGTGCCCGCGCCGGGCGCGCTGCCCGGTGAGCTGCGATTCCAGCCCAAGTTCGACGGCTACCGGGCGATCGTCTTCACCCCGTGGCCGGCACCCGGCCCGCTCCTGGTGCAGTCCCGCCGCGGCAGCCTCCTACAGAGCCGCTTCCCGGACCTCGTGAGCGCGGCCACGGACCTGCCCGACGGCCTGATCCTCGACGGCGAGCTGGTCGTGTGGTCGGGGGACCGGATGTCGTTCGAGGCGTTGCAGCGGCGCACGGCCGCCGGCCACCGCAGCGCGCCCCGCCTTGCGGAGGAACTGCCCGCCCACCTGATCGTGTTCGACGTCCTCCAAGTTGACGGCCGCGAGCTCCTCCACGCCCTGTATGCCGAGCGTCGCGCCCGCCTGGAACAGCTCTTCACAGACCACGATCTACGCGCCCCCTGGACGCTGTGCCCGGAGACGGACGACCCGGCGACGGCTCAGGAGTGGCTCACGTCCTGGACACAGGTCCCCGGCGTGGAGGGACTCATCATCCGGGGGACCGAGCAGCGCTATCTGCGCGGTGCCCGCGCCCTCTACAAGGTGCGCCGCCGGGACACCACGGAGGCAGTGATCGGCGCCATCACGGGAACGCTGGGACGGCCGCAGACGCTCGTGCTGGGCCGCTACGACGAAGCGGGCGCACTGCGACCGGTCGGCCGGAGCACACCGCTGCGCCCGGACGCCGCGCGCGAACTTGCCGAGCGCCTGCGGCCAGCGGGAGCAGAGCATCCCTGGCAGGGTGTCCGCTTCACGACGTCGTGGGGATCGAGAACGCAGCTGGATGTGCTCCTGGTTGAGCCGGGCCTGGTCGCTGAGATCGCCGTAGACACGGCGCAGGAGCGGGGGGCGTGGCGGCACCCGGTCCGGCTCGTACGGCTGCGCCCGGACATGGCGCCAGTTGACGTGGCCGCCTTCGGCCAAGGCGCGATGCCCTCATCCTGAGGTGATCAGTCGAGGAGGCCGAGCGCGGTGTCGGGCCGGCAGTGCGCGCATGCGGGGACCTGCTGAGCAGCGCCTCCAGCGCCTGGGCCCTTGTGACCGGGCGGCACCGGCCGCTCTTCTCGGCCGCCCAGCAGTCGCCGGTGTGCACCCAGTCGACGTTCTTTCGGTTGAGGCCGTACTGGATCAGCCAGTCCGGATCAGGGGGCCGGGAAGCGAGTCCGTGCTGCCGTTCTGCCTCACGGCGTTCTTCCTCGGCGATCCACCGGCGGGTGCGTTCCAGGTCGGACCTGCACGCGCTCCAGAAAGCGGAGCAGCGTGAGGCGCGTCGGAGCTGGATCGGTCACATGTTCGATTCTAGGATGGTGGGCGACCAGCACAAACGAGGGGGCAAGTGTGCTGTGACACGGCATGTTGATCGTTGCCATCGAAGGTTGGCGATCAGTACTTTCGTGCCATCACAGTTTGAGCGGCACGACTATCCCCTTCGCGAGCAGACTGAACTGATCCACAAACAGGCCAGTGAGCGCCTTGTGCGCGAGCACCCGCGCCGAGCCCTCCGACGGAGGACCAGCCGGGCTGCGGTCCAAGGAGGGACAGGTGGCAGCATCAAGGGTGCCCGGCAGGCTGGATCCGAACATTGAGTTGGCTGCGCAAGCTGGCGATCCGGGTGCAATAAGGATGCTCGGCATGCACTACCGGTACGTCGATTCCCAGGACGCGAGCGACCTGGCTGAGCGATGGCTATATGCCGCGGCGCAGGCTGGCGATCCGGAGGCGATGTACGAGCTGTCCTGGTTGTATAACGCCCGGTCGGAAGAAGACTACGTGCGCGCTCGCGCCGAGAGCGCCTCCTACATCTACTGGTTGTGGCGCGCTGCGGGGGCAGGCTGCGTTGCGGCGATGAACGCCTTGGCGGAAATCAACCCAAGCTCGGACCAGCGTGAGTTCTGGCTTCGGAAAGCCGCCGAAGGCGGCGCTCCGCACTCGATGCTGCGGCTCGCCGAACTACTGAATGTGACAGGGCAGGCAACCGAAGCGGAAGACTGGTTCCGCGCATCCATCGACAATGGCCTCACATCCGCGCGGCGTAACCTCGCCATCTTCCTGATGGATCAGGACCGGTCGGCCGAAGCCGAGCAATACCTGAGGCCGGAGGCGGAAGCAGGTTCGTCGACTGCCGCCATACATCTGGCCGAGCTCCTCGAGAGGCTGAACCGGACTGAGGAAGCCGCCGCGTGGCGTGCGCAGATCAACACGCTGCGGGCCCGCGAGATTGAGCTCCGGAGGGAGCGGCGCCCGTGTGCGGTGCCACCGCCGGGGCTCGTAGAAGTTGCGATGACAGCGGTGGTAACTACCGCGGTCGTGCCATTCCTTCAAGCCCTGACAGCCAGGGTCGCCGAGGACGCTTACAACCAGGCCCGGCAGCTCGTCCGCCGGCTGTTGCGCAGGGACGGCAAGAGCAAGGACCAGAACGAGTCATCGTCGCCACAGCCCGCTACGCCTGCGGCAGGTACCGAACCAGGCCTTGCCATCCTCCAAGATCCGGATGCAGGCATCACACTCTTCCTCTGGTCGAATGCGTCGGACGAGGCGCTGCGGGCTCTTTCATCGCTCGACTTGGGGGAGCTGACATCGCGTAGGCCAGACCAGGGACAGGTTCACCTGGTGTGGCACCCAGCATCTGGTAGATGGCACATCCGCGGTTCTTGATTCAAGCAGAAGTGCCAGCCGTGCCTTCGGCGCGTCGAGTCTGCCGGCGAATAAACGGGCCAGCTAGACAAGATCCACCTAGTGATCCATAACACTCAAACTTCGATGGCACGGACTCAAGATTTCGTGTCACAGGACAGCAAGGAGAGTCCATGGACGGTCCCGCACTGGCGGGTGCTCTGGACGTGGAGTCGCGGCCTGGCCGCTATCACCTCGTCATGACGGCAAGCGGGCGACCCGTCATGCACGGCTGGTGGAATAGTCAACCGGTCGCGCGCAGCAAGTTCACCCAGCTCGTGGGCGAGCAAGGACGACCAGCCGTCCGCACCACCCTCACTGATGAAGAGACCAGCACCCCCTTGACGACCTGGCCAGCCCGGGCCTAGCACTCTGTCAAGCGAGCGTGGATCGGGCGCTGCGCAGCATTTACATGGCCCTGGTGGTGTCCGCCGGGCGGGCGCGACGGCGCCGAAAGTGCCCGCCGTGCGGGTTCGACCGTGAAGTTCCAGTGAAGTTTCCCGCTGACCGGGATCGCGCTTTTTCGCAGTTCAGAGCGGGTGTCCCCTGTGGGGATGCTGAGTGTCGCGAAGGTTCAGAGGCGTAACGCGTGGCGGTACTACGTGCGCGGAGTCGCGTTCGGAGACGTCCGCCGTCCGGTCGGCCAGTCGTTGAAGGACGCCCAGAAGATGGCCGGCCTCCCGCCGGGGAGGTGGTTGGGGCGCGGCCTGGACGCGCTCGGGCTCATCGAGGGCGCGGAGGTGTCCGAGCGGCAGATGGAGCTCGTCTTCGGACAGGGCCGGCACCCGGACGCCGACCGCATCGAACGCGGCCTCCTGGACGACGGCGCCGACCCGGCAACGGCACGACTGGCCACCGTGCTCGGGCAGCCGATCGAAGAGATCGAGGCGCGCAAGCAGACCCCCTGCTCGCCCTCGACTTCACCTTCCGTCCGCAGGCGTCCCTGATCGTGCTGTGGGCACTGGGAGACGCCAGGACGCGGCGGATCATCGAGCGGGCGCACGAGCGGGCCATCGCCAAGGCGCTGCGCTGGCTGGAGGATGAGGTCGCGGAGACCCGGTGGTCCTCGGGCCGCGGCCGCGCGAAGACCCCGGCCCTCGTGGTTGCCGCCTTCCGGCACTTCGACAACCGGGACGGATTCCCGCTCCTGCACGACCACTGCCTGGTCCTCAACCGCGTGCAGCGCCTGGACGACGACGGCGAGCCGGTGTGGGGCGCCCTGGACACCTTCCTCCTCTACCGGAATGTGGTGGCGGCCGGGACGCTCTACACCCTCGCGATGACGACCGAGGTGTGTGAGGAGCTGGGGCTGGCGACGGTGCCCCGTGAGGTGACGCCGGGCCTGCGCCCGGTGATGGAGGTAGCCGGTGTCGACTCCGAGCTCATCGACTGGTCCTCCACCCGCCGTCAGCGGATCGAGGACGTCCTGGAGGGCCTCACCTACAAGTTCGCGCAGGAGCACGGGCGGTTGCCCGGCGAGCGCGCCCGCAACGGCCTCGGGTGGCAGGCGGCGCAGGACACCCGCCCTGAGAAGAAGACTCCGCGCCCGTTGAAGCAGCTGCTCGCGTGGTGGCGGGCGTCCGCG
>NZ_JBVHSK010000036.1:0-4853 GCF_055566415.1 Streptomyces sp. NPDC027663 | reverse complement strand
AGATCATCGGGTTCGGGGGTCCGGTCCCCTCCACGGCCGGGGGCCGGCGCCCGGCCGCTGGCCGGTCGCGGACGACGGGAGGGCGAGCCTGATGGCGGGCAAGCGCAAGGAGAACGAGGCGGGATCGAGCAACGACCTGCGCGCGGATGTGCTGCGAGTCCTCGGAGTGCTCAAGGTCGCCACCGCCGACCAAATCCAGCGGCTGTCCTCGCCTCACCTGACCTACCGGCACACGACCAAGCCGACGGCGGCCAAGCAGAAGGAAGCCCGGACCGCCTCCTACCGCGCCGCGGTGAACGACCTTCGGCGCCACGGCCTGGCCGTCGACGGCGGCCGCACGCGAGGCAGTGAGGAGACCCGGCTGCTCACGAAGGACGGTCTGGCCGCCGCCGCGATCGACCTGGACCGCGAGACAGAGGAGATGGGCGGCATGCCCAAGAGCGCGGGCCGCTCCGGCGCCTCGCACCCGATGACGGCGAACGAGACGGTCATCGCGCTGATCCGCCCGAAGCCGAACCTGAACAAGGTCATGCGGGAGCCGGCCGAAGCGATCGCGACCGCGCGGGCCGCCGTCGCCGCGCACGACGGCATCGGCACCCTCGCCTCCTACGCCACCGAGGTCGCGCTCCCGGTGAAGGGCACCTGGAAGAACCCCGCGATCGGCAGCGCCCGCGCTGACGTCGTCCTGACCGCCCCGGAGGCCGGGGTGCCGCTGCTGTTCATCGAGGTCGACAACTGCACCGAGGAAGCCGTCCTCATCGCGAGGAAGTTCGACAAGTACGCCCGGTTCTTCCAGCGGCAGGAGAAGGACACCGACGGCATCGAGAAGCCGCTGTGGCGCACCCGCTGGTCCGCACCCGCCTGTGATGAGTACGAGCGGGTGCACCCGCCGGTCCTGCTCGTCTTCCACCAGGTCGGCAAGCGCTCCGCCAAAAGCCAGTTGGCCAGGGTCGCCGACCTCACCCGCCACCACTGGCAGGGGCGGTGGCATCCCGAGGGCGGCTACCACTCCTACGACCGCTGCATCCCGATCGTGGCGACCACGCTGGAGGAACTGCGCGAACACGGCCCGGCCGGGCCCGCCTTCTGGCGCTTCGGCCGCGACCATCGCCAGCCGCTGCTGGACGCGATCGGCAACGCCCGCCGGGACGCTTACCTCGCTCGCCGCCGCCAGGCCGCCAGGGAAGAGGAACGGCGCCGTGCAGAGCGGGAAGCCGCTCAGCGGGAGGCGCGGCGGCCGGTTTGCGCAGACTGCGGGCAGAAGTTCACCGATGCCAGGTGGGAGGCGATCGGCTACACCCGGGACTGGAGCAAGCGCCAGTCGTACCCGCACCTGTGCGAGGACTGCCAGGACCGGGCCGTCGCAGCCGAGCAGCAGGCCGAAGCCGACGAACGCGAGCGCCAGGAGCAGGAGCGCCTGCGCCAGGAGGCAGAGGAACAGGCCGCCGCGCAGAAGGCCAGCGGCTGGCTCTCCCGCTTCCGCACCTGACCCGGGCAAGCCGCGGCCACCGACGACGCGGGCAAGCCCAAGCCGGCCCTGGGCAAGCCCGCGTTGTCGGTGGCGGCTGCAACGCTGATCAGATGAACGGCGACGAGCAGCTGCTGAACGGCCGGGCCTACGGCGCGGAGCACGACGACCCCCACCCCGGCCCGCTCCCACACCGGACCTACGCCGAACTGGTCGGTCGGGAGGGCCACCAGGCCCCCGGCGCGCAGCACGCCCGCCGCCGTCTCGATGTCAGTGGTTGTTGCCGTCACCCTCGTCATCCTTTCACCGTCCCGCGCTCCCCAGGCTGGGACACCACATCAGGCCCGATACACAAGGCGTAACGACGGCGTCGGGGAGGCAGTACCTCGTGGCCTAACCCTCCTCATTCAAGTTGGGCAAGGTGCGACTCAAGTTAGTGCGCGGAGCCGTGAGCGGTCTGCCGCCGTGTCGCATGCATCGCCGTGCCCGTCCACGGTGATCCACCGTGCGGTATTCGGCCAGGTCCGATGGCTTTGTGCCAGTCTCCGGCAACCAGGTCCCAACATCACTGTGCCCCCGCTACATAAGAAGGCTGGGGTGGCGTGCTGCCGCCCCCGCCTGGTGATGACCGGTCGTATTGGGGGAGGTCGGGACGGTTGCTGACCATCAACGTTACGCTGCTGCTCGCAGTCATCGTGTTCTTCCGGCTGCGGCGGCGTACGGAATCCCGCAGCCGCTTCGACGAGAAGCTGACCGTCGTCATCGTCCTGGCGCTGGGCGTCCTTATCGCACCCACCCCGGCGGGCCAGGGAATCTTGAACATCTTGGGACAGCTCGCGAGCGGCGTCACCCAGGCCAGCCGATGAACCCCTGCCCACGCACGGGCCGGACGGCGCCCGCCGACGCCCGCTGCGGGGCACTGGCCCGGGGAGAGGCGGAGTGATGGCGGCACGTCGACGGCGCTGGCGCTTGAAGAAGCGGACGCGCAGGCAGCTGCAGGGCTGGGGTGCGGTGGTGGCGCTGGCCGCCGCGGTGTGGGTGGCCCGGCACTGGTCGGTGGTGTGGCCCGTCCTGGTGACCGTGCTCGCCGCGGCCGTGGTGGGCGGGGCCGGATGGGCGCTGCTGCGGGCGCACCGTCGCGCGGTCGGCCAGGACCGCGCGTGGCGGGCGCAGGAGGAGGCCCAGGCGCGGGAATTGTCGATGGCCGAGGTCGACGCGTTGTCCTGGCAGGAATTCGAGACGTACGTCGCCGACCTGTGCCGGCGGGACGGCTGCACGAAGGTCGTCGTCAGCGGCAAGA
The DNA here is from genome assembly GCF_055566415.1 of Streptomyces sp. NPDC027663. NCBI lineage: Bacteria > Bacillati > Actinomycetota > Actinomycetes > Kitasatosporales > Streptomycetaceae > Streptomyces > Streptomyces sp. NPDC027663. Next base: position 2,085 of record NZ_JBVHSK010000036.1, on the reverse strand, counting down.
GCGGCGACCTGGGCGCGGATGTCGTCGGCTACCTGGCCGACGGCCGCAAACTGGTCGTCCAGTGCAAAAAGTACGCGCCACACCGCAGCGTCTCCTCGCAGGACATGCAGAAGTTCGTCGGCACCGCCCGCCTCGAACACGGCGCCGACGTCGCTTTGTTCGTCACCACCTGCCGCACGTTCACGAAGGCCGCACTCGGCTTGGCGCTGCGCCAGGACATCGTTGCCCTGCACCGCGATCTGCTGGGCTCCTGGGTCAAGGGCGCTCATCTGGAGACCTTGATCCCGCTGAACGGCAGCGGCGGCGGCACCAGGCGGCGCCCCTCTGCCTGACCGTGTCACCTGGGGACCATAGCTGCCTGGCGGTGCGGGTGCGCAATGACAGTCTGCGAACGCCGCCCATACCTCCATCCAGCCGGCTGAACCTCAACTCGTGGCCGAGACACACGCCGACACCAGGCAGACCGCACCGGGTGCCGCCGTCCTGCCCGGGCCAGTGCGGCTCACGGTCCACCGACACTGCGCATGCTGCTTCGAACCTCAGCGGTGTAGCTGGCGAGCTGCGTGCGCAGGTGTTGGTAGAAGTGCTGGCCGGCCGGCGGGGTGCGGGGTTGGGAGGTCAGCGAGATGTCGGTGAGGGTGGGGCCGCTTGGAGGCGTCATGGGCGGCTGCATGCTGGGTGCCAGCCGCCACTCGCTGCCGGTGAGAAGAGACCACGCCACGGCGGAGCAGCAGGCGTGAAGACGCTGGCTCTTGAGCGAGCCGGCGGCGATGCGGCGCTGGCGCCCGCGGTACGCCCCAGTGATCTCCTCCATGTCTGACGTCGGGAGTGTCCAGTGCGCGAAGTGCCGGCGTCGGGCCCGGTAGTCGGTCGGCAGTTGGCGCGCGATGTGCGCGGTGAGGCGCTGGAAGAGTACGGCCAGATCGGCTCGCCGCCCGTGGATCCGCTCCTCCAGGGGGCGGAATCTGCACCAGTCATCCATCCACGCCGAAGGGATCCCGAGGTAAACCCCCGCTTCCCGCAATGACATGCCGGTTGCCGCCTGAACGAGCTGGGCTGCGACGCACGAAGTCCTTCAAGCGCTCGACCAGCGGTTCCCCCGCCCCCTTCCTACCCAGGTCCCCGTACTGCCGGTCCTCTCTGCCCGCCCACCTGCACGGAGCCCTGCCGCCCTTCACCACCGCTCCGCCGCTCCTGGCGGCGCTGATCACCGAGTGCCTCTTCCGTGCCCCGTAGGGCCGCCCGGCGGCCGGCAAGGTGCTCGCCCGGCTGGGGCAGATCCCCGCGGCCCCGCTCCAGGCTGGCCACGGCCACGCACATGCCCCCCACCGCGACGGTCCCGATCGAGATCACCGCCACACGCGCCGCCCGAACCCGTGGCCTCCTCGGCCGCGGCGGTATCGACGGCGCGCTGCTGCTCATCGACCCCGCAACATGTACACCCTCGGCAGGCGTTTCATCATCGACGTCGCCTACCTCGCCGACGACCTGCGCGTCACTGACCAGCACGTCCTGCACCCGAACCGGATCGCAGCACCACATTGGCGCCCGCCAACCGAACGCACCGTCCTGGAGGCGAGGGCCGACGCCCTCACCCGCCGGGGCATCCAGCCCGGATGCCAGCTGACCGTCGAGCAATGCTCGGAACCTGTGGATCGCTGGGGAGGACGTACTTTCCCTGGTGATCGATTGATAGGTCGTGAGCAAGGCCGGCGTGGGCGCGTCGGTCGGGAAGGTACGTCCGTGCTCACCGTAGTCAACACCGAAGGCACCACCACTGGCGGGGCGTCGCTGCTGGACGAGATCGCCCGGGAGGGGGCGCGCAGGATGCTGGCCGCCGCGCTGGAAGCTGAAGTCAACGCCTACATAGCCGAGTTAGCCGGCCAGCAAGGGCGCCGGCTCCCGGGCCGCCGCCCTGGCGATGGTGCTCAAGCTGGTCGAGTCCGCCCAGCACCGGTGGCGCGCGGTGAACGCGCCCCATCTCGTTGCCCTGGTCAGGGCCGGCGGCCGCTTCGAGCGCGGCATACTCGTCGAACGTCCCACCCAGGAGGCAGCGTGATCATCCTCAGGCCCGAAACCATCAAC
>NZ_JBVHSK010000035.1:0-5068 GCF_055566415.1 Streptomyces sp. NPDC027663 | reverse complement strand
ACCCGCTGGAACAGCTCCCACAACTCATCCGGCACCAGCCGCTCAACAATCCCCACGCCAGCAGGCTACCGAAGAATCCAAATGAGATGACGTCTAAGGGCCGTCCCGTAAATGATCTCCGAATGGGCGAGCATGGCCGTCTGGCTGGTGACTTGGCGGTCTAGCCAGCGAGGGTGAGGTTGTGCAGGCGGGCGATGCCGAGCATGGCGTGGTGGACTCCGTCGCCCTTGAGGCGGCAGTCGCGGAGGATTTTCCAGGTCTTCATGCGGGCGAAGGCGTGCTCGACGCGGGCACGGGTCTGCTTGTGCGAGCGGTTGTGTTCCTGCTTCCAGTCGGGCAGTTCCTCACCGGCCCGGCGGCGGTGTGGCATCACGAGTCCGGTGCCCGGATAGCCGCCATCGGCGATCGTCAGGGTCTTGCCGACGGCGGCCTTGGCCCCGGATTCCTCCCACGCTCTGCAGTCGTTCCGGTTGCCCGGCAACGGTCGGCCGACCACGACGACCAGACGGGTGTCGGCATCGATGACGACCTGGTGGTTGGTGGAGTACCGATAGTTCTTGGACTGTTCGGCGATCGCGTGGTCCCGGGTAGGGACGAGGGTGCCGTCCACGATGAGCACCGTGTCCTTGCGGAACCCTTTGCGGGGCCGGAGTGCGAGCGACGGCCCGAGATGGTCGATGATGCGGTCGGCCGCGGATTTCGAGATGCCGAACAGCGGGGCCAGCTGGCGCAGCGTCAAGTTCGTGCGCCAGTACGCGGTCACCAGCAGTACGCGGTCCTCCAGTGGCAGGCTCCAGGGGCGGCCTTTGCGTACCGGCTCCGCGCCTTCGCGGCGTAGCGCGGTGATCAGCTTGCGGAAGCAGGACGGGCTCAGCCCGGAGAACGGGGTTATCCAGGAGGGCTCCGACGCCGTGATCACACCAGCCACGGCAAGATCGTCTCACCCGCCGTCCCGCCTCACGGAGGTGCCGGGAAATCCCCGGCCGCCCGTCGCTGTCCGGGCCACAGGTCGTCATACGAGGCGTCCATGAACTGCGCCTGCGGCCCGCGCAGTGCCGACGCGTCGGCTATCTCGCCTCGGGCCGCCTCAGCGAGGCGCGCCGCATAACGATACGTAGCGCCCCGCAAGGGTTCGCTTCTGGCAGCCAGATCGATCTCCGCCTGCGCAAGCCACAGGTCATCGACGAGCTGGTCGAGCACGGGATCGGCTCCGGTCCCGCCACTGGGCGGGCGCGTGAGCGCCGCCTTCTCCACCTGCGCCGCAATGCTCAGGAACTTCAGGATCACGTTCTTCAGCTCTGCACGGTGCGCGGCCGACTCCTGTATCTCAAGCTGCCGGGCGCTCGCTCGCGACACCAGGTACTGGCCAAACAGCGACCCGCCCGCGCCGAGCGCAACACCTGCCAGAGACAACAGCGCCGGCCCCAAGGTTCCCCAAGATCCCATGACAGGAGTCTCTCAACTCACCGCTTGAGAGAGACGGGCTGCCCATGGACAACCCACGCCGGGGCAGTACGGGACGGCCCTTAGGGGGTCCGGATAGCCTGTGCTTCACCGTCACCCAGTAAGGGTCAGATGGCGCGGGAAGGGACGATCTGGAACGAGCCGGTCTCACGTCAGGCGAGTGCGATGATGTCTGTCGTGACGACGACCGGTGTGAGAGGTGGGCTACCTCCCGTTGGCTGGCAATCAGACCTCACGCGACAGCTGGGCGGCCTTGCCGCCGAGGACGCTCGTATTCATGGGCTACATCCGCATGGTTCCAGCAAGGGCGACGGCGCTGGCATCGACCAGTGGTCCGATCTCGACGTTCTGATCGATACTCCGCAGCCGGTGGTGGTGGCCGAAGCCTTCGCCGAGCGGATCGGTTCCCTCGTCGTGCCGCTGTTCGCATCGCAACGCAGCGGCGACTCGCGACGCTACACGCTGCGGATGGTGCTGGTGGATCTGCGACGGATCGACATCACCGCGGCGGTTCCCGCAGGCCCGGGTGCAGGTCCCCCATCCGAGGCGGCTGCAGCGGGCGAGAACAGCGCCATGAAGGAGCTGATCAACGATTTCCGGTTCGACGCAGTTCTGGCGGCCGTCAAGGCGGCGCGCGATGACATCCTGATCGGCGGGCACCTGACCCTGCAGCTCGCCAGGCACGTCCTTGTCGCCGCCATGCTTCTCCGCGACCGGGACGCGGGAACGAACCACCACCGTTTCGGTGGGACTCAGTGGGATGCGTGGGCGACCGTACTCGGGTCGGCGCCGGCCCCCTACACCAGGCAGGGCATCACCAAGGCCATTAGGCACTACACGGACGCACTGGCAGACCTTGTCACGGTATGGGATCCGCGTGCCCGCCTCGACAACGGGCCGCTGTTCGCGCTGTTGGACGCTGTTGAGGATTCGACTCCGCGAAGCAGCTGAAGGCGGGAGATCACTATCCTGCACGAGTGTTCTCATATGACGAGCTGACTCTGCCGGAGCGTGAACTTTGGGAGGCGTTTCCCGAGGGACGCCGTGTGGACCTGCGCACGGGGACGCCCGAGGGTGATCACGTTGGCGGAGGTGGGCAGTGGGGACCTGAACGCACGATCCGGGCAGCCGTGATCACTGCCCTGCTCCTGGGCGCGCACACCGCTCAGCCATGCGCTGTAGCCTGCCTGAGCCTCGTCGGCGCGCGGGTTTCAGGCCACCTCAACGTGGCCGGGGCGCAGATCGACCATCCGCTCTTGCTTGAGGACTGCTGGTTCGAGGAAGGTCTGGACCTCTACGGCGCATCGACCGGGGAGATCTCGATCGTGGGCAGCCGAGTGCCCGGCATCGAAGCCGGATCAACCCGCATCGAAGGGCGTCTCAACCTGCGGCGCACCCTCGTGGAAGAGGATTCCGCCCCGGCCTCCCATCGTCGCGAGGCCGCCTTGTCGCTCATGCACGCCCGTGTGACCGGCGGTGTGATCCTCAGCGGGGCCGAGATCAACGCCTCGCAGGGGTGGGCCGTGTCCGCCGGCGGCCTGGTCACGGAAGGGGGTGTCTTCTGCAGAAACGGATTCGTGGCGCGGGGCGAAGTACGGCTGATGGGAGCTCACCTGCAGGGTGGACTGTTCATGGAGGGCGCGCATCTGCAACGGCCCGGCCCGACCGGGGTGGCCTTGTCCCTGGACAACGTGGTGGCGTCGACGCTCGACTTCTCCCAGGGGTTCACTGCTGATGGAACCGTACGACTGCGCGGTGCCAGAGTGTCGGACAACCTGACCTTCGAGGGAGCCCTTTTGAACGGGCCGCCCGACAGTGATGGCCAGGCCCTGGTCGGCATGCTGATGCAGGCCGTCGACTTCGACTTCACCCTTGCCCGGATACCGACCGGCACGGTGGACCTGCGGGGCGCGCAGGTGTCCTATCTCCATGACAACGAGCACAGCTGGCCGGAGGCGGTGGAGCTGGACGGCTTCGTCTACGGCTCCATCAAGGTGAACGACATGGGTGAGCGACGTGAGGCGGTGGGGCGGCGGGACTCCGTGGCCCGTCGTGTGGAGTGGATACGGCGCAGCCCGGGCTACAGTCCTCAGCCGTACGAGCAGTTGGCGACCTGGTACCGCAAGGCCGGCCACGACGACGACGCCCGCCGGGTGCTCCTGGCCAAGCAGCGTCACCGGCGTCGTACACTGCCCCCGGTCGCGCGCGCCTGGGGGCAACTGCTCGACGTGACTGTCGGCTACGGGTACCGTCCATGGCTGGCTGGCGTCTGGCTTCTGGTACTGGCACTGTTGGGCACGATCGCCTTCCGCACCCACTCCCCGGTCCCTGTGAAGCCGGGTGAGGGCGCTCCGTTCCAGCCCCTCGTCTATACGTTTGACCTCTTGATCCCCATCGGTGGTCTGGGTCAGCGCACCGCCTGGTACTGGACGGACAACGGTCTCCAGTCGCTTGCTTACCTGCTGATCGCCTTGGGATGGGTGCTGACGACAGCCGTCATCGCGGGTGTGACCCGCACACTGCAGAAGAATTGAGGGCCGTCCCGTAGATGCCTCGGCGTGGGCTGTCTGTCGGCGGTCCGGCCATCACCCAGAGCGGGCAGCTGTACCGTAAATGATCTACGCCATGCTGGTTGGCCTGCTCGTTTACCCGTCACCCGGCGAGGGTGAGGTTGTGCAGGCGGGCGATGCCGAGCATGGCGTGGTAGACGCCATCGCCTTTCAGGCGGCAGTCGCGCAGGATCTTCCAGTTCTTCATGCGGGCGAAGACGTGCTCGACGCGGGCGCGGATCTTGCGGTCGGAGGAGTTGTGCTCCTCTTTCCAGGCCGGCAGTTCGGACTGGCCGCGCTCGCGGCGATGTGGGATGACCAGGTCGGTGCCGCGATAGCCGCCGTCGGCGATGACGGTGGTGCGGCCGACGACGTCCTTGGCGCCGGACAGCTCCCACGCCTTGCAGTCGTTGCGGCTGCCGGGCAGTAGCCGGCCGATGGCGACGACGAGCCGGGTGTCGGCGTCGATGACGACCTGGTGGTTGGTGGAGTACCGGTAGTTCTTCGACTGCTCGGCCATCTGGTGGTCGCGGGTGGGGACCAGGGTGCCGTCCACGATGAGCACGGTGTCCTTGCGGAACCGCTTGCGCTGCTGCAGAGCGAGCGTCGGTCCGAGGTGATCGATGATGCGGTCCGCGGCCGACTTCGACACCCCTAACAACGGGGCCAGTTGGCGCAGGGTGAGGTCGGTCCGCCAGTACGCGGTGACCAGGAGGATCCGGCCTTCCAGCCGCAGGCTCCAGGGCCGGCCCTTGCGGACCGGGTCCGCCCCTTCCCGCCGCAGGGCGGTGACCAGTTTGCCGAACTGACGCGAGCTCAGCCCGGTGAACGGGGCTACCAGGAGGGCTCCGACGCCGTGATCACACCAGACACGGCTAGATCATCTCATCAGTAACGGCAGTTACGGGACAGCCCTTAGAGGTCGTTTTATCCCGGTGTTTTATCCCGGAATCTGCCTGTTCGTCTGCGGTGTGGGGTCGCGCCAGGAGATGGTGTTCTCGCCGGTGAGGCGGCGGGTCATGAGGTCGGTCATGGCAATGTGGATCACGGCTTCT
>NZ_JBVHSK010000034.1:1489-3274 GCF_055566415.1 Streptomyces sp. NPDC027663 | reverse complement strand
CTGCCGGCCCCGGTGAAGCACCATGGAAGTGGTGTGTGACGGGTGGCTGGTCGTTGTTTGAGAACTGCACAGTGAACGCGAGCATCTGTGGCCAAGTTTTTAAGGGCGCACGGTGGATGCCTTGGCACCAGGAACCGATGAAGGACGTGGGAGGCCGCGATAGTCCCCGGGGAGTCGTCAACCAGGCTTTGATCCGGGGGTTTCCGAATGGGGAAACCCGGCAGTCGTCATGGGCTGTCACCCACTGCTGAACACATAGGCAGTGTGGAGGGAACGAGGGGAAGTGAAACATCTCAGTACCCTCAGGAAGAGAAAACAACCGTGATTCCGGGAGTAGTGGCGAGCGAAACCGGATGAGGCCAAACCGTATGCGTGTGAGACCCGGCAGGGGTTGCGCATACGGGGTTGTGGGATCTCTCTTCTGTCGTCTGCCGGCGACAGGACGAGTCAGAAACCGTTGATGTAGGCGAAGGACATGCGAAAGGTCCGGCGTAGAGGGTAAGACCCCCGTAGTCGAAACGTCAGCGGCTCGTTTGAGAGACACCCAAGTAGCACGGGGCCCGAGAAATCCCGTGTGAATCTGGCGGGACCACCCGCTAAGCCTAAATATTCCCTGGTGACCGATAGCGGATAGTACCGTGAGGGAATGGTGAAAAGTACCGCGGGAGCGGAGTGAAATAGTACCTGAAACCGTGTGCCTACAAGCCGTGGGAGCGTCGGATGCAGCTTGCTGCATCTCGTGACTGCGTGCCTTTTGAAGAATGAGCCTGCGAGTTTGCGGTGTGTTGCGAGGTTAACCCGGGTGGGGAAGCCGTAGCGAAAGCGAGTCCGAATAGGGCGCTTTAGTAGCACGCTCAAGACCCGAAGCGGAGTGATCTAGCCATGGGCAGGTTGAAGCGGAGGTAAGACTTCGTGGAGGACCGAACCCACCAGGGTTGAAAACCTGGGGGATGACCTGTGGTTAGGGGTGAAAGGCCAATCAAACTCCGTGATAGCTGGTTCTCCCCGAAATGCATTTAGGTGCAGCGTCGTGTGTTTCTTGCCGGAGGTAGAGCACTGGATAGGCGATGGGCCCTACCGGGTTACTGACCTTAGCCAAACTCCGAATGCCGGTAAGTGAGAGCGCGGCAGTGAGACTGTGGGGGATAAGCTCCATGGTCGAGAGGGAAACAGCCCAGAGCATCGACTAAGGCCCCTAAGCGTACGCTAAGTGGGAAAGGATGTGGAGTCGCACAGACAACCAGGAGGTTGGCTTAGAAGCAGCCACCCTTGAAAGAGTGCGTAATAGCTCACTGGTCTAGTGATTCCGCGCCGACAATGTAGCGGGGCTCAAGCGTACCGCCGAAGTCGTGTCATTGCAGCATATAGCCCCAACGGGTGCTGTGATGGGTAGGGGAGCGTCGTCTGCCGGGTGAAGCGGCACCGGAAGGTAGTCGTGGACGGTTGACGAGTGAGAATGCAGGCATGAGTAGCGATACAAACGTGAGAAACGTTTGCGCCGATTGACTAAGGGTTCCTGGGTCAAGCTGATCTGCCCAGGGTAAGTCGGGACCTAAGGCGAGGCCGACAGGCGTAGTCGATGGATAACCGGTTGATATTCCGGTACCCGCTGTGAAGCGTCAAACATCGAGCATCGTGATGCTAAGGCCGTGAAGCCGCCCCGGAGCCTTCGGGCAAAGGGGAGTGGTGGAGCCGCCGAACCAAGCGGTTAGTAGGTGAGTGATGGGGTGACGCAGGAAGGTAGTCCATCCCGGGCGGTGGTTGTCCCGGGGTAAGGGTGTAGGC
>NZ_JBVHSK010000034.1:0-1391 GCF_055566415.1 Streptomyces sp. NPDC027663 | reverse complement strand
GCTGAGACCTGATGCCGAGCCGATTGTGGCGAAGTGGATGATCCTATGCTGTCGAGAAAAGCCTCTAGCGAGTTTCATGGCGGCCCGTACCCTAAACCGACTCAGGTGGTCAGGTAGAGAATACCGAGGCGTTCGGGTGAACTATGGTTAAGGAACTCGGCAAAATGCCCCCGTAACTTCGGGAGAAGGGGGGCCATTCCTGGTGATGAGCTTCGCGCTCTGAGCTGGGGGTGGCCGCAGAGACCAGCGAGAAGCGACTGTTTACTAAAAACACAGGTCCGTGCGAAGCCGTAAGGCGATGTATACGGACTGACGCCTGCCCGGTGCTGGAACGTTAAGGGGACCGGTTAGCTCACCTTCGGGTGGGCGAAGCTGAGAACTTAAGCGCCAGTAAACGGCGGTGGTAACTATAACCATCCTAAGGTAGCGAAATTCCTTGTCGGGTAAGTTCCGACCTGCACGAATGGCGTAACGACTTCTCGACTGTCTCAACCATAGGCCCGGTGAAATTGCACTACGAGTAAAGATGCTCGTTTCGCGCAGCAGGACGGAAAGACCCCGGGACCTTTACTACAGTTTGATATTGGTGTTCGGTTCGGCTTGTGTAGGATAGCTGGGAGACTTTGAAGCGGCCACGCCAGTGGTTGTGGAGTCGTCGTTGAAATACCAGTCTGGTCGTGCTGGATGTCTAACCTGGGTCCGTGATCCGGATCAGGGACAGTGTCTGATGGGTAGTTTAACTGGGGCGGTTGCCTCCCAAAGGGTAACGGAGGCGCCCAAAGGTTCCCTCAGCCTGGTTGGCAATCAGGTGTTGAGTGTAAGTGCACAAGGGAGCTTGACTGTGAGACCGACGGGTCGAGCAGGGACGAAAGTCGGGACTAGTGATCCGGCGGTGGCTTGTGGAAGCGCCGTCGCTCAACGGATAAAAGGTACCCCGGGGATAACAGGCTGATCTTCCCCAAGAGTCCATATCGACGGGATGGTTTGGCACCTCGATGTCGGCTCGTCGCATCCTGGGGCTGGAGTCGGTCCCAAGGGTTGGGCTGTTCGCCCATTAAAGCGGTACGCGAGCTGGGTTTAGAACGTCGTGAGACAGTTCGGTCCCTATCCGCTGTGCGCGTAGGAGTCTTGAGAAGGGCTGTCCCTAGTACGAGAGGACCGGGACGGACGAACCTCTGGTGTGCCAGTTGTCCTGCCAAGGGCATGGCTGGTTGGCTACGTTCGGGAGGGATAACCGCTGAAAGCATCTAAGCGGGAAGCCTGCTTCGAGATGAGGACTCCCACCCACTTGATGGGGTAAGGCTCCCAGTAGACGACTGGGTTGATAGGCCAGATATGGAAGCCCGGTAACGGGTGGAGTTGACTGGTACTAATAGGCCGAGGGCTTGTCC
>NZ_JBVHSK010000033.1:0-6010 GCF_055566415.1 Streptomyces sp. NPDC027663 | reverse complement strand
GACGCCCTGAAGCAGCTCGAAGAGGTCGCCGTCGACGACCCCGACGCCGTGGTGAAGGTGTTCTGCGAGTGACACCGCCACGGCGCCGGACGCCCTCCCGGGCTATGGGGCCGGGCTGCCATCCGGCCGGCCGGTGGTGGAGGACACCGCCTGGATCCGCGCCCGCACCCGGCACGGCGACATCGACACCGCGCCGGGCCTGACCCCCGAAGAGCCGTCCTCAACTCCATCACCCCCCAACACTTCAGTCTTCGAAACGGGAGGGCCCCATGCCTTCATCTGTCATGCCCACATCCAAGCAGGGTGACGGTCACCCGTCGCCGGCCGCTCTCTCCGCCACCGGCCTGCGCAAGTCGTACGGCGACAAGACCGTCCTCGACGGCATCGATCTGCACATCCCGGCCGGGTCCGTGTTCGCGCTGCTCGGTCCGAACGGCGCCGGCAAGACCACCGCCGTGAAGATCCTCTCCACCCTGATCACCGCCGACGGCGGCCAGGCCCAGGTCGCGGGCCACGACCTCGCCGCCGACCCGCAGGCCGTGCGCGCCGCGATCGGTGTCACCGGGCAGTTCTCCGCCGTCGACGGGCTGATCACCGGCGAGGAGAACATGCTCCTCATGGCGGACCTGCACCACCTGTCCAAGGAGGAGGGACGCCGGGTCACCGCGGACCTGCTGGAGCGCTTCGACCTGGTCGAGGCCGCGAAGAAGCCCGCCTCCACCTACTCCGGCGGCATGAAGCGCCGCCTGGACATCGCCATGACCCTGGTCGGCAACCCGCGGATCATCTTCCTGGACGAGCCGACCACCGGCCTCGACCCCCGCTCCCGCCACAACATGTGGCAGATCATCCGCACGCTGGTCTCCGACGGCGTCACCGTCTTCCTCACCACCCAGTACCTGGAAGAGGCCGACGAACTCGCCGACCGCATCGCCGTGCTCAACAACGGCAAGATCGCCGCCGAAGGCACCGCGGAGGAGCTGAAGCGGATCGTCCCCGGAGGCCACGTCCGGCTCCGCTTCACCGACCCGGCCGCGTACCAGTCGGCCGCCTCCGCGCTGCGTGACGTGACCCGGGACGACGAGGCGCTGGCGCTGCAGATCCCCAGCGACGGAAGCCAGCGCGAGCTGCGCTCCGTCCTCGACTGGCTGGACACGGCCGGCGTCGAGGCAGACGAACTGACCGTGCACACCCCCGACCTCGACGACGTCTTCTTCGCCCTCACCAGCCCCAACGTCCCCACCCCGCTCAAGGAGAACGTCTGATGAGCTCCCTCTCCCTCGCCGTCCGCGACACGAGCACGATGCTGCGCCGCAATCTGCTGCACGCGCGGCGCTACCCGTCCGGAACCTTGAACCTGCTGCTCGCGCCGATCATGCTGCTGCTGCTCTTCGTCTACATCTTCGGCGACGTGATGAGCGCGGGCATCGGCGGCGGCGGCGCCGACCGCTCCGAGTACATCGCCTACATCGTCCCGGGCATCCTGCTGATGACCATCGGCAGCACCGTCATCGGGGCCGCGGTCTACATCTCCATGGACATGAGCGAGGGCCTCATCGCCCGCTTCCGCACAATGGCGATCCACCGCGCCTCCATGATCATCGGACACGTCGTCGGCAGCGTGCTGCAGTGCATCGCAAGCGTGGTCCTCGTCGGTGCCGTCGCCGTGGCCATCGGCTTCCGCTCCAAGGACGCCACGGCCCTGGAGTGGCTGGCGGCGTTCGGGCTCCTCGTACTGTTCGCCCTGGCGTTCACCTGGATCGCGGTCGGCATCGGTATGGCCAGCCCCAACGCCGAGGCGGCCGCCAACAGTGCACAGCCGCTGATCCTCCTGCCGCTCATCTCGAGCGCCTTCATCCCGGCCGACACGATGCCGGGCTGGTTCCAGCCGATCGCCGAGTACCAGCCGTTCACCCCGGCCATCGAGACCCTGCGTGGCCTGCTGCTCGGCACCGAGATCGGCAACAACGGGTGGATCGCGATTGCCTGGTGCGTCGCCCTGACCGTACTCGGCTACCGCTGGTCGACGGCGCAGTTCAACCGCGACCCGAAATGACGGCGCGGGCTGCCTCCCGCAGCCCGTCCCACTCCAGGGCGGCATACTCCGACACAGCATCGGCGTACGCCGCCCTGTCGTTGTCCTCGGCCTGCGAGGCCGGGCTGCGGCCGTCGTCGCCTGGAGCTGCGTCAGCAAGCCGAGCCGTTCGGCCGGCGCGAGCAACTGCACTGCGCAAGGGACTGTCGCCGGCAAGGCCCGCCACGGCGAGCCCGTGCAAGGCGGTGCCGGAAGCCGCGAGCGGGCGAGGCCCCTCGCGCTCGTTCACACGCCCGCCAGGAGCTGGGCGAGCCGGCTCGAAGCCCTCCACACCGCCGACTGCCGCAAGGTTTTCCAGCAACAGACCAGCACCCGGATCACGGCGCGGCGTCATCTACGGCACACTGCCCGGCTTCGCAGGCTGGGGGCGCGTGTGCCCGGAGTGAGCGATCAAGGGGATCGGATGATGGAGACGGCACACAGCCGGCAGCAGGCGGCATCGGGCGCCTTCCTCGCCTTCGCGCGGTTCGTGTTCTGCGGTGGCGGGGTGGGGCTCGCCTCCAGCTTCGCCGTGTCGGCGCTCGCTTCCTGGATTCCCTGGGCCCTGGCCAATGCCCTGATCACCGTGGCCTCCACGCTCCTGGCCACCGAGCTGCACGCCCGCTTCACCTTCGGCGCGGGCGGACGCGCGACCTGGCGCCAGCATGTGCAGTCGGCCGGGTCCGCGACCGCCGCCTACGCGGTGACCTGTGTGGCGATGGTCGTCCTGCAACTGCTGGTGGTGGCGCCCGGTGCGCTGCTCCAACAGCTCGTCTACCTGTCCGCCTCCGCACTCACCGGCATCGGACGGTTCGCGGTGCTGCGCCTCGTCGTCTTCGCACGCAGCCGCTCGCATACCGAGGCCACCGTCCGCACCACCGGTGCCGTGGCCGCGACCATGACCCACGCCGCAGCCCCGGCCGGCCCCGGCGCGCTCTGCCACGCCGCCTGACCGTTCGGCCCGGGCATGGCTGAACGACCAAACCCCGGCTGACGGCCGGTCAGGAGGCAGGCTTCAGGAGCACGGTCAGAAAGCAGGCTCGGGAAGCCCGGTCAGGCAGCGGCGGTGTCGGTGAGCAGCCCCTCGGTGACGGCCGCGGCGACCTGGCCGACGTGGTCGACGAGGTAGAAGTGACCGCCGGGAAAGACGTTGAGAGCGAAGTCGTCGCTGGTGTGCTCCCGCCATGTCCGAGCCGCCTCGACCGTCACCATCGGGTCGCGGTCCCCGACCAGGGCGGTGATCGGAGCGGCGAGCGGCTCTCCACCGTCCCAGCGGTACGTGGCAAGAGCCTGGTAGTCGGCTCGCAGCGCCGGCAGAACCATCTCCAGAAGCTCAGGGTCGTCGAGCATGGCCTGATCGGTGCCGCCCAGCTTGCTCACCTCGGCCAGCAGATCGGCGTCGTCGTAGAGGTCGTGGCGGATACCCGTCCGGGGGCCCGGCGCGCCCCGGCCGGAGAGGAACAGCCGCTGAGGGCCGGGCAGTTCACCCCGAGCGAGCCGCCGGGCCGTCTCGAACGCGACGAGCGCGCCCATGCTGTGTCCGAACAGGGCGTACGGCCGTCCGGAGTCCGCGGCCAGTGCGTGGGCCAGCTCCTCGGCCACTGCCTCGACCAGCGGGGCCAGTGCCGTGAACGGCGCCTCGCCGTACCGGTCCTGACGCCCCGGGTACTGCACGCACACCACATCGAAGTCTGCGGGCAGCGCACGCGCCAGGGGCATGTATGCCGTCGCGGAGCCCCCCGCGTGCGGGAAGCACACCAGCCGCGGCCCGTCCCCCGTGGCCGTGGTGAAGCGTCGGAACCACGTGCTGTTCACTGTCGATCTGTCCCTTCCTCTGTGCCGGCCGACCGGTCTTCGATCGCAGTCGGACCGGTCAATCACTCGGTTCTGCCCGGCCGGTCGAGCGCCCCGAACTGCTCGGCGCCGCACGAACCCGCTCGGACCCCCAGGCCCCCGGACAGGACCTGCTTCGACAACGACGGCCGGGTGTACGGCAATGGGGCCGCGCCTCTTTCGTGGAGCGGCGGCACTGGGCCGCAACCGGCCGACCTCCCGGCATGCGTCCGCGTCGAGGCCGAAGGTCCTCAAGCGAGGCCTGCCGATGCCGATCACACCGGCCGAACCGGCAGCGGGCAGGGAAAGGCCCGCCGGTGCCCCTCGGGGGATGTGGGGCACCGGCGGGCGGTTGGGTGGCCCGCCAGGGTTCGTGGCCCTGCGCATCGGAGCTCACGGCCCGAGCATCCTGCTTCACCCTCGACGGGTGCTCGCAGGACGATGGAGCCGCGCAGCCGGCGGGGTCTCGCTGGCGGGCGGGGGGGGAGAGGCCGGATCGGGGTTGAGGCCTCCTGGCAGACCGGCCTCGACCAGGTAGGTGGGTCAGCCGTCGACTGCCTGGTAGAGGGTGGTCCAGAAGTCGTGGATGGCCCGCGCGGAATCAGGAGTGGACATCCCGGTCTGGGTGAGCAGGATGCCGACGATCTGGTTGTCCGGGTCGGCGTACGTCGAGGTGCCGGCTCCGCCGTCCCAGCCGAACTGGCCGACGGGCGCGAAGTCACCACGGTAGGTGCGCACCGCCATCCCGAAACCCCAGCCCCCGTGCTGTCCCTGACCGTGTGACAGATGGACGACGTTGCGGGCCCAGGCTTCTCGGGCGGCCAGCTGCTCGGGCGTGAGACGGTTGGTGGTCATCAGCTCGACGGAGGGCCGGGACAGGACCCGTTGGGTACCGTGCATCCCGTGGTTGAGCAGCATCCGGAAGTAGGCGTGATAGTCGTCGGCGGTTGAGTCGAGTCCGCCGCCGCCTGACTGGAACGCCGGAGGCCGGCTGTGGTGTCCCCCGTGGACCTCGTCCGCCACCATGAACTCTCCGGTCTGTGGGCCGGGGGCGTACAGGGGAGGCAGCCGGTCGATCTTGTCGGCGGGCACATGGAATCCGGTGTCCTTCATGCCTAAGGGATCGAAGATGCGTTCGCGCAGGAACGTCTCGAACGACTTGCCGGTGACCCTGGCGACGAGCACGCCGAGCACGTCGTCGCCGACGTTGTACAGCCACCGCTCTCCGGGCTGGTACATCAGCGGGAGTGTGCCCAGGCGGCGCATCCACTCGTCCGGCTCCGGTTCAGGCAACAACCATTCCTGACCGTAAACCCCCTGCTGGAAGAAGGCGCGCATCATCGGAGCGCCCATCGCCGTCGTGTCCAGACCGAGCCCGCAGGTGGAGGTGAGCAGGTCCCGGACAGTGATCGGACGCCGCGCCGGCACCGTGTCCTCCAGCGGGCCGTCGGCCCGCCGGAGGACACGCCGGTCGGCGAGTTCGGGCAGCCACCGGTCTACCGAGTCGTCCAGCCGCAGCCGGCACTCGTCCAGCAGGACCATGGCGGCTGCCACCGCGACCGGCTTGGTCGTGGAGGCCATCCGGAAGATGGTGTCCCGGCGCATCGGCAAGCCACCGTCATGGCGCATCGTCCCGATCGCTTCGACGTGTGTCTCCTCGCCCCGGCTGACCAGGGCGACGAGCCCGGGAATCTTTCCGGACTCGACTTGCCGTGCCAGCACCCCTCGCAGCCTGCGCAGCCCTGCTTCGGAGAAGCCGCTATTGCCTTTTCCCATCGTGAATCTCCTTGCGCACAGTGTGCGATCTTGCGAGACCCGTCACGGTGTGGCGCTCATGGGCTTTGCATGGCCGCGCCCGGCGTGGCCCGATTCGCAGCCCTGAGGGCCAATCGCTGAACCGTTCATGGCATCCGCCATCGCCGACCGCTCTGATGCCGGCTGTCGCCGTCTTGACGCCGCGGCTGGCAGGCGGCGAGAGGTAACCGGCCCGGGCATGGCCCGCGTGACCACGCAGGGCAGGCAGTCGATGAGAGCGGTGCTCGACTCCCCGGACACGATGTGCTGTGCCCGTGTCAGACCGTCTTGTCGTCTTCTCCGGTCTCT
>NZ_JBVHSK010000032.1:0-9195 GCF_055566415.1 Streptomyces sp. NPDC027663 | reverse complement strand
GCAATCCCCGCAACTACCTGGCCTTTCTCGGACTCGCGGCCGCCCTCTGCTGCTACAAGCGACTCGTCCGCCTCACCACGTAGGACACGGTCTTAGAGCGTCCGCCAGTAGGTCACCGGATGCGGGGGCTTCGTGGGCGGTTGGGCCAGCGATAGAGGGGCCACGCCCGGCGGATGAGGCTACGGATGGTGGTGATCGCGGTGGCGAGGGCGATGAAGAAGTCGATGCAGACGCGGCGACGTTCGGTGCACCGGCGGAGCTTGCCGAAGTTGTACATCCACGAGTTCGTGCGCTCCACGACCCACCGTCCGTCTGTTTGGATCGGGGTCTGTTCGCCCCGTTTGGCGATCTTCGCGGTGATGCCTCGTGTGTCGAGGTCGGCGTGGACCGGCCGGTAGTCGTAGCCCGCGTCCAGGCTCAGCGCCGGTTGCTCGGGCAGTGGGCCCAGCGTCTTGGCGAGGTCGTCGTAGCGGTCGAGGGTGGCGGGCAGCAGGGTGTGGTCGCGGATGTTGGCTGGTGCGGGCTCGGTGACCAGTGGGATGCCGTAGGCATCGGTGAGCTGTGAGCGTTTGACACCTTGTTTGGCCCGGTCGACGGGGCTCTTGCCCGCGCACTCGCCGCCCGAGGGAGCCTTGGTCTGGCAGCCATCGGCGGCGAGTTGTTCCAGGCCGAGGCCCATCATGCGGTCGTAGGCGGAGAGCGCGGCCAGGCGCAGGGCCTCGCCAGCGCCGGCGGCTATCCACTCGTCACGGCGCCTGCGCAAGGTGGTCGCCGAGCACGTCGCGTCCGCCACTCGCTCGTACCCCATCCCGGACACCAGAACCTCGATGAGCTTGTCGAAGATCACCTCGTTCGGGATCCGTCGACGATGGCATCCCAGTGGATGGGTAGTGACCCGCTGCGGCAAGAATGCAAGGAACTCCTCGCGGATGGGAGCGATGATCAGCGATGGCACGACAGGCACATCTCCTCCTGCGAACACAGATCCTGCCCGGCCCGGGGCGGCGTCGCCGTCTGTCAGCGAGTGGCGTTCTCGATGACCGGCTTCTTCTCGGCCGCTGGACGTTGTGTCGTGGTGGGGGAGCGCAGCAGAGTGGCGGCGAGGAGGAGAGCAGCGGCGACGATGCACGAGCCGCTGCGGAGAGCGAGTTGGTAGCCGCCCGTGAGTGCGGAGATGGTGTTGGTCCCGTTGCCCAGCAGGGCATTGGTGTGTGAGGCGGCGAGGGTGCTGAGGGCCGCGAGGCCGAAGGCGCTGCCGATCTGCTGCATGGTGTTGAACATGCCGGAGGCGATCCCCGAGTCCTGGGGGGTGGCCGCTGACATGGCGAGCGTGGCCAGCGACGGCATCGCGAGGCCGAAGCCGATACCGAGCGGCAGCAGTGCGGGCAGGACGTCCACGAGGTAACTCCCGCCTGCCGGTACGCGGCTGAGGACGGCGAGGCCCGTCGTGATCAGGAAGAGTCCTGGAAGGAGGACGGCACGGGGGCCGAAGCGGGAGATCAGCCTGGGTGAGAAGCCGAGCGACAGTGCGCCGATCGCGACCGAGACCGGAAAGATGCCGAGGCCGGTGTGGACCTCGTCGAAGCCGAGTACTTTCTGCAGGTAGAGCACGCACAGGAATTGGAAGCTGAACATCCCGGCCACCATGAGGGCCTGGATGCCCATGGCTCCTGAGACGTTGCGTGAGCGGAACACGCGCAGTGGCAGGAGCGGGTGACTTGCCTTCGCCTGGCGGGTGACGAATGCCAGGAGCAGGACGAGTGCCGCAGCGCCGAAGCCGAGTGTGTGCGCGGATGCCCAGCCGTAGCTGGTGGTCTCGACGATCGTGTAGACACCGAGCATCAGCGCGGAGGTGACCAGGAGGGCGCCCACGGCATCGACCCCCTCACCGAGGCCGATGCCGTGCTCGGACGCGAGCATGCGCCCGGCCAACAGCGTGGCCACGATGCCGATCGGAACGTTGACGAAGAAGATCCAGTGCCAGTTGATGGTCTGGGTCAGGACGCCGCCGGCGAGGAGGCCCAACGAGCCACCGGCTGACTGGACGAAGCTGTAGACGCCGATGGCCTTGGCCCGTTCCTTCGGCTGTGGGAAGAGCGTCACGACCATGCCGAGGGTGACGGCGGAGGTCACCGCGCCGCCGATGCCCTGGACGAACCGGGACGCGAGCAGCATTGCCGAACCCTGCGACACCCCGCACAGCAGCGAGGCGGTCGTGAAGATGCTCAAGCCGGTGATGAAGATGCGTTTGCGCCCGATCAGGTCGCCGAGCCGACCGGAGAGCAGCAGCAGACCGCCGAAGGGGACCAGATAGATGTTGACCACCCAGGCCAGGCTCGACGAGGAGAATCCGAGGTCTTGCTGGATAGCCGGCAGTGCCACGTTCACGATGGTCCCGTCGAGGATGACCATCAACTGACCGGCGCAGAGCACGGCCAAGGCCGCCCAAAGGGATGTTGGTGCTGAGGAGACGGTTCTGGGCACGAGGCCCCCTTCCAATGGTGCACGACTTGTTACAGCCGTCATCTTCTGTAACCATGACGCGCACCGGAAGGAGGCACTTTCGTGTCACGCAGTCACACAGATGTGTCCGACCAGGTCAGCAACGAGGCGTGCCCGCTCACCGAGGTCCTCGACCATGTCGCCGGAAAGTGGAGCATCGGAATCCTCGTCGCCGCCGCGAACGGGCCGGTCCGGTTCACCGAGTTGGAGCGCGCCATCACGGGCATCAGCCGACGCATGCTCACCTTGAACCTGCGCAAGCTGGAACGCGACGGCCTGCTCATCCGGACCGTCTACCCCACCGTGCCGCCCAAGGTGGAATACAGCCTCACGCCCATGGCCCGCGAACTCCACGCGACCCTCACTGGGCTCGTCGGCTGGGCAGAACGCCACCGAGCCGACATCACCACCGCTCGCGCCACCTACGACGCCGCCGCATCGGCTCCCTGACACCTGCGGAGGGGCCCGGCAGGCGTTGAACGATCACCTATTGGCGGACGCCCTTAGTGGTCAAGTTCGGCCATGCAGGCGGCGTGGCTGGCACCGAGGTAGCCGCATCCGACGACGGTCATCTTCATGGCGGGGTAGTCCCTTCGGGTGGGGC
This sequence comes from Streptomyces sp. NPDC027663, assembly GCF_055566415.1. NCBI lineage: Bacteria > Bacillati > Actinomycetota > Actinomycetes > Kitasatosporales > Streptomycetaceae > Streptomyces > Streptomyces sp. NPDC027663. The sequence goes on along the minus strand of NZ_JBVHSK010000032.1, from coordinate 6,089 downwards.
CACCGGCGGCAGCAGGCGGCTGCCATCAGGGCCTGCATGCGGGTGCGGTCGAACCGGCCGCCGCGGGCCAGACCCTTCTCGAGGAGGGGACGGTAAGCGGCGGGCGCGTGGGTGAGGGCGGTGGTGATCTGTGCGTCGGCCCATTTGGCGAGCTGGCCGTTGAGCCAGGCGGGGACCGGGAAGGCGAAGCCGAGCGATGCGCCTGCCCAGGGCGCAAGGGGCTCCATACGAAGTCGTAGTCGGCACCGACGGCAAGGAGAAGGTGTGTTCTCCTCGGTTAGCAAGCCGACCGCCGAAGCCGTCGACAAGCGCTACGCCGGAAGTGTGATCCGTGAAGTACCGCGAAGAGCGTCGCAGCCGCCAAGAAGAAGGATGTCGAGTAGCTCACTTGTTCTCTCGACGCCGCTTCCCGAGTCTGGTGTCATGGCTCGGGGGTGGCTCGTGCGCGACGACGAATGGCAGTGGCGACCTTGCAGCGACTTGGAACATGCCTTCGTGGGTGGCGCGTTCCCGGTCCGTAACGGTAAGCACTGGCCCGTTGACTGGCCGTTCCTCGAAGCCCAGGAACGAGACTGGGTGTTCTTGGAGGACGGCAAGGGGGACCAGTGCTGCACCGTTGAGCCAGTGAGGCGGAGGGGGCCTTACTACCCAACCCGTCACACCTTCCCCAGCCCTGACGTCCTCCTATGGCTGGCACCCACAGTCGGCGCGATGATTGTCGCCCCGTTCTTCCAGACGCTATCGGCAAAAGCAGGCGAGGGCGTGCACCAGCTCATCCGGAAGCGTTTCCATTTGCGACGCAGTGCCCAGCAAATCCCGCCTGAGCACCAGCTCCTGATCCTGCGCAGTCTTGATCAGGGGATGACTGTGACGATGCCCGGCGACGTCACAGATGAGGCCTTGCAGGCGTTCATCGATCAGATGCCTGAGTTGCTAGCGGATGATCCGCAGGCGGAGCACATTCTGATCGAATGGCGGGGAGGGCCCCATTGGAAACGGACGATCACCTGACCGTTGGTCCGCCACTGCCCCAGCGGTAAGGGAAGCGAGGTGACAAGACGGCACTGTGGGCGCCGCCGAGAAGGCCCCGCCGCACCGCCGCCGTGACCGCCGGTGGCACCGCCTGAGGGGGTAGGGCGCGGTAGGGCAGCAGGGCGTCACCATCCGAGCCGTCACCGATACGGGGGTGGTCCACAGCGTGCATCCCGGCACCCCCGAGCCGGGCACGGCTGCCGACGCCTACGGCGCCCTGCCCGACGGGGGATCTGCACCCGTCCGGTGCAAATCGGTCAGGATGCCGTCCGCACACTGCCGGAGGGCGCGGTGCTTCCGCTGTACGTGGCAGGCACCGGGCAGCGGTGTTTTCGAGGACCGCGGCATCGTCGCGGTGTACCCGGCCGGCTGAACGGTCGGCGTGGTCTGTGCGCAGGCCGAGCCTCACGGCGTCCCGTCCGTGGACGCGGGGCCGGGACGCCCGCCCGGCCTGCGGGGGCGGCCTGAGCACGAAGGTCCAGCTTGCCGGCGACAGCCGCCATCGTTCGACCGTGTTGCGCTGTTTGTATGCCTCGGCATCGAAGGCGCCCGGTCCCCGTTGACCAAGCCGCGCATGCGCTTCCGTCTGCGGCTGGACTTCCGCCCCGACACCCCGCTGTTCCTGATCCTCTCACTGGGCCGTGAGGACTCCCCGTTCGAGCTGGACGAGTACGAGCTGCGGCTGAACGGCAGAAGGTCGGCGAGGTCGACGGCATCGAGGACGACGATGCGGTGCTGGGCTACTGGCGCAACGGCACGAAGATGCTCACCCTCAACTCCAGCGCCCGCAGTCAGTGCACCGGTTGCGTGTTCTGCCCCAACACCCTCGAAGACGCTCCCGACCCGAAGATCAAGGCCCTGGAGCTACCCGGCTACCTCGGCGCTCTCACGGCGAACTCCGGCATGCGCGACCTGTCGGCGGTGGAGACGGTCACGGTCTGCACCGGCTGCTTCCTCTACGAGCACCTCGCGCTGGATCATCTCGCCGAGGTCCGCGCGGCGATCGGCCAGAACGGCTGCGCCGGCACCTTGCACTTCCTGTCCTCGGTGCTGAGCAGCGACGAAGGCATGGATGCCGCCGCCGGTCTGGGCCCGTTCCACCTGACGCTGACCGCCGAGTGCTTCACGGGCGGCGGCAGATCCTCGAGGAGTCCAAGGCCAAGCTCACCCCCGCCAGATGACCGCCGCTCCGGCGCGGTGAACTGCCTCAGTAGAAGACGATTCCGAGCGCCGCACGATGACGACGCAGGCCAGTCCGGGAAGCCAGACGCTCGGAAGTGGGTCAGCCGGGGCGGACGGCCCAGCCAATCGGGTACCTCCGATCTCGTGGTCGATCTTCACGTACAGGTCGGTCAGCAGGGCGTCCAACTCATTCGTCACAGAACGATCTCGGAAGCCCTGTCTGCGGACACCGGGGCCAGCCCCGTCCGCTCCACCAGTCGTCTCCGGCTGTGCCGCTGGGCGGCCGGTTCTGCGACGTGGCGCGGCGCGCGCCGTCGTTTCCCGGTCTCTGCGCGCCGCGTGCCGTGGCTGCGGGAGCGAAGTTCAAAAGAGACTTCGGCGGGAGGCGAATCCTTTTCGGATCTCCCCGCCTCTTGTCTGTGTACCGGCCGACCGGGCCGGCAGAACTGGGAGGGACCACCAATGATGGTCACTAGCCTCGTAGTGATCGGAGCCCTGCTCGTGAGTGCGTGCAGCTGGCACCTGATGCGGCGCTACAAGAGCCGCAGCTGACCACCTGCCCGTAGGGCGCCTTCCAGGTAGGAGTCTCAGATGAACCAACGCTTCACTTGGCCGGACGAGCGGCTGATCAAGGCCGCTCAGGACGGCGACGTCGCTTCGCTCACCACCGTCGTCATGGAATCGCAGCCTCATGTGCGCAGGTTCGCCATATCGCTGTGCTCCTCACCGCAGGACGCGGAGGACGCGGCGCAGGAGGCGCTGATCATCCTCTACCGGAAGATCGGCACTTTGCGGGCCACTGGCGCGCTTGCCTCATGGATGTTCCGGATCGTGCGCAACGAATGCCTCAGACAGGTACGGCTGCTCGTCTCACGGAGCGACGAGGCGACGGCCGAAGCGGAGGCGACTGTGGAACCGTCCGCCGAGGACGCGGTGCTGCACAGGCTGGAGGCGGAGCGGATCGCGGCTGCGGTCAGCGTCCTTCCCCGTGACCAGCGGCAGGTTCTGATCATGCGGGACGTACAGGGCCTGCCCGGCAAGACCGTTGCCCATTCGCTCGGTCTGAGCAACGCCGCGATGAAGTCGCGGCTGCACAGAGCACGCGCAGCACTGCGTCACTCTCTGGCAGTGACAGACCAACCACTCGGTCAAGCCGCCGATCAGGCGCGCGATCAAGCTCTCGACCAACCAGTAGGAGGAGTCTCACGACCGTGAAGACTGTGAAGACCGTGAACATCGCGAGCACAGTGAAGCCCGTGCAGGGCGCGAAGGCTCAGGCCGCCGCGCCCGGGATGAACTTCGCCAGCAAGTCCGTCCCGCGCCATCTGGCGCGCGGCGCCATCGGCTTCGGCCTGATCATCGGCTTGATCGCCCTGGTGCCCGTCGCCGGCCCGGCCACCCTGCTGGCGGCTCCGTTGGCCCTGCTTGCCTTCCGTGGCTGCCCTACCTGCTGGATGGTCGGCCTGGCACAGACCATCTCCCTCGGCCGTCTGGAACGCCAGTGTGTGGACGGCGTCTGCACCCTCGCCAAGACGCACACCGCGGCGAAGGCCACGGACGAGCCGACAGCCCATACCAACGTCCCGGCTGCTTCCCGGTGACCACGACCGCTGATCATTCGGAAGTACTCGTCTAGAGGTGGTCCCGTAAGGGGCGTGAGTTATCCAGTGAGGGCCAGGTTGTGAAGCCGGGCGATGCCGAGCATCGCCCGGTGAACGCCGTGGCCCCTGAGCCGACAGTCCCGTAGGACCCTCCAGTTCTTCAACCGCGACAGGGCGTGTTCCACCCGGGCTCGCGCCCGACGGTGGACGGCGTTCTCCACTTCTTGCTGTGGGCTGAGGTGAGTCGGACCTCGACGTCTGCGGTGCAGGAAGAGCAGGCCGGTGCCCTGGTATCCGCCGTCGGCGATGGTGGGAGGCGCCGCGGCAGACCCGGTCGACGCCGGACTCCGTGAACGCCCGGCAGTCGTTGCGGCTGCCGGGAAGTGGCAGGCCGATCGCCACCACCAGGCGCCTGTTGGCGTCGATCACGACGTGCAGGTTGGTCGAGTACCGATAGTTTCTACTGGACGCGGACACGCTGCGATCACGGGTGGGCACCAGGGTGCCGTCGACGACGTGGACGGTGTCCTTGCGCGGCCGTCGGGCCAGCGAGATGGCCAGCAAGGGTGCGAAATGATCGAGGATGCGGTCGGCCGCGGACTTCGAGGCCCCGAACGACGGCGCCACCTGGCGTAACGTCAGGTTCGTGCGACAGTACGTCTCGATCAGCAACACCCGGTCCTCCAGCGGCAGTCGCCACGGCCTGCCCCTTCGGCCATCTCTGCTCAGCACCGCTTCGGCGAGCCTGAAGGTGCCGTGGAGATCACCGACGTTACGACGCAGGATGGTTGAGGCACCGTAGACTCGACTGGGCAGCGGCTCGGCTCGGGCTTTGTCCGGGCAGGGCCGTCGCCATTCGATGGAGCCGGATCACTTCCGGCGTTGCCACACGCTCCTGCGCGCGCGTGAACCTCAACCTGGCGCGGCGTTCCAGCCGATCATGCCCCAGCCCGGATCCGGCATGCCCGGAAACAGACAGAACACGTCCGGCATGATGTCCCCTCAGTCACGACTGTCAGAGGGGGGACATGAACACCCGCATCACCACAGCCGCACTCATCGCGGCATCCGCGGTCGCACTCACCGCCTGTAGTCCAGCAGCGACTCCGACACCAAGAGCGCCCCCCAGCCCTCAGAGGGTACCTGATCTAGGTAGTTGGTAGTTAGGGATGTTTTTGTGACTGCAGGTGTTGGTGGTCGTTGAACGAGGTGTGAGTGGTCGTCGTCCGTACCGCAGTGATGTCTCCGATGCCCGATGGGCCTTGAGCGAACCAGTCTTCACGGCCTGGCGAGCCAGGCGGACCGGACCCGGAAGCGGCAGCGCGGGTGCACGAGCTGCGGGAGATCGTCAACGCGATCCTCTACGTCAACCGCACGGGCATTCCGTGGGGGTACCTGCCGCATGACTTCCCGCCGTACAAGACCGTCTACGACTACTACGCCAAGTGGGAAGCGGACGGTACAACCCAGCAGGTCCGCGACCTGTTACGCGACAAGATCCGCCGGGCACACGGGCGCAGTGCGGGGCCGACTGCGGCCGTGATCGATGCGCAGAGCGTGAAGACCTCGGCAAACGTCGCCGAGACCAGCCAGGGCATCGACGCCGGCAAGAAGATCAAAGGACGCAAGCATCACCTGATCACGGACACCCTCGGTCTGGTGCTGGCCGTCCTCATTGCCGCCGCGAACGTGCACGACACTACCGGCGGCAAGCTCCTGCTCGACGACCTGGCCGCGGAACATCCCAGTGTGACCAAGGTCTGGGCCGACGGCGGATACCAGAGCAGCATCTTCAACCATGGAGCCGGGCTCGGCATCGATGTTGACGTGGTGCAGCGGCCGCGGACGAAGGGGTTCGAGCCGCTGCAGAAGCGGTGGGTGATCGAGCGAACCTTCGGCTGGCTGATGCAGCACCGCCGTCTGGCGCGGGACTACGAAGCCCTCCCGCAGAGATCCCGGACGATGATCCACTGGGCGATGGCTAACAAAATGTCCCGCGAACTGACCGGAGAATCCACACCAACCTGGCGAATTGAAACGGACATCCCGGTCACATCAGTGTGAACGATGATCAGATGTCCTCTAAGACGTCATCTCATTTGGATTCTTCGGTAGCCTGCTGGCGTGGGGATTGTTGAGCGGCTGGTGCCGGATGAGTTGTGGGAGCTGTTCCAGCGGGTGGTGCCGGAAGCGCCTTCCCGACCGCAGGGCGGCGGCAGGCGTCGGCACGGTGACCGGGAGGTGCTGGCTGCGATCGTGTTCGTGGCCACGTCG
>NZ_JBVHSK010000031.1:0-13577 GCF_055566415.1 Streptomyces sp. NPDC027663 | reverse complement strand
AGATCATCGGGTTCGGGGGTCCGGTCCCCTCCACGGCCGGGGGCCGGCGCCCGGCCGCTGGCCGGTCGCGGACGACGGGAGGGCGAGCCTGATGGTGGGTAAGCGCAAGGAGAACGAGGCGGGATCGAGCAACGACCTGCGCGCGGATGTGCTGCGAGTCCTCGGAGTGCTCAAGGTCGCCACCGCCGACCAGATCCAGCGGCTGTCCTCGCCTCACCTGACCTACCGGCACACGACCAAGCCAACCCCAGCGAAGCGGAAGGAAGCCCGGACCGCTTCCCACCGGGCTGCGGTGAACGGCCTCCGGCGTCACGGCCTGGCCGTCGACGGCGGCCGTACGCGGGGCGGGGAGGAGACCCGGCTGCTCACGAAGGAGGGTCTGGCAGCCGCCGCGATCGACCTGGACCGCGAGATAGAGGGGATGGGCGGCATGCCCAAGAGCGCGGGCCGGTCCGGTGCCTCGCACCCGATGACGGTGAACGAGACGGTCATCGCGCTGATCCGCCCGAAGCCGAACCTGGACCTGGTCGTGGGGGAGCCGGCCGAAGCGGTCGCGGCCGCGCGGACCGCCGCCCGTGCACCCGAAGGGATCGGCACCCTCGCCTCCTACGCCACCGAGGTCGCGCTCCCGGTGAAGGGCACCTGGAAGAACCCCGCGATCGGCAGCGCCCGCGCCGACGTCGTCCTGCCCGCCCCGGAGGCCGGGGTGCCGCTGCTGTTCATCGAGGTCGACGACTGCACCGAGGAAGCCGTCCTCATCGCGAGGAAGTGCGACAAGTACGCCCGGTTCTTCCAGCGGCAGGAGAAGGACACCGACGGCATCGAGAAGCCGTTGTGGCGCACCTGCTGGTCCGCACCCTCCGCCGATGAGTACGAGCGGGTTCACCCGCCGGTCCTGCTCGTGTTCACTTGCATGACTCGTCAGTGCACGCGGACGCGACCGTCCAAGACGGCAAGGCCGCAACGAGCGTGCGGCTTGGCCGTCCAGCGGTCGGCGGGTGCGTCTGCGCCCACATACGTACCGCGGCGATGTCTCAGCGGCTCAGGGCACTGGAACTCAGCGTCGCTGCCACGGCGCTCTTATGCTGTCTGCTACGTGGCTGTCGCACTGCTGACGGGTGGCGCGGTCGCCAGCGAGTCGGACCGGTTCAGGATTCGGTCGCGTGACCGGTCCGTTCGAACCGCCTGTTGCGGGGATCCGGTGGCAGGTCAGTGCGTCACGGCTGGCGGGGCGGGGAGGGCACGGCCTAATCCCTCCCCCGGTGGCCGCATCGAGGCAGCCCCTACAGCACGCTTCTGCGTATTCTGCGACGTCTGGCCGCGCAGAGTGCTCGCCACCCCGCTTCACTGTGGTCACCGAACTCATGCACACGAGCCAGTCCCTGTCCGAGTGCCTCTCTCCGCCGCGCTCGGCGTGCGCAGAGCCGCGTCGTCCACTAGATCGCGTTCCTGGCCAATCCCGTTGCTGATCAAGCCAGTTCGAAGCTGACCGTTGCTGTCACGGTGCTGTGCAGCGTAGTTCTGGGGTGCACACAGTCAATCCATGCGAACCAGGGGATTTGGATGAAACGATTCCTCTTAGGTGCGAAGCACCGCGTGGCGGTCCTGTCAGCGGTGGCAGTGACGCTGTCGCTCATGGTTCCTCTCGGATCGGCCCGTGCTGATGACGGCCAGCCCAGTCAGCGCGTGGAGACGTACGTCCGGCCGGTCAACTCGGAGCCACTGACGCTCTCCGAGCTTCGGGCCCCCGGGGAGATGGAGCGTCTTCGCAGAGCGCAGTCGGAGCAATCCTCGCTTGCCGTACTCCCGCGTGAGACGGTCGGTAAGGCGAGGTCGTTCGCGCCGCTGGCAACAGAGGATTCCGTGCAGCCTCTGGCGCCTGAGCGGGCTGCGCGGTCCGCTGCTGGCAAGACGTCTGCTGTGACGCTGCCGGAGCCGGCGCACAGCATGACACTGCAGGAGTGCGTAATGGGGCTTGCTGACAGACAGTTCTATGTCAAGTCCCGGTTCGCCGTGTGTTCCGGACGTGAGTTCGACCAGGTCTGGATTAGGAACGGGCGCCCTGTCGGAACCAGCCACTTCGACGTCGTGGTCGTCGGCACGATTCCAAAAGACAGCCGCACGATGACTGCGCGGTATTACTACACGGACTTCACCGCGGTTGGTGACAATGATGCGCGGAAACTGGGGGTCACGACCAATGCGTCGATCCCGAAGACGTGGCCGTCCAGGATCCGGATCACGAAGGGTGGTGATGCTCTGCCCAAGACGAGGCTGTGGGCGGAGTTGCTGGACGGGCGGTCGATCAAGCAGACAATCAAGGCGCCTGCCGGCCAGTCCGGGACCCTGGGGAGGGTCAAGCTGCTTGTCGCCATCTACCAGCCGAACATCAAGTTGAAGGCTCCGCCTGGGTGGGCGTCGGACGGATTCACCGGCGGTGACATCTTCTTGCTTCCGCCGCGCTGGGACGAAGCCGACTACCTGCCGGCTGCGACACGCGGGGGAGGCGGAGCGTTCAGTGTGCTGACATCGCTGACCTACAGCACCGCCGCACGGGCCCCCGAGCGTGGCGTGGCGTTGCACATCAAGAAGGCGTTCACGAAGCCCGGGCAGACTCAGCCTCCTTTCAGTAGGAAGAAGGTCCCCGGTCAGAAGACGGACGCGCCTCTGACACGCCTATACGGTGATACGGCTCGCAGGAAAAAGAACCGGAACCGGGCGGTGTACAACTGCACCAAGTACTTCGGTGACGACTATGCACAGGGAGGGAAGAAGGAGTGTGACGAATATCCGTTCGCCACTACGTATGAGGGAGCCGCAGGGTCCGATTATGACCCGCGGCAGGATCCGAAGAACTTCAGTGTGCTGCCGGTGGCGAAGGACGATAACGGTGCGGCCGGGAACCTGCTCGGCCAGTACTACAAGCTGAACCGTGTGATCGATGGCCCTGACGACGGATTCATGGTGAAGATTCGCTCGTGAGGGACAGCCTGACGGAGCAGGCCTGCGGTCGTCACCGCTGGCCTGCCCGACACTACGGCGCGGGCCAGAACTGAACGGTGTAGCGTTCAACGCCTTCCGGGACACCGGTCCGCGCCAGCTGTGCTACCTCTCGGCGGCCGGTGCATACGGCTCTTACAGCCCACGTACCCGACCGATCGGACAGCTCGATGGTCTCAGGCATCGGGCCGCCAGCCACAGCCCAGGCGCGAAGCTTCCCTGATGCACACATCAGACGGGCTTCCGCCGTTTCTTCCCAGTCGCCGGCCGGGAGCGCCGGCTCACCTTTCCACACCTCGACCGTGAGGCTTGCCGTGTGGGTGTGACCGGCGCTCGCAAAATCCAGACGTCCCGGGAAGGGCGTGAGGAAGACAGCGTCGTTGAACCCGTCAGGGAACGTCTCAGGCACTTGTGTGTCATCCCAGTCCTGCAGAGCCCACCCATGGAAGTCGACCTCGACTGGTAGGTGTTGACGCCTGACCAAGCCCGCCACTGTTCCTCCTCCAGCTGCATTCGGACTGTGCCAAGCTATGGGTCCTTCATCCTCGGTAGCAACTGCGAGAACCCGTCGACACCCAGGCTGCCCGGAGCATGATTCCCAGCTGGTGATCGATGAGTCTGCGTGGGTCGGAGCCGGTTTGGGTACGAGCTTCGCAGCCTTGGTCGGGGGAGTGGCCGGGAGTCATCGAAGGACTCACACTCAGCCAGGCCACACCCTCGTCTATCTCCGCGGGACTACGCACGACCTGCTGGCCTGCTGGTTCGGTGTGGACCGCTCCACCATCACGCGGGCCTTCGCTCGTGCGGCTTTTACGGGTTCAGGACGTGGCGCAGCCGGCAGGCCGGGCACGCAGCCCGCGAGCGGGAGTACAAGGAGCAGCTGCGCCGCATCGCCGCACAGCAAAAGGCCGAGCGGGAGGCCAGCCGTCCCGTGTGCGCCGGCTGTGGCGCCCGGTTCACCGACGCCCGGTGGAAGGCCATCGAGCCCGCCGGGTGGGAGGCCCCACGCGAGAGGCACCCGCACCTGTGCGACGACTGCAAATAATGCGCCATCACCGCCTCCGCCAAGCCGAGCAGGCTGGGCACGAGCACCAGGGGCATGACCAGGCCGTGCCCGAGCAGAGGGCCGGCTGCACCTGGCTCTCCCGCTTCCGCGGCTGACGTCCGCACGGCGACAGCGGTCGGACGGGACCGTCCTGCCCGGCCGTGGCGGCTACTCCTAGGCCTTGGTAGCGCGTGCCACAGGGCTCTGAGTGAGTCGGGCGGGTTGGACGGGCCTGCCCGAGGGGGTGCCGCAGGTGCTCGAGTGCGGGGTGCCGGTGACGTCCATAGGCTGGTGCTGCTCGGGGTGACTGCGGAAAGGTCTGCCATGCCCCGCACCATCTGGTCCGGCGCCATCAGCTTCGGCCTGGTCACGGTGCCGATCAACGTGGTCGGCGCGACCGAGGACCACAGCATCCGTTTCCACCAGTACCACCTTGCTGACCAGGGGCGGGTCCGCTACCGCAAGGTGTGCGAGCTGGAGGACCGGGAGGTCTCCCAGGACGAGATCGGCAAGGGCTATGAACTGACAAAGACGCAGGTCATCCCGATCACCGATGAGGATCTGAGTAATCTGCCGCTGCCGACGGCGAAGGCGATCGAGATCGACGCGTTCGTGCCCCTGGGGAGCATCGACCCGATTCGGATCGCCGAGGGCTACTACCTGCAGCCCGCCGGCCAGGTCGCGGCCAAGCCCTACAAGCTCCTGGTCCAGGCGCTGGGCCGGTCGGCGAAGGTGGCTGTGGCGAAGTACGCCTGGTCCGGCCGCGAACGTCTCGGCCTGCTGCGGGTCCGCGACGACGTCCTGGTCCTGCACGCCATGCGCTGGCCGGACGAGATCCGCGACCCCGCCGAGCTGCTTCCGCCGCCGGCCGAGGTGACCGAGCAGGAGATCGAGGGCGCGCTCGCTTTGATGGACTCCATGACCACCGATGCGCTTGAGGGTCCCGATTTCACCGACCGCTACACCGAGGCGCTCGCGCAGATCATCGAGGCCAAACGGGAGGAGAAACCGCTGCCGGAGGCGCCCGAGCCCGAGCAGCCGGCCCAGGTGCTGGACCTGATGGCCGCGCTGAACGAGTCGGTACAGAGGGCGAAGGCTTCCCGCACCGAGGACGCAGGTCCGGCGGACGTGCATGAGCTGGCGAAGCCGAAGAAGAAGGCCGCGCAGAAGGAGCCGGCCAAGAAGGCCGCGGTGAAGAAGACGGCCGCGAAAAAACCGACCGCGAAAAAGGCGTCGGGCCGCCGTCCGCGCAGCGCCTAGCCGGGGATGCCGAGGGCGGTCTCGGGCCGGCAGTGCACGCACGGCGGCACCTGTCGGCGGAGCGCGTCGAGGACTTCCTCGCGGGTCGCGGGGCGGCATCGGCCGGACTTCTTCGCCGCCCAGCAGGTACCGGTGTGGACGGCGTCGATGTTGGTCCGGTTGAGGCCGTACTGGATCAGCCACTCGGGCGTCGGCGGGCGGCGTTCCTCGCCCTGCCGCCGTTCGGTCTCGCGCCGCTGCTCATCGGCGATCCACCGGTCGATGAGGTCCAGCTGCCGTGCGGTGTGCTCCACCAGGACACGGCGGGCGAAGCGCAGCGCATCCAGATGCGAGAGTGCTCGCTCCTCGCTCATCTGCCCGTGCCCTTCCCCCGTCCCGCAGCGGTTGCCGTGTCTCCGCTTGCCCAGTAAATCGAACAAGAGATCTAATTCGAGTATGCACCGCGTTGACTACCTCACCGACATCCAGGAGCGGATCCTGCGCTGCATCCGCCGGCACATCGCCGAGCACGGCGAGGCGCCGACGATGCAGCAGATCGGGGAGGAGGTCGGCCTGCGCAGCCGGGCTTCCGTGCACTACCAGGTGGTGGAGTTGGAGACGAAGCAGGCGATCATCCGCGAGCCCGGCCAGCACAGAGGAATCCGCCTCGCATGACCAGCCCCGGCCGCTACCACCTGCTGCTCGCCGCTGGTGGCCGGCCGGTGCAGCACGGCTGGTGGAATTCTGAGGAGACCGCTCGGGACAAGTTCCGGCGCTGGGTCGGCGCGTACGGAAGCATGCCTGATGCCCGCATCACTCTCACCGGCGAGGACACCGCCGACGTGCTGGCCGACTGGCCCGACCAGCGGTAGGCCCCGGCATCGTCTACTCGACGTCCGGGTCTTCCCGGGTGTGCCGCACGGCCTTCTTCACGGCCTGTTCCAGCTCATAGCGGTTGGCGCCGGTGGCTGCGGCGTGTGCGGTGACGGCCGCCTGCACGGCCACGCAGGCCTCGCGCCAACGGCGCCACTGGGGCGGCGTACTCCTCCCCGGTGAGCTCAGCGAGCTTCTCGCGCTCCTCCTCGGCGGACCGCTCCAGCTGGATCAGCTCATCGGGGACCTCTGTCACGGGCACGGATCCTAAGCGACGAGCGCGGCGTGCCGACGATCGGACTTACCCCCCGATCGGGTAGAGCAGCCGGCCGTTCCCGGGCGGGTCGGACGGCAGGGCCGCTACGAAGATCACGAACTGTTGGTGATCTTCGAGAGGACCTCCGTGCGCTTCGCTCGTACCGCTGCCGCGGCCGCCGTGTTCGCCGCCCTGCTCACCCCCGCAACCGCCCACGCCGCCCCGGCCGCTGCCGCACCGGGTGACGTCGTCACCCTGCCCGTCCACGATGCCCTCGCCCAGCTGCCGGTCCGCACCGAGGACCGCACCGGATACGAGCGCACCAAGTTCAAGCACTGGATCGACGCCGACCGGGACGGCTGCAACACCCGCGCAGAGGTCCTCCTCGCGGAGGCGGTCATCGCCCCCGAGCAGGGCCCGCGCTGCACGCTCACCGGCGGCTCCTGGTTCTCGCCGTACGACGACCGCTACATCGACGACGCCCGCGCCCTGGACATCGACCACCTGGTTCCGCTGGCCGAGGCCTGGGACTCTGGCGCCTCGGCCTGGAGCGCGAAGGAGCGGGAGGACTACGCCAACGACCTCGGCGACGACCGTGCACTGATCGCGGTGTCCGCCGCCTCCAACCGGTCCAAGGCCGACCAGGACCCGACCACGTGGCTGCCGTCGGCCCAGGGCTACCGCTGCCAGTACGCCACCGACTGGGTCGCCGACAAGACCCGCTGGGGCTTGAGCATCGATGCCGCCGAACAGGCCGCGCTCACGGACGTCCTCGGCAACTGCCCGGACGTGCCCGTCACCGTCACCCTGGCCCGCTGACATCCACCCCCGGCCGCGCCGGGCAGCGGGGCCGAAGCTGGCCGGGTGGGCCGCCGGCCGGGCCCCCGGCATGGCACTCGTATCTGGTCGAACTCGACCGTTTCCACTACACCCCCCGACAGACTCCGTCTTCCACGACCACCTCGCTGGCCTCGAAGACAGCCTGCGGCTGCTCAGGGCGGAAGCCGGGCATCCTCACCTCCGGCAGATGCCCGCATCGGCATCCCGCCCTCGGCAAGAGCACCGACCCTGCTCGTGCCCTTCTTTGCAGCATTTCGCCCCGTCGGACGGTAACCCGACGGGGCGAAATGAGGAGCAACGCGTGCTCGTCGTGGACCGACTACCACGCCGGTCAGCGCGCGCGGACGGAGGCTCCGTAGCTGTCGGTGTGACGGAGCACGGCCGCGTCCTGTACCGGTGCCGGCCATACCTGGATGAGGTACCACTCGGTCACCTCGTCCGGGGCAAGGTCGACGGCGGTGTCCCGGCCGCGGGCATGGATACGCAGCCGGTAGTCACCGGGGCCGTCGAAGGAGAGCGCCGGCAACTCCTCGTCCAGGTCGTCCATCAGCCCCCGTACCATCAGCTCTCCCGACACCGAGTGCAGGGACACTTCGACGATCTCGTCCCACACGGCGTTCTCAGTCTGGGGGGCTTGGGCGTGGAAGGTGACGGTGACGTCGACGTCCCCGGTGTGGATGCCGGTGTGGATGGTGGCGATACCGCCTTGCACCTCGATCAGGCCGTTGTGCTCGCGAGGCAGATCGGGGCCGGCGGGGCCGTCCTCGTCACTGATGTTGAACTGGTGGTATTGCACGGGTACAAGCTCGCGCGCTTGCTCGGCCTGGTCGCTCATGGCGTGTTGCGGGGTGCCGTCGCTGTTGATGTCGATCTTCTCGCCGATGAGGTAGTCGCCGACGTCGGAGGTGTTGTTGATCGCCCGCGCCATGAACCTCCTCCATCCCGTCCACCCGGCACCGCGGCCGGCGCTGCCCGCTTTGTCTCCACGCTCGCACCGCCGGCACCTCCGCGCGCGCCAGGCGGCCAGGTCAGACACCCGAACGGGCCCCGGGCGCGGGACGAGAGGTCGCCGTAACCTTCCTTCCGGCCCCACGTTTCATTAGGCGACGCGTACGCCGTCAAACCCCCCGTGGACGACGTACGCGCGAGGGGCCCGAACCACGCACCAGCTCGGGCCCCTCCTGCATTCGACCTCGAGTCGGTTGGAACGAGGCCGGTTGCAGCCCACGCCCCGCGGACGTGCCGGGTCAGGGCGTCGATTTCGGGGCAGTGGGCACGGACAGTCTTGAGCTGGAGCTGTTCGGGCTCGGTGAGGGTTTCCGGGCGGCGCAGGATCCATCCGGCGACCGTCCGGGGCGAGGGCGGCCGGGCGGTCATTGGCCGTGGGGAGGTGCGCTTGTCGTGCAGGTAGGCGCGAACGCGCTGGTAGCTGCCTTTGTAGCCGAAGGGCACGATCTCCTCCCAGAGCTTCCAGGCGTTGGTGCAGCCCTCGCTCCAGCGGTCGTCGAGGTAGGGCTTGTACTCATCCAGGACGGAGGGCCGGTGCTGCCACTGGCCGGTGAAGAGCTCTTCCGGTGTCGCGGCGTCGGCGAACTGTTTGACGGTGCGGTAGGTCATGCCGAGCTGGCGCTGGATGGAGCGACGGCTGTGCCCGGCCTCCAACAGTGCGTGGACGGCGGCGTGCCGGGTCCGGGTGCGGTCGGCGAACCGGTGTCCCCGCGGCCAGGGTGACCCGTCAGCTCCCTCGGCAGGGGCGGGCTCTGGCTCGGCTTCGGGAGCCGTGGGAACCAGGGATCGAAGGCAGCGGCGGTGTTGAGCGACGCTCCGCTCGGCGGCTTCGCTCAGGTTGTGCCAGAGGTGCCACCGGTCCGCAACCTGGATGGCTTGTGGCGCGCCGAGGGCGGCGCCCTCGGCGAAGAACGGCGCCCGGTCCCGGCAGACGACCTCGACGCCGGGCCGTTGGGCGAGCCAGGCCGCCAGGCTCGATGCCTCCCGGTCGGGCAGCAGATCGATGGGACGGCGGGTTTCGACATCGACCAGGACGGTCCCGTAGTGGCGGCCCTTGCGGGTGGCGTATTCGTCGACACCGACCACCCGCGGAGCGGGCACCTCAGGATCGGGAAGAGCTTCGACCAGGCGCAGGACAGTGCTGCGGCTGACGGACACCCCGAGGGCAGAGACCAGGCGAGCGCTGGCCCGGCCTGCCAGGGCGAGACCGACCGAGACCAGAGTCGACCGCAGTCGCTCGGTCCGCTGACCGTGCCGGCGGGTCAGGCCGGGTATCTGCTCGACGAAGGTGCGGCGTGCGCAGTCCGAGTTCCCGCAGGCGAACCGGCGGACCCGCAGCCGGAGAACAACGCTTCGTCCAGCGCTCGGCACATCAGCGGGAAACCGCAGGTAGGAGCCATGAACCCGGTTCGACCAGACCCCACAAACCGGGCACAGGGCACCGTCCGTGGTGCAGTGTGCGTCGACGCGCACTATCCCGATATCCACGTCCACCGACAGCACCGCGACGTCTGCGATCGACGGGAACAACAGCTCCTTCAGCCGGAGCACGACCTCTTCCACGGCCCCGAACTGTCGGCCCAACGGCCTCGTCCATAGGTTCTTTTCAGGCGACTTGACGTACCGCCCGAAGACGACGAGCCGTCACTCAGCGTGGCCGCGTCACAGAAGCTGAGCCAGAACCCGTTTTCACGTACAGAGCCAGCCGGTGGCGAACTCGCTGAGCACGCGGCGCCGGTGGTCGATGCGGTGGTCGCCGCACAGCCAGTCCGCCCACACCGTGCGCGGGTAGAGCTCCGGGTCGGCCCCGCGCAGCTGCTGGGCGACGCCTGTGAGGCCGGCCGCGAACGCCTCGGCCTCTTCACCTGGTGGTGAAAGGCGAGCGTCCTGTCAAAGCCTTCCTCGGCCGAGGCTTTCACCAGGGCGGTCTGCAGGGCTGCGAGCCGGGCCCGCGCACCTGGTCCGAGCGTGCTTCGGCACCCAGAAGCTGGGCGGCCTGGAGGTGGGTGTCGGTGATGTCCAGGCACACCACCTGATACGGCGCGCAGATGCCCCGGTCGATCGCTTGGGACAGGGTGAGGGTGTAGCAGCGGGCCCCGAACGGCCCGTCCGGATCGTCCTCCATCGAGGCGACCAGCTCACCCGGCGCGCCCGGCGCAGCCTCGTCGTCGAGCTGCCATAGCCGGGGTGTGGCGGTCATGTACAGCCGGCGCAGGGCGGGGATGCGGGTGTTGTCGTGGACGAGCCCACGGCTTCCCGATCCGCCCGGAGGTTCGGTGCGCTCGTCCGTTTTACCGACTGAAGTTATGTGGGAAATGCTGCTGAGCTGGTACTTCAGGTGCCGTACATGTTCGCGACGTCGGGTGCCTTCTTGGGGGGGAGTGGTCTTCGAGTGCGGTGCCGTCCGCGTATAGGCGGCCTTGGGGTCGGCGCCGGCAGTGCGGCGCTTGCCGTAGGCGGTGATGGCGTTCTGACTGGGCGGTTGTCGGGGAGCCGCTGTGGTGCTCTTGGTGAGGGTGGACTAAGTTGGAATGCCAGTGTGGCTGTCATCGCGGGGAGTGGCGTGGACGATGTTGAGCGGGCTTTCAATGCTGAGATCGGCCGGCGGGTGCGCGTGGCGAGGGCACGAGCGAAGCTGACGCAGGAGTTGCTGGCCCGGAAGGCGGGGCTGACGCGCGGGTCGATCACGAACATCGAGTCCGGCGCGCAGGCTCCTCCGCCGTACCGGCTGGTGCGCCTTGCATCAGCGCTCGGGGTGGAGCCGGCTGACCTACTGCCGGGACTGCAGGAGTCCGGCCAGGTGAACGAGCTGCCGGACTATCTTGCGGACGCGGTGGCGTCTGTGGCGTCGGAGGCGTTTGAACGGAGGGTGCGCGATGGCCAGGTCTGACGCGGCGGCCAAGATGCTGTTGACGCAGTTCGGCATCGACGAGGCGCCCATCAACCCGGTGCTGATTGCGGAAAAGCTGGGTGTGCTTGTCGTCCCGCAGGAGATGCCGGACGACGTCTCCGGCATGCTGCTTCGCCGGGGAGACGAGCAGGTCATCGGTGTGAACCAGAAGCACCACGAGAACCGGCGGCGTTTTACGGTGGCTCATGAACTCGGGCACTTGCGGCTGCATCGCGGCCGGCCGCTGATCCTGGACACCGATACCCGTGTCAACTTCCGTGACACGGTCTCGAGTATGGCCACGGATCGTGAGGAGATGGAAGCAAACCGTTTCGCTGCGGCTCTGCTGGCTCCTGAGTCCATGGTGCGTCGGGCAGCGCGCGAGGCCGAGTTCCGTACGGCCCAGCAGTTGGTGCACCTCATGGCCGGGCGCTTTGAGATGAGCGAGATGGCCATGAGCTACCGGCTGATCAATCTCGGCATCATCGCGGGTCCCACGGCGTAAGCTGCCCTGCGTCGTCAAAGGCCGCCCGTTCATATCGGGCGGCCTTCTTTGTATAAACATACGACAGGCAAACTGTCACTCAAAAAATGTTGCCGATGTGGTGCTGTGCGTGCTGTCCTGGGTGCGTTGGCAGGGGCCGATGTGGCCTCTGGGAACAGGAGGTGGCTCATGCCCGGCAAGGCGAGTGGGTCTGGTGGGAAGCGTGGTCGGAGTGCGGTCACGGGTCGGTTCGTGAAGCAGTCGACGGTGCGTAGGCACCCGTCGACGACGGTGAACGAGCGCGCGTCGCGCGGCTCGAAGAAGAGGAAGTAGGCGGGCTTCGAGCCCGCCTTTCGCATATCCGGGCCTGCCGCGGCGGGCCGGAGGAAGGGGAGGTGGTCGTCATGACGACGGCAGACACCCAGCACGAGAAGACCAGCGATAAGACGGTGACGGTCACGGTGGACGGCGAGCCGGTGGAGGTGCCGAAGCACACGACGCCGAATGCGGTCCTGGGCCTGGCCGGTATCGACGCGGCCACGCACTACCTGGTCCGGATCACCGGACGGCACCAGTACTCGTTCGCCGGCCGCGGGGAGGAGGAGATCAACGTGCACGAGCGGGAGACGTTCGTGTCGATCTCCACCGGCCCGACCCCGACCGCATGACTGCGGTGATGCCGGAGGCGGGGCCCGCGGGCATGCTCGCGGGCCTGCGCCGCGCCGGCTACACGGTGGAGCAGAGCGGCAACTTCGCCGTCTTCGACTACCTCGTCGAGGTCGGCCCGCTGGCCGGGACGACGGTACGCATCGGCCTGGAGCTGGTGCCTGACTGGCCGCTGTCGGCCCCGCACGGCCCGCACATCACCCCCCGCCTGGGTCACCCCCATGGCGCGGTGCACAACTCTGCGCTGGGGCAGGAGTGGGAGCACTGGAGCCGGCCGCCCGCCGACTGGGCGCAGGACCGTACGATCCGCAGCTATCTGCGGCACCTGCGCACCCTGTTCGCGCAGCTGCAGAACGGTCCTTCCGCATGATCGGCCGCTTCTCGGTCGCCATGACCAGCGGCACCGCCCAGCACCTGACGGATCACCTGCGCCGTGCGGACGGGCAGGAGGACTGCGCCTTCGTGCTGTGGCGGCCGAGTACCGGCGCCAGCCGCACTACCGCGCTGCTCGCCGAGGTGGTGCTGCCGCGTCAGGGTGAGCGGATCGTGCACGGCACGGTGGACTTCACCAGCGCCTACTTCCTGCGCGCCGCAGCCCTGGCGGCTGAGCACGGCTGCGGACTCGGCTTCATCCACGCCCACCCCAAGGGCCGCGGGTGGCAGCGCCTGAACGCCGTTGATTACGAGGCTGAGGCGTCCTTCGCCGCGCAGGCCCAGGTGATCACCGGCCGTCCGTTGGTCGGTCTGACCTTCGCGGGCACGGATGCCGGATTCGGCGCCCGCATCTGGCAGCAGCAGGCCCTCCGCCGCTACGCCCCCACCGAGGCGGAGAGCGTCCGCGTGGTCGGCGGCCACCTGACGATCACCTTCAACGACTGTCTTCTCCCTGTGCCGACGGCGACGAACCGGCAGCTGCGCACCGTCTCCGCCTGGGGACAGGCAACCCAGGACGACCTGGCCCGTCTGCACGTGGGTGTCGTCGGATGCGGCTCGGTCGGCATGCTCGTCGTCGAGGCCCTGGCTCGCACCGGTATCCAGCGCTTGAGCCTGTTCGACTTCGACACCGTTGAGGAGGTCAACCTAGACCGGCTCCTGCACGCCACCATCCGTGACGTGCGCCTGCACCGGGCCAAGGCTCATCTCGCCGCCCGAACCGCCCGCCGCGCGGCCACCGCCACCAACTTTTGTACGGCGCCGTACGAGCTGAGCGTGGTCGAGCCGGACGGGTTCGCCGCCGCGGCCGACTGCGACGTGATCTTCTCCTGCGTCGACCGGC
>NZ_JBVHSK010000030.1:0-16737 GCF_055566415.1 Streptomyces sp. NPDC027663 | reverse complement strand
ACCCCCCAGGTCATCCGTTCGACAGGGGGCAACAGTCATGCCGGGCCCGGAGGCCAGCGGCCCTCTTGCAGGACCGCAAAGAAGATAACGGGGCGGCGGGCCGGCGGTGTCAGCCCTTGAACTTGGCCGGATCCATGACCTCGCCGGCCGGCGGGGCCGTGACCGTGACCGGCTCGTTGAAGGCGGAGAAGTCGAACGAGCCGGGCTCCTTGCCGCCCTCGGAGGTCATCCGGAGCGCGTAGGGCTCGCCCTTGGCGGCTACGAGGAGGGTCTGGGTCGCGGCACCGTCCTTCCCCGTCAGCGTCACGGCGGGCGTCCCGTTGACCTCGGTGTCCGCCTTCCTGGTCAGGTGGCCCTCCTTCTCGTCCTTCTCGAACATCGTGCCGATGTCACAGAAGGGGAACTTGCCGTCGGCCTTCGCATCCTGCGCAGGCATCTTGAGCCAGCGCCCCTTGAGCATCTCGATGAGGGCGTCCGTGTCCTTCGACGACGAGCCGCCCTCGCTGCCCATCTGCTCCCAGAACTTCTCGTCGCCCTTCATGTAGGCGGCGTCGCCGACCTGACGAATTTCCGCGGAGGCACCCTCCGTGGTGAAGGTCCCCTGGCAGTCGCCCTTCTTGGCGACGTCGAAATCGAAGGTCATGTGCTGGCCGTCGGTGGACATGCCGCCCTTGACCTTGAACGAGTCCAGCTTCGTCATCGCCACGCGGGCCTTCTCGGAGATCTGAGCCGCACTCAGCCCCTTGAACGCCTCCGTGGTGGCGGAGTCGGATCCGCCTGTCCCCTTGGCGTCGGCCTTTTTGTCGCTACCACATGCGGTCAGGGCCATCACCGCCGTCACACACAGACTTGCCGCAGCCATGAGAGTTCGCTTGCTCATCTTTTATTTCCCCTTAAACAAGACCGTCCGCTCATCGGACTCGGGGAAGGCGCAAAGGGATGCAACCATCAGCGTGTGATCCGCCTCACGCTGGACCAGGCTTCCTTGAGTGCAGGACCGGATGAGTGCAGGACCGGATGAGTGCAGGACCGGATGAGTGCAGGACCGCGATGAGTGCAGGACCGCGATGAGTGCAGGACCGCGATGAGTGCCGGCACAGGGCAAGCAGGTCGTTCCGTCCATGGACGGGGATCAGACGGTGCCTTTTTCGCGTGATGACAACCGACGGACACTCTCCAAGTGCCTGCGCTGCTCCTCGACCCAGCCGTCCGGCAGGTCCACGGGTACGACCATTGCCGTGCCCGAGCCTTGGCCGTCCTCCACGGTGACCACGGGAACCGAGAACTGGGTGTTGAACTCGATGTTGATCTCTGGATTGCGCAGGTCGGTCATCCAGCAGATGTCGCGGCCGGCAGCAAGCGCGTCCAGGGCATTCGCCCAGTCGGTCAGATCCTCGGGTGTCAGGCAGAGGTCGAGCCGGCCGTTGCAGAAGGTGCTGGTGATGACGACCTCGGCAGCGAGATCACCCGACTCGAGGCGGCCGAGCACCTTGACGACGACACTGTTCTCATGGTCGGCCAAGTGGATCAGGTCCACCGCCATGTCCTCGGTCACGCACACCTCTCCGACGGAAGAACTCTTCCGGCCATGATGCAGCAACCGCAGGACAGTCATGGCCGATGATCAGCGACCCGCTCCTGCTGGCTTCGGCTACTGTTCGTGGCCGGTAGTGGCAGGGGGCCTGATGCAGGCAGAGAAAAAGCCGTTCCTGATGTGTGTCGAGGATGTCTTCGACTGCAACCAGGGCCGGATGGTCATGCTGACGGGCCGGATCGAGCGCGGGCGGGTCCGCAAGGGTGATGAGGTGGAGATCGTCGGCTTCGACGGCGGCGCGATCCTCCCCGTCGAGGATCTCGAGGTGAGCCGTCGGCGCATCGACGAGGCGAGTGCGGCCATGAATGTGGGCCTGCTGCTGCCTGGCGTGGCATCGGGCGCGGCTGAACGCGGGCAGGTGCTGGCAGCGCCTGGCTCGGTCGGCGCCCATGCGTGCTTCGCGGCGGACCTCACAGTGCTGGCCGAGGAGAGTGGCGGTGCCGAAGTGTGTACCGGTGAGCGCCTGCAATTCCACCTTCGTGCCGCTGTGGTGTGGGGGGTTGTCACGCCGGCCCCTGGGACGGACGCGCTCCGACCACTGCACGCGGGCACGGTCACCGTCGCGTTCGAACGGCCCGTGCCGCTTGAAGAAGGCCAGTCCTTCGCCTTCCGGCACCACGGCCGTGCCGCCGGCACGGGGATCGTGATGCGGCTTCCGGGCTGAAGCACATCGGGCCGGTCTGACGGTCGTACGGCCTCCTGGACTCCATGCCGTCGAACCACGACCCGGGGACGGGACGCGTGCCGTGCGGGGCCCTGTGCCGCCACCGCCGCTACCGTGCCCTGCTCAGGCGCTGAAGCCCTTGATGGAGACGGGCACTCGAGCAGCTCGCCGACCTCCTCGCCGGTGCCGACGTGGAACTCGGCGACGACATCCTCCACCGCATCGACGCCATCGTGCCGCCTGGCCTCCGGCGGGCCCCTCGTCACATCCGTGAGACGCCCTTCAGCACAGCACCAGGGCCGTGCGATGCCCGTCGCCGGTGCCGCATCGACACAAGCCGCCGGCGCGAGGGCCGCATTGGGGCGTACGCAGGGTGGCTTCCGGCGCACCGCCGGCCGCGACCACGCCGAGTCGCGGCCGGCGGCTCATCCGCTGCGAGGGTGAGAGATCACCAGGACGACTTGGTGACTCCGGGAAGGAATCCGGCGTGGGCCTGCTCGCGCATACGGACGCGGGAAAGCCCGAACTGCCGCAGGTGTCCCCGCGGCCGGCCGTCCACGCCGTCCCGGTTGCGTACCCGGGTCGCGCTGGCATCGCGCGGCTGCCGCCGAAGCTCCGCCAGAGCAGCGGCTCGCTCGGTCTCCACGGTTCCCGGGCGGCGGATGATCTCCTTCAGTTCGGCCCGCCGGGCCGCGTAACGCTCGACGATCGCCTTGCGCTTCTCGTTCTTGGCGATCTTGCTCTGCTTGGCCATCAGACCTTTACCCCCCGGGCGCGGATGTGGGCCACGGCCGCCTCGATACCGATGCTGTCGATCGTCTTGATCGCCTTGGCGCTGAGCGTCAGGCGTACATGCCTGCCCTCGCTCGGCAGCCAGTACCGCTTGCGCTGGATGTTGGGGTCGAAGCGCCGGGACGTGCGCCGGTGCGAGTGGGAGATGTTGTTGCCGAAGCCCGGCTGGGCGCCGGTCAGTTGGCAGTGGGCGGACAAGGTGTTACCTGCCTCTCTCTGGACGGCTGTTTTTGGTAATGGAAACCATTGTCATATACTAGCGTCATGGCTCGCAACGAGGTACGCCCGATCATCAAGCTCCGCTCCACCGCGGGGACCGGCTACAGCTACGTCACCCGCAAGAACCGGCGGAACGATCCCGACCGCATGGTCCTGCGCAAGTTCGACCCGATCGCCCGCAGGCACGTCGACTTCCGAGAAGAACGCTGACCCCACCGCCCTGACCCTGCCCCGAAGGACACCGTCATGAAGCCCGGAATCCACCCCCCGTACGGCCCTGTCGTCTTCCGCGACAAGGCCGCCGGGTCCGCCTTCCTCACCCGCTCCACCATGACCAGCGACAAGGCCATCGAGTGGGAGGACGGCAACACCTATCCCGTTGTCGACGTCGAGATCTCCGACGTGAGTCACCCCTTCTACACCGGCACCGCCCGCGTCCTGGACACCGCCGGCCGCGTCGAGCGATTCGAGCGCCGCTACGGCCGGCGCGAGGCGAAGTGATGCAGAGCAAGCCCCGACTGCCCGTCGTGATGGTCGGCGGGCTTCATTCCGACGCCCGCAGGGAAGTCGTCGACCGCCTCCTGCGCACCGTCCCCGGCAGCGTCGCCCTTCACCATGACCTGGCCACGGCGGCCGAAGGCACCCTGCGGCGCCTGGTGCGCGACTCCTCCGGCGAGCTGTCGTACGGCGATGCTCCGCTCGTCAACGACTGCGCCTGCTGCGCGCTGCGCGAAGACCTGGTCCCCGAGCTGGAGCGCCTGGCCGCCGACGGTGCGACCCGACTGGCGATCGTGGAACTGTGGGACTCCGTCGAACCCAAGGCGATGGCAGAGGTCGTCGTCGCGCACGGCGGCGCAGCCCTCGATCTCACCAATGTGATGACCGCCGTCGACCCCTCGCTCGTGCTGTCCTACCTCGCCAACGGCGACGACCTGGCCGAGGCCGGTCTCGCCGCTGCCACCACCGACCAGCGCACGGTCGGCGACACCTGGGCCCGACAGCTGGAGTACGCGCCCGTGCTCGCTCTCGTCGACAGCGAGCACGCCGACGACGAGGACCGCGCCCTCCTTGCCCAGCTGCACCCGACTGCCCACCGGGTGCCCGCTGGATCGGCTGAACTCGCCGAACTGGCCTTCGCCGGCTTCGACGTGGAAGCGGCGGCCGCCGCCCAGCACCCGGCCTGCGCTCTGCTGCCCCAGGAGGCGGACGAAGCGGGAGTCGCCACCCTCGTCTGGCACCGCCGCCGCCCCTTCCACCCCGAACGCCTCTACCAGGCACTGGAAGACCTCTGCTGCAGCGCCGCCCGAAGCCGCGGCCGGTTCTGGCTCGCCGACCGCCCCGACACCCTGCTCGCCTGGGACGCCGCAGGAGGCGCACTGTCCGTGGAGAACGCCGGCCCGTGGCTGGCTTCCCTGCCGGACGCCGCATGGGACGTGGTGCCCCCGGTACGCCGGGCGGCTGCCGCCCTGGACTGGCACCCCGAGCACGGCGACTGCTGCCAGCACCTCGTCTTCACCTCCCCCGGCCTCGACCGCGCCGGTCTGGCCCAGCTGCTCGAGTCCTGCCTGCTCACCGACGACGAGTACGCCGCTGGTCCCGAGGCGTGGAAGCACCTGCCGGCCGCGTTCGACTCGCTCCTCGATCCCGCCTCATGACCCCCGGCACCAGACACCCGTCCGACATCAGCACCGAAGCAGGAGCACCCATGGCCCGCCGCCACGACCCCCGCATGGCCTTGTCGGCCAGTAGTGACGTCACTTGTCGATAAGTTTGGGAGGCGCCCCGTTCCAGGGATGGGTGATGTAGGCGAGTTTGGGAGGCACCAGGGTTGCCAGGACAGCATCGCGATGCTCCTGGTGAAAGGTGCTGGTCATGCTGCGGATGTCGAAGGCCGAGCTGTATGCGGCGACGGCGTGACCATCGCGACGGCATGTCGATGCGCGAGCTTGGGCGCAGGAACGGCGTGACGTGGCGGACGGTGCCCGAGGGCGTTGGACTCGTCCTGGCCGGAACCGTGCAAGAAGCTGCCGCACGACATGTCTCGACCAGCGCTATCGGGTCTCCATCCTGATGTGATCAACCGACCCTCGCCATGATTACCTGAGGGGGGACACCGAACGGGGGATCACACATCAGCGAAGGCAAAGCCGCGGGCAGCGACGGCAAGACCACAGGGGACGACCGGCTTCCGGAGCCGGACGGGACGAAGCTTCCGCTGTCCCCGGACGAAATCGAGCGGCACAAGATCCTCCCAGGCTGGGAGGGCCACTACAGCGCACCGCCCGCGGGCAGCACCGCCGACCCGCTGGACCGGCCGCAGCCGCGCCCGGACCCTCCCGGCCTCCTCCAGCCACCGCCCTCCGGCGGACGGTCGGTCGACCTGAAGATCGCACCAGGTGTGCTCAAGAAGGCCGCCGGCCAGATCGACGACATCTACAACCACTTCTACGAGCCGGCCGCGTCGCTGGAGGAGCCCGCGCTGAAGGCGGTGGGCGCGCTGGAGGGCCTGGAGTCGGCGCGGGCGGTCCGGCTCGCCCACCGGCAGTGGGAGCGGCAGGCCGGCACGGTCACGGCCTGGCTCGCGCACATCGCCGAGAGCCTGCGGGCCGGCGACGGCACCTACACCCGGACCGACATCGCGGTGGGCCAGACCGCCGGCCAGGTGCGGGTCCGCTCGGCGCTGGAGGACTACTGATGGCGGAGACCTCCTACCTCTCCCTGCTGGCCGTGGACCTGTCGGCGCTGGACGGCCTGGCGGAGCGCCGGCGCGACCTCCGGGCAACTCACCGGCACCTACAGGGGCGAGGGCGACGCGGAGGGCGTCACGCTCACCCTGAAAGCGTCGGAGAGCGAGCCGGGCAGCGGCACGGTCACCGTGCACGACTGGCCGACCGGTGACTGGTACCGGAGCGAACTCGGCGAGTCCTTCGACGGGTCCGGCACCTGGTCCGTGGTGCAGGGCGGCACCTCGGCCACCGAGTTCGCGCACCTGTCCCTCTCCTTCACCGCACCGGAGCGCTTCCTGGATGGGGACACCCTCGACTCCCTGTCTATCGCCGAGCGCGACGGACGCACCTATCTCTACGCGGAGGACGCCCCGGACGTCTGCCCCGCTTTCCGGCTGCGGCTCCAGGGCGGCTGAGCCCGAGGCGACGCGCGGCATCCGGTGAAGGTGCCCCGTCCACGGGGTTCTCACGGCTGGCGGCGCCGGAGGCGGCACGTCAGGCGCGTACCAGCTCCCGGTCCTCGTGCGGGCCCTTGCGGTGGTCGCCGTCGGCCAGGATACGTAGGCCCTCACCCTCGACGTCGATGTGGGGCAGGGCCCGGTCCAGCAACTTCGGCAGCCACCGGGCCCGCTTGCCGAGCGGTGCCAGGACGGCTGGGACCATGGACTCGCTGGAGCCGGACCGCACCCGTTGTGAGCGCACCGAGTCCGGCACTGGGTCGACGCCGACCTGGACGGCTGCCGAACGGGGGCCGACGTCGTGAAGGCGGAGGCGGGCAAGGTCCCTGAACAGGGCCTTCGCTGTGTACTCACCGGCGCGAGTGGTACTCGCCGTACGACGACCGCTACGTACAGGGCCCCGTGGCCTGGACATCGACCATCTGGTCCCGCTTGTGGCCGGGGCTTTGCAGTGCCTCAACCGCTTGTGTTGGTGCAGCGGGCCACCGTCCGCAGCACGTCGAAGCCCTGGCCGGGCGGAGGCTGCCCGGCGAGATGGCGCAGCAGGCCGGCGGCATCTGGCTCTCCCGCTACCGCGCCTGACGCGGGCAGGCCCGCGCTGTCAGTGGCGGCTGCGAGGCTGTACGGATGGACCGTGATGACGAGCAGTTGCTGCGCCGCCGGGTTTACGGCGCCGACCACGATCACCCGGGCCCGCGGCACGACCGGCGCTACGTCGAGCTGGTCGGCGGGCCGCTGGACGGCCTGCTGCTCGACATCACCGGCTGGACGCAGGACGAGGTCGACACCGGTGTGGCGCTGGCCACTGAGCTGGGGCAGTTCGGCGCGGGCGGCCGGGCGATGTACGACCCGCGCCCCGGCGACCCGGCCTGCTTCGACTGGGCCGGCGATACCCCTTGACCGTCCCGGGCCGACTCGCCCATCGAACCGGCCCGAGGCGGGCTGGTGCGTGACCAGCGCGCCGATCGTCGTGCACCGGCCCTCCCTCTCGGGCGCCGGAGAGTCGCCGTGCACAGCAGTGACCGGGACGAGATCATCGGCACCGCCTACAGCGACCACGACCTGGTTGTGTTCCTCGAAAGCGCTGACATCGCCGACCCCCGAGGCCGTGCTGGACGACCTGCAGTGGGCGGAGTGGCGCGGCGGCCCCGCCCACGAGTTCAGCGCCGCCTGACCTCCCCGATGGGGAAGTAGCCACGGCGCTGGTTGCGATGCGGCCACTCTTGGGTGGAACGCGTCCCTCAGGAAACGCTGGCAGCCCTCACCCGCCTCGTCGACGTCCTCCTCGAGGACATCTCCGCCCCGGCCGGCCGGCGGACCCTGCGGCACCCGTACGCCACCGCACACATCGCTGGCTGATGATCCGGCCGCGCGGTGTTCGGTCAGGCCGCTACCGTGCCACAGGAACCCCCGGACCGGCCTGGGCGTCCACGGTGGCAGACTCCGTCGGCTGCCTGGTCTGCTGCGGCGTGGCGGGCCGTCGCCCTGCGAGGCGGCATCCGAGGCAGCCGGCGTGACCGCTGCGGGCGGTGAGGTCCTTGACTCGCCAGTCCCATTGGTCAGCCGGTCGCGGGCCGCTGGGCTTCCCCCAACCGGCCAGGTGAAGCATCCAGGTGATCAGCAGAGCCAGCAGCAGGACACCGACGCCGGTCAGCAGCAGGGTGGTCGAGGTGGCGATCAGGGCGAGACCGCAGAGGCCGAATCCTGCCGTTGCGATGCCCATCCCGGTCCACCCGGCGACCGTGTGGCCCAGGTCGTACTCGTCGTCTCCATGTATGAACATAGGCGTCTCGCGTCTCCTTAGGTGGATGGGATGCTGAGGTGACCGGCTCGTCGGCTCCACAGCCGCAGGTATCTTACCTCGCGAGCTAATATACTTAGATGCTAAGGGGATGTTGTGAGGCGTGGCAAGGAACACTCGGTTGCAACAGGGGCCCAAGCGCTGTTCGCCATGGACCGGATGATTGCCACCGCCCAGTTCGGACAGCAGGACATCGCGCGGGCTCTCGGCCTGAACGTCACGGACGTGACCTGTCTCGGCTTCCTCATCGAAGCGTCGATGGCCGGTGAATCCCTTGTGGCCGGTGACCTGGCAGAACGGGCTCGTCTGACCACCGGAGCGGTCACCGGGGTCCTCAACCGTCTGGAAAAGGCCGGCTACGTCCGCCGCCAGTCAGACCCGCAGGACCGTCGGCGTGTTCATGTCGTGGTGGAGGAGAGGGCGCAGGAGCGCATTCTCAAGGTCTACAGCCCTCTCTACGAACGCCTGACCGCTCTGTTCGCCGCTTACGAGGATGAAGAGCTGGGGGTGCTCACAGACTGGTTCACCCAGGCCCGGGACCTGTTTATCGAGGCGCTGGAGGAGATCCGTCAGGGCGTCGGCTCGATACGCGCGGCAGCAGCGACCGGGGAAGACGACGGTGCGGCCGGCGGTGGCCGGCGCACGTGACGCCGAGCTGTCCGCGGACCGCTGTCACCCACCGATGCTCCTCGCCCGATCCCGGCACGCCCCGGTCCGCTCCCTGAAACGGGATGTCCGCCCCGGCGTCGACGCGGTCGCCCGACGCGTCCCCGCGCGCAGGCTCAGGGCGCCGGCTCAGGGCGCGGCGGCGATGGCATGGGGGAGCTGAGTGCGGCGGTTGATGCCCAACTTCCGGTAGGCGGCGGACAAGTGGACTTCCACGGTCTTCGCGGTGACGTACAGCTGCTGGGCGATCTGCCGGTTTGTCATTCCCTGGGCGGCGAGCTTGGCCACCCTCATCTCACTCGGGGTGAGCGCTTGCGGACCGGTCACATGGGGGCTGCGGGGGCGGGCTCCCGCAGCACGCAACTCATCGCGCGCGTGCTCCGTCAGCAGGGAGCCTCCGCACTGGTGGGCGAGCTCCAGTCCCTGCGCGAGATAGGCGCGGCCTCTGACACGGCTGTTCGCACGCCGCAGAGCAGAGCCAAGATCGATGAGGGACTTGGCGTGTTCCAGCCGGGCGGGGCCGTGGCGGAGTGTCTTCTCGGCTTCCTCAAGCAGACCGAGGCCTTCAGGTCCGGAATGGAGCAGGCCGTAGATGCGCAGAGCGCGGCCGATGGCGTGGTCGGCACCCCACTGCCGGGCAAGATCGAGTTCCTCCGCGGCCAGCCGGCGAGCTTCCTCATCGCGGTCCAGTGCGTGCAGGCACGATGCCGCCTGGGAGCGCCACGGCAGCAAGGCCGGGTTGGTCCCGCCGTAGCGGGCGAAGCGTCGGCCGGCGTCGAACGCGGCGTCCAGCGCCTCTTCGTGCCGGCCCAGGAAGTACAGCAGCTTTGCACGGCTGTGCTGGTACAAGTACATCGTGGAGGTGGCGTCGTGCTCGTGGTGCGGCACGGCCAGCAAGGCCTCTGCCTCCTCGAGGCGTCCTTCCTCGGTCAGCGTCTCGACCATCCACGCGAGTGCGGCCTGGTGTGTCAGGACGTTGCTGCTCACTTCGGCCATGCGTAGTGACTCGCGCAGGTCGCTCTCCGCCTCTGCGAGTTCACCGTGCAGCAGCCACGCCCAACCCCGGCACGCGTAGAGATTGCACAAGGTGACCAGGGAGCCGGTGCGACGGGTTTCGGCGATCAGCGACTCGCAGACGTCAAGGCCTTCGCCCGGATCGTGGGCAAGAAGCGGGACACATGAGTTGACCAGCATCAGCGCGTTGGCGGTAGCGGCCTTCCGCAAGCTCGCTTCCGCCATGATCCTGCGCGTGGGGGCCACGGCCTCAGGACGCGCGGCCATCGTGTCGAAGGTGGCGATGGCCGCATCGAGCAGCGCCGCCCCGGCGGAGGGTACCGGGGGAAGGCGACGCAGCGAGGGCAGTTCCGGAGCCACCTCGTCCCAGCCGCTCGCGGAAAGATGGACGATCAACCATGTGGCCTGCAGCGCGCGCCGTGCATCGCTGTCATCCTGCGGCAGACGGTCGATGGCTTTGCGAAGGACCGCGTCGGCCCTGGCCGGATCCTGGGCACCGAGCACGGACGCCAGTGCCTGCATGGCGGCCAGGCTGCTGTGTGTCACGATGTCGTCCGTTGCGGCGACCGCCTCATCGAAGTACGCCACGGCCGAGGGCAGGTCGACCATGAAGGCGGCGGAGCCCGCCTCCGTGAGCACAGTGACTCGTTCCTGAGCGGGCAGCGTCTCGGCAGTCGCGCGTTGCAGGTACCTCAGTGCCGCCTCGACCGCGCCGGCGTCCATGGCCTCGTCGGCGGCGCGCCGCAGTATCGTCACCGCCTCCGGTACCGCCTTCGCAGGCACCTGCAGCACATGCGCGGCGACCTGCTCGATGCGAGCCCCTGCCTCGGAGAGCACGCGTACCGCGCGCGTATGCAGACGAGCCCGCTCCACCGGGTCGACATTCTCGTAGACCGTGGCTCGGATCAGCGGGTGGACGAAATCCAGGAGGCCGGGCTCTCCCGGCTCCCGTCGTCGCAGCAAGTGGGCCGCCTGCAAGTGGGCGACGCTCTGCCCTGCCTCGTCGGCGGTCAGACCGGCCAGTCCGACGGCCTGGCCGGGAACAGCTCCTGCCCCGAGAACGGCGACAGCTCGGGCCAGGGCGACGCTTTCCCTGGTCAGCCGACCCAGTTCCACCGACACGCGCCGGCCCAGGACGCGGGCCCCCAGCTCCTCCACACGCGTTGCGACGGCGTCCGTGGGGGCCAGGCCTTCTGAGGTCATGGCACGTGCCAGTTCGCTGACCAGCAGGGGGTTGCCGCCAGTGGCCTGGTGACAGGCACGGACGAACCCGCTCTCCGGGGTCTCCCCGAACCAGTCGGCCAGCAGTCCGCCCGTCGATTCCGTCTGCAGCGGGGCGGGCTGCATGATCTCGCACGTCTGATCCGACAGTGCGACGTCGAGCAGATGCGAGGCCGCGCCCGGTTCATCGGGACGCATGGTGGCCACCAGGAACAGACGCAGGTCCTCCATGCGGGGCAGCAGGTGCAGCAGGAACCGCAGTGACGGCTCGTCCGCCCAGTGCAGGTCATCCACCAGCAGAGCGACCGGGCCGTCCTGACAGAGGTTCGACATCAGCCAGAACAGTCCGTGGAACACTGCGAACTCGCCGGGCACCGGCAAACCGTCGGCCGGCCTCCGCGCCACCACCGCCTCGGCCGCTTCCGCTCCCGCCAGCCAGCGGGCACGATCACCGGCGAAAGCCGCCCGGAGAAGGGGCTCGAAGACTTGCCTCACAAGGCCGGACGCGTATGCGCGCTCCACTTCCGAGCCTCTTGCCTTGAGCAGGCGCAGTCCGGCGGCGGCAGCCATGTCACCGGACTCCTTGAGAAGACGCGTCTTTCCCACTCCGGCCGGCCCGCAGATCACGATGAACGAACTGTCACCTGCCTGCGCCGCATGAATTGCGGTCCGCAGTCGATCGAGTTCCTTTGCTCTGTCCAGCAATGCCCCCTGCATGGGCTCATTCTTGCATTGACAGACTCACACCCTCATAACCGGACAGCGGTGCCGGGCCGGTACCCGGCCTGGTGGGATTTCTTCTGGTTGCTTCGAGCGCCCTTCCCGTCGATGGATTAAGTAAAACTACCGAAGCGACCGAATCCGGGAGCCGGGGCTGCGGTGCCGAGGCGGCTCGGTACGAGAAACGACCGCGCGGCCGGGGCAGTGGCTGTCACGGACGTTCCGACTCACGCGCACCCGGATCACGTCGATCGTGCCGACGGCGAGGCCGGTACGGGGCCGGCGCGGGCCAAGGTGAGGGAGCCTTCCACTCAGCAGCAGC
This sequence comes from Streptomyces sp. NPDC027663, assembly GCF_055566415.1. Taxonomy (NCBI): domain Bacteria; kingdom Bacillati; phylum Actinomycetota; class Actinomycetes; order Kitasatosporales; family Streptomycetaceae; genus Streptomyces; species Streptomyces sp. NPDC027663. The sequence goes on along the minus strand of NZ_JBVHSK010000030.1, from coordinate 4,540 downwards.
CGGCAGCCCCCAGCTGGTGCGCTCGTACGAGTCATGCGCTCCGCTCCACGTCGGCCACGCCCCGCATCGGCCACGCACTGCGACATTCAGTCACCCAACGGGACCGTGCTCCGCGCCGGACGCTCTGAGGCTCTGGTCAGCGCAGAGGGGATGCGTGATCCGGTGATTCCGAGGCAGCTCCTTCCACTTCACGCCCACCCCCGGTCCGCAAAATCTTGGGGTCCTGCCCCAACGCGAGGGCGGGGGAGTGCGACGCAAGCTCAATGGCAGGCGCCCTGCCGGGACCCCCATCTCACCTCACCAAGAACACACCCACGCCTGGGAACCCCATGACCTCACCTGCGTACACGACCTGCTCCCTCGATTTCCGCCCTGCCCGTGGACGACAGGAGCTCACGCTCGTCGACCGGCCCGCACTGGTCGGACGGGACCGGGAGCTCAAAGCGGCGCTCCACGCACTCAGCGGTTCGACAGGCGCGGGCGGCGCACTGATCGTCGGGCCGCCAGGGGTGGGCAAAACGCGTCTGGCCCAAGAGATCGCGGCCACCGTGAATCCCACCGCCGATGTCGCACCGCTCCAGCAGAGCGGGGATACCCGGAGCGCAGGTCTTCAGGGAAGGCCGACCGCCGCCCTCCACGTCACCTACCTCACGCCGGGTTTCGTCATGCCCGTGGTGCAGCGTCTCCTGCGGTCCGCTTCGCGCCGGCCCCGTCTGCTGTGGATCGACGACGCGCATCAGATGTCACCGGAGACCGCGGAGGCCCTGCGTCAGCTCTCCTCTCTGCGAAGCGACAAGTGTCTCCTGACGGCCGGTTCGGCCGAAGGCGGACTGCAGTTGCAGACGCTCTGGAAAGACCAGCACCTCGTCCGCGTGGAGCTGGGCCCGCTGGACGTGCCGGCGACCCGGCGCTTGACCAGCATGATGCTGGGCGACCAGATGGCGCAGCGGAGCGTTGTGCATCTGGCTGCCATGTCGCAGGGCAATCCACTGCTGCTCCGCGAACTGCTGCGCGCCGCCTTGGACCAGAATCTGATCTTCCACGACGGTCATGAATGGCAATTGGGTACCTGCGTTCCCTTCTCCGGCGCCCTGCGCGATCTGCTGGCCCGGCAGCTGGCGAACCTCGACCGAGAGTCCCAGCGGGCCCTAGAACTGATCGCACTCGCCGAACCGGCCCGGCTGGAAGTACTGGAGAAGACCGTCAGCAGCGCGATGCTGCTCAGGCTCGAGGACGACGGCTTGATCCGGGTTCCCGATCCCTGCTCGGTTCGGGGCGATCAGCTGCAGTCGCTGGTGTCCATCGCCCATCCCTACCTCGGACACGTGCTGCGCCAGGAAGTCGCACCGCTGCGTCGCAGGCACTATCTGCGGACATGGGCCGAGGCCCTGCCGCCGCAGTCCAGTCGGCTGCCGGCCGAGTGCGTCCGGCTCGCCGAGTGGCACCTGGACTCGGGTGACGTCCCCGACGAGTCCTTGTTGCTCGCCACGACGCAGCATGCGCTTCAGGAGCACGACACCCCGACCGCTTCTCGGCTGGCCGCGGCGGCCTGGCGCCACTACCGCACCTTCCAGGCGGCTGAACTCCACGCGCAGGCCCTGCTCGCGCTGGGCGAGTTCAGGAAGTTCCACGCGTTTCTGGACGAGGTGCGCCTCGAAAATCCGGACCATGCGGCCCCACTCGCCCTGGTCGAGGCCAGGGCACTGCTCTGCCAGGGCCGATACGACGACGCCGAGCGCCTGCTGAGTACGGTTTCCCCTGGTGATGGCGAGTCCGAGCAGGTGCTCGCCGCCCATCTCCGGGGACGTTTCTCCGAGGTGGTTCCCCGGGCGGAGCGGCTCTTGCGGGACACCGCGTCGGAACACCGCGTCGAGGCGGCAATCCTGGCCATGTCGGCGATGTGCCACGAAGGGCGGCCTCTTGACGCCCTGGAGCTGTACGACGAACTGCGCGAACTCCGGGTGGACGCCGATGGATCGTTGTGGCCTTTCGACCAGGACTCCCTGGAAGAGATGCACGCGATCGTCCTGCTGCACGCCGGGCGTCTGGGCGAGGCCGAGAACATCATGCTCCGTGAGTACGACAACGCCACACGGGAGAACCGCGTGCGCGCCGATGCTCAGCGCGGCCTGGTACTGGGAGTGACCCTGTACGAGCGCGGCCGCCTCCGGGAGGCGCTTTCCTACTTCTCGTTCACCCCCGCCTACCAGGTCGGATGGTGGCCCTGGCAGTTCAAGGCCCACATCTACGCCGCTTTGACGAACAGTTGTCTGCCTCCCGCGCAGCGCGGGCCGGTGGACGACACTCTCGATCACGCCGTCGACGGGCATGAGGATCCGGCGCTCCATCTGGCCAGGGCCTGGCGAGCGCATGCGCAGGGCCATCAGGACACCGCGACGGCGTATCTGCACAGTGGGGTGGACCGGGCTCTTGCAGCCGGGCACTACACGCACGCGATCGTTGCACTGCACGAGGCAGCCCGGCTCGGTCTGGCCCCCCACCCCGCCGTAGAACGCGACCTGCCGGTGCAGGGCGCCTACCTGCGCAGCCGCCTGCACTACGCCCGCGCGGTCAGTACCGGTGACCTCAGACTGCTCGGCCAGGCCTGCAGGGTCCTCGCCGAGGCGGGGGCGGCGCTGTACGCGGCCGAAGGGTACGCGGAACTGGCTCGTATGCAGCGTCGCGCGGGCAAGGACAGGGCGGCGACGGCGTCGACGGCCCAGGCGCGAGCCCTTCTGGAGCGCTGTGGGGACGCCGCGACTCCTCCGCTGCACTTTCTCGGTGAGGCCGTCGCGCTGTCACCGCGGGAGCGGACCGTCGCCCGGCTGGCCGCGCAAGGGCTCACCGACAAGGAGATCGCAGGCCAACTCGTGGTCTCCCCCCGGACCGTCAGCAACACCCTGTACCGGATCTACCAGAAGGTCGGCGCATCCGACCGCCGGCACATGCGCAAGCTGCTGTCCATGTGACGAGGGCCCTCTGGTACTCCTGCGCCCGCGGTACCGATGGGTGCGGTGCGGCGTCGTTCGTGCCGACCCCGTCGTCACGGTACTGCCGGGAGACGACGACTGCCTGTGAGTAACAACTGCTCAGGCTGGGCTCGTTCGTCCCTTTACGTTGGCTGTCACAGGTAACCGTCACTGCCGCCCGCGGGTCCGCGGCCCCACGAGGGACGCTCCCGCCCCAGGCCCTCACAAAGGAGACACGCGTCGTGTCGGATCTTCAGACCACCTATCGAGGAACCGTCTACCCGTGGCACTGCGACCACATGGGTCACATGAACGTCATGTGGTACGTCGGGAAGTTCGACGAAGCCACCTGGCAGATGTTCTCGTCCATAGGTCTGACTCCAGGTTATCTGCGCGACAACGCTCGTGGCATGGTCGCCGTCGAGCAGAAGATCGCTTATCGGCGGGAGCTGCACGCCGGTGATGTCGTACTGGTGCGGTCAGGTCTTCTGGAGGTACGGAACAAGTCGATCCGGTTCTGCCACCAGATGGAGAACGCCGTGACCGGGGAGATCTCGGCCGTCACGGTGATCACGGGAATTCATATCGACACGGTTGCCCGGCGCGCAGTCGCTCTGCCGGAAGAACAGTCCGGCGCCGCCCAGAAGATGATCGCGGATTTCGACCCCGGAATCTGACCATTGCATCCGGCCTGGCACTCCGTGTGAAGGCGCTGTCCGGACGGAAGGCGCCCCGGACTCTCCCTCCGAGATCTGGTGCGCACGAACGAGCGAGGAATGTCTGCGTGCCAGGTGGCACATTCCCACTGATTGCGCGATCCATCAGTCGAACAGAGTGGGCTCGGAGTAGTAAAGCTGTGTCAGCTCCGCCCGGGAGGCGACCCCGAGCTTGGGGAAGACCTTGTAGAGGTGATACTCGACCGTGCGGCGGCTCAGAATGAGCTGCGTGGCGATCTCCTGGTCGGAGTTGCCCGCCGCGGCCAGGCGCGCGATGCGCAGCTCCTGAGGGGTGAGCTCGCCGGACTGCTCCTTGTGCCGGCGGGTCGTCTGGCCGGCGGCGCGCAGTTCCCGCCGGGCGCGTTCGGCCCACGGCCATACAGTGAGGTGGTGCAGTGTGTCCGCGGCACTACGCAGACAGCGGCGGGCGTACACCCGCTTGCGTGCGCGCCTCAGCCGCTCACCGAAGTACAGCTCCGTCCGTGCCCTAAGACGTCATCTCATTTGGATTCTTCGGTAGCCTGCTGGCGTGGGGATTGTTGAGCGGGTGGTGCCGGAAGCGCCTTCCCGACCGCAGGGCGGCGGCAGGCGTCGGCACGGTGACCGGGAGGTGCTGGCTGCGATCGTGTTCGTGGCCACGTCGGGCTGCACGTGGCAGCAGCTGCCGTCTGCATCGTTCGGGCCCTCGGGAGCGACGGCTCACCGGCGCTTCGCCGAGTGGACGAGGGCCAGGGTCTGGGCCAAGCTGCACCGCTTGGTCCTCGACGAGCTCGGCGCCCGCGGTGAGCTGGACTGGTCCCGCTGCGCGATCGACTCGGTGAACATGAGGGCCCTGAAAAGGGGGACCTGACAGGC
>NZ_JBVHSK010000029.1:0-22843 GCF_055566415.1 Streptomyces sp. NPDC027663 | reverse complement strand
GCCGGTCGACGCAGGAGAAGATCACGTCGCAGTCGGCCGCGGCGGCGAACCCGTCCGGCTCGACCACGCTCAGCTCGTACGGCGCCGTACAAAAGAGAAGGCGTCTGGGTGTCGCACAACGACGGCGACGGCCAGTTCGAGCAGGCCCAACTGGTATGCCGCAGCTTCGGCTACAACGACGACGCCGGCGCCTGGCGGGTCGACCGCCACCCCCGCTTCCTCGCCGACATCACCGGCGACGGCCGCGTCGACATCATCGGCTTCGGCGGCCCGGGCGTGTACGTCGCCCGAAACCTCTTCCGCCGCTTCCGCACCCGATAACCCGGCACACCCACACCGCTACACCAGCCGGCGACGGTTCCACAGTGGTATCCCAAGTACGTGCCACAGGAGGGCGGGACGGCTTGCCCGGCGCTCACGGGGGCCTGTCATCGGGGTGGGCGCGCCCGGCTGCCGGTGGGTGTGCGTGGTCATCGCGATGGCTCCCTCGCTTCGGCCGCTTTGGTGGGCGGTGACCGAGGAAGCAGCCTGCTGCCAGCCCCCTGTTCACGGTCGACGGCCGCTGGCAGCGGGCGCGGTCGAGAGGAAACGCGCCGGTGGTCGGGCGGCAGCAGACCTGGACACGGGGTCATGATGGTCCTCGGGCAGCGAGATGTCCAGTGCCGGGCCGTCGCCGCCAGGCTCCCGCCGGTAGCGTCCTTGCCCGTCCAGAGCGTGGCCTGTCCCCTCTGGCCGCCTGCGACCGGGCCACCGGCGAACCCGTCCGCCGTTACGAACGCGCCCGGCCCGGCGTCCTCACCACCGTGCCTGCGGCACACCAGCCTCCCGGCCGGTGCTGATCTTGGGACCGTCCACGGTGAACGCCGGCAGGGCCCAGGTCAGCACCTCGTACCCGGTCCCGCACAGCTTGGCGATCACTCCCCGCCCGGCCTCGTTGAGGGCGGCCGAACCCGCGAAGAGTGTGGCTGTGAAGGGTGGTTCCCGGCGGCACCGGCTTGTCGGCGCCGCTCGAACCTCTCGATCTGCGCCGTATACCGGAGGTGGTCGCCTCGCAGCGGCGGTGGGCGGGCGTGGTGCAGCGTGCGGGAGGGGCCGGGGTGGATCCGGCGCAGGCGTTCACGGTGGCGTATGCGGTGGTCGCCGGGTGGTGGGAGCAGGCCCTGTCCTGGGACCAGGAGGAGATCTGGCCATACCGCCTGCACCAGCTGGCGGACGCCCTTGCCCAGCTCACGGCAGATGGCCGACGTGTCGCTCTCCGGCTGCGCCTCCAGAGCCGGAGAGCCCGCACGCGCGGGGCGGGGCCGGCTGGGAGGGTCAGGGTGTGGGCTGTTGCACCGGCTGCCAGTCCTCCAGTGGCTTGGTACGGAACAGGCCCCTGTACACCAGGCGAGTCAGTACTACGGCCCCCTCCCCGTGCTCCTCCAGCTCCTCGAAGGCTTCAGCCTCCGAGTCGTACACGAACTTCTTGCCCTTCGCGTTCTGAATGACCCACTCGCGATCAGCCGCGACTCCGATCCCACCCGTCTGCACAACTCCCCCGTTCCGCGGCGACTGTGAGCACCGAACGATGGCCGCTCACCCCTACCCCACATGATCCGGCATCTGCGCTCGCCCGCCAACACCTTGCGGAGCTGTGCGCGCACCTCTGGCACGACGTCGCCGACGTGGTGATGCGCCTGTGTGCCGCGCCGCCCGGCGGCCGGTGACGCGTCCGGCCGATGCTGCCGTCGCCGGGCGTCCTGGCGTTGCTGGACTTGGCAATCAGCGCAGCCGGGCCGCGACGCTGCCCCCGGAACGGGTGGAGCAGCTGTCCGCCATCGGATGCGATGGGCATAACAACGGCGCGGCGGCACGGCCCAACGCCGGTCTGAGTTGTTCCGGCCCGAGCGCCAGGAGGGCTGATCGGGCCGAGGGCGGCGGTTGCTGGTTCTCCCGTTTCTGTTGCCGAGAGTAACCGCTTCACAGGTCAGGAGGCCGCGTCCGGTGCCCGGCTGACGGCGGCATTGGCGTTCGGGCGTCTGGTCGATTTAGGCTGCGCCGGCTCGTGTCGTTCATGGCGGGAGCCCATCGACGGAGAGGAAAGCCGATGATGCAGCAGGCATCGGCCACCGGCCCGGCTCCCGGGCGCCGCCCCGAGCTGGTCGCTGACCCGGATGTGGAGGAGGCCCGGATTGCAGCGGTGCGCCGCTACGACATCCTCGACACTCCGCCCGACGGGGCGTTCGACCGGGTGGCGGCGATGGCCGCCCGGCTTTTCGACGTGCCGGTGGCGACGGTCACGATCGTGGACACCGACCGCATCTGGTTCAAGGCCGCCTACGGCCTGGAGGGTGTCGCGGAGATCGGCCGTGATCCGGGTCTGTGCGGCTCGGCGATCCTGCGCGATGACACGATGGTCATCCCCGACACCCTCAAGGACCCCATCGCGGTGGACAATCCGCTGGTCGCCGGGGAGATGGGGGTGCGCTTCTACGCCGCCGCACCGATCATCACCCCCGACGGGCACCGGCTGGGCACGGTAAACGTCCTCGACACCCGGCCGCGCTCGATCACCGAGGAGGACACCGCCACCCTTGCCGATCTCGCCGCGATCGTACTGGACGAGATGGAGTTGCGGCTGTCGGCGCTGCGCGCCCTGCGCGACGAGCAGGCCCGCCGGGAGGCGGAGCAGCGGCACGCCGAGGCGGAACGGGCGCGGGCCGAGGCGGAACGGGAGGCGCGGGAGAAGGCGGAGCGGGACAAGGCCGCGATCGCCGCGTTCGCTTCCACCCTGCAGCGCACCCTGCTGCCCCCGGCTCTTCCTGTGGTGCCGGGCCTGGAGCTGGCCTGCCACTACCGCACCGCCTCCGCCCATGATGTGGGCGGTGACTTCTACGACGTCTTTCCCCTCGACGGCGGCCGGTGGGCGTTCTTCCTCGGTGACGTGTGCGGCAAGGGCCCGGAGGCGGCAACCGTCACCGCCCTGGCCCGCCACACTCTGCGCACCGCGGCCCAGATCAACGCCGACCCCGTCACCGTGCTGAGCACGCTCAATACCATGCTGCTCACCGACGTCACCGCCGGCCGCCGCTTCTGCACCGTCCTCTTCGGTCTCCTGGAGCCCCGGGAGGACGGCAGTTTCACCGTGACCGTCGCCACCGGCGGCCACCCGCCGGCCTACCACCTTCGCCCCGACGACAGCGGCGCCGTCTGGGTGCGAACCGTACGGCCCAAGGGCGGCATGCTCGTCGGCGCCTTCCCGCAGGCGCCCTTCGCCCAGACCACGTTTTCCCTGACGGCCGGGGAAAGCCTGTTCCTCTACACCGACGGGCTGATCGAAGCCCGCACCGCCGAGGGCGCCATGCTCGGGGACGACGGCCTGACCGGCTTCCTCCACCAGCGCACCGGGCCCGTCACCGCCACCTCCCTGGTCGAGGACAGCATCACCCTGCTGGCCTCGCTGCCCGACGGAGCCGGCGACGACGTGGCTCTGCTGACCCTGTCCGTCCCCCACCCTCACACCACACCCCACGGCAGTGCCGCTGCCACCGCCCACACCGCCGCCGCGCCCGAACACTTCGGCCAGGAGTGATGACCGACGTGACCGACACGCTGCACCTGACCGTCCAGCGCCCACGCCCCGACCTCGCGATCGCCACAGTCGCCGGCGACGTGGACACGCGCACCGCGGACACCCTGCGCCGCGAAGCCTCCAAGATCATCGAGCGCGGATGTCCGCGCCTGATCCTGGACCTGTCACAGGTCGGCTTCTGCGACTCCGCCGGTCTGAGCGCCCTCATCGGCCTCTGGCACGCCGCCCAGGAGGCGGGCGGTGCCCTCGGACTCGCCAATGTCCCCGACCGCCTGATGCGGATGCTCACCCTGACCGGCGTCGACGCAGTCCTGCCGGTCCACGCCACCGCCGCCGAAGCACTCACCACCATGACCGGCAGCCCCTCCACCAGTACCGGCGAGCACGGCCCCATCACCCGGCTTTCCACCGACGCCGGAACCCGTGAGCCGACCGAGGTGGAACGCACGGCCTACGACAATACGCACCACTCCCCTGCCAAACTGAGCTGACGCGTCAACCGCCACGACGGCAGGCGTGCCCCCAGAGATCGGACCCGGCCCTCTCACCGCGGCGCGTACCCAGTCTGAGTTCGCCACCGCCGATCACAGCGCGTGCCAGCGGGTCACACGCGGGTGGCCTCCTCACCAGCGTCGCACGCCACGGCGGCCGGTCAGCATCTCGTTGCTCGGCACGGCGCCCTTCGCGCCGAGTTCGCCGCGTACGCCCAGGCGGCGGGCGAGCCTGGCGGCTGACGATCGCGGCCGTAAGTTTGGGGAGCGGTCACCGTGACCGTTCCCCAAACCGAGATACTGAGGCTGGCGCGGTGTGGTCCGGCCTGGTGCGACGAGGTCAGAGCACAGCGACGGTGAACGGCCTGTCTGTGGACTTGCCCTCGCTGTCGCTCGTGACGATCGTGATGGTGTCGGTGGCGTTGCCGCAGTAGCCGTGAGGTCCGCCGATGGCGGTGATCTCGCCCCGGCTGTTGTTGAGCGTCGCGACGATCGCCGCGCTGCTCAGGTCGATGTTGGAGTCCGAGACCTTGACGCAGTACACGCCCGCCTGGTTGGTGCCGGTTCCCCGGGTGACAGCGTCGACGTTCTTGGATCCGAGGAGCGAAGCGGTGCCGCTGACCTTCGCGGCGGCGCGGGCGTACGGGGCGTCCAGGTTGCCGGCAGCCGCAGCAGTGCCGGACAGGACGGCCCGTGACGTCACGGCGCCCAGGGCGAGCGCGGCGACTCGGCTGGGACGGGAGGCGGAAATGCGCATGTGCCTGCTTCTTTCTCGGTCACGAGCACGCTGTTGAGCCAGCGTTGACCGGGGAGTTCGATCAGGACGGGTGTGCCGCCGGCCAGCGAAGGAGCAGAGGCACCTGCGACCGGCGTCACCGCAGGAAGCCAAGCAGTGCTCGGGGAGAGGAAACGGTGCTGCTTGCGCTGCTCCATAGCAACGCGTGAAGCAGCGCTTCCAAACATCAATGGGGTGCACCACCGGCGCACTTCGCACTCCCGGCGCTCCGGCCGACCGGCGTTCTCGTCTGCGGTGGGCGGGAGCGCCACCCGGAACTGACCAGCTTCTCTTTCGGGGGACCCGCTGGCCGAGTGCACAGCCCGTGCGGCACGAGCGGCGCATCCTGAGCAGGCGGGACGCGTTCGACCGCGTCCCTCGTGGAGCAGGTTCGGTCTGCCCGAGACACGCACGCCGCTACCGACGGAGACACATATGAACACCACTCAGCTCAACCAGGCATTCAGCATCATCGACGCCAACAAGAACGGATCCGTCACGCTGGCCGAGATCACGTCCGCGCTGGAGGACCGCCAGATCCCCCTCGACGCGGGTTCCCTGGACACCGCATTCCGTGAGCTCGACAAGGACGGCGACGGTCGGCTCACTCACGCCGAGTTCTCCGGCTTCCAGATGGAGCCCTACAAGTCGTCGGTCGCTCCTACGCTGGCCAAGCTTCTGTCGTAACCGACCGCCGACTCGGCCCAGGCGCCTGGTGCCGGTCATCGCCCTGGCAGAAACGCTGTCACCAGCAGTAAACGCGGGCGGCACGTCCGGCGGCGTGCGGCGAGGCAGCGCTCGGCGACATAGCGGGCGACCACGTCGACGCCGGGGCGTGCGTACCGCTCAAGGGAGCGGATGGAGGCGTGGCGGGAGCGGGCCAGCAGCATCGGGGGCGAGGTGCCGTCCTCTGCGTCGTGTGTCAGGGCGCTGTAGCGGAGCCGGTGGAGTGTCCAGCCGTCCCCAGGTCCTCGACGTCCTCGGGCGAGGCGAGCGGGGTTGGCCAGGAGCCGGGTGTTCTCTTCGAAGATGTCTTCGGCCCGGCAGTAGGAGAGCCGGGCCCGGCCGGTCTACTTGGCACACGTCCGACATCGGCGTCCCGGCCGGGGCACCAATGGCGGTCTGACCGCCCACCCAGGCGGGGACAGGTGGCGCTGGGAATGCCGTATCTTCGGAGGTGCCTACGACCACGCCGCCGCTGGCGAACGCCCCGTTTACGGAGCGCTGAACTACCGGCGACATGCGGTCGGCGGGGCACCTCGATTCGGCTCCTCGCACTTCAGGCTCACAGTCAAGACTCTCGCGCGAGCCACGTTCTGCTACCCAGACAGCTCCACCGACCCCTCGGCGTTCGGAGTTGCAAACCGCTTCTCGCTCCGTGAGCTGGCCGAGGCCGCCGGCCTCGATGCCCTGGACGGCCACATCGAAACACAGATTCATGGGCAGGTCAGGTTCGACTGCGACGTCGAAGGCCTGGTCCTAGATCCCAGCTATCGCGGCACGGCCGTGGAAGACATGGCCCGCCGACTCCCATGCGCCATTGAGTGGCATCCCGCCATCGAAGCCCACCGGGCCTTCATCGCCCGCCGGCGCAGTCTTCGCCCCCGCGAGGAATACCGCGCGGTCACCTCCGAAGAATGGCAGGAGTTCCTGACTCAGTTCGAGCGCCGCAAGCTGGCGCTCGGATCATGCGGGGGCATACGGGACTGACTGCATTCATGAACACGCTTGTTTCCGCTGCCCGGTCCTGATCGTGGACCCCTACGAGAGAGGGCGACTGGTCGAGATCCGCGACAACGTGAACGACCGGATCGCGGAAGCTGAAAGGGAGGGCTGGCTCGGCGAGGTCGAAGGTCTCTCGGTGAGCCGCGACGCTACGGAAGAGAAGATCGCGCAGCTGGATGCACGGCAGAAGAAGAAGGACTCCCCGATCTTCCTGGGCGTCCCCAGTTTCAGCCAGATCGCCGCTCGAATCAGCGATGCCACAAACACCACCTGACTGCGGCCAAATGGCTGGGGCGGCCCGCTGACGCGGGCCGCCCCAAGAGGTGTCCGATAGGTCAGCACAGCCTCCGCGCCGCTGGACAGGGCATCTCGCTGTCTCTTCCCATCACCCGAGTATGCCCAGCCTGCGGATGCTGGCCAGCGGTGGTGGGCAAGGCGACGGCCCCGCGGCCCGCTCTCAGAGGGACGAGGCGACGGTCTCGAAGTCGAGCACGTCGTCCTGGTGGCGCACGTGGCGCACGATATCCGAGACGGTGTCAGATTTCACGACATTAAGGTTGTTAATCCCGCCCCCGACGCCGCCGTCCACTGCCACTTCCTGGTCGGTGTTCAGAAGGCCGATGCCAGCGTGGGCGGGACTGGCGAGCGAGACCGCCGCCCCTAGCAGGGCGACGGCGGAGAGTGCGTACTTCACAGTCTTCATGGGTTGCTAACGAGCCCGGTCATGTGTCGTTACGACAAGCTGTCTGCCCCGTCGTCTCGAAGCGCCACGTCACCGACCCGCCGGACAGAACCTAGACCATCCGGCTACAGCCGCCGAAGAGGTCCTGCCTCATCTGCTGTCCTCACACGGTCAGTTCGGCTTAGTTCAGAGAAGACCTCTGGGTTATGAGCCCAGCGAGCTACCGAGCTGCTCCACCCCGCGTCGGTGGTGCCACTCTACCTGGTGGATCATGCGGGACTCGGGTCGGACGTCAGCCGCCGCGGACGATGTTCTCAGCCTGGGGGCCCTTCTGGCCCTGGGTGACGTCGAAGGTGACGGTCTCCCCCTCCACCAGTTCCCGGTATCCGTTGCCCTTGATGTTGGAGTAGTGCGCGAAGACGTCCGGTCCGCCATCCTGGGCGATGAAGCCAAAGCCCTTCTCGGCGTTGAACCACTTCGCGGTGCCACTGGCCATGCTGTTGTCCTTCGCTCTCGCTGGGAAACCGCAGCTGGGTGGGATGGGGCCTTCCAACGAGAAGAGGCCCGGCGTCCGCCCTACCCCACCCGCAGCCCGGTTATCCGATCATTGAGCTTCTTCGAGGTCGCTACCGATCGGGTGATGGGCCGTGAAGCGCAACAAGCGAGGCCCCCGGGCTGTTGATCGAGATGTCTGACGTCTCAATCTCGTTGCACGGGGGCCTCGTTGGTCATCCATCCTGCCGCACTCGACCTGCCGCATGCACTCGTGGAGTGGGTCACCATGCTGATCGTCACCCGTGAGGGCGACCGGCGCTGCAAGCTCCGGCCGTCCCAGCGCGCGATGGTGGCACTGGTGTACCTGCGCGAACACACCACTCCGGCGAAGATCGCCACCGGGTTCGGAATCAGCGAGTCCACCGCCCACGCCTACACCAGCGCGGTCGTCGACCTGCTCGCCGCGCGTGCGCCGGGTCTGCTGAAGACACTGCGCGAGCACGAGCCCGACTTCGTCCTACTCGACGGCACCCTCGCCGAGTGCGACCGGGTCGGCGACGGCCGGGCCGACTACTCCCACAAACACCGGCGCCACGGCGTGAACGTGCAGGTCGTCACCGATCCCGGTAGCCGGCTGTTATGGCTCTCGCCCGCCCTGCCGGGCCGCACTCACGACCTGACCGCCGCACGCACCCACCGGATCATCCGAATCTGCGAACGCCAGGGCGTTGCGATCGTGGCCGATCTCGCCTACCAGGGCGCCGGCCCGGGGCTGACCACCGGCATCAAGCGCAGGCCCCTCCAGGCACTCACTCCCACCGACAGGACCCGCAACCGTGCCCTGGCCGCGGCACGAGCACCCGTCGAACGCGGCGTCGCCCGCCTGAAGTCCTGGCGGATGTTCCGCAGATCCCGCTGCAGCCCCAACCGCATGACGTCAATCGCCAAGGCGGTCCTCACACTGGAGCTGCAACGCTGAAGAAGCTCATTGGTCGCCGCTTCGGCCGATACATAGCTTTGGCTTCGTTCACTTCAACCGACAGCGTTTGTTCACGGGTTCCGGCGGCGCTTGGTGATCGTCGACCCTCTGGATGTTCACGGGAAATGACGGCAGTCGTGTTCCGGCGCCGTCAGCTCCCCGCTTGTCCTGTGGGGCGGAACGGTCGTGATCATGGACGCATAATGAGTGCTGCCGTCGGCCTCTGAGGTGGCAGCATGCCGTGTCATGGCAGATGACAGCACGAGTAGGTTTCAGGCAGGCCAGACGGGACTCATCGTCAGGATCCCGGATGCGGAGCCGGCCGTCCGCGCATGGCGTGAGCGGTTCGATCCGTCAGCGCAAGCAGGAGTACCAGCGCATGTCACGGTGCTTTTCCCGTTCCTCGACGAGAGCCGAATAGATGCGCGTGTCTGCTCGGCTCTCGCTGACATGCTTGGCTGTCATCGTGCCTTTGACCTGCGATTTGAGAGCTGCGGGCGGTTTCCGCAGGTGCTGCATCTCGCTCCTGAGCCAGGCACGCAGTTGCGGTGGCTCACTGAGGTCATCGCTGACCGTTGGCCTGAGACCCCTCCCTATGGGGGCCAGTTCGCCGAGGTTGTGCCCCACCTGACCGTCGCTGACGGCCAGGACGATGCGGTTCTGGATGAGATTGAGGCCGACCTGCTCGGCAGACTCCCCTTCACGTCGCGCGTCTCGTCAGTCGACCTCATGGTGCATGACGGCGCGAAGTGGCATGAGCGGGCGTCGTTCGCGCTCCTCGGATGAACGGGCCGTGAGTTTGGCTGGTCCGCCGCAACGGGCAGCGGACCAGTGTGGAGACGCCACTCAGCTGACTTCGACCTGCTCGGTGCGGGCTCGGGTGCTGGTGAGCCGGTAGGAGTCGGTGCCGGTCTTGATGATGGTGCCGTTGAAGGTGAGGCGGTCTACGATGGCCGCGCAGAGTCTGGGATCGGTGAATGTCTTCGTCCATCCGCCGAACGACTCGTTGGAGGCGATGGCGACGTTGTTCTTCTCCTTCCGCTCGCTCAGGATCTGGAACAGGAGTTCGGCGCCGTGCTGGTCCAGTTCCATGTATCCGAGCTCGTCGATGCACAAAAGGTCGACGCGGCCGTAGCGGGCGATGGTCTTGTTCAGCTGCTTCTCGTCGGCGGCCTCAACCAGTTCGTTCACCAGCTTCGTGGCGAGCGTGTAGCGGACGCGGTAGCCCTTCATGACGGCCTCTGTGCCCAGGGCGATGAGCATGTGGGACTTGCCGGTGCCGGAGTCGCCGATCAGGCAGAGCGGCTGCCCCTTCTTGATCCATTCGCAGCTGGCGAGGGTGTTGACGGTGGCCGGGTCGATGTTGGGGTTGGCGTCGAAGTCGAAGTTCCGCAGCGACTTCTCGCGGGGGAAGCCGGCGGCCTTGATCCGCCGTTCCGAGCGTCGGCGGGCCCGGTCGTCGCACTCCGCCATCAGCAGCTCGGCGAGGAAGCCGCGGTAGGTCATCTGGTCCTTGGCGGCCCGGTCGGCGATGTCGGCGAACTCGTTGCGAATCGACGGCAGCCGCAGCAGACGGCAGGCGGTGTCGATGGCAGTGGTGGCGGCCTGCTCGGTCAATCCTCGCTGGCGGGGCAGGGTCACTGGGCTTCTCCCTCTCGGTGGTCACCACCGCTGGCGCGACGTCGGAGCAACTGGTCGTAGGGCGTCACCGAGGGCAGCGGCCTGGTGTCCGGCGACAGGTGGTTCAGCATTCCCTCGTGCAGGAACGTCACGGTCGCCGACGGCTGCCCGGCGGCCTGCGCAGACGAGGCGGGAGGAGCGGGTTCGTCCTCGGTCTGGGCGGCTTTGCGGGCCTCCAGGGCGACCGCGTCCGCGGTCAGAGCCCCGGCCCGCAACGCTGTCGCCAGACCGGCGACCAGGTGCTCATGTGGGATGTGCCGGGCCATCAGGAGCACCTCGATCAAGGCCCGGGTGCCCTCGATATCGCCGTGCGCCTTGACCGCTGCGGCCCACCAGGCGTCATGGATTGGGGTGAACTTGCCAGCGGATCGGGCCTGTTCGAGTGCAGCGGCGCCGGGGAAAGCGCCTGGCTTGCGAATCAGGGCTTCGAGGTAGTGGTCCAGTTCCAGGCGGCAGCTGCCCTTGGCGATCAGCCGCTCATGACGAGCCACTTCGACATTCTTGTCGTAAACCACCAGGTGAGAGGCGTGCAGTCTCACCCTGACCCGCTTGTCGATCAACCGGACCAGCACCGAGGAGCGGTTGGTGCGGGCCGCGATCTGGCTGTAGCGGTCGACCCGCGGTGTGAACACCCTCCCTGTCTCGAACGGGTCCTCCGGCGGCGGCATCAGCAGCGGCCGTTCGACCTCGAAGTACTCATCGATGGTCCGCGGCCTGGACCCGATCCGGCGTCGGCCGTCATGCCGGTCCCACTGCTCGACCAGCTCATTCAGCTCCGCCGGCGACGCGACCTCCGGCACCGGGGTGAAGTGGTTGCGGCGGAAGTAGCCGATCTGGCCTTCGACTCCGCCCTTCTCGTGGGCGCCGTCGATGCCGGGCCGGCAGTAGAAACTCTCGATCCCGAAGTGCGACTTGAAGGCGATCCGTCGGTCGGTTTCCACCCTCGCGCGGCTGAGCCCGAGCACCCGGGCGACGGCGGCCTTCAGGTTGTCGTAGCGGACCTTGCTGCGGGGGACACCGCCCAGCATCCGCAGGGCGTGCACGTGCCCTTCGAGGAAGGCTTCCTGACTGCAGGAGGCGAAAACGCGGTGGATGGCCCTGCCCGAGTACGACAGCCGGAAGGAGAACAGGTAGCAGGTCACCAGCTCGCCGGCGAGCCGCACGCTGACGTCGCCGAAGTCGACCTCGGCCTCCATGCCAGGCTGGTGGGTCTGCGGAACGAACGCTTCGATCGGAGCCTTGCCCGACTCCACCAGGATCTTCGGCTTCCGGTCCGCGACGTAGCGCCGGACCATCTGGTATGACAGATCGGCGCCGTGCTCCTCGACGAGGCGGTGGAAGATCCGCGTGACCGTGTGCCGCTGCTTGCGCGGCGCATCCAGGTCCGCCCGCAGGATCCCGTCAATCACCGGCTTGAACGGGTCCAGCGCGGTCGCGTGCGGCGGCAGTTTCTTCCGCGGCTCCGGCCAGACCGAGTCCACCGCCTTGCGGACCGTCCGCCACGACACGTTGTACTTACGCTCGATGTCCCGCATCGTCATGCCGCCGCGGTGGTCGCGCCGGATCGCGGCGTACAACTCGACCTTCGACATCTGCGGCATGACCAGGGCCTTTCACCAGGAGCACCTCGATGCTCCCGTGGCAAGAACCCCAGTGACTTCAAAACTCGGGTTCTGGCTCAATTTCCGTGATCGCGTGGCTGTGAGTGACACCGGCTGGGTAGGCAGCGAGGGCTTTTCCGTATGCGCGTGCTGCCCGGATGTCGACCGAGAGCTGCTGACGAACGAGTCTCAGTCAGCAAGGTCTCTCGCTTCGTAGCTGGCCAGCC
Source organism: Streptomyces sp. NPDC027663 (assembly GCF_055566415.1). NCBI lineage: Bacteria > Bacillati > Actinomycetota > Actinomycetes > Kitasatosporales > Streptomycetaceae > Streptomyces > Streptomyces sp. NPDC027663. The sequence continues at coordinate 10,617 of NZ_JBVHSK010000029.1, read as the reverse complement.
CCAGGGCAAGCAGGGGCGACACCAGTGCGTTCAGATACCACGCCATGTCAGTCATGGCTGGTGCTCCGGAGAGGCTCCGCCGGTCGATCGTCGGGATGAAGGAACAGTGCGATCGGCCAGCACGAAAAAGTAGCTGGCCACCGGTTTCCGCAGTTGAGTGATAGATGCAGACACCGACGTGGTGGTCGACGTTGGCCGGTGAATCCACCAAGGTCAGGACCTCAGCTGCCTGCTCGGTTGAAGCCGACTGCCAGTCGAACAGGTCGTCGTTATTGACCACGTAGGAGATACCAAGCGGTTCCTGCAGCGACCACCCCTCACCGGCCAGAGCCCGCACCACGGCGTCGACGGTGACGGCACGTGCGAACACGAGATCGATGTCGGCAGTTCTGGACATTCGCGGCTCCTGCGGTGAAGTTGATCGATATCAGAAGCGTTTCACGTCTTGGCATCGGTCATGGAGCGAGGAGCACTCTTTTCCTCAGGAGTGCGAAGCCGGCTCGGCCGAACATCTGGCGTTTGAGCATCTTGATGCGGTTGACGTGCCCTTCCACGACACCCGAGTTCCAGGGCAGCGTGAGCCCGGCGATGACCGCGGCCCGGTCGCGATCGATGCCGGCGGCGAGGGTGTGGTGACCGGGCAGGTCGTCCTGGCGGACTGCGTCGAGCCACTCGGGCAGCCGTTTGCCCTGTTGCTCGGTGAGGATCTGGGCGAAGGAGCGGACATGGCCGGCGAGGGCTTCCAGTTCGGGACAGTGGGCCATGACGGCCTTGAGTCGGAGCTGATCGACCTCGGAGAGGGAGTCGGGGTGGCGCAGGATCCAGCCGGCGACGGTGCGGGGCGGGGGTGCGGTGCCCGGATCGACCGAAAGGCGTTTGGTGCGGAAGTAGGCGCGAACTCGCTGGTAGCTGCCCTTGTAGCCGAGTGGCACGATCTCCTCCCATACTTTCCAGGCGTTGGTGCAGCCCTGGTTCCAACGGTCGTCCAGGTAGGGCCTGTACTCGTAGAGGACGGAAGGACGGCCCTGCCACTGGCCGTGGAAGAGGTCTTCCCGGGGTTGTGGCGTCGGCGAGGAGCTTGACCGTGCGGTAGGTCATCCCGAGCTGGCGTTGGATCGCACGTCGGCTGTGGCCGGCCGCCATCAGGGCGTGGACGGCGGCATGGTTGGACCGGGTTCTGTCGGCGAACCGGTGGCCGGTGGGCCACGGTGAGCCAGTGGGGTCAGCTGGTTCTTCTGGTTCTTTGACCGGTTGGGATGGCTCAGGTGCCATGCCTCGCAGGCAGCCCCGATGGTGGCGCCTTCGGCGAAGAAGGGAGCCCGGTCCCGGCAGACGACCTCGATCCCTGGCCTCTTGGCCAGCCAGGCGGCCAGGCTCGATGCCTCCCGGTCTGGCAGCAGGTCCACCGGCCGTCGCGTTTCGACGTCGACCAGCACTGTGCCGTAGTGCCGGCCTTTGCGCGTCGCGTACTCGTCGACGCCGACCACTCTCGGGGCTGGCAGATCCGGTTCGGGCAGGGCCTCGACGAGCCGCAGCACCGTGCTGCGGCTGACGGACACCCCAAAGACTCCAGCCATCCGAGCTCCCGCCCGGCCGGCCAGGGCGAGGCCGATCGCCGCCAGCGTCGAACGCAGACGCTCGGTCCACCGGCCGTACCTCCGGGTCAATCCCGGCACCTGCTCAACGAACGTCCGTCGCCCGCACGAAGCGACGAGGCAGGCGAAGCGACGGACCCTCAGGCAAAGCACCACCCGGCGCCCCGCGCTGGGGACATCCGCAGGAAACCGCAGGTAGGAGCTATGAACCCGGATCGACCAGCTCCCGCAGCCCGAACACGCTGAACCCGTCGTTGTGCTGCGGGCCTCGACTCGTATCGTCTCGTTGCTCACGTCCACCGACACCACCGACACGTCCGCGATCGACGGGAACAGCAACTCCTCCAGCCGGAGGCCCGCTTCTTCCACGGTCCCGAACTGTCAGGTACCCGAGGTCACCACTGATCATTTTCAGGCGACTTTCAGGAGCCCAACACGACCATGAACCGTGACTCAGCGTGCGCAGGTCACGGAAAATGAGCCAGAGCCCGAGATTCGTCAGCATCCGCCTGGTCGGCACCCGAAGCGCCCTCAGTAGAGGATCGATGGCAGGTATGCCCCGACGGGCTCGTTGTAGAGGCCGATGGTCATCAAGCTCATCAGCTGCACCACCTTGAGGCCGTTCGCAAGGCCCCATTGCATCAGCACGCTGTTGCTGGCGGGCACCAGGATCCCGGGCCCACCGAAGGCAGGAGCCGAGGCGATGAGGGCCTGCAGGTCGGGGGTGGTCTCGGCCACCGCGTGCGCGAAGAACGCCAGATCTGTGGCGTATCCGGTGACGCGCCCGTCGTGCTCGACCACACGAGCCGTGCCTTGTTTGAGCGCGTCGGCGACCTCGCCACCACGGTCGACGCCGTGTATCCGACGGCACACTTCGTTACAGGCGGCGAGGTCCGTATCCGATGCCTCCCGAACGGTGTGACCAGGCACTGTGCGCAAGATTGCCGGTCCTTGCATGCATGCCAGCGTCTCCCTGAACACGAACCCCAGGCTTGTGTACAGCGAGAACGATCGGGTGTGGTACCCGCTTTGCAGCAGCCGGATCCCCGGCACTCTGCGCTCGGCGGACCGCTCCAGCACGTCGCGCATCAGCCGACGGCCCACGCCTCGGTTCTGCACAGCGGGATCGATGGTGATGGGCCCGACCCCGACGACGGGCGAGCGCTCGTCGAGAAAATTGCTCCCCACAATCCGTCCGTCGAGCTCGGCGACGACGCTGTAGAACCCTGGGTGGGTCAGGAACGCCTCGACCAGCGCGACACCCACCTCGGGACTGGGCACGTCAGGAGGAAACGCATGCTCACGGGCGAGCCCGGCGAAAGCCTCGAAACAGATCCTGCCGCATTCTGCGGCATCGTCCGCGGTGCCCGGGCGCAGTACAAGATCCACTACTACCACCCCCTTCCTTACACCGCCCCGCTCCACATTCCTCCCCTCCATCGTCCTCTGCCGGGCATAGGGACGCACGCGGGGCGCCTACCCATGGCCTCAGGAGCCACGCCGCGGGTGCTGCCGGTTCTCGTGAACACCGACTTCGCCTCGAATCGAGTGCCGCTCAACGAGCTGAACATTTGCCGATCGTTCCTGTGAACAAAGCCAGGAACGCGACGAACGTCGAACCGTCCGTTCGGGTGGAGCTGGTGATGCGGGCCGAGCGGCGCGCATACCTACGTCGCGGTCGTCGTCGCCACGCCGCTGCCGTTCTCCGGGGTTGCTGAACCTGTGGCGTGACGTTGCGGGAGACCGCCTAGTGGGAGCCGCAGGCCGGTTCTCAGGAGTGCGGCTCTGTGGCCGGTCATTGCACAGGTCCCAGAGCAAGAGGTGAGAAGTGCGGGCTTTCCCAGTCCGGATGCCCTCCGGAACGCGATATTGGACGGTCCTCGATGACGGGATGGATTTGGTACGGCCAGCGAATCACTGGCTGCGTCACCTTCGCTTCGGGCAACACCGCGCGGAGCTGACCACGAAGCCGTACGCCGGCGACGTCGCGCTGTACCTGAGCTGGTGCAAGCGGACCAGCCGGGATTGGGCGGGTGGCGGCCCGGGACCTTGGCCTGTTCATGGTGTGGTTGAAGCACACGCCGGTACAGGCCGACGGGTCGGTGGGCACCGTGGTGTCTGGGCCCGGAGCGGTGCCTGTACGTGGCGAACGGCGGATCAACCGCGTCCTGACCGGGGTGCGCGGCTTGCTGGCCCATGCAATCCGGATGGACGAGGTGCCGCCGTGGGTGCTCGGTCAGATCTACGAGCTCGCTGACACCCGGGATCTGCCGCAGGAGGCCCACATCGAGGGCGCCGGGCTGGAGTACCGCCTCAAGGCGCGTCACCTGCTGCAGGAGCCGGAGTCGCAGGTGGACCGGACCAGCGATGAAGCGGTCGTGGCGATGTTCCGAGCGTGCCGCAACGCCCGGGACCGGCTGATCGTGCTGCTTCTGGCCCGGGTCGGGCTGCGCCGAGGCCAGGTGGCGGGGCTGCGTCGCGAGGACTGCCACCTGCTGATAGATTCCCGCGCGCTGGGCTGTGACGTGGAAGGCCCCCACCTTCATGTGGTGCGGCGGCAGAACCCCAACGGGGCGTGGTCGAAGTCCCGCCGCTCCTGGGTGATGCCGGTGGACTTCCTGGTCGTCCAGGCCTTCGACCAGTACGCTGCCGAACGCCACGAGCGTCTGGGCGCCGGTGGCAGCGACTTCCTGCTGGTTAGCCTCTTCCGCCCGCCGCTGGGGTCGCCGGTCACACCCGATGCGATCGGAGACCTGATCGAGGCCCTGGCCCGACGGGCCGGCGTGGATGAGCATGTGGCGCCGCATCGGACACGCTGCTGCCCCCAACAGTCCCGTGCTGGGTTCCGGGGGCGCAACGGCGACGCCGTTGTCAGTGGCGCCCATGTCGCGGACAGGGATGGCGATGCAGGAGTGACGTATGGGTACCTGGGATGTCGGTCCCTTTGACAACGACACCGCAGCGGATTTTTGCGGGGACCTTGATGAGGCAGCCGTAGGCGAACGCGAGGGCATTGTCCGCAGCACTCTCATACGCGTGATCGACACCGCGGGCTACCTCGAAGCATCCGAGTCCGAGGAAGCCGTAGCTGCGGCCGCTCTTGTCGCCGCGCAGTGCCCTGGGGGTGAGCCTGCCGATCCCGTTTACGGAACGGACGAGCCTCTTCCTGATCTCACCGGCCTGCGCGATCTCGCTCTCCAGGCCCTCGACCGTGTCATGACCGAGCCTTCCGAGCTGATGGACCTGTGGGCCGAGTCGGATGGCGGCCCCTGGCGCGCGAACATCCGGCGCCTGCAGAACGTCCTCCTGCCACAGCCGCCCACAGAACAGCTCAGCCTGATCTGACCGACCGCAACCGCTCCTCGAGTCTTACCTGGAAGGCCGCCATGAGCTGGGACGTACTCCTCCTCCGCCTGCCCGACGACCTCACCTCCGTGCAGGAGATCCCCGCCGACCACACTCTGGCGGGACTCCGGTCTGGCCGAGCATTGCCACGGTGTGACCGTGCTCGGCGACGGCGCCTATATCAACACCGGTCTGATCGTCCCGCATCGCAAACGCCCCGGACGAGCGCTGCTGAAGGGCGAGGAAGAGGACAACGCGGCTCACCGCAAGGTCCGCGCACGTGTCGAGCACGTCTTCTCCCGGATGAAGAACTACAAGATCCTCCGCGACTGCCGGCAGCGCGGAGACGGTCTCCATCACGCGGTCCAGGCCGTGGCCCGCATGCACAACCTCGCCCTCGCCGCATGACCGGGCAGCCCAGCCTCCCGCTTCCGGCTGCTTGATCACGGCCTTGTGCAACACCCTTTAGGGCAGACAGTTCACGTCAGAGCAGGCGGACTTGAAATGACCTTGCTGGCTCGTTTCTGCGACGTCCGCCAGGCCGTGGCTTCACGCCCACCCAGCACACCGTCAACCGCTGAGAGTTTGTGGGGGTCTTCCGCGGCTACGGAAGACCCCCACTTTTCCGAAGACCACCCAGATCCAGGAAGGTCGGTTCGGTCGGCGGGCGGCAGCTGTGGCCGTCCGCTCTCACAGTCTGTGCGTCTGGGCCCGCCCGGACGATCCGTGAAAACCCTCAAAGTCGGCAGGAATGCCCGGGATTGATGCCGACTACGTCCGGAACCAATTCCCTTCCCCTGAACGTCGCAGGGACTGCGAGACTGGCAAGGGCACGCGGTCTTCCCGTCGAGCGGCTACTCGGCGGACCTGCCAGGACCGTGGGCTGCGCCTTCATCACCCAGATCCCGGGTTCGGTTCGCCGTGGAACGGCGAACCGGGCAAGAGAGGTCGGAACGTGACCACTATGTCTCCGTCCGGCGGCAATGGTGCCCCACGCCGCCAGGGCAGGCCACCAGGAGTCTCCGCCGTAGTGCTGATTGTGTCCCTGATGCTGATGCTGATGGGGTTCTCGCTGAGTGCAGCGTTGCTGAATGAGACAACGCTGGCGGTCCTGGCCGGCACCACCGCAGTCGGCCTTGCCGGAGAGGTAACGCGCCGGGTTCTGGCGAACTCCCCGGTGCAGGAAGCGACAGACGTATCGCCTTCGCTAGCCGAGGGTGATCCGAGCCACCCGCGGTGAACCGAGATGGGGCGCCGCGAGAAACCCATCAACCAGGGCAGCAGCGATCTTGCCCGCTTTGCTTTGGACCTACGGGCGCTACGCCGAGCAGCCGGTGAGCCGACCTACCGACAGATGGCGAGAAAGACGCACTACTCGGCGCCCGCACTGTCGAAAGCGGCCAACGGGTGCACGCTGCCGTCGTGGGCCTGTGTGGAGGCATACCTGCGGGCCTGCAGTGTGGCTGACCCCCACGTCCTCAGTCGGTGGCGGTCGCGTTGGGGCGCCCTTCGCGAGGGGACATCGCGCAGCCCGGTTGTAACTGGCGTAGGGCCAGTCATGCCCATGCCTGGTGCAGGTCTGTCGGCTGTACCGGATGGGTGTGATGGTGCGATCGTTTGCCAGCTGGGTGCTGCCGAGGCCGACGTCGCAGGCCAGCGTCGGCACAATGCGGTCCGAGGCGTAAGTCAAGACGGTAACCTCGATGCCTCGGAGCCCCGCGGTCGTCAACAAGCGGCCCGGCCAGCGGTGAGGCAGGGGAATGCCCCCATCCGGATCATGCTGGTCGCCTCCAGCAGCCTAGTGCGTCGTGGAATAGCCGCACTTGTCTCATCCGAGCAGGACCTGAAGGTTGTCGCTGAAGCAAGCAGTCTTGCAGAGGCACTTCAGGGTGCACAGGCAAGTCGGCCGGCAGCTTTCGTTCTCGACCTCCCCGGACACATGCTGAGCGCGACCTCCCAGCTGTGTGAGGTTCTTCCCGCGTCGTCGTTGCTGGCACTGGTTGAGCCGCACTCGGCGCTCCCCTCGTCTTTCGTCAGCAGAGTGGAGCGTGCTGGGGTGGCGATCCTGTCGAAGGACGCCGAGCCGCACGAGGTCTGTGATGCCATCCGGCGCGTGGTTGACGGCGCATTCGTCATCGACCCCGCCCTCCGACTTGCGGGACCTCACATCCTGACCTCGAGGGAGCAGACCATCCTGTTGCAGGTTGCTGAGGGCCGTCGAAATCTAGAGATCGCCGAGAGGCTGTTCTTGTCGATCAGGACCGTCGAGCATCACATGAACAGCATCCTGACCAAGCTGGGAGTCGACAACAGAATGCAGGCGGTAATCACCGCCCAGCAAGCGGGGTTGTTGTAGAACTGCCTTTCGAGATACGCCGAGATGTCGGTGACTGAGCGGCGTCTCCGCGCTACGCAGGCCCTCACCGTCGCGCCGCCGCGTCGTCGAAACCAACCGTTGTTGAGGATCCCAATCACCAGTTCCGCTCTCACACCCCACTCGGTTGCGGTGTCAACAAGGGTGGCGAGCAGTCCTGGCTAAGGGCTGTCCCGTAACTGCTGGTCACAGGTGAGATGATCTTGCCGTGGCTGGTGTGATCACGGCGTCGGAGCCGTCTTGGATAGCCCCGTTCACCGGGCTGAGCCCACGTCAGTTCGGCAAGCTGATCTCTGCATTGCGGCGCGAGGGTGCGGATCCGGTCCGTAAGGGCCGGCCCTGGAGCCTGCCTCTGGAGGACCGGGTCCTGCTGGTTGCCGCGTACTGGCGCACCAACCTCACCCTGCGCCAGCTCGCCCCGCTGTTCGGGGTGTCAAAGTCGGCGGCCGACCGCATCATCGACCACCTTGGGCCGTCGCTCGCGCTCCAGCAGCGCAAGCGGTTCCGCAAGGGCGCTGTGTTGATCGTGGACGGCACCCTGGTCCCGACCCGCGACCACACCACCGCCGAGCAGTCGAAGAACTACCGGTACTCCACCAACCACCAGGTCGTCATCGACGCCGACTCCCGACTCGTCGTCGCTGTCGGCCGGCCGCTGCCCGGCAACCGCAACGATTGCAAGGCATGGGAACTTTCCGGTGCGAAGGCCGCCGTCGGCCGGACCACGGTCATCGCGGACGGCGGCTATCGGGGCACCGGCCTGCTCATTCCGCACCGCCGTGAATGCGGCCAGACCGAACTGCCAGCTTGGAAAGAGGAGCACAACACCTCGCACCGCAAGATCCGGGCCCGTGTCGAGCACGTCTCCGCCCGGATGAAGGCATGGAAGATCCTTCGTGACTGCCGTCTGAAAGGCGACGGCGTTCACACCGCCATGCTCGGCATCGCCCGGCTGCACAACCTCGCCCTCGCGGGGTAACTTCCGCCCCATGCGAGACCGGAGAGGCCCAAGGGAGGTGGCTCCCCGCCTCCCCGGCTCGAAGAATGTTCAGTCGATACAGAATTCGTTGCCCTCGATGTCCAGCATCGGGATGCACGACTCGTTTTCCTCATCAGCATACAGCGTTTGCACGTGGGTCGCACCGAGCGCGACCAGTCGTGCGCACTCGGCTTCGAGCGCGGCGAGGCGCTCGTCCCCCACGAGCCCGGTCCCGACCCGGACGTCGAGATGCACCCGATTCTTGACGATCTTGCCTTCCGGGACGCGCTGGAAGAACAGACGCGGGCCTACGCCTGCGGGATCACTGCAGGCGAACCATGATCCCTGCTTCTCAGGAGGCAGGGTGCGGTTGAAATCGTCCCAGGTGGTGAACCCCTCAGGTGGCGGCGGCGTGACGTACCCCAACACTTCACACCAGAAGCGAGCTAGGCGCTCAGGTTCTGCGCAATCAAAGGTGACTTGGAACTTCTTGATCTCTGACATCGGCGCACCGTACCGCGTAGCAGGGTGACCCTGCCGCTCATTTCCCCAGGCGGATCCGCCTGCCACCCGTCGCATCCTGGGCCGCCTCGGACACCAAGTGATCAAACCGAACAGTCCAGGAGAACGACGCGACCGTGGCGGCGGAGCGCCTCAGTGGTCTCCCGGATCCAACCCTGCACGAACCACCTTCGAACCTAGATCAGTTGCGGGACAACCCTTAAAGGGTGTTGCACAAGGCCGTGAGCTGGGCATCTTCTAGGTATGGCCGCGGTGTTACGTGCTCAGCGGGTGTGGGTGGAGACGTTCACGGGACTGCGGATGACGCAGTTTTCCGGTCTGTTGAAGGTGGTGCGGGAGCGGGGCGGCGATGGCACATTGCGCGGCCGGCCGTGGTCTTTGCCGCTTGCCGAGCGAGTCCTGATGGTGGCGGTGTATTACCGAACGAACCTCACGATGCGGCAGATGGGCCCGTTGTTCGGGGTCTCCTCGTCCACCGTATGCCGTGTGATCCAGCGGCTGGGACCGCTGCTCGCCCTCGAGCCCGTCTCCCGCTCCGTCGACGCTCCGGACCGGGTATGGATCGTGGACGGCACCCTGATCCCGGTCCGCGACCGCGGCGTGGGCGCCTCTTCGCGTAACTACCGGTTCTCAGCGAACGTGCAGGTCATTGTGGAGGCGGAGACCCGTCTCGTGGTGGCGGCCGCCCGGCCTGTACCTGACAACACCGCGGACGCGAGGGCATGGCGGGACTCCGGTCTGGCCGAGCATTGCCACGGTGTGACCGTGCTCGGCGACGGCGCCTATATCAACACCGGTCTGATCGTCCCGCATCGCAAACGCCCCGGACGAGCGCTGCTGAAGGGCGAGGAAGAGGACAACGCGGCTCACCGCAAGGTCCGCGCACGTGTCGAGCACGTCTTCTCCCGGATGAAGAACTACAAGATCCTCCGCGACTGCCGGCAGCGCGGAGACGGTCTCCATCACGCGGTCCAGGCCGTGGCCCGCATGCACAACCTCGCCCTCGCCGCATGACCGGGCAGCCCAGCCTCCCGCTTCCGGCTGCTTGATCACGGCCTTGTGCAACACCCTTTAGGTTTTCAGAGTTACTGTTTCGCCCTCCCCACCATGTTGGGCAAGGGGTGATGCGCTCATGTCTCCCGGAGGGCGCTCTTCGCCGTGTCGATGAAGTGACTGAGAGCTACCCAATAGGGGTGGTAGGCAGCGTCGAAACGATCCTCGGCACCGGCGACTCCGGCAAGGATGCAGTTGAGTGCTTGGTACGGATCAGTGGTTGCCTGTTTCACGGCGTACGCCGCAGTGGCCGCCTCGTCTGGCCCCTCCAACTCGACGACTCGCACAGCTCGCCGCAGGTCGCCGTACGGTCCCGAATCCGATCGCGGAATTCCCTGAGCATCGCTGAGCGGCTCTCGGGGCCACTGAAGCGGTGTGCTTCAGAAGCCTTCCAGTACAGATCAGCCATACACTGCCCGTGGTGGATGAGGTCCAGGTAAGCCGATCGCCGAGCGTCATGTAGCCGTTCTATGCGTTGTGTCGCTGTCGCAGCATCTGCCTGAATGCGAGCAGCGCTTGTGTTCCCCCGGCTAGTAACCCAGCTGGCGAGAACGGCAGTTCCGCCGGTTAGTGCGGCGATCCAGAACGTGTTGTCAGACACGCTCCGCAGTGTCGAGGGGAAACCGGGCGAGCGCCAGTGTGCGTATGACACTAAGAGGTCATCTCATTTGGTTAGTCTGCGGTAGCAGATGAGGGTGCAGGCGATGCTGGTGAAGGCGAGGAAGTGCTCGGCTTTGCGCTCGTAGCGG
>NZ_JBVHSK010000028.1:0-22852 GCF_055566415.1 Streptomyces sp. NPDC027663 | reverse complement strand
CAAGAATCACCCCGCATCTCCAGCAGCACCGGCACCACAACCCGACCGTCCGAAAAACCCCGGATACACGGACAGTCCAGGTGAAAACGACCTCTCAGTGCCTGTTTCTGAACCTTGGCCTGTCAGAACGAGGCGCCGGAGCCTGGCCGTGCAGTAGACGTGGAGGGGTGAAACCGACGTCGGGGCGTTCAATGTGCGTGGCGGACGGTCTCCGACGGAGAGTGAGTGGGAGGCACTCACTCGTCCGAAGCATCGTTGTGCAGCTGGCGATCTGCCAGAACACGGATCGTCCCAGGCGCGTAGGAGCGGCGGCCGAATGGCCTAGTGGCCTTCGGCGGTAGCTGCCCTGCCGCGTTGGTTGGTGCTGTTGTGGGACGCCCGGGGATCGCTCCCCGGGGGTGGCACCGGCGTCAGCCGGTGTCTTCTCGTTTCAACGCCCTTTGCCCGGGAGCTTTGCGGGCTCCAGGATTTGCAGGGGCTCGGCGAGCGTTTTGGGTCTCCCCCCTATCGGAGGCGACCGTCCTGAGTTTCCTGTGCGCCGCGTCGACGATGTTCGCGGTGCTGTTCTCGTATCGGTGTACGACGGCCCCGCACGAGGGGCAGTGGAACGTGTTGCACGATGGGTCGGAGCTTGGGTTTCGCTCCTTGCACTTCGCGCAGGTGCCGGTGACGGGCTCTCCTTGGTCGAGGACGAGGAGTTGCGAGCCGTACCAGGCAGTCTTGTATGCGAGCTTCTTGCGCAGGCTGCCCAGGCCGGCGTCCAGGAGATGCCGGTTGAGGCGGGCCTTGGCCTTGACGTTTTTACCCGGCTTGTCCCGGGTGCCCTTGGCCGAGGTGGTGAGAGCGATGATGTCCAGGTCCTCGATCGCCACGTGCGTGAAGGCGGTGGCCAGCTTCTTGGACAGGCCGTGCAGGAACGAAGCGCGTCGCACCGTGATCTGCTGGTGGACGCGGGAGACCCGGGCGGTGGCCTTCCTCCACCGCCCCGACCCCTGTTGGCAACGGGACATCGCGCGCTGGGCCTTCACGAGCTTGGCCAGGCTGTCGACGAGTAGAGGGGGGTGCTGTACGAGGGCGGTGGCGGGGTCGGCCGGGTCGAGGGGGCTGGACAGGGCGGCCAGGTGGTGTGAGCCGAGGTCGACGCCGACGATCCCGCCGCCGCGCTGGCGGGCGGTGGGGCGGCCGATCTGCTCGACGCGTCCGCCGTTCCCGGCGGCCTTCTCGGCCTGGGTGCGGCTCAGGTACGGGGTGCGGGTGCCGTCGTCGTGGACGTGTTCCCACAGCACGGGCACGTCCTGTTGGACCTTGGCCAGCACGGAGGCGTACCAGCGGTGGCCGCCGCGGGTGACGGTCACGGACTGGATGACTGCCCGCCCACGCTCTACGAGCCGCGCGAGGCGCTTGCCGGAGTCGTGGATGCGGATGCTGCCCAGGCCTGGCATCACCAGGCGCCGGTAGCCCTCCAGGCGGATGATCGGCCTCTTCACGTCGTGGAAGAGAGCGAACGATTCTGCTTGGCCCTTCTTCTTGAAGCGGGGGTATCCCTGGCGCCGGCCGGCTCGGCGGCCGGCGAGCGAGTCCTGCCAGTACTTCCAGGCGACCTGGGCGCGGTCGAAGCCGGAGGTGAAGCAGTAGACGTTGACCTCGGCCCACCAAGGGCTGCCGCCCTCCTCCCTGGGCAGATCCCGTTCCATCCGCCACAGGGCGCTGGTGTCGGTGGCGGTCGGCGTGCGGAAGCCGGCGCTGAACGCCTGGGCCTTGAGCGCGTTCACCGTGGCTCGGCCTTCGGCCAGGAGTTCGCGTTCACGGTTGGTACCGGCGGCGTTGGCGCGGGCGGCGGCCAGTTGGCGGACGAGGGCCTCCTGCCCGGCCGGGGGCTGCATCGGGGGCAGCGGTGGCTTTCCGGCGACGGTGAGAGTGAGGCTCTTGCGGTGGTGGTCCCACACCTTGATGCGGTCGGTGAGCTCGGCGCCGTCGGCTTTGATCCGCTCCTTCGCCTCGGCTTCGCTCAGTCCCGCTTCGAGGTAGGCGGTCCGGCGGTCGGCCCATGCCTGATGGGCTTGGGTCTTCTTGGCCAAGGCGTAGTTGTAGGCCCATCGGCAGGCGCCGGCATAGCGGGACAGGGCGGCAAGCTCGGCATCGGAGGGGTCCAGGGTGAGCCGGTACGCCCGCAACACCTCCGTTTTGGGCATGAACGTTTCCTCCCCAGTTGACTCCGTTACCCCTGGTGATCACCTCGTTCCGCACTGTAGAAGGTGGGGAAAGCGGTGAGCCAGCCAGTGATCACGCGTATGGGCTCTTTCGGCATATGCCGAAATCGGGCCCCTGTGTTGCCGGTTGCGCTGATGGAGCTGTCGTGGGGGTGCGACAATGAGGCCGGTTCGAGGGCCCGGTGGCCTCTTGATGGGACTGCTGAGCGTCAGTGCCGAGATGATCAGTCGCGTTGGGCCTCGCGGGAGGCCGGCTGTCCGCTCCTGCGGGAGCTTCGGCGGGTGATGCGCCTGGTCATGAGGGTGATCGCGGCCCAGGTGATGAGCGACTCCGAGTGCTGGATGAGCCGTTCGTAGTCGCGCGCGTGTCTGCGGGCGTGCATGATCCAGGCGTGGGAGCGTTCGACGACCCAGCGCCGGGGCAGAACGACGAATCCGGGGACGTTCTTCGGGCGGCTGACGGTCTTGATCGTCAGGTTCAGGTGAGTCTTCGCCCAGGTCACGAGCTGTCCGGCGTAGGCGGAGTCGGCCCAGACGATGGTGATCTCTGGGTGCATCAGCCGCAGCCGGAACAGCACTTCCTTGGCCGCGTTGCGGTCGGTCATGTCGGCCGGGGTGACCATGACGAACAGCGGCAGGCCCTTGGTGTCCACGACCAGGTGTCGCTTGCGGCCGTTGATTTTCTTGCCGGCGTCGTAGCCGCGGGAGTCCTTGCCGACGGTGTCGGCGGCCTTGATCGACTGGGAGTCGATGACGGTGGCGACCGCTCCGGGCGCCTTGCCCATCTCGCGGCGGATGCGTTTGCGGAGCTGGTCACGGATCTGTCCGATGGCGGCGGCCCAGCGGGCCATGAATCCGTAACACGTGCGCCAGGGCGGTCGGCCCGGATCCGGAGGGATGCCGCCCGGGTCAGCGAGCTGGCCGCGGGCGGCTTCGAGGGGCCGACCTACAAGGTGTTCGAGGACGAGCTGTGCGGGGAGGCCTGGCCGATCCTGCGCGGCATGCTCCGCGAGGGCCGGCTCGCCCGGATCGCGCTGAAGTGGTGCGCGGAGCGGGGCCTCCCGTTCTGGATCCACCCCGACGACTACGCGCTGCTGCGCTCGGATCCCGGGGCCCGTGACGAGATCCTCGTCGACGTGGTGCTGCGGGCGCGGACGTCGTTCCGGCGTAAGGCACTGGTCAAGGGCGGATGGAACCCCGACTACAAGCAGGGGCGAGGGGCCAGCTGCCTGACCACGTACTTCGTGGGCCAGTGCATCTGGGAGTTCCGCCGGGTGTACACGAGGTGGGCGAAGAACCGCCAGGAGTGGGCCAAGCAGCACGCGCTGTACGACGGTTCGGAGGAGGCCGCGCACGCGAACCCGAAGCTCTTCGGCCCGCTCCTGGAGGCCGGCTACCTCTCCGAGCCCGAGGCCGCCGTCCTCAGCACCAGCTTCGAGGACATCCTGAACGAACAGCCCCCGGTCACCCAGGCCGTCATCCGCATGACCGTCGAAGGCTACGTGGACACCGAGATCGCGGACGCGTTGCACATCACCCACGGGGCGGTCCGGATGCGCAAGACCCGCTTCCGTGGCGTCCTGTACGACGCGGCCCGTGAGCGGCGTATCTGGATCCCCGAGCAGCTTCACACGAAGGCCGGCACCCGCCACCGCAAGCAGCGGGGTGCCGCGTGACCGTGCAACTGCTCGTGATCCTGATGCTCGTGCTGGGCATGTGCTTTCTCCTCTCCGCCGTCGCCGGCCTCATCGGGTTCGGCATCGCCCGCCTGGTCAAGGCCCCGGTGGACAAGGCGATCGGCTGGGGCAGCTTCGTGGCCCTCAGCGTCATGACGCTGTGCATCGCCGTGCTGGCGATCGTCGTGCCGCTGGTGAGGTGACTAGCCGTCGCGTGCGTGAGCGCGGACGGGCTGCACAGCCGTACTGTGCAGCCCGTCGCCGCCGGACACCGGGACAGAGGCGCCGCCCGCCGGTCACGGACCGGCTGGTACCTGGCGCAGGAGGTCTGAACGGGCGTCGGCAAGCGCGAAGACCCGCCTCAGCCCCTCCACAAGGACAGACGCGATCCGGTAGTCCCGGACGTGGTCGTCGAGTTCAAGCAGCCGGGTGTTGTTGTCCGGGCCGGTCCGGCGGCGTACCGCGCGGACGCTGGTGAGCGTCCCGCCGATCCTCCCCCGCGGGATCGGTGTCTCGGGTGGTCGGCGAAGTAGTCCTGCAGGAGTCCGTCAGCAAGGCCCGGAGGGCGCGCGGGGAGACGCTCGGCACCGATACGGCCGAAGCGCCGGCGACGCCCTCGAAGGAGGCACCTTCCCCGAAAACTTCCTCGGGGACCACCGGGCGCGCGGGCGGTCGACGCGGTACGCCAGCACGCTGACCAGCCGTGGTCGGGGCCATGGTCAGGGTTGGCGGCAGCGTGGTCGGGGTCGGGGAGCTTCAACGGGAGCCGCTGGCGCGCGCCCGTACGGGTGGGGCCACAATCTCCGCCATGTCAGAAATCTGGGACGCACTCAGTTCGATCGGCACCACCCTGGCCCTGGGTGGCGTCGTGTGGCAGGGATACCTCACGCGCAAAGCACTGAAGGTCAGCCAGCTCATGGCCGCCGACGCCATCCGCAGCCGACTCGACTCCCAGGCCCCGGACGTCACCCTCAAGCTCAGTCCCCCGCCGTGGCAGCCGCTGGCGGCGACCAACATGGGGATGCCGTGCAACCCTTGGCCGCAGGGGCACACCTGGCACTTCCCCGAGCAGCAAGATGGCGCCAACCGTCTCGTGTTGCAGCAGGTCCTGGTCCTGGAGAACCTCAGCGACCGGCGCGTGCAGGTACGGTTCGACGGCGACCTGGTCGTGGCCGATGAGGACAGGCGGCCCAATGCCGCCGGCGTCATCGTCCTGGAACCCCGCGAGACAAGCCCGGACGTCTACCTGCAGCGCGAATTCACCATCAAAGAACTCTCGGAGAACTTCATGGCGAAGCAGGCCGGGCAGGAGCTGCCGCATAGAGTGCTCGGCACGGTGACGGCGGAAGACGACCGTGACAACGGGAGCACGGATCGCTGGGACCTAGTGCTGACCGGCTGCCCGGTCGAGCCGTTCCCCGACCGGGATGGGCTGTGGAGGATCGCGCCCTGGCACCTCACCGAGGGATCAGGGCTACGCACCCTTGACTACAGCCTGCTGCCGTCACGGCAACGCACCCACTGGGTCTCGCGCGCCAGGGGGATCCAGCTCCCCGCTCCGGAAGGCGCATAGCGACACAGCACCCGCTGACCAGCGTGGTCGGGTCTACTCAGTGGTGTAGTCGGGGTCGGGGAGCTCCGGCGGGAAGTGCCGCTCCAGATCTCCGCCCACAGGCGCAGGACGACGAAGCCAGTGGTGTCGGCCTGCGCCTGGACCAACTCGGTCAGAGCGTCGACGAACGGCTGAGCCGCTGTGCCCGGCGGGATCGCGGCGGCGGCCTGCTTCAGGCGTTCGAACGCGGCCGGGAAGACTTCCTTAGCCCACGCTCTTCCTGTTCCTTGACCTGCCGGGCGCCCGCCTCCCAGTTGATCCGCATGATGACGTACGGCGGGCAGTCGGGCGTGTGCCACATCTCGTAGGGCGTCCCACCCCCGACGCAGGCGTTCTCGGGACTCGGTCCTGCCTGGCAGTCGGCACACACTTCGCCTTCTGTCTCCGCCCAGCCCTGCATCGGGACACTCCCCTCGTCTGGAGAGCAAGAGCCTGCCACGGGTGATCACTGGCTGGCCAGAGCGTCGGCCACGGGGTGACCAGGTTGGTGACCCTCCGGTATGGCCATCGCTGGGGCCGGTCGTCCAAGGTGGGGCGATGAGCGAGCTCCGACCCGGTGATATCACTGACGAAATGCGCCAGGCCATGGACACCGCCGCGCAAGCGATGGCGGGCCTCAGTGATCCGGGCCTACGGCGCTGACGGCGTCGACCGGTTGGCTGAGCGGGCGCGGTCGGCGGCCGTGGGGGTGTGGGCGCGGCACGGCGATGGCGTCGACGGCCGCCAGCGCAATGCCGACTATCGGTCGTTCGGGTGGGCCGGGGCTGTGAATGTCACCGAAGCGGCAGTCGTAAACGGCCGATCCGATGCGATGGGCCTGTGCGGTTGGGTGGACTGCGAAGGACCATGGGGCGTTGCTGGCCGAGGGAAGTTGTCCTAGACAGGTGGGCAACTCGCGCTCGACGTCCCTGCACCCACCACTGGCATTAGCCACAGAAAGCACGCCACGATGGCGGGTTCGCTGTGCGAGCACGTGCACGTATGCCACCTCAGCCACGCAGTCGGCCCAACCATGGTTCGTTGCTGTTGCGTCCTTGGCCCCCGGAGGAGCTGCACTGACTCGGAGTCCGGTGGTGAGTACCCCGAGGACCGGCGGCGGAGCCGACGGCCCGCAGGGCGTCCCGTGTGAACGGCAGAGGGGAGGGACTTGCTTCAGTTGCAGTAAGAGGACGTAACCCGAGCAAGCCTCTGACCTGCAGATATGCAGGGTTCGATCCGGCTTGGGAGTCGGCATACTCGACTGGGGAAACGGCATTCCCGACCCGGGAGTCGGGACGACGCGACTCGGGGATCGGGATATCTCGTTCCCAGAGTCGGTTCGCTTAGCTATGTGCTAATGAGCAACACGCGTACTGACACGTCTTCACAGCGGCAACACTTAGCAATCCGGTAATGTTCTATGTGGTAACTGAGCCTGCACGTCCGTCGGATCGGTTGCCGTTCTGATCAGTCTCGGAGGGATCGCATGGCGCAGCCAGCCAGAAGGGTGCTCACGTACCTTGATCGGCTCACAGGCGAGCTGGAAGAGGTGCCTCAGGCTCCTTATGCGTTCGACGGTCCACACATCAATGTGGGCATCCGGGTCTGCTGCACGATCGGGTGACATCTGAACTAGCTTGCCTCGTAGGGCGGGTGGGAAGGATGTCGCTGTGCCCAAGCCTTATCCGGAAGAGTTCCGCGAGGACGTCGTGCGAGTCGCGAGGAACCGCGGCCCGGGTGTCACGGTGGAGCAGGTGGCCACCGATTTCGGGGTTCACCCGATGACGTTGTGGAAGTGGATGCGCCGGGCGGACATCGATGACGGGTCCAAGCCCGGGGTGACCAGCCAGGAGAGCGCGGAACTGCGGGAAGCGCGTCGGCGGATCAAGCTGCTGGAGCAGGAGAACGAGGTCCTGCGCCGGGCCGCGGCCTATCTGTCGCAGGCGCATCTGCCGGAAAAAGGATCTACCCGCTCGTGAAGGAGCTGGCCGTGGACGGGGTGCCCGTCACGGTGACGTGCCGGGTGCTGAAGCTCGCCAGACAGCCCTACTACCGCTGGCTCGACAAGCCGGTGGCCGACGCCGTACTGGAGGAGTCGTATCGCGCGAACGCACTGTTCGACGCTCACCGCGACGACCCGGAATTCGGCTACCGCTTCCTGGCCGATGAAGCGCGTGGTGCCGGGGCTCGGATGGCGGACCGGACCGCGTGGCAGATCTGCCGGGACAACCGCTGGTGGAGCGTGTTCGGTAAGAAGCGTGGCCGGGACAAGAAGGCAGGCCCGCCGGTGCACGACGCCTCGTGAGCCGCAACTTCACCGCGACCGGCCCGAACCGGCTGTGGCTCGCCGACATCACCGAACACGCCACCGGCGAAGGCAAGCTGTATCTCTGCGCTATCAAGGATGTGTTCAGCAACAGGATCGTGGGTTACTCCATCGACGCGCGGATGAAGTCCCGCCTGGCCGTGACCGCCCTCGACAACGCCGTGGCCCGACGTGAACACGTCGACGGGTGCATCCTGCACAGCGATCGCGGCTCGCAGTTCCGGTCCCGGAAGTTCGTCCGGGCCCTCGAACGGCACCGCATGGTCGGATCGATAGGGAGAGTCGGGGCAGCCGGCGCCAACGCGGCCATGGAGTCCTTCTTCAGCCTGCTGCAGAAGAACGTCCTCGACCGCCGGAGCTGGGCCACCCGCGAAGAACTGCGGATCGCGATCGTGTCCTGGCTCGAGCGGACCTATCACCGGCGCCGCCGACAAGCCGCACTCGTCCGGCTGACACCCGTCGAATTCGAGACCGTCATGACCACACCGGCCCTCCAGGCCGCGTGACCGAACCTGTCACCTGAACCTGCACCAGACCCTCCGTCGGGGACGCGAACTGGCCTCGGCTGTCTCGGGCCTGACCACCGAGAGTTCAGGGTGCTGGTCTGGTACTGGTTCGCCACCGAGGAGAGCCAGGGCGCCGTGATGATGACCGGCGCCGACGTCGCGAAGGAACTCGGGATGAGCCCCGACACGCTCACCCGTACCGTGAAAGTGCTGAAGACAGCCCGGCTGCTTGTTGAGGCAGGTGGCCTTGGCCGTACGACGTTCTACCGGTGTACGCCGTACCTGGCATTCATCGGCAGCGGCTTCGCACACCGCGAAGCCGTGAAGGACTGGAATCCGCCGGAGACGACGGTGCGACAGCCACGGGACCACCGGCGGAAGACCACGAAGGGCGACGAGGCATGACCAGGATCAACAGCGGCGACGACGTCCAGCGGCTGCTCAGAATGACGGGCGGCGTCCTCACGCCGAACCAACGGATCGTGGTCATGCTGTACGCGTCGTCCGAGCAGAACCCTGATGGTGCGGTGATGATCCGCGCGACGCAACTGGCCGAGATTGCGGGGATGAAGCCTCCGGTCTTCTCCCGAACCAGGCGCGAACTGGTTGAGGAAGGCTGGCTGGAGGAACGCGGCAGCATCGGCACGGTGAAGGTCTACCGACTGAACCCGAAGAAGATAGGCGATGTCGGCGGCCGGCACCTCCACGCAGTAGGCAGCTGACCTGTTAGCTATGAGCTAAGCGACCCGACTCTCGAGTCGGGTCGCTGGGCTTTCTGGCTCCGGGAAGAAGGCCGAGTCGGTCATGCCGGTGCCGTCGTCCAGGGTGACGAAGCCGATGCGCTTGCCTCTCGCGATGAGCGGGTCTGGGTGGAAGCGCGGGCCTGCACCGGGGGACCTGCTGCAATCGTTCGCTTTTCCCGAGTCACAGCCCTTTGAGCCCCTGACGGAAGACTCGCCCCCTCGCCCTCAGCCCGAGCAGAGCGCAGTCCTCTCGCGATCCGCAACAGCTCGCTCACACACCGAATTCCAGTCAGTGAGCGTTTTCAGCGTTGACGCTCCAGGGTGAGGACGGCAGCGGCGATGACCGTCATCCTACGATCAGGCCGAACTGGACTCGCTCGCACTCTCCGCACACCTGGCCCTCGGCGACTACGAATCTACGGCGCAGCGCAGGACCGCTCCGGCACCCGCCGCGCCTTCGACCAGGCGCAGGAGGCCATGCAGCGCGCCGACCCCGACGACTATCGGCCGGTGTGGCTGCTCGCCTTTCATGTGTGTCTGCGCTTCGGCATAGCGGCGACCGTCGATCGCGGCCCACATGGCGGAGGAACGGAAGGCGGCTGCGCAGGCATACAGGTTGTTGCGTACGCGCTGGGTGGCGCTGCCGACAAGTTGCAGGTTCAGCGCCTCGCCGGCGAGCGCGGCGGCCCGTTGTTCGATGCCGAGCTGGCCGCCGTAACGGTGGTCACTGGCGATGATGTCGGCGAAGCGTCGCTGTAGGCGGTCGACGTCGCTCATGCCGATGCGGCGGGGTCCTGTCGGGCCGGGGGCTGCTGCAGCTGCGGCGGCAGCAGCAGCGATGCCGCCGACGAGGGTACGGCGCTTCATATCGGGGTCCTCCTGCTGTGCGGCTGGGGCGGACGGAGTCCGGCCCCGTGGCACGAACCCTAAGACGGTGGCGGGCAAGCCGCTGACGTCCTCAAGTGCTCTGCGGGTGGCGGATTTGGGCCATTTGACCCTGCCCGCCTTCCAGTCCCGGACGGAGGAGCCGTCCAGTCCGCCGAGCCGTCCGGTAAGGCGTTCCAGGGCCTTGTTCACCGCCTCAGCCAGGCTGTTGGAGCTGTAGCAGTGCTCCTCCATCCACGCCTCAAGAGCCTCGTTGCGCGTGGCGTTCATAGGCGCACCGTAGCGGTATGCCGACGGCCCGTCAGGTAAAGCAGCTCAAATCGCCCTAGGGCGGTCAGCGGGATCCGGACCGTATCGCCCTAACCAGCATGCAACGCAGCGGAGTTAGCTGGTTACCGGCCAGCCGCTCCCGCGTGGTTGGCAGCTGACGGCCCTGCCCGTCCTTTCACCTCGAGGGACGGGTAGGGCGCCGAAACCGACCGTCTGAGCCCCGACGGAGTACAGAAACCAGGGAGCCCCCTGTGAACCCCCCAACGCAGCAGTGCCCCACCCCGCCGGACGTTGACACCGCGGCGCCCGAGACGGGAGACGAGCACCCCCAACCGCACCCGGTCAGCGCCACGGTCACCCTGTTACCGCTGATGGCGGATCCGGAGACGCGCCGCTACCGCTGGAACACCAAGCTGCTGGCCAACGAGGCATCCGGCCCCAACGCCCGCTTCAGAGTGCGCCCCCGCCTTACGGTGGCCCGCTGGCCCGGGGACGTCGATCTCGCCGGACAGATCACCGACAAGCTCGTGGACAACGCGGCGCGGCACGGCAGGCCGTTCAGTGACGGCTGCGTACGCCTGCGGCTGACGGTGCTCCCTGAGACGGAAGAGCTCCGCATCGAGGTGGACGACGCCGACTCCACCTTCCCCAACTTCGACGCGATCGTCTCCGCCACCCACCCGCGCGGCCGCGGCCTGTGGTGGGTGCAGCGGTACGGCGGCCGTCTGTCGTGGGACGTGAAGCTGGACGGTGACGGGCGGGTGGTAGGTAAGACGGTCACCGCGGTGATGCGCCCGGCCGGCGAGGGGGAGTCGGCGTGAGCGCCATCGAGCAGCTGCCCCGCCGAGGACTCGCCTCCGACCGGGAGCTGCCGGACCCGGCCCCGGCCGGTTTCACAACGACCACCGTGGCCGTCGACCCGCGGCATGTCGCCCCCGACATGGTCGACCTCGCCGCCCGGTGCGCAGCCTGATGTCTCTTCAGCGGCAAGACGTGCTGCAGCTCCCGCTCGGCGGGCGCTTCTTCGACGTCGTGGTCACGGCCAGCGGCCCGCAGGCCTACGCGGCCGTCAAGGTCATGGACGGCATCCAGCACACCGGCGAGGGCCCAATCGACGCGTGCGGGCCGGTCATCGAGGACCCGCAACGATCCTGGCTCATCTGGCTCGTGCCGCCCGGCACCAGCGAGCAATGGGCGGCGCACCGCCACGCCCTGTGCCTCGGCCGGCCCTACAGCATCGCTCTGCCGGCGATGACTGCGACGGAGCCCCCCGGCCCGTACTGGCTGCGCCCCTGCCGCGGTGACCGACTCGTACCCCCGACAGCGCTGCGCCAACTCCTCGACCAGTTCAAGCCGGGGCCCGCGCCTCACGAAACGCTGCTCGGCTCCGTCCTGAGCAACATCTCCTGATCTCCGCGCGCGGTGTGCTGTGTTCATCCCCGCGCCGCGCGCGGTCCCGGCTCCTGCCGCCGAGAAGCCTCCCTCTCGGCGGCAGGCCACAACCCCAAGAGATTGATGTGCTGACACCTCTCAGACCCCAGGCCCGTGCCGCCCGGCTCGAAGTGCTGTGCAGGCAGTACATGGGCCAGATCACCGCTGCGACAGTCCGCCAGGGCCGCCCGCCGCGCGTCGCGCCGTACGTGCTCGCGGAGCCCGGCGCCGAGCGACACGCGGACCTCGAACTGATCACCGCGTACGCGGCAGAAGCGGGCTGGCAGGTCACTTCAGGTTCGTTCGCCGACATGGGGCAGCCGCACCCCCTCGCCCGGCGGCCCGGCTTCACAGCGGCCTGCAGGTACGCGGCGCAGGGCTACGCCCACGGCATCCTCGCCATCGCCCGCCCGGCCATCACCACCGACGACGACTCCTACGCGCACGTGCTGGAGCACCTGCGCGAGCGCCGCGCGTTCCTCGCCTACCTGCCCTCACTGCGCGAGCCCACCCCATGACACCTGCTCCTCACCGGGCTGTTCGGGGCTCCAGTGAGGAGCAGGCTCCAACGCCCGGTGTCGGGCCGCTCCACCCCCCTAGCGGCCCGACACCGGGTCCCACGAGAAGGGAATATGACGTGCGCGAACTCGTTGCGACACCGTTCGGTGAGCGGCGCCTGGTCCTGCGGCCGGGCAGCACCAAGGCCGTACAGCTGCCCCGGGCCCGGTTCGAGGAACTGCGCGCCCTGGCGGCCGGCCCCGGCACGATGCCCCCGTGGCTCACCGGCCCGGTGCGGGAGCAGTGGAACGTGGACCTGGCCGGCCGTCGGGTCGGTGATGTCCTGCTGCTGCGCGAGGCCGGGCCGTACGAGTTCAGCCGGGCCACGTGGGAGATCAACCTGGGCTGTGACTACGACTGCCTGATGTGCTATCTCGGCAAGAAGCGCTTCGAGGGCCTGGACATGGACGGCAAGCGCCAGCTCCTGGCCGTCATGCGCGACGCGGGCGTGATCTGGCTACAGATCACCGGCGGGGAACCGCTGATCGACCCCGACTTCCCCGAGGCGTACCGGCTCGCGCACGAGCTCGGCATGCAGGTGGAGCTCCTGTCGAACGGGTCCCGGCTGCACAAGGATCACGTGCTGAACCTGCTGCGGACCTACCCGCCGACCATGCTCACGTTGAGCGTGTACGGCGCGACCGCCGAGACGTACGACGCAGTCACCCGCAACCGGGGCGCGTACGACCGGTTCGCGGCCGGCCTGCAGAACGCCGTGGACGCCGGGCTGAACATCGACTCAGCCTGATCATCGTTCAGGAGAACGCGCACGAGGCTGAGGCCATGCGCGAGTGGGCGCGCCGCCTCGGTGTGCGGTTCCGCGAGTACGCGAACATCTCGCCGACGATCCACGGCACTGCTGAGCCGCTGCCGCAGCAGTCGCCCCAGTACCTCACCAACCGGCAGCCGTTCAGCGGCTGTCCGGCCGGCGTGACGTTCTTCCACGCCGACCCGTTCGGACGGGCGTCGATCTGCAAGGTCGGCCGCGAACCGAACATCGACCTGATCGCCGAAGGCGTGAAAGGTCTGGCCCGGCTCGGCGGCATCGCCGAGTCCCTCATGCTTCGCACCGGAGGATGCAGCGGCTGCAAGCTGTCCGGCACATGCCGGGTATGCAGGCCGATGGCGAATATCTTCCAGGACGCGAGGGCACCACTGGTCAACTACTGCCAACACCGAGAGAGGTAGACGCATGTCTGCTGTCATGGTCGAGCTGACGCGCAAGCCGGAGTCCGTCGTCACGGACCCGGAGAACGTCACCCTGGTCGCTGACGTCGCATCGCTCGTCGCGGGCACCGTGCCCGGCTGCAACGACGACAACCCCTACCAGTAGAACTCGACTGCCGGGGCCGCGCCCGTGCGCGGCCCCGGCGCCCGACCGCAAGAGGAGAGTTCATTGCCCACCGAGCGCCTGACCCAGCTTCCGGACACCGTGCGGCGGCTGATCGAGAAGGTCAGCGGGCCCGTGGTCGACGTCGGCACCATCAGCGCGGGCCTGAACAGCGCTGTCGCAGCCCGTGTCCGCACCGCCGACCGCACGATGTTCGTCAAGGGCCTGCCTCTCGATCATCCCCGAGTGTGGACCCAGAAGCGGGAAGCGCAGATCGGCCCGCACGTCCGCGGCATCGCCCCGGAGCTGCTGTGGCACATCGAAGAGGACGGTTGGAGCCTGCTCGGCTTCGAACACGTGGAAGGCGGCCACGCCGACTACACGCCCGGCTCCCTCGACCTGCCTGCCGTCATGGCCACCATGATCCGGCTGGCCGACGTACGCGCGCCCAGCTTCGAGCTGAAGACGATGCCGCACCGGTTGCGGACGTTCGTGGACGACCCGGCAGACCTGTCCTGGTTCGCCGGGAATAGCCTGCTCCACACCGAGTGGAACCCGCACAACGTCCTCATCACCGACAGCGGCGCCCTGTTCGTGGACTGGGGATGGGCTTCGCTCGGAGCCGCCTGGATCGACCCGGCGCTGTGGCTGCTCTGGCTCATCGCCCACGGCCACACCGCCGAGCAGGCGGAGAGCGCCGCTGCTGCTCACCCGGCATGGAAGCTCGCCCCGACCGGGGGCCTCGACGCCCTGGCCCGGGTCCAGCACCGCGTGTGGGACTCGATCGCCGAGCAGAGCGCCGACGACTGGGCCAAGCCCATGCAGCTCGCCGCGGAGTCCTGGAACATTCACCGGCAATCGCAGTCCTGACCGGCGCCTGCACGCCCCCAGGTACCCCCGCCCACGGCGGGGGTACCTGCGTTTCTCCCGAACCTCCCGCGCCCCAGGTGTAACGGCCTCGGGAACATCGGTACAGCGGTTATCGGTGAGAACGATCATGGTGGTCTAGCACAGTGATCCACTGCGCTGCTGGGGTTCGGTGAAACGTCTCCGGGCCTGCTTCGGGGCTGGCTACGGTCCGGCAGGCGGCGTCGTACGGCAAGTTCAACGAGGAGCCGACCCGGCCGGAGCTGGAGCGGTTCTTCTTCCTGGACGTCGGCCGCTTCCTCCCGGACGACCCGCTGGACGTGCCGTGGGCCGTGGTCTAGCACCTGGCCGCGCAACTCGGCATCGAGGACGTGTCGTGGGAGATCCGGGACGCCTACGTGTACCGCGAGTACGAGGACGCGGAGTGGTCGCGCCGGTTCCGTACCTTCCTGCATGGCCGGGCGTGGACGCACGCCGAGGGCCCGAAGGCGCTGTTCGACCATGCGGTGGGCTGGCTGCGCCGCAACGGTGACCTGGTGGCGACGCTGAAGACGCCGGAGGGCTCCCGGTTCTCGGAGCTGGAGCGGCTGCGTCGGCCGCCGACGCGGACGACGGGTACGGCGTTCGCCCAACAGATACTCGCCCAGATCGAGGCCGACGGCCGTGCGGTCATCAACAACGGGGAGACCGTCGTCGACGTCCTGCGGGACGAGCCCGGGCACGTGCGGCTGCCGAATAACGACGATGAGATCGTCGCCCGCGCCTGCCACCTGCAGCAGGCCCTCGCCCCTGCGCCGGTCACGGTCATCACCGGGGACAACGGGATGCGGGCTCGCGCACTGTCCTGGGGGCTGAAGGCCGAGGTCCTAGGATGAGAAGTACAAGATCGAGCGGCTGAGTGCGGCGGAGAAGGCCGCCAACGAGCAGACCATCACGTTCGAGGTGCCGACCGACGGAGACGGGTAGCCCCGGGAGCTGGGCCGTAGCCTCAGCTGGTGGACCAAGCGCGCAACTGCGCGGCGACCTCCTGGACGCGGCGCCCTTGTGCTTGGCGCGCATGACGAGCGCGAGGGCTTCCTCAGGCTCGTAGTCGAGCGTGATGCCATTGGTGTTGAGGAACGTCTCGGCGACCAGCCAGGCGAAGAACTCGTTCATCGCTTCCAGCGGCTCGTGCAGCGCGATGGTCTCCAGCATGGCGGCGGCCTTGAGCCAGTCGCTCGCGTACACGTCGCGGCCCATGTAGTGGGCCTGGACCCGGGCGCAGACGGCGTCCAGCACGCCCAGGTCGAGACAGGCCGGGTCGTCTGGGAGGGTCTGCGCGATCTGCAGGAGCTCTTGCGGGGTGAGGAACCGGGTCACGCGGCGTGATCGTGCTGCGGGAACTCGTGCAGGTCGCGGCTGCCCATGGGCGCGGGGTCGGGCCACGCTCCTGTGCTGGTGCCAGCGGCGTGAGTGTCCTGGGTGGCGAAGACCTCGGCGAGCTGCGGGACGCGATCGCGGGTCCGGCCGAGGGCCTTGAGGAACGGGTCGTCGGCGGCCTTGAGCGCCGCATCGCGGACGAAGTCCTCGGGGGACTTGCCGACGATGTTGGCGGCTGCCTCGACGCGCGCGTACTCCTCCGGCTCGAAGGGCGGCACCTGGGATCCGTTCTGGTCCGTACGAGCGACGGTACCAGCGGATCCGGCTCCCGCCGACAGCGTTCCGGCAGGAAGAAAGGGGCAGCGGCCGTTGGTCGGCGGCTGCCCCTTCAAGCCTTCAGCGAACGTACCAGGTGATCGCCGACTCGGGCGGGGTGCGTGATGGTCAGGTGCTGGTGCGCACGGCCTCGGAGTAGGTGTCGAAGAAGCGGTCGCCCGTGAGCTTGTGGTGAGCGAGTTGCGCGGCGACGGCCTGCTCTTCGCCCCATCGGCCCAGGTCACTGGCAAGCGCGACGGCGTACTGGACGACCGCCTGCTGCAGGAGCTCGTACTTGGCCAGCGTCACCACGCGCATCCCCGGCTGCGGGGTGGCCTTGGCGTCGCAGATGCGGCTGGGGTGCACCATGACGGGCAGTGCCTTGACCTCGGGGTTGTTCTTGTTGAGCCACCGGATGCTGCCGCCGAGCTGGTCCGCGTCCTTCTTGGCGATCGTGTCGGTGATGCACCCGGTCTTCAGCTCGCTCACGGCCTGCCGCGCGGCCGAGAGTGCCCAGAGGTTGTCCGGACCCGTGCCGTACAGCGTCTCCCGCCGGGTGCTCACGAACCCGAGGTGGCGGCCCAGGCTCACCCAGGCCCGCTCGGCGTCGTTGGGGTGTGACACCGGCGACCTCGCGTATTCGGCTGGCGCGTATTCCTCTCTGTGTGAGGTTCCCTGGTGACCGTCTGTGGTCGTGCCGACAGGCAGGCGTTGAGCGAGGCAGCCCCCAGTCCGAGTCTGGGACGCGCGGCTATACCGCTCCAGCTACCTGACGCGGATGTCATGCAGCGGGCGGAGGCGCGACAGCTGGTGGGTTGAGGCGGGCGAAGCCTTCCTGGCGCTGGTAAGGGAAGTACGGGTAGGGCGCTGTCTTGCCGCTCGCCGCATCGAGTTTCGCCATCTGCTCGGGCGTGAGCGTCCAGCCGACGGCACCGAGGTTCTGGCGAAGCTGGTTCTCGTCGCGGGCGCCGATGATGACGGAGGAGACGGTCGGTCGCTGCAGCAGCCAGTTGATGGCGATCTGCGGAATGCTTTTGCCGGTCTCCTGCACGATCTCGTCGAGGGCGTCGACCACGCGGTAGAGGTGTTCGTCTTCGACCGGCGGGCCGTAGTCCGCGGTGTGGTGCAGTCGGCTGTTGGTCGGTAGCGGCTGGCCGCGGCGGACTTTGCCGGTGAGCCGTCCCCAGCCGAGGGGGCTCCAGACGAGGGCTCCGAGGCCCTGATCGAGCCCGAGGGGCATCAGCTCCCATTCGTAGTCGCGGCCGATGAGGGAGTAGTAGACCTGATGTGCGACATAGCGCGGGTGGCCGTATCTCTCCGCGATCGAGAGGGACTTCATCGTCTGCCAGCCGGAGAAGTTGGAGATGCCGAGGTAGCGGACCTTCCCTGCTCGTACTAGATCGTCGAGTGTGGACAGGACTTCCTCGATCGGCGTGCCGGCGTCAAAGGCGTGCAGCTGGAACAGGTCGATGTAGTCGGTGCCGAGCCGGCGCAGGGCGTCCTCGCATGCGGTGATCAGGCGCGAACGAGAGGAGCCTGCATCGCCTGGGCCTTCGCCCATCGGCAGGCTGGTCTTGGTGGACACGATCACCTGGTCCCTGCGGCCTTTGATCGCTTCGCCCAGCACCTCCTCGGAGGCCCCGCTGGAGTAGACGTCGGCGGTGTCGAACATCGTGATCCCGGCGTCGAGGCAGATGTCCACGAGACGGCGTGCGTCTTGCGCGTCGGTGTTGCCCCAGGCACCGAACAGCGGCCCTTGGCCGCCGAAGGTGCCGGCGCCGAAACTCAGTGCGGGGACCTTGAGGCCGGATGCGCCCAGCCGCCTGTATTCCATGGCTGTTCCTCTCTCGCCGCCCGTACTTAACTAATGGGCTTGCAGTTCCGTTAGTGTGGAGCCTCAACGTAGCAGGCGCGAGCTATTAACGAAACTGGAGTCCCGTTATGGAGTCTGAGGGTGCGGATCCAGGGACCGTCCGTCCTGGAGGGCGCACGGCGCGGGTGCGGGCGTCGGTGCTTCGAGCGGCTGGGGACGCCTTGGCGGAGCATGGCTTTGCCCATCTGGACCTCGCCGACATCGCGCGCCGGGCCGAGGTGGGCAAGACCACCGTCTACCGTCGCTGGGGAACGGTGACCAGCCTGGTGGCCGATTTGCTGGTGGACATGGCCGAGCAGTCACTGCCGCGTACCGAGACCGGCTCGCTGCTCGGTGATCTCAAGGCCAACGCCCGGCTCGTGCAGCGCACCTTGGCCGACCCGCGGCAAGGAGCGCTGTTCAAGGCAGTGATCGCCGCCGCCACCTGCGAGGCGAAGACAGCCGAGGCCCTGCACCGCTTCTACGACATCCGCGTCAAGGAGTGGGCACCCTGCGTCCAGCAAGCCATCGACCGGGGCGAGGTGCCCGAGGGCACCGATGTCCACGAGGTGATCCGTGCTGTCTCCGCCCCCCTCTACTACCGCCTGCTGACCAGCAGCGACCGCCTCGACGAAGCCGCCGCAGACCAGGCCGCCGGAGCCGCAGTGGCTGCAGCGCGTGCGGGAGCGTACCTGCGGGGCGATGAAGGTCGTGCGTGACCGGCTTCACGCATCCGTCGCTGACCGCGGGTCACCGTGCGTGATCTCCGGGGGCATAGCGTTTCCAGGTTCCTCCGGCCTCTTCGGCGAGCCGGGCGGTGCGGTCGTCGTTGTAGCCGAGCATCCGGGCGATCACCGGAGCGGGGGCTTGGAGGACGAGTTGGCGGATCGCCGCTGTGCGTCCTGGCCGGGCCCTGGCTCCCCAGTTGGCGGAGCCGAGGTGCCATGGCTTCCGGGGTCATGGGCTGTCCGGCCCGGCGGCCGGGGAAGAGCCATCGGGCTTCGGGGTTGGTGGGCGGTCTTGGTGTTCGGTCGCTGCCCCAGGTAGTTGAGCAGCATTCCGTCGAACGGGGCGGGAACGGGCGACGGTGGATCGCCGAGCCGGACGAGGGCCTTGCCGTGCTCGTGCTGGACGTCGTCGCTGCTGAGTCTGGTGATCCGCGTAAGCGGCTGGGCGTAGAGGAGGACAAGGACGGCGGCCACGCGGTCCTGGAGGGGGATGTCGTCGTGGTTCACGAGCTGTCGCAGCAGCGCGAGCCGTTGGTGCTGGGTGATCGGAGCAGGTTTCGCCGTCGAGCGGTGCGGGATGGTGACGGTCGGCATGTGTTTGGACTGCATGGCCCAGCGGAGAAAGGAGTGGGTGAGGCGCCAGGCGGTGTAGCCACCTGCGTACCAGGTGTCGACATCGGCCTGGGTGCAGTTGGCGAGGGCGCGTCCGCGCTGGGTGAGGTGGTCGAGGAAGTTGATTGCAAGGTAGAGCTTGTTGCGAGCCTGCTGGGTCTGGCTGCTGGTGAGCGGGCCACGGTCAGCCAGGGTGCGGAGGCGGCGTTGGATGTGCCAGGTGGCGAAGAGGTTCAAGAGCTTGCGGTGCTCGGGGTCGCTGACGGTAGGCAGTTTCTCGGCGAGCCACCGCTGGAACAGCAGCAGATGCCGGTCGGCCGGCGGCAGGACGTCGCACTGCATGAGCAGGTCGCGCAGGTAGGCGACCGACCGCCATGACGTGAGCCGGCTCAGCCCTCGTGGGTGAGCGCGACTTGGTTGCGGGCCAGGGCCTGCAGGTTCTGCTGGACGTGCGGTTGGTTGGTCCAGGTCAGCCCGCCCCAGGGGCGTTTCATCTGTCGGAGTGTGTCGAACAGCGGGAGGAGTTCGGGCCGGATGCGGCCGGTGCCGTCGTCGAGGAGTTCGTGGAGGCGCTCGGTCAGGACGCATCGGCCGCAGATTCCGCGGCGGTAGCGTCATGCTTCCTGGCCGCACTGTCCGCAGATGAAGTCGCCGAGGCCACCGGCGCAGTCGGTGCAGAGCCTGCAACCGTCCGGCGCGAGGCCCGGGGTGAGCCGCTCGACACCGCAGCCTGTGCAGGTTCCGTAGGTCTCCAGGGCCTGGCCGTAGCAGCCCGCGCAGAGGTAACCCTCGGGCCAGTGGGCTGCCCCGAGCCGAACGGCCCGGCGGCATCGCGCGCAGAACAGGTCTTATGCGCGGACGCGAGTGCGGCTCATCCTTCGGGCCGGATGGGGGCACGTTTAGGACGGACCGCCGACAGGTCGACGACTGCATCGCCGGTGGCGACCTTGCGGATGACGGCGTTCTCCGCCTTGGTAGCGATCAGATCGGTTGGGGTGCAGTCGAAGATGTCGCAGAGCGCGGCCAGCACCGGCAGGGACAGCCGCTCGGGAGTCCCGGTAACCAAGCGGTGGACATGCGAGAGGGAGAGGGTGATGCCGCGCTCGGCAAGCGGCGAAGCGAGCTCGCTGGTGGTGAACATCCCGGCGGCAGCCATCTTCTCGCGCAGACGCCACTGGTAGCTGACCTGGCGTTTCATCAGGCCCTCCTCGCAGGCTTGAGCGCGGCCTCGACCGTGGCGTCCAGGGCGCGACGCAGGGTGCGGGTGCGGAAGTCGGAAGACACGCAGGTGTAGATGGAGGTGGTGGACGCGTGATCGTGGCCGACCTGCTGCTGCACGAACAGCGGATCCCAGCCGTCCTCGATCAGGTGGGTGACGTATGACCTTCGCAACGAGTGGAAATCCAAGACCGCATCCAGGCCGAGGTCGACGCGGTAGGCGGCGAAGCGGGAGTCCAGCCGTTGCAGTCCGACCCGTCGGACGCGTTCGGACGGCCATAGGGCGGGCCCGTCCGCGTGCCGCATCGCGGGCCTTACCTCGCTGATCCACTGATCGACGATCTCGGCCGACCACTCCCACACGGTCAGCACGCTGCGGCGCTTCGGGGGCGAGCCCTTCTTCGCCTTGCCGTGGCGGACGTAGCAGACGCCGTACTCGTCGAACTCCGCCCCTTCGGGGTTGCGGCCGAAGTCGGCCGTGTCCAGCATCCGCGTCTCGTTGCGCCGCAGCCCGTAGGCGTACGCGGTCTTGAGGAGCATCGCGTCGCGGAAAGCGGGCAGCCATCCCTTGCGGCCGCGTCCACGGACCCGGCTCACCTCGTCGTCGGCGTGGTCGAAGAACGCCTGTAACTCATCCCGGGTGAAGGCCCGTTTCGGGGCCTCTGCCTCGCACTCCTGCATGTGCACGGCGGTATTCCACTCGTGACACACCTGGATCGGATGGGTGCCGAAGCGGCGTTCACACTCCGCCGCCCAGCCGTAGGCCGGGTCGGTGGCGTAATCGCAGAACAGACGCACCGCCACCTGGTAGCCGCGCAGCGTCGAGCGGACACAGCCACGGACGGCCCGCGGGTCACCGAACCACTCGTCCGCCAGCATCGAGGACCAGCTCCACGGAAAGGCATCCGCGTGCGCGGCGAACGCCCGCACCTTTCGCTCGCGGCCATGGATGGTCGACAGCGCGAGGTTCCGGGCCAGCTGCTGGTTGCGCCAGCCGTCCAGCATTGCTTCGAAGACCTGCTCCTCCGGCCGCAGCAGCGGCACCCCGTCGGCCAGGTGGAGCCGTGCGGCCCCAGGGGCCACCCCGTTGTCGCTTACCAAATCGTCACGCTCCGTAGATCACATTCGCCGCGAGAATTTCGCATCAGATGCGAAGCGCGCTACCACGACCGCTGGGAGCCGGGGACCGTCCGGTTCGTCACCGCCTTTCGCATGAAGGCGCGGCGCGAGGCGCGTCAGGCCGGGGCGGCTACCAAAGATGCGGTTTGCCGGCCCGCAGTGCTTCGATCTCTTCGGGTTGCCAGGGACCGCGTTTCGCTCGCGGCGGATCTCGCTAGCCCTCTGGGAAAGCAGCAACGAGCTTTCCCGCGGTACGACGAGGGCCGGGCGGACAGCATATGGGGCAGCACGACGCCACGCAGGCGCCCGAGTCGGATGTCGTGTTAGAAGACGTCGACATCCCGCTCGAAGATCTCGCCGAGCCTGCCGGATTTACTGCGGCACCTCGGCGTCGTGCGTCAGGGCACTGTGCCGGAGCCGGTGCAGGGTCCAGCGAGCAGTGTGCGGGTGGTCCGGCTTGCTCCGGGTCGCCCGCTCCCCTCGTTCTGGCTTGCGCTGCACTCCGCGCGCCCCTGCGTGCTACCGAGGGGTTACAGCCACTGGGAGGCCGAGGGGCAGATCGCCTCGGTCGCTTACGCCTTCTACCTGCGTTCCCCGCAGGACAAGCGCGGGAACATTACCGCCAAGGGCGGGGCGACCGAGTATCACCCGCCCACCACCCATGGAAGACCGCCCGTATACGTCGGAATACCTTCGATATGAACACTTTCCCCGAAAGGCCATACTCAAAGAGTGCCACCTGCCACTGACAACCGGACGGGCACGTTCCAGCTCGCTGTGCCGTGCCGACTGAGGCTGTCGCGCACTTCAGCCTCGCGCTCCAAGCAAGCGCGGGTTCCCGCGGCCAATCGACCATGCCAGAGCGGCCGAGCAGGGGACTGCTTGGCTGCCGTGGCTGATGGGTGGTCCTGATGGCGCCTGCTCTCTACACGGTTGCCGCCGGGCCTTTCTTAGGAGAGACGGTGGAGGAGGTCGTCGACGGCGTGCCGGGCGCGAAGCGGCCAGCGGCGCACCGCCCGGGCACGTTCAGCGCGGGCCTGTTCAGCGGCCCGGTGCCGTCCCGTGACCGTGACGGGGGTGTCGTCGCCGAGCGCCCGCAGCATGCCGTCGTAGGGACAGCCCGTCTCGCAGCCGTCCTCGCGGCGGTCGAGGGTGGCGGTGGTCAGGTGGTACAGGTGGGCGCCGGTGTCGGCGATCCCGCCCGGCGCGGTCGTCATGGTGACGAACTGGTTCAGCTGCGCTGCCGCGGCACTGGT
>NZ_JBVHSK010000027.1:0-33226 GCF_055566415.1 Streptomyces sp. NPDC027663 | reverse complement strand
CCTCCCCACCCCCTCCCCCCCCCCCCCCCCCCCCCCCCCCCCCCCCCACCCCCCCCCCCTCCCCCCCCCCCCCCCCCCCCCCCCCCCCCCCCCCCGCCGCCGTGTCATGGACGGAATCGCC
Source organism: Streptomyces sp. NPDC027663 (assembly GCF_055566415.1). Lineage (NCBI taxonomy): Bacteria > Bacillati > Actinomycetota > Actinomycetes > Kitasatosporales > Streptomycetaceae > Streptomyces > Streptomyces sp. NPDC027663. The sequence goes on along the minus strand of NZ_JBVHSK010000027.1, from coordinate 33,105 downwards.
GTGTCAAGCAGGGAACCGTCGTGTCATGGGCGGAACCGCAGCACCTGCGGGTCGTGGTCGCTGATCTGGTCGTGGAACTCCGAGTTGACGTGCACGCTGTCGTACTCGAAGTCACAGCCGCGCCGGATCGCCGGGCTGATCAGGATCTGGTCCAGGACCTGCTGGTTGCCCTGGTAGTCATAGGTGTAACGCTCGCTCTTCGGCAGCGACTTGATCGCCGACCACAGCTCGCCGTCACCCTCGAGGATCTTCGCGGTGCCGGAGAACTCGAAGTCGTTGATGTCGCCGAGCGCGATGACGTCCGCGTTCTTCTGCACGGACAGGATGTCCTTGACGAACGCGTTCACCTCGGTCGCCTGGGCGTGCCGCTGGATCTCCGAGCTGCGCACCGGCGGCTGGTACTGCGAGGTCAGGCCCTGGTCGCCGCCCTTGGAGTTGAGGTGGTTGGCGATCACGAAGACGGTCTTGCCGCGGAAGACGAACTCACCCGCGAGCGGCTTGCGGCTGTTCTTCCAAGCGGCGTTCGCCGGGTCGATCCGGCCCGGGGAGACCGTCAGCTGGGCCTTGCCGCGCACCTTGGTGACGCCGACCGCGGTGGTCGAGTCGCCGCCCGCACGGTCCACGAAGGAGACCCGCTCGGGGTTGAACAGGAACACCTGGCGGATGTTGCCGCCGGGCTCGCCGCCGTCCTGGTCGTTGACCGGGTTGACGGAGCGCCAGTCGTACTTGGGGCCGCCCGCCGCGACGACCGCGTCGATCAGCTTGTTCACCGTCTGGTCCGCGTCGACCGTGCCGTCGTCCTTGGCACCGTTGTTGTCCTGGATCTCCTCCAGGGACACGATGTCCGGCGACTGCAGGTTGTTCACGATCGCGGAGGCGTGCTTGGCGAACGTGGCGTCCGACGGGTCGAGGTTCTCGACGTTGTACGTCGCGACGGCCAGCTCGCGGCTCGACTGCTTCTGCGTCGTCTCGCGCTCCAGACCGGCGCTGTCCAGCGTGCCGAGCTTGCTCGCGACGAGGGTGTAACCGCCGAACTGGTTGAAGTCCAGCGGGCCGGTGGTGGTGCCCTCCAGCGTGTCGCCGACGTTCGCCTTCGGGAAGTCGGCGGTGGCGCCCAGCGACTGGATCTGCAGTCGGCCGGTGTTCTGGGACGCGTAGGAGCCGTAGACCGTGCCGCCGCGGCGGTTGCGGTGCTCCCAGGGCTTCACCGTGACCCACAGCTCGTTGTACGGGTCGGTCGCGGTGACCACACGGACGTCCTCGACCTGGACGTTCATGCCCTCGAGGGACTCGTAGCGGTCCAGGGCGTACGCCGACGGGTCGAGGGTCAGGCCGTTGATCGAGCCGGCGGCGGCCGTGTCGCCCTCCGGGGCGTACTCGTCCGGCACCGAGTCCTCGTCGACCGTGACCGGCGCCGGGACCGCGTTGCCGGTGGAGACGGCGGTGACGGTCGGCTTGGTGATCTCCGTCACCGACTGGTTGCCGGACGAGGCGCCGCCCGGGACGTACTCGGAGACCGTGCCGGTCACCGTCACCGAGTCGCCGACCGCGACCTTGGGAGCGGAGCTGGTGAAGACGAACACGCCCTCACTGGTGGCCGGGTTGTCGTCCGGGGTGGCGTCCTGGATCCAGAAGCCCTTGGAGGAGCCGTAGGTGCGCGTGGCCGTGACGACGCCGGGCACGTCCGTGACCTTCTGCCCGGCGAACGGCGATATTCGGGTCGCACCCTGGATGTCGTGGATGCGCACCGAGTCGGCGTGCGCGGGGGACGTGAGGACGACGGCGGACGCCGCGCTGCAGACGGCGGCGACGGTGAGCGCGGCGAGGCGCGCGGAAGACCTGCTCGGCAAGGGTTCCCTCCGGGGACGTGCGTGAGCGCCGGGACGAGGGTGGTACGGGAGCGTGCGGGGCTCGTGGCCCTCAGTGACACGCATAGAGCCGAGTGAACAGTTGTCCCCCCAACTTCTACGCGCGTCAATCTCCTGCCTGGCCCCAGGAGTTGTCAAGGTTTCGGCCATGTACGGCCGCTTACGGAGAGATGAACCGGGTGGCATGGGTGGAAATCCGTCTAGGCTGAGCGGTTGAGTCCGTTCACGGTCCGAGGAGAACCAGCCGATGTCAGACAGCTCCCCCCTGCCGCCCGTACGGCTGCACCCCGAAGCGGAGCTGGCGCGCGCCGCGCTGTCCACGCCGTTGCTCTCCCGAGCCGCCCGCCTCGCCCGCTGGGCCGGGCCCGAGACCCGCGTGGACGCCGGCGGCGGGCTGGCCGAGGAGCAACTTCCGGCCGCCGCCGAGCTGCTCGGGCTCAGCGGTGACGACGCGGCCGCCTACGCCAGCGAGGCCTGGCGGATCGCCGTGGACGCCGGCCTGGTCGAGATCGTGGACGAGGAGGCTGGCACCGTCCGGGCGGGGGAGGAGCTGACGCTGCTCACCGGCGGCTCCCCGCGGGACGTGCTCGGCGTGTGGCTCAGCGCCCTGGAGACCGTCGTCGCCGACGCGAGCGTGCCCGACCTGGACGATCTGGTCGACGCGCTGGACGGGGGCGGAGAGGTCGATTTCTCGTCACTCGACTGGGACCCGGAGGCCGAGGCGGAGTTCCTCGACGGCGTCCTCGGCAACCTCTACCTGCTGACCGCCAGTGAGGACGGCCCCGGCGGCGGCGCCGTCCCGCTGCCCGCACTCGCCGCCTCCATGATCGTGCCCGACGACATGGGCGAGCCCACCAACGATGTCCTGGAGCAGGTCTCCGACGCGATGATGCGGCTGGACGACCAGTTCCGGATGCTGGAGCCGGTCGGGCTCGTGGAGTACCAGCCGGTCGACGAGGGACTGATGGCCGACGCCGACGAGGAGCCCGCCGCACCGGTGGACGACACCGACGTCTCCCGTTACGGCATGGTCCGGCTCACCCCGCTCGGCGTGTACGGGCTGCGGGCGCGGCTGCTGGACGCCGGGTTCACGGCGCCGACCGTCGGCGAACTGGCGGACAAGGGCGCGGACGCGCTGCTCGACGGCACCGCCCGGTTCGGGCAGTCCGCCGCCCGTGCCGAGACCGAGCAGTGGCTGGCCCGCCGCGAACCGCTCGCCTCCGCACGGGAGTTGCTGACCGCGGCGCGCGGCGCCGACGCCGGGGCGCCGCTGCGCAGGCTGCGCTGCCAGCAGGCGCTGTCGCTGATGGGCACCGAGGCGGAACCCGCGCTGCGGGAGGTCCTCGCCGACCCCGAGCTGGGCGGGCTCGCCCGGGTGTGGCTGAGCGAGCGCGGTGCCCCCGGGGTGCCGGCGCCCTCACAGGACATGGTGTTCTGGCTGACCATCGACACGGTGGCCGCACAGCTCCAGGCCGAGGGCAACTCCGAGGAACTGCAGGCCCTCGTGGAGGGGCTGGCCGCGCAGCACAGCGGGTTCTTCGCAGCGGCCTGGCGGGTGGACCACCCCGCAACCGCCGACGTGCTGGAGGCGATGGGACGCCTGCACCCGGACAAGAAGGTGGCCAAGGAGGCCCGGAAGGCGGCGTTCAAGGCACGGTCGCAGCAGGGCGGGTGAGCGGCGGCCGGGCACGCGGGCACACGGTCCCGGGGTGAGCGGCGGACGCGGTTCTCGATCCGGACCGAGCGGCTGACGCGGTTCTGTATCCGGGGTCAGCGGCGGGCGCGGCTGCCGGGACGAGCGGACGGCCGCGAGCACGGTTCCGGGACGAGCGGCGGGCGGGGTTCCGGCTTCGGGGCGAGTGGTGGCCGTCGCGGTGTCGGCCGAGCGGGTGAGCAGCGGCTGCGGTCCCCTGCCCGGTTGCGTGCCCGGCTGATGCCGGCCGTGCCGCGAGGTGACGGTGTTTTTGCTGGCCATGGTCCGGTGCATACGGATTCATGGAACAGGCGCCTCGGTGGTAGCCCGTCGTTCAACTCCCGTTCAGCAGTGGGCGGGAGCGTGTGCGCCGAACCGAGGCCCCCCACCCTCCACGGCACTGCCACCGTCGTCACAGGAGACACCATGTCGCTCACCCGCAGGGACTTCGCCAGAAAATCCGCGATCACCGGTGCCGGGGTCGCCCTGGCGGGCAGCGTCGGCGCCCTCGCCACCGCGCCGAACGCCCTTGCCGCCACGGAGACCGAGAGCGCCGAGGCCGAGTCCGCACACGGGGGCCACCCTCACCACCACGGCGTCGGCTACGGCCCGCTGATCGCCGACCCCGACGGCATCCTCGCCCTGCCCGCCGGCTTCGAGTACGAGATCATCACCTACAGCGGCAGGACCAAGCTGGAGTCCGGCGAGTTCACCCCGTCCAACCATGACGGCACGGCCACCTTCGACGGCCCCCGCGGCGCCACCCTGCTCGTCAACAACCACGAGCTGAAGGGCCCGCGCGCCAACTGGAAGTACCCGGTGCCGCTGACCGAGGGCCTGGTCTACGACCCCGCCGCCTCCGGTGGCTGCACGGTCGTCGAGGTCCGCCGCGGCCACGTCGCCGAGTGGGTGGGCATCGCCGGCACCTCGCAGAACTGCGCCGGTGGCCGCACTCCCTGGGACACCTGGCTCACCTGCGAGGAGACCGAGGACAAGGCCGGCAAGAACGGCATGACCAAGGACCACGGCTACGTCTTCGAGGTCGACCCGGAGGACCGCCGGGCCAACCGCGACCCCAAGCCCGTCAAGGCGCTCGGCCGCTACGCCCACGAGGCCGTCGTCGTCGATCCGAAGCGCGGTCACCTCTACCTGACCGAGGACGCGGACACCCCGAACGGTCTGCTGTACCGCTGGACCCCGCCGGAGGGCTTCCGTCACGGCCGCGGCAAGCTGCGCACCCTCGCCGACGACGCGGGCGTGCTCCAGGCGTTCAAGTGCTTCGACTCCGGCGGCAAGTTCGTGGACGACCTGTCCCGCGCCACCAGGATCGGTACCGTCTACGGCGTCGACTGGGTGGACGTCCCCGACCGTGACGCCAAGACCGTCTCGGTGCGCAAGCAGTTCACCGAAGGCCAGGTCACCCGCGCCCGCAAGCTCGAGGGCATGTGGTGGGGCGACGCCGGCGTCTACATCGTCTCCTCCTTCGCCCGCCAGGAGAGCCCGGTCCAGCACGACGGCCAGGTCTGGTTCTACGACCCCAAGCGCCGCACGCTGACGCTGAAGGTCCTGCTCGGCGTGAACACCGACCCGGCCGAGGACGGCGCCCTCGACGGCCCGGACAACATCACCGTCTCCCCGTACGGCGGCCTGGTCATCGCCGAGGACGGCGAGGGCATCCAGCACCTGTTCGGCGCCACCGAGAGCGGCCGCACCTACCCGATCGCCCGCAACGAGCTGAACATCGGCACCGAGGAGGAGCCGGAGTACAGCGAGTTCACCGGCGTCACCTTCTCGCCCGACGGCCGCACCCTGTTCGCCAACATCCAGACCCCGGGCATCATGCTCGCCATCACGGGGCCCTGGAAGCGGCAGAAGTGCGACTGATTTCCGGACGGTGATTAATTCGCTCGCTCGTCCCGCGGCCCCCTCCTAGAGTGGTCCTCGTCCAGGTGCGACAGGCAGGACCTACTTCCACTCTTAATGGGGAGGCCGCGGGTTCGAATCCCGCCACCGGCTCCTACAGGCCGGTGTAGCTCAGGGGCAGAGCACCACGTGGTTCCGCCGACCTCGATCTCTGGACACCGAAAACTTCATGCACCTCCCGGTGCGCAGGCTGCGGTTACTTCTTTTGCAAAGAGAATCCGGAACCGCCGCCGACCTGATCTCGGGAGGCGCAGCACATCGTGGGTGCCCGGTGCGCAGGCAGCGGATACTTCAGGGACCTGGTCCTTGGGAACAGGGGTGCGGGTTCGAGTCCCGTCATTGGCTCAGGGCCGGTGTGGCGAAAGGGAAGACGCGCCAGGTGATAAGTCCCGTCGCCGAATCCTGATCTCGGGCATCCTCCATTTGCTGCGGCTCCCTCCGAAACTCCAGAGAATTCGGGGGAATTCGTCATGGCGCGATTCAACAGCAAGTCCGCCCGCGCGCAGCCCACTTCGAGGGTCACCTCGACGGGACGGGTGCTGCGCACGTACGAGGGGGGCCGCGGGCAGGAACGTGACGCGCGCTCCGAGCTTTTCCTGCTGGCGGTGTCCCACTTCGCCACGGGCACCTTCTACGAGCGCGCCGAGGACCGCGACGACCGCTTCACCCGCCTCGTCCGCGACCTCGCCGTCATCGACCCGGACTGGACGGCGGGCCTGCTCGCCTGGTTGCGGGGCGAGGGGAACATGCGGACGGCCTCGATCGTGGGCGCCGCCGAGTACGTGCACGCACGGCTGGCGGCCGGCGCTACCGGCGGCCCGTCCAACCGGCAGGTCGTGGAGTCGGTGCTGCAGCGCCCGGACGAGCCCGGCGAACTGCTCGGGTACTGGACGTCGGTGTACGGCCGCGCGCTCCCCAAGCCGGTCAAGCGCGGTGTCGCCGACGCCGTTCGACGGCTCTACCACGCCAGGTCGCTGCTGAAGTACGACACCGCGTCCAAGGGCTACCGCTTCGGCGACATCCTGAACCTGGTGCACGCGGCGCCGGACCCGGACAAGCCGTGGCAGGGCGAGCTGTTCCGGTACGCCCTCGACCGGCGGCACCACCCGGACACCGCCGAGGCGCCGGCGTCGCTGCCGGTGCTCACCGCGCACCGCGAGCTGATGGCGCTGCCCGTCGAGCAGCGGCGGGCGGTCGTCACCTCGCCCGGCGGTGCCGAGCGGCTGGCGGCGGCCGGCATCACCTGGGAGGCGCTGGCCGGCTGGCTGCAGGGGCCGATGGACAAGGCGGCCTGGGAGGCCGTGATCCCGTCCATGGGCGCGATGGCGCTGGTCCGCAACCTGCGGAACTTCGACGAGGCCGGGGTCTCGGACGAGGTCGCCGCACAGGTCGCGGCGAAGATCAGCGACCCGGAGCAGGTGCGCCGCTCGCGGCAGTTCCCCTTCCGCTTCCTGGCCGCCTACCAGCACGCGCCGTCGCTGCGCTGGTCCTACCCGCTGGAGCAGGCCCTCGGCCACTCGCTGGCCAACGTACCCGCGCTGCCGGGGCGGACGCTGGTGCTGGTCGACCGTTCGGGTTCCATGTTCTGGTCGCCGGTGTCGGAGCGCTCGCAGCTCAACCGGGCCGACGCCGCGGCGGTCTTCGGTGCCGCCCTGGCGCTGCGCGCGGCCGACGCCGATCTCGTGCAGTTCGGTTCGACCAGTGACCGGGTGGCCTTCCGCAGGGGCGAGTCGGTGCTGAAGGTCCTGGAGCGCTTCGGCGACCTGGGCGGCACGGACACGACCGAGGCGGTGCGCCGGCACTACAGGAACCACGACCGGGTGCTGATCGTCACCGACGAGCAGTACGCCCCGAACCGGCACGGCGGCCCGACCGCCCAGATACCGGGGCGCATCCCGGTCTACACCTGGAACCTGGCGGGCTACCGGGCGGGCCACGGCCCGTCGGGCACGGGCAACCGGCACACGTTCGGCGGCCTTTCCGACGCGGCCTTCCGCATGGTCACGCTGCTGGAGAGCGGCCGGGACGGGCGCTGGCCCTGGCTCGGCTGAGCAGCCGGCCCCGAACGCCTACAGCGCCCTGCCCCGGCCGGGTGTCCGGGCGGCCTTGCGCCGGCCGGCCAGGACCGCCGCCGCCACGAGCAGACCGGCCAGGGTGATGAGGGCGCCGGCGGCGAAGGCGCGGGCGGCGCCGGGGGTGAGGACGGCGTCCGCGGAGCCGGTGGCGTGCCGGGTGGCCGTGCCGTACACCGTGACCAGGACGGACAGGCCGACCGTGCCACCCAGCCTCGCGGGCAGGGTTCAGCTGCCCACAGAGCACCATGAGCCGTAAGCGGGGACTGTCTCCGTTTAGTGCTCGATAAGATGCGGAGAGAGTCCCCGGTTCGCAAGGAGAGAGTGGATGACGCAGGGCAGGCCCATGCGCGCGGACGCCCGGCGCAACCACGACCGGCTGCTGAAGGTGGCGGCGGAGGCCTTCGCCGAACACGGGGAGAACGCGTCGCTCGACGACATCGCCAAGCGGGCGGGCGTCGGCTCCGGCACCCTCTACCGGCACTTCTCGACCCGGCAGGCGCTGCTGGAGGCGGCCTACGTGGACCGTATGGAAGCGCTGGGGGCACGCGCCGACGAACTCGCCGGGGAACTGCCGGCGGGTGAGGCGCTGCTGGAGTGGCTGTACGAGCTGGCTGTCGCCACCCTGCAGGTGCGAGGGATGAAAGCCCTGCTCAGCTCGGCGGTGACGGACGGCGGTGCGGCGGCGCTGACGGCATGTGCGAGCACGGTGAAGGGCGCGGTGGCCCGGCTGGTGGAGGCGGCGCAGACGGCGGGTGCGCTGCGGCGGGACGTCGAGCCGATCGAGGTGCTGCGGCTGGCGCACGGGGTGGCGTCGGCGGCGGAGCTTGCGGGCACGGGGGAGCGGGAGATCCGCCGCTGTCTGGGGCTGCTGAACGAGGGACTGCGCAACGCCTGACGGGCTCTGCGACACCGCTCGGCCGGTACCGGGCCTGGCGGCGGAGGCTGGGACTCGCCCGGGCGGAGCAGCGCCCCGCAAGGGGCGCGGGGAACTGCGCGAGCGGCCAGGGCGGTGCCGCAGCCGGGCGACGGCCGCAACGATGACGGCGGACCCCCGGCGCGACTCCGGTCCACGTCGAGCTACAGGGCGCGAGCCCCCGGCTGCACCATGTTGCGTACGGTGCGGGCCTTCACGAATTCGCCCATCGCCGTCATGTCCCACTCGCCGGAGAACTGGCGGATGAGCTTGGCCATCATCACGCCCGTCTGGGGCTCCGCGCCGGTGAGGTCGAAGCGGACCAGCTCCTCGCCCGTGGCGGCGTCGATCAGGCGACAGTACGCCTTGGCGACCTCCGTGAACTTCTGGCCGGAGAAGGAGTTGACCGTGAAGACGAGGCCGGTGACCTCCTGGGGGAGGCGGCCGAGGTCGACCACGATCACCTCGTCGTCGCCGCCGCCCTCACCGGTGAGGTTGTCGCCGGAGTGCTTGACCGCGCCGTTCAGGATCGTCAGCTTGCCGAAGTAGCAGCTGTCGATGTGGTTGCGCTGCGGGCCGTAGGCGATGACCGAGGCGTCCAGGTCGATGTCCTTGCCGCGGAACGCGGGCTCCCAGCCGAGCCCCATCTGCACCTGGGACAGCAGTGGCCGGCCGCCCTTGACCAGGGACACGGTCTGGTTCTTCTGGAGGCTGACCCGGCCCTTGTCCAGGTTGATCTTTCCGGCTCCCGGCGCCGGAGCCGGCGGGGCGGCGGGGACGGGCGGTGCGGTCGGGGCCTGGACGGCAGGGGCGGGCGGGGCGGAGGGCTGCGGCGGGGCCGCCGGGGCGGCGGCGGGCTCCTCCACCGTCACGCCGAAGTCCGTCGCGATGCCCGCCAGCCCGTTGGCGTACCCCTGGCCGACGGCGCGGGCCTTCCACTGGCCGTTGCGCCGGTAGATCTCCACGACCACCAGCGCCGTCTCCGTGCCGAGCTGCGGCGGGGTGAACGTCGCCAGGGGCGTGCCGCCGTCGGCGTCCCGGATCGTGGCGGTCGGCTCGATGCCCTGGAAGGTCTGGCCCGCCGCGTCCGGGCTGGCCGTGACCACGATCTTCTCGATGTCCGGCGGCACGGCGGCGGTGTCCACCGTGATCGCGTCCGGCGCCGCCCCGCCGCCGGAGGTGTACGTCACGCCCGGGCCGGCGGGCTGGTTGTAGAAGATGAAGTCGTCGTCGGAGCGCACCTTGCCGTCGGCGGTGAGCAGCAGGCCCGACACGTCGAGCCGCACCGGCGCGGAGACGTCCACCGTCACGCGGGCGGCCGACAGAGGGATGTTCGAGCCTGGGGTCATAGCTGTCATGCCGGGTGAACGAACGACACCGCTTTACCGTTCCCTTACCGACGAGCGGACCCCCGATCGGCTCAGGGCACCGCCGTCGAGCCGACTCCCGCTTGCCCGCTGCATCACAGGACAGCGGACCCCCGACCGGCTCGGGGCACCGCCGTCGAGCCGACTTCCGGCCGGCTCAGGGCACCACCACGATCTTCCGCCCCACGCCCGCCGCGAACTGCTCCAGCGCCTGCGGGTAACGCTCCAGCGGGATCCGGTCGCTGATGAACACCTCGGGGTCCAGGACACCGTTCGCGAACAGCTCCGCCGCCCGCTCGAAACTGTGCAGCACCGCCATGGAGCCGGTGATGGTGATCTCCTGGTTGTAGACGCGGTACGGGGCGATGGTCACGCGCGTCGCGTAGTCGGCCACCCCGAACTGCAGGAACGTACCCGCCTTCGCCACCCGGTCCAGGCCGTCCTGGATCGCCGCCGCGTTGCCGGTCGCGTCCACGACCACGTCCCAGCCCTGCGGTCGTTCCAGTTCGTCGGCGTTCGCGGCGGACGCCGAGACGCCGAGCCGGCGTGCCGTCTCCAGCCGGGCCGGGTTGACGTCCACCACGTCCACGCTCGCCGCCCCGGTCCGCTTGGCCAGCTCCAGCATCATCAGGCCCATGGTCCCGGAGCCGTAGATCAGCACATGGGCGCCCAGACGGGACCGGAGGACGTCGTAGCCGCGCACCGCGCAGGACAGCGGCTCCACCAGGGCGGCGTCCTCGGTGCGCACGTGCTCGGGCAGCTTCACGCAGTTCGCCACGGGCGCGAGCGCGTACTGTGCGGCGCCGCCCGCCGTCGTCACGCCGATCGCGGCCCACCGCTCGCAGAGGTTGTTGTGGCCGGTCCGGCAGTACCGGCACTCGTGGCAGTACAGGGACGGGTCCACGGCCACCCGGTCGCCGGCCGCCACCTCGGTGACCTGGCTGCCGACGCCGACGACCACGCCGGCGAACTCGTGCCCGGGGACGATCGGCAGCTTGGGCGCGAACTCGCCCTGCAGGATGTGCAGGTCGGTGCCGCACAGACCGCACGCCGCGACCTCGACGACGACCTCGCGGGGCCCTGGCGTCGGGTCGGGGACCTCGGTGACCACGGCACGGCCCACGGACTCGATGACGGCGGCCTTCATTTCACGGCTCCCAACGACAGGCCCTGGACCAGCTTGTCCTGGGCGGCGAACCCCGCGGCGAGCACCGGCAGGGAGACGACGAGCGACGCGGCGCACACCTTGGCCAGGAACAGGCCCTGGCTGGTGATGAAGCCGGTCAGGAAGACGGGGGCGGTCTCGGCGACCACGCCCGTCAGGACCCGGGCGAACAGCAGCTCGTTCCAGCTGAAGATGAAGCAGATCAGGGCGGTGGCGGCGATGCCGGGCAGGGCGATGGGGGCCACCACGCGCGCGAGGATCACCGGCAGCCGGGCGCCGTCCACCCGGGCCGCCTCGATGACGGCGACCGGCACCTCGGCGAGGAAGGACTGCATCATCCACACCGCGATCGGCAGGTTCATGGAGGTGTAGAGGACGACCAGGAGCCAGATGTTGTCGAGCATCCCGGCGTTCTTGGCGAACAGGTAGACGGGCAGCAGGCCCGCCACGGCCGGCAGCATCTTGGTGGAGAGGAAGAAGAACAGCACGTCGGTCCACTTCCTGACCGGCCGGATCGACAGCGCGTAGGCCGCCGGGAGCGCCAGCAGGAGGACCAGGAGCGTCGAGGCCACCGAGGCGACCGTGGAGTTGACGAGCGCGGGCCACGGGCTCGCCCCGCCGCCGCTGCCGAAGAACTCGCGGTAGCCGTCGAGCGTCAGCGACGCGGCGAAGGAGGGCGGGTTGGCCGCCGCGTCGGACTCCGAGTGGAACGACGTCAGCGCCATCCACGCGATCGGCAGGAAGAACACGATCCCGGCCAGCCAGGCCAGCAGGCCCAGCCCGCCTCGTCGTACGGCATGCGGTCGTACGGCACTCATGCGCGGGACACCTCCTCGCGGAACAGGGACGACACCACGCGCAGCGCGAAGGTCGCGATGACGATCGAGCCGATGACCACGAGGACGCCCGCGGCGGACGCGAGGCCGTTCTCGTGGGCCTGGTAGAAGCTCTGGTAGACGGTGTAGGGCAGGTTGGCGGTGCCCAGGCCGCCGGATGTGATCGTGAAGACCGCGTCGAAGTTCTGGACGATGTAGACCGACCCCAGCAGGGCGCCCAGCTCCAGGTAGCGGCGCAGATGGGGCAGGGTGAGATGGCGGAAGACCTGCCAGTCGCTCGCGCCGTCCACCCGGGCGGCCTCGATCTGCTGCTGGTCCCGGCTCTGCAGCCCGGCGAGCAGGATGAGCATCATGAACGGCGTCCACTGCCACACCAGGGAGGCCTCGACGGCGAGCAGCGGGGTGCGCGAGACCCAGTCCGGCTGGGGGCCGCCCACATAGTGCAACAACCCATTGAGCAGGCCGTATTCAGGGTTGTAAAGCACATGCTTCCAGAGCAGGGCGGCGGCCACCGGGACCACCAGGAAGGGGGCGATGAGCAGGGTGCGTACGACACCCCGGCCGCGGAACCTCCGGTCCAGCAGCAGTGCCAGTGCCAGCCCGAGGACGAGGCTGGCCAGCACCACCGCCGCCGTGAGCAGCACGGTCGTCCACACCGAGTGGCGCAGGCCGGCGTCGGTCAGCACCTGGCGGTAGTTGTCCAGGCCGGTGAAGCGGCGGGCCTTCGGGTAGAGGGCGTTCCAGTCGAAGAAGGAGATCACCAGCGTGGCCACGAAGGGCAGCTGGGTCACCACGATCATGAAGACCAGGGCAGGCAGCAGCGGGGCCCGGGTGGCCCAGGCACGCAGCCGGGCCGGGGGCTGCCGCAGGCTCCCTGCGGAGGCGGCCGTGCGAGGGGCCGTCGTCGTCGCTGTCATCGTCCCTCGTACTCCTCGGAGATCCGCTCGGCGAGCGCCTGCGACTTCTTCAGGGCCGAGTCGACGGACTGCCGTCCGGCGATGGCCGCGCTGATCTCCTGGGAGACCTTGGTGCCGAGGTCGGTGAACTCGGGGATGCCCACGAACTGGATGCCGGGCGCGGGCCGCGGCTGCACCCCGGGGTCGTCCGGCCGGGCGCTCTCGATGGCCTCCCGGGTCATGTCCTGGAAGGAGGCGGCCGACCTGCGGTACTCGGCGTTCGTGTAGGTCGACGCCCGCTTGCCCGCGGGGACGTCGGACCAGCCGCTGGTCTCGCCGACCAGCTGCTCGTAGCCCTTGCCCGACGCCCAGGACACGAACTTCCAGGCCTTGTCGGGATTGCGGGAGGCCCGCTGGATGCCCCAGGCCCAGGTGTAGAGCCAGCCGGACGACTTCGTCCGCTCCACGGGAGCGGGGGCGTAGCCGAGCTTGCCCTTGACCGGGGACGCGGCCGCCTCCAGCAGTCCGGCCGCGGAGGTGGCGTCGTACCACATGGCGACCTTGCCCTGGGTCATGTTGTTCAGGCACTCGGCGAAACCCGACTGGGCGGCGCCGGACTCGCCGTGCGAACGCACCAGGTCGACATAGAACTTCGTCGCCTTTCTGAAGGCGGGGGAGTCCAGTCGTGCCTTCCAGTCCTTGTCGAACCAGGTGCCGCCGAAGGTGTTCACGACCGTCGTCAGCGGTGCCATCAGCTCGCCCCAGCCGGGCAGCCCGCGCAGGCAGATGCCCTTCATGCCGGGTTCGGCGCCGTCGGCCCGTGCGGCCAGCCCGGCGACCTGCTGCCAGGTGGGGTGGGCGGGCATGGTCAGGCCCTTCGCCGCGAACACGTCCTTGCGGTACATCAGGAAGGACGACTCGCCGTAGAAGGGCTGGCCGTAGAGCTTGCCGTCCTCGCCGGTGAGGGACCGGCGCATCGGCTCGAGGACGTCCTGCTCGTCGTACGACGGGTCCTTCGCGACGTAGGGGTCCATCTCGTGCAGCCAGCCGTTGCGGGCGTAGATCGGTATCTCGTAGTTGGACAGGGTGGCCACGTCGTACTGGCCGGCCTGGTTGGCGAAGTCCTGACTGATCTTGTCCCGGACGTCGTTCTCGGGCAGGACCGTGAAGTTGACCCTGATGCCGGTGTCCTTGGTGAAGTGGGCGGCGGTCAGCTTCTGCAGCTCGGTCATCTGGGGGTTGTTGACCATCAGGACGTTGATGGAGTCGCCGCCGGAACCGGTCCCGCCCGCGCCGGCCCAGCAGCCGGAGAGCAGGGGGGCGAGCAGCGTCCCGGCGGCGGCCAGGGCGAGCGTGGCTCGCGGCCTCCGTCGGCTCGGGGTGCGCATGGATCGCTCCTGGAGATATGTGGACTTGAGCGGGATGTTCAGGGATATAAGGGGCGCTTGAAGGGGTGGAACGCCCACGGGACGGGAGAGGGGACGGGAGAGGAGCCGGGTCAGACCCGGATGACCTGGGGGCCGAGCAGGGAGTAGCGGTGGGCCTCGGCGGCCGGGAGCAGGGTGCTGGTCACGATCGCCTCCAGCGAGCCGATCTCCGCGAACCGGCAGAAGCTGACCGCGCCGAACTTGGTGTGCACGCCCGCGAAGACCGTGCGGCGGGCGGCCCGAACGGCCTGCGCCTTCACCTCGCTGACCGCCGGGTCGGGGGTGGTCAGGCCGTGCTCGCGGGAGACGCCGTTGGCCCCGATGTAGGCGAGGTCGATGACGAAGCCGGCCAGCATCTTCGTCGTCCAGTGGTCGACGGTGGCGAGTGTGCCCGGGCGGACCCGGCCGCCGAGCAGCAGCACCGACATGTGGTCGGCCTCCGCGAGGGCGCCCGCGACCGGCAGGGACGCGGTGACCACGGTCAGCGGCCGGTCCCTCGGCAGTGCCTCGGCGATGAGCTGCGGGGTGAAGCCCTCGTCGACGAAGACCGTCTCGGCGTCCCCGAGCAGGCCGGCCGCGGCGGCGGCGATCCGGCGCTTCTCGGGTACGTGGCTGGTGGCCCGGAACTCCAGCGTCGTCTCGAAGCCGGCGCTCTCCACCGGATAGGCGCCGCCGTGGGTGCGGCGGACCAGTCCGTGGTCCTCCAGGGCGCGCAGATCGCGCCGGATGGTCTCCTTGGCCACGCCCAGTTCCACGGCGAGCGCGGTGACGTCCACCGAGCCGGTGGCGCGTGCGGCCCGCACGATCTCGCGCTGGCGTTCCTCCGCACTCCTGGTGCTCATCGTCGTCACCCGCTTCCCCGTGGGACTGCCCGTTCGGGCCCATGAGGGAAGTTCTACCGTCGGCGCGCGGCGCTGACCAGGCCTGTTGGAAGCCCGATACTGCCCGTTCGTGCCCGTTCCGCGCGGCCCGTGCCCGCCGCGGACCTGCGGGGCTGTCCGGAACGAGGTGGGATCGGGCACGGCGCATGCCCGGACACGGTGGCGGGCGGGCCCGTTCGGTGCCCGCCCGCGCGCGTGGACGCTCGTTTCTGCCCGCTCCGGGCCGGCGGAGTGCTCAGTACGGCCAGATCGGCGGGTCGTTGACGAAGTGCCCGCCCAGATGGGTGTGCGCCGGGTTCTCCGGGTCCAGTTCACCCTGTTCGGCGATGAGCTTCTCGGCGTACGGCTCGGAGTCGTCCTGCGGCTCGTAGCCGAGCGCCCGCGCGGTGCCCAGGTCCCACCACAGCCGGGTGTTGGCGGAGGAGCCGTGCACGACCGTGTGGCCGACCTCCTCGGCGGTCAGGGCCGCGTGGAAGAGGCGGGCGCCGTCCGCCGGGCTCATCCACACCGAGAGCATGCGCACGCTGGTCGGCTCCGGGAAGCAGGAGCCGATGCGTACGGAGACGGTCTCCAGACCGTGCTTGTCCCAGTAGAGCTGGGCCAGGTCCTCGCCGAAGGACTTCGACAGGCCGTAGAAGGTGTCGGGGCGGCGCGGGGTGTCGACCGGGATCAGCGCCTCGCCCGCGCGCGGGGCCGGGGTGAAGCCGACGGCGTGGTTGGAGGAGGCGAACACGATCCGCGGCACGCCCGCCCGGCGGGCGGCCTCGTACAGGTTGTAGGTGCCTGCGATGTTGGACTTCAGGATCTTCTCGAAGGGTGCTTCCAGGGAGATGCCCGCGAGGTGCAGGATCGCGTCCACGCCGCGCACCGCTTCGCGCAGCGCCTCCGTGTCGGCGAGGTCGGCGGTGATGGCGTCCGGCGCGTCCTCGACGGGGCGCACGTCGAACAGCCGCAGTGTGTAGCCGTACTCCGGCAGCAGTGACCGCATGAGGGTGCCGAGCCCGCCGGCGGCGCCGGTGAGCAGGAGGGTACGGGGAGCGGGCATCCTTCGGTCTCCTTGGTGGCCGTGAGCCAATGACTGCATGCATGGACGGTATTCACATTCGTGGACACGCTAGGGAGCGCCGACATGCCTCGTCAAGTGCGCCGTGCCAGGGGGAAGTCCGCCGCTGTGTTGCCCGTGCGCGCGCTTGACCCGCTCCGATCGGGGCCCGTAGCGTGAGGTCGTTCAGACATATAGACGCTGATCAGAAGTATGCACCGACAGGGAGCGCCTGTGACGCCAGCCCCTCTCGCCGACCGGCTCCGCGAACCGAGCGGACCGCTCTTCTTCCCCGTCACGGCCTACGGCCCCGGCGGCCCACTCGACCTCGACGTCTACCGCACCCATGTGCGCCGCGGCGTCGCGGCCGGTGCCGCCGCCGTGTTCGCCTGCTGCGGCACCGGCGAGTTCCACGCGCTGCTGCCGGAGGAGTTCGAGGCCTGCGTCCGGGTGGCCGTCGAGGCGGCCGAGGGACGCGTCCCGGTCGTGGCGGGCGCCGGCTACGGCACCGCGCTCGCCGTGCGCTACGCCCGGCTCGCCGCGGACGCGGGCGCCGACGGCCTCCTCGCCATGCCGCCGTACCTGGTGGTCGCCGGCCAGGAGGGCCTGCTGCGGCACTACCGGGAGGTCGCCGCGGCCACCGCCCTGCCCGTGATCGTCTACCAGCGCGACAACGCCGTCCTCGCCCCGCGGACCGTGGTCGGACTGGCCCGCACCGGCGGCGTCATCGGGCTCAAGGACGGCTGCGGCGACCTCGACCTCATGCAGCGGATCATCAGTGCCGTGCGCACCGAGGCTCCCGGCGGCTTCCTGTACTTCAACGGCCTGCCCACCGCCGAACAGACCCAGCTCGCCTACCGCGCGCTCGGCGTCACCCTGTACTCCTCGGCGGTGTTCTGCTTCGCGCCGGAGATCGCCCTCGCCTTCCACAAGGCCCTGGAATCCGCCGACCTGCGCACGGTGCACCGCCTCCTGGACGGCTTCTACCGTCCGTTCGCCGACCTGCGGGCCCAGGGCCCCGGCTACGCCGTCTCCCTCGTCAAGGCCGGGGTACGGCTGCGCGGCCTGGACGTCGGCGAGGTCCGGCCCCCGCTCCACGAACCTGCCGAGGACCACGTCGAACAGCTCGCCCAGCTCATCGAACGGGGATACGCGCTGCTGGAGGAGGACGCGTGAGCGCGTACGGCTGTGTCCGGGGCGAGCGGCACGAGGACGAGGAGGACGTGTGAAGGCATCGGCGTTCGTCTACCCCTGGGACGTCAACGGGGACCCCGGGGCCCCCGCCCGCATCGCGGCGCTCGGCGTGCGGCAGGCGACCCTCGCGTCCGCCTACCACTCCACCCGCGCGCTGACCCCGCGCCACCCGCGCCACCGCATCGTCACCGCCGAGTACGCGGCCGTCCTCTACCCGCCCGGCGAGCGCTGGGCGGGCCGTGGCCTGCGGCCCTACCCCGCCGGCCGGTGGGCCCCCGGCAACGCCTACGGCGACGCCGCCGAGGCCCTCGCCGCGGCCGGCCTGGAGGTGCACACCTGGGTGGTCCTCGCCCACAACTCCCGCCTGGGCGCCGAACACCCCGACACCTCGGTCGTCAACGCCTACGGCGACCGCTACCCGTGGGCGCCCTGCATCGCCCAGCCAGGTACGCGCGCGTACCTGGTCGACCTGGCCGCCGAGGCCGCCGTACGCCCCGGCGCGCACGGCACCGAGCTGGAGTCCCTCGGCTGGTACGGACTGCAGCACCTGCACGCCCACGACAAGATCTCGGGCGTCGGCCTCGGGGACGCCGGGCAGTACCTGATGTCCCTCTGCTTCTGCCCGTCCTGCCGCGCCGGCTACGGCG
This sequence comes from Streptomyces sp. NPDC027663, assembly GCF_055566415.1. Taxonomy (NCBI): domain Bacteria; kingdom Bacillati; phylum Actinomycetota; class Actinomycetes; order Kitasatosporales; family Streptomycetaceae; genus Streptomyces; species Streptomyces sp. NPDC027663. Next base: position 15,178 of record NZ_JBVHSK010000027.1, on the reverse strand, counting down.
GACACGGCCTCGACGCCGACGAGCTGGCGACCGGCGTACGGGCCGCGCTGGAACCGCTGTGGCGGGGCGCTGCAGAGGACGAGGGCTGGCCGACGGCCGGAAAGCTGCTCGGCGAGGACACGGCGGCCGCCACGCGCGCGTGGCGCGAGACGACCGCCCGTACCCTCCAGGAGGAGGCCGTCGCCGCCGTACGCGCCGCCGCACCCGACGGCTTCCAGGTCCTGCTGCACGCCGACCCGGTCCCGTACCACTGCGGCGCCGACGTGGGCGTCGACCCCGCCCACATCCTCTCCGTGGCCGACGGCGTGGTGGTGCCCTGCACGGGCGGTACGGCCCTGCTGGCGCCCTTCGCCGGGCAGGCGCGAGAGGGGAAGGTACTGGCCGCCAAACTCACTGTCGTCACGGGCATGGGTGGCAGCCCCGGCACGCTCGCGGCGGACGCGGCCCGCGCACGTGCCGACGGCGCGACGGAACTGAGGCTCTATCACGCCGGGTTGGCGTCGGACGGCGACCTCGCCGCGGTGCACGCGGCACTGACCGCCCGCTGAGGCAGCAGGGCGGCCGTCCCGAGCAGCGCCGGGCCGTAGCACTGCAGCAGCAGCGGTGGTCAGGCGTGGTGGGGCCGGTGCGGCGGCGCGCAGGGAGGTACGGCCGGTGCGGGGGCGGTGAGGCGTCTGCCGGGGCGTCGACGGGGCGCCGATGAGTTTGCGGGCCTCGGCCGGTCAGTTCTTCGTAGAGCACCTACGTGTCGCTGAAGGAGGGCACCATGACCACCGCTGACCTCGGCCCGCAGACCGACATCGTGGCCCGGCTCGCCGGGGCCGTCACCGAGGAGCAGCTGACGGCCGCCACACCCTGCCCGGGCGTCGCGGTCCGCAACCTGCTGGGCCACCTGCTGATGCTGTCCGTGGCCTTCCGGGACGCCGCCCGCAAAGAGTTCGGCGCGACGACCGGCACCAGCCCGGACTCCGTCCCCTGGGACCTCGGCCCGGACTGGCGCGTGCGGCTGCCCGAGGCGCTGGACGAGCTGGCCGCCGCCTGGCGCGACCCGGCCGCCTGGACCGGCGACACCCGCGCCGGCGGGGTGGATCTGCCGGGCGCGGTCGCCGGTGCCGTCGTAGCCGACGAGCTGGTGATCCACGGCTGGGACCTGGCCCGCGCCACCGGTCAGGACTACGCCCCCGACCCGGCCGCCCTGGCCTCGGCCCACGGCTTCCTGCTGGCCGCGGCCGACGCCCAGGACCGCGGCGACGGCCTGTTCGGCCCGGTCGTACCGGTCGCGGCGGGCGCGCCGCTGCTCGACCGGGCGGTGGGGCTGAGCGGGCGGGATCCGGGGTGGCGGCCGTAAGGGGCAGGCGGCCGTGGGGCCGGTGGCCGACAGGAGGCCCGGCCCGGCGGTGACGCGACTGCGCCGGAGTCTCTGGACGAGCGCCGGCGCGGGCGGGCAGGCATGATCGGACGAGCGGATGCTCGTCATCCCGGAGCGGGGCCGCGACCCCCTCGCACCCGTGGCCCGCGCAAGCATCGGCCGGTCCCAGAGCTACGGAGGAAGCCGCAATGGAAGCCGCAATCGACGAGCCCTCTGTGTGGGTGACGACGCGCCGTCCGCGGCCGGGCGCGCCGGAGGAGCCCCAGGAACGCGAAGGCCTGTACCGCGGCCGTGCACTCGCCGTCCCGGGCGCCGGGCGCGAGTGACCTCCCGGACACCGACATGAGCGAGATCGTCGTCGTGTACGAACCCGACCAGCCGGTGGCCGAAGGGCAACGGCGTCCCCGCCGGGTGCACGCCGCACCCGCTGCCCCCGGCCGACCCGACGCCGCGGGGCCACGGACACTGTGCGGCAAGGACACCTTCGCCATGGAGAGGGCCCCCTCGACGCCCGTCGGGCCCCCCGGGGCGCCGTGGTACCCCGTCGAGTACGCGTCCGTGGTCTGCCCCGAATGCGACGCCGTGATGGAGATCTGACCGGATCCGTCGGCGAGGGCTCCCCTCCGCGGAAGGAGCCGGGGGGCGGCTGGGGAACCGCACGCTCCCGCCGGGCCGCTCACCCCGCTGCGCCGTGCGTTCCCCGAGACTCTTCCTGAGTTCCCCCCCCCCGGGTCCTCCCCGAGCCGGCACCGGCTGCGACTCAGAGTTCCTTGCCCGGCCGGGCAAGGAGCGGGAGCCGTAAGCGGGTTGAGGGTCCTCTGGCGGAAGGCAAGATTCCGCAGGGAGTGCGGTGAAGATCTCAGGCCGGTGCCGGTATCGATCCGATAACAGGGCTCGCACCGCGCTTGTGATGCGCGTAGACAATCTCTGACCTGGTACATCACTCTCATCCACCAGATCCGGAGAACCTATGCGGAAGTCCCTCAAGGCGGTCGCTGCCGGCGCCGCCTGTGTCGTCGCCGGGGCGGCGCTGTACGGCGCGGGCACGGCCACCGCCGGCCAGTCGACGGCGAACTCCACCCACGAGCCGTACAACATCGGGCAGTTGGTGAAGGACATCGACGCCTACTACGGCACCACCGCCGACAGCAACGGCGTCTACCAGGCGTCCCCGGACAGCCCGTACGCCGAGGACCTGGCGCACCTCGACGCCCAGGCCAAGCGCTACATCGACAAGGCCGCCCGCAAGGCGCACCGTCGGGGCGAGAAGCCGGCCGTCGTCTTCGACATCGACGACACGCTGCTGCTCAGCCTCGACTACGAGAAGCGCTACAACTACACGTACAACCCCACCACGTGGAACGACTACGTGAACAAGGCCGACCGTCCGGCCGTCTTCGGCAGCCCGGAGCTGGTGCGGTACGCCGAGTCCAGGGGCGTCGAGGTCTTCTACAACTCCGGCCTCAGCGAGGCCCAGCGCGCCGGCGCCGTCGAGAACCTGAAGAAGGTCGGCGCCGATGTGAACCTCGACGCCGACCACATGTTCCTCAAGGACAAGGCCAACCCGCCGGCCTACCTGAAGGACTGCGCCACCGCGGGCACCTGGAACTGCACGACCGTGCAGTACAAGTCCGGGACGCGCAAGCACATCGAGGACGACCTGGGCTACGAGATCATCGCCAACTTCGGCGACCAGTACTCGGACCTGGACGGCGGCTACGCCGACCGCAGGTACAAGCTGCCGAACCCGACCTACTTCGTCTCCTGACGCTCCTGACGGTCAGCCGTACGTCCTGAGCAGCCGCTCGAACTCGGCCCCCGTCACCGGCAGCACCTGCCGTGACGGGGGGCGAAGTCACCGGCCACCGCGTGAGAACGCCCTCCGACGGTCCCCGTCGTCCCCGCCCCCCTTCAAGACGCCCCTACTTCAACGCGGCTTCCATCATCGCCTTGGCGACCGGCGCAGCCAGACCGTTGCCGCTGACCTCCGACCGTGCCGCGTCCGACTGCTCGACCATCACCGCGACGGCGACCTCCTTGCCGTTGCTGTCGGACTTGCCGTAGGAGGTGAACCAGGCGTACGGCGTCTTGCTGTTGTTCTCGCCGTGCTGGGCGGTGCCGGTCTTGCCGCCGACGGTCACCCCGTCGATCAGCGCGTTCGTACCGGTGCCCTCCTTCACCACCGTCTCCATGGCCGACTGCAGCTGCTCGGCGGTGGAAGAGCTGACGATCTCCTCCGTGCCCGCGCTGTCGTCGTAGTCCTTCAACGCCTCACCGCCGCTGTCGGTGATCTGCGACACCATGTGCGGCGAGACCAGCTTGCCGCCATTGGCAATGGCCGCGGACACCATGGCCATCTGCAGAGGCGTGGCCGTGACGTCGAACTGGCCGATGCCGGACAGAGCGGTCTGGGCCTGGTCCATGTCCGACGGATACACACTGGCGTACGCCCGCACCGGCACGTCCTGCTCCGCGTCGTTGAAGCCGAACTTCTCGGCCATGGCCCTGACCTTGTCCTGCCCGAGCTGGACGGCCATGTGACCGAAGACGTTGTTGCAGGAGTACTGCAGGGCGACGCGGATCGAGGCGTTCTTGCACGGAGCAGACTTGCTCTCGTTCTCCAGCGGACGCGTCGTGCCCGGCATGATGTACGGGTCGGGGCTGTCGGTGTGCTCGCCGACGTTCTTGTAGAGCCCGTCCTCCAGCGCGGCAGCCGCCACGACCAGCTTGAACGTCGAGCCCGGGGGCAGCGGCTGGCGCAGCGCGCGGTTGCTGAGCGGCTTGTCCTCGTCCGTGGTGAGCTGCTTCCACGCCTTGCCCGCGGTGTTGGCGTCGGTGAGCGAGGAGGGGTCGTACGACGGTGTGGAGACCGCCGCGAGGATCCTGCCGGTCTTCGGGTCGATCGCGACGGCCCCGCCCTTGGTGTCACCGAGCGCCCGGTAGGCAGCCTTCTGCACGGCGGGGTCGATCGTGGTGATCACGTCGCCCGGCTCGGCGCGCTCGCCGGTGACCGTGTCCAGCACGGTCTTGAGCTGGGTGTCCGTGCCGTTGAGCAGGTCCGTGTAGATGCCCTCCAGCTGAGTGGGGGCGTAGGCCTGCGAGGCGTAGCCCGTCACCGCCGCGTACAGCCTGCCGTCCTTGTACGTCCGCTTGTACGCGAGGTCGCTTCCCTTCGTCCGCGCGGAGCCGGTGATCGCGTGTCCGGCCACGATGATGTTCCCGAGGGGCCGCGAGTACGTCGCGATCGCGTTCCGCCGGTTGTTGTTGTCGTCCGCGAGGGCCTTGCCGTCGTAGAACTGCACCCATGTCGCCCTGACCAGCAGGGTGACCACGAGCAGCAGCGCGAAGACGGACGCCCGCCTGATCGTCTTGTTCATCCCGCACGGAAGACGAGCGGGAGGGGGGCCGACGTTCCCGTTCGTCCGGTTTTCTCATCCCGGATTCAGGTCGGCCTCAGCCCGCGCTCATCGTGTGCTCAGGAAACCGGCCTCGTACGCGGCGATCACCGCCTGGGTGCGGTCCCGGGTGCCGGTCTTCGCGAGGACGGCCGCCACGTGCGACTTCACCGTGGCCGGGCCCACGTCCAGGTGCCGGGCGATCTCGGCGTTGGTCAGCCCGGCGGCCATGTGCCGCAGCACATCGCTCTCGCGGCCGGTGAGCATGCTCACCCAGGGCGCGGCGGGGGCGGCCGCGCGGGCGTGCTCGGCGGCGAGGGTCCGTACCGCCGACGGGAACAGGAGGCTGTCGGTGCGCGCGACCAGCCGTACCGCCTGCACGAGGGTGTCCGCGTCGGACCGCTTCAGCAGGAAGCCGGCGGCTCCGGCGCGCAGGGCGTCGTACACGTAGGAGTCGTTCTCGAAGGTGGTCACGACGACGATCCGCGGCGGCTTCTCCAGGGTGCCGGTGATCAGCTCGGTGGCCCGGATGCCGTCGGTCTCCGGCATCCGGACGTCCATGAGCACGACGTCGGGCCGCAGCTCCCGGACCACGGACACGGCCTCGGTGCCGGTCGCCGCCTCGCCGACCACCTCCAGACCGCGCTCGGCGGAGAGGATGGCGCGCAGGGCGGTGCGGACCATGCGCTCGTCGTCGGCGAGGACGATGCGGATGGGGGGCTGGGTCATGCGGATCCTTTCAACGGCAGACGTACGTGCAGCTGCCACATGTCCCCGGACGGTCCCGCCTCCGCCGTGCCGCCCAGCAGCCGGACCCGGTCGGCGATGCCGCGCAGGCCGTGGCCGCCGCCGGGGCGGGTCGGGGAGGCGGTGCGGCCCAGCGGGTTCTCGACGGTGACCTCCAGGCGGCCGTCGGTGCGGGTGATGCGGAGGGTGACCGGTTCACCGGCGTGCTTGAGGGCGTTGCTCAGGCCTTCCTGCACGATCCGGTACGCCTCCCGAGAGACCAGCGGCGGCAGGGCCTCGGGATCGGTGCCGACGGTGGCCGTCACGCGCTGCCCGCCGGCCCGGGTCCGGCGCAGCAGTCCCTCCAGGTCGGCCGCGAGCGTCGGCGCGGGCGCGGTGCCGGGCGCGTCCCCGTCCCGCAACAGCCCCAGTACGGCGTCGAGTTCGCCGACCGTGCGCCGGGTGGTGTCCTCGATGGCGGTGAGCGCCTCGCGGACGAAGTCCGGGTCGCTGTCCAGGAGCCGGCGGGCTGCACTCGCCTGGAGGGTGACCGCGCTCAGCGCGTGACCGACACAGTCGTGCAGTTCACGGGCGAGCCGGTTGCGCACCGCGAGGTCGGCGGCCCGGGCCTCGGCGGCGGCCAGCCGGTCGGCCGGGGTGGGCCCCAGCAGCGCGGGCGCGCCGCGGGCCAGCAGCGCTCCGCAGGCCGCGACGCAGGCGGCGAGCGCGAGCAGCATGGCCAGACCCGCGACCGGCGCGAGCGCCCACACCCATGGCCGGTCGAGGACGCCGGGCAGGGCGAGCGGTGAGTCGTGCAGACCGGCGAACAGGGGCAGCGCGATCACCAGCACCGCGAACGGCGGCACGGCCAGCGACATCCCGGAGACGATCCCGCCGAGGCCCAGGTGCAGCGTGAACCAGGCGGCCGTGCGCGCCCGTTCGACCCGGCCACGGGCCGGACCGTCGGCAAGGTCGCCTGCGCCGTCCCCGGCGATCCCGCACAGGGCGCGGGCCGCGGCGGACTCCAGCGGCCGGGTCAGCGGGAACAGGGACGTGAGTGCGGCGACCGGCAACCCGACGCCGAACGAGGCCAGTTGCAGGGGCAGGCAGCCGAAGACGTCGTCCGCGCCGGCGAGCGGCCCGACGATGAGCGAGCCGACGAAGACGTACGGCATGGCGAGGGCGCCGCCGAGGATCAGATGCACCCAGCGGCGCCGTGCCCGCCCGCCGAACAGCAGGCCCAACCCACGCGTCACCGCGATGCGTTGGCGGAGCGGTCCGCGAAGCAGCGGGCGATGAGTGTCGCCACGAGGAAGCCGACGATCATCTGCACAGCGTAGGTCAGGCGCATCACCGGTGTCGGGCCTCCGGCGAGGTCCTCGGCCATGACCAGCGTGCTGAGCGTCATCCATCCGCCCCAGCACGCGGTGGCGCCGGAGCCGACCCGGGCCAGGGCCGGCGGCACGCTGACCGGCAGGGCCCGGCTCCGGCGGAAGGCGAGCTGCCGGGAGCCGGTGACGGCGGCGGTGGCGAGAGCAGGTGGACGACCTCCATGAGCCGGTCGGTGCTCCCGTTCAGGCCGGCCGTGGATCCGCCGGCCCACAGCAGGCGCAGCGCACCCGGAACCAGCGCGAACAGCACCGCCGTCACGGCCGGAGGTCGAGGTCGTCATGGCTCAACGCTCTCGCGCCGGACAGGGAGTTCACCTCCTGCCCCCTGACGATCCGGCTCCGCCGTCCGGGGGAGGCCGGGTCATCCGGAACTCGTCCGGGCGGGTGGTTCGTCGGCGGGCGGGCCGGGTCTTCCGGGGCTCGTCCGGGCGGGTGGTTCGTCGGCGGGCGGGCCGGGTCTTCCGGGGCTCGTCCGGGCGGGCGGTTCGTCGGCGGGCGGGCCGGGTCTTCCACGGCTCGTCCGGGCACACGCTCCGTCGTCGGGGATGGCCGGGATCCGCGAGGGGTCAGGCGGGCAGCCGCAGGACCACTTCCTCGATGTCCTCGCCGCGCGCGTTGGCGAACCCGAGAGCCCGGGCGGTCTCCCGGAAACCGCACTTCTCCAGCACCCGCAGCGAGGCGGCGTTGTCGGCGGCGGCCCTGGCGTACAGCGGCCGTTCGGGAACCTCGGTGAGCAGTGCCCGCAGGGCCGCCGTCGCCAGCCCCCGCCCCCACCAGGCACGGTCGATCCAGTACGTCACCTCACGCCCGCCCGGCTCCCCGTAGACCGCCGCGTTGCCCACCACCCGGCCGTCGGCCAGGACCGTGCGCGTCACGGCGTCGGACGCCCGGATCTGCTGCCACCAGGCGTAGAAGGCGCCCCGGTCGCCCTGGCTCTCGGGGCCGAAGGCGGCCATCCGGAGCGCCTCCGGATCGGTCATCTGCCGGAAGAACACCGTCAGATCGTCGTCCTCCACGCCACGCAGCACGATCTCCATGGTTCCGAGCCTACGACCGCCGCGGCCCGCGCCCGCGGCCCGCAACGCGCGAGGTACAGGTCGCCGTGATCCCGGCCGCCTGATTCCGCTCCGGGTTCAGAGCCTGCGGGTCGCCAGCGTCAGCCGGTCCCGGGCGTCGAACAGCGCGTCTTTGATCATCTGTTCGTGGGCAGGGGTCAGCCGGGCCACCGGTACCGAGCAGCTGATCGCGTCCCGGGCCGGCGTGCGGTACGGGATCGCCACGCCGAAGCAGCGCAGGCCCAGCGTGTTCTCCTCGCGGTCGACCGCGAAGCCCTGCTCCCGGACCTGGTGCAGCTCCTTGATGAGGTTCTCCCGGTCGGTGATGGTGTTCTCGGTGAGCCCGGGCAGCGTCTCCGGCAGCAGCTTGCGGACCTGTTCGTCGGAGTAGGTGGCGAGGATCGCCTTGCCGAGGGAGGTGGAGTGCGCGGGCAGCCGGCGGCCGACGCGGGTGAAGGGGCGCAGGTAGTGCTGGGACTGGCGGGTGGCGAGGTAGACGACGTTGGTGCCGTCGAGCCGTGCCAGGTGGATGGTCTCCGTGGTGTCGTCGGAGAGCCGGTCCAGCGTCGGACGGGCGGCGGCCACCACCTCGTCGCCGTCGATGTACGACGTCCCCACGAGCAGCGCCCGCACGCCGATGCCGTACCGCGTGCCCGTCGCGTCCGTCTCCACCCAGCCCAGCTCCACGAGCGTGCGCAGCAGCATGTACAGGCTGGACTTGGGGTATCCCACGGCCTCCTGGACGGCCGCCAGGGAGTGCATGCCGGGCCGGCCGGCGAAGTATTCCAGCAGCTCAACGGTCCGCACCGCGGACTTGACCTGCGCCCCGCCGGCTGTGTCGCCTGCCGTCATCGCCCTTGACCCCTTCGTTCGACGAGGACCTGAGTTATATAGTCTCCGAGCAGCTTATTCATCATCAGAGACAGTGTTCAGTATATCGAACGCGGCTGATGGCTGACCTGGCAGTTCTGGAAAGTGCGGCCTTTACTGGGAGGGACCCGCGGTGGCAGCAGGACCAGTCTGGAGTGTCGACCCGCGCACCGGGAAGCGGCGTGAACAGGTTGCGGTGGAGGCCACAGCCCAGGAGGTGGACACGGTCGTCCGGGCGGCCCACGCCGCGCGCGGCGCCCTCGCCGACCGCACGGTCCGCGCCGCCTTCCTGCGCTCGGCCGCCGCGGGCCTGGAGGCGGCCAGGGACGGCCTGGTCGAGACCGCCGACGCCGAGACGGCCCTGGGACCGACCCGGTTGGGAGGCGAACTCGCCCGGACCGTGTACCAGTTGCGCGCCTTCGCCGGGATCGTCGGCGAGGGCGGCTTCCTCGACGTCGTCATCGACCACCCCGACGACACGGCCACCCCGCCCGTCCCGGACCTGCGCCGCTACAAGGTCCCGCTCGGGGTCGTCGCCGTCTACTCCGCCTCCAACTTCCCCTTCGCCTTCTCCGTCGCAGGCGGCGACACCGCGAGCGCGCTGGCCGCGGGCTGCCCGGTCGTCGTCAAGGCCCACCCCGACCACCCGGCACTTTCCGAACTGGTCGCCAAGGTGCTGCGCCGGGCCGCCGCCGGACACGGCATCCCCGACGGCGTCGTCGGCCTCGTGCACGGCTTCGAGGCGGGCGTCGAACTGATCAGGCACCCGCTGGTCGCCGCCGCGGGCTTCACCGGTTCGGTACGGGGCGGGCGGGCGCTGTTCGACGCGGCCGCCGCACGCCCGGTGCCGATCCCGTTCCACGGCGAGCTGGGTTCGCTGAACCCGGTCCTGGTGACCGAGGCCGCCGTGGCCGAGCGCGCCGAGGAGATCGGCAGCGGGCTCGCCGGGTCGATGACCCTCGGCGTCGGCCAGTTCTGCGTCAAGCCCGGACTGGTGCTGGTCCCCTCCGGTGCGGCGGGCGACCGGCTGGTGAAGTCCCTCACCGACGCGGTCAGCGACACCGAGGCCGGGGTGCTGCTCGACCACCGCATGCGGGACGACTTCGTCGCCGGTGTGGCCGAGCGTACGCAGCTGCCCGGCGTGGACAGCCCGGTCACCCCGGGCGCGGGCGGCGAGCACACGGTCAGTGCGGGCTTCCTCACGGTGCCGGCGGAGCGGCTGACCGAGGAGGGGGCGTACGACCTGCTGCTGGAGGAGTGCTTCGGGCCGGTCACCGTGGTGGCCCGCTATGCGGACGAGGCCGAGGCCGCGGCGGTGCTCGGCCGTCTTCCGGGCAACCTGACGGCGACGGTCCAGCTGTCGGCCGAGGAGGCCGCCGGCAACGGCAGGGGAGCGGAGATCCTCGCCGAGCTGACCCCGCTGGCCGGGCGCGTGCTGGTCAACGGCTGGCCGACGGGGGTCGCCGTGGCGCCGGCCCAGCACCACGGCGGGCCGTACCCGGCGACCACCTCCACGTCGACCTCGGTGGGCGGTACGGCCATCGAACGGTGGCTGCGGCCGGTGGTCTACCAGAACGCACCGGAGGCGCTGCTGCCGCCGGAGCTTCGCGACGACAATCCGCTGGGGCTTCCGCGCCGCTTCAACGGGGTTCTGGAGCGGTAGCGCCGCAGCCGCCTCGCCGGGGCCACCGGGACGGCGGCCCCGGCGCCTGCCGGGGCAGGGACGCGGTGTGTCCTCTCAGGCGGGACCGGTCGTCCGGGGCCGGAGCGCTCTGTGGCCGAGCGCGAAGGACGCTGCGAACAGAGCCGCCGCCACCAGCAGGCTCGCCCGCATCCCGGCGGCGAAGCCGTCCGACACCAGCGCGCCGAACACCGCGATCCCCAGCCCGCCGGCCACCTGCCGTGCCGCGTTGAGCACCCCGGCCGCAAGACCGGCCCGCTCGGCCGGCACGGCGTCCAGCATCACCGCGGTCAGCGTCGGGATGGTCAGCGCGCAGCCGAGGCCCATCGGTACGAGAAGTGCGGCCACCACGGCGGCGGACGTCCCGGCGTCGACGCTGAGCAGAGCCAGCAGGCCCGCCAGCGCGAGCGCCTGGCCCAGCAGCATCGGCAGGCGCGGGCCGTACCGTCCGGACAGCTTGCCGGACACCACGTTCGCCACCGCGATCAGCGCGGACATCGGCAGGAACACCAGCCCGGCGGCCAGCGCCGAACGGCCCTGCACCTGCTGGAGGAAGAGGGAGACGACGAACAGGATCCCGTAGAACGCCACGCTGCACGCCGCTCCCGTCACGACCGCCACCCGCACCCGACGGCCACGGAACAGCTCGAAGGGGACGACCGGATGCGGCCGGCGCCGCTCGATCCGGACGAACAGCACGGCCGCGACGACGGCCACGGCGAAGGCCGCGACCCCGCTCGTACCGCCCTCGATCACCGCGAACGTCAGCGCGGTCAGGGCGACCACGGCCGTCATCTGGCCCGGCAGGTCCAGGGGCGCCGGCCGGCGCTCGGAGCGCGGTGCGCGCAGCAGCAGGAGCAGGGTGACCCCGCCCAGCGGCACGTTGATGAAGAAGATCCCGCGCCAGTCCCAGGCCGTGGTCAGCGCACCGCCGGCCACCGGACCGAGCGCGATCGCGACCGACCCTCCTGCCGCCCACGCCGCCACCGCCCGGCCCCGCCGCACCGGATCCGGGTACGCCTGCCGTACCAGGGCGAGCGAGGCGGGCAGCACCACGGCCGCCGCGGCGCCCTGCACCACCCGGGCGCCGATGAGAGCGGGCAGGTTCGGTGCCAGGCCGCAGACCACCGAGGCCAGCGTGAACACCGTGATGCCGAGGGCGTACGCCCGGCTCGCCCCGGCCCGGTCCGAGAAGGCGCCGGTGGAGAGCATCAGCGCGGCGAGGGCCAGGGTGTAGCCGTCCAGCACCCACTGGAGCCCGGCCATGGCGCCGCCGAGGTCGGAGCCGATCGCGGGGATGGCCACGTTCACCACGGAGGCGTCGAGGGTTGTGAGCGCGAAACCGAGGAGGGCCGTGGCCAGCGCCACGGCGGGACGGACCGGGAACTGCCGTGCAGATGCGGGAAGTTGAGAGCCGCGCACGGTCTGGTTCGTTGACATGCGCCCATACTGCGGATCTTGCCCTGCGTACAGTAGTGGCCTGAATGCCATGCATCCGGAGGTTCTGGCCATGCTCCGTGTCGCCGTCGTCGCGTCGCCGCCCGTGTCGATGTTCAACCTCGCCATCCCCGAGATGCTCTTCGGGAAGGTCGAGACCGAGGGACGGCCCGCCTACGACGTGGTGATCTGTGCACCCGACCCCGGGCCCGTGCCCACCACCGGCACGCTGGAACTGCACGTGCCGCACGGTCTGGAGGCGCTGCGGGAGGCGGACACGGTGATCGTGGCGGGCACCGGCAGGCCCTTCGCCCCGGACCCGAGGGTGCTGGAGGCCCTGCGCGAGGCCGCCGCGGCGGGCGTGCGCATCGCCTCCATCTGCTCCGGGGCCTTCTCGCTCGCCGAGGCCGGCCTGCTCAAGGGCCGTACGGCCACCACCTATTGGGCGCACGCGGAGGAGATGCGCCGCCGCCATCCCGACATCGACGTCCGGGGCGACGTCCTCTACGCCCAGGACGGCCAGTTCCTCACCTCCTCCGGGTACGCCGCCGGCATCGACCTGTGCCTGCACATCATCCGCACCGACTACGGCGCGGCCGTCGCCAACGAGGTCGCCCGGCTCGCCCTGGTCGCCCCGGTCCGGCCCGGCGGCCAGGCCCAGTTCACCCAGACCCCGCTGCCGCCCGAGCGCGGCACCGCCTGCGCCGACACCCGCGCCTGGGCCATGCGCAACCTGGACAAGCCGCTCGCCCTGACCGACCTGGCCCGGCACGCCGGCGTCTCCGTGCGCACCCTCACCCGCCGGTTCCACGCCGAGAGCGGGGTCACCCCGCTGCAGTGGCTGCTGCACCAGCGCATCGAGCGCGCCAAGGAACTCCTGGAGACCACCCGGCTGGCCATGGACCAGGTGGCCGCCGCCTGCGGTCTCGGCACCGCCGACTCGCTCCGCGCCCACCTGGTCCGCCGCACCGGCCTCACCCCGAGCGCCTACCGGGCCCAGTTCAGCCGGCACACGGCGGGGCGGCGGACGGCCGCGTCCCCGGCCGTGTGATCCGTGACCGGGCAGGGGGCAGTCGCCCCCGGGAGCCGCGTCCCCGGCCGTGTGATCCGTGACCGTGCAGGGAGTAGCCGCCCGGGAATGGAACACCCTGCTTGAACGTTCACGTACCGAGCGGGGGAGTCCCCGCACCCGTACGACCTGGAGAGAGCCGAAGACATGCGCGTCGAGATCTGGAGCGACATCGCCTGCCCCTGGTGCTACGTGGGCAAGGCCCGCTTCGAGAAGGCGCTCGCTGCCTTCCCGCACCGCGACGAGGTCGAGGTGGTGCACCGCTCCTTCGAACTGGACCCGGGCCGCGCCAAGGGCAACGTCCAGCCGGTGATCACCATGCTCACCAGGAAGTACGGCATGAGCGAGGCGCAGGCCGAGGCCGGCGAGGAGAACCTGGGCGCCCAGGCCGCCGCCGAGGGCCTGCCCTACCGCACCCGGGGCCGCGACCACGGCAACACCTTCGACCTGCACCGCCTGCTGCACCTCGCCAAGGAGCACGGCAGGCAGGACGAGCTGATCCAGGTCTTCTACCGGGCCAACTTCGCCGAGGAGCGGTCCGTCTTCACCGAGGGCGACGAGCGCCTGGTGGAGCTGGCCGTCGAGGCCGGACTGGACGCCGGCGCGGTCCGCGCCGTGCTCGCCGACCCGGACGCGTACGCCGAGGAGGTCCGCACCGACGAGCGCGAGGCCGCCCGGCTCGGCGCGACCGGCGTGCCGTTCTTCGTCCTGGACCGGAAGTACGGCGTCTCCGGCGCCCAGCCCGCCGAGGTCTTCACCCAGGCGCTGGCCGAGGCCTGGGGTGAGCGTTCCCCGCTGAAGCTGGTCGACCAGGGTGCCGCCCAGGCCTGCGGCCCGGACGGCTGCGCGGTCCCGCAGCACGGCTGAAAGCGCAGGTCGGCGCGGTTGTATAAGCGTTCCTGAGGGGAACCGCGTAAAATTCGCAATGGACGGGGAGATCCCTGGGCCGCACAGTGGTCCCATGGAGACCACGGAGACGTTCGAGAGCCTCGTCCGCGCCGAGTTCCGCCCGAAGAGCAGCTTTCTCAACACCGCGTCCAACGGGCTGCTGCCCGCCCGTACCGTAGCCGCCCTGCAGGAAGCGGCGCTGCTGCGGGCCGAGGGCCGGCCACTGGCGCCGCTGTACGAGGACGTGGAGACGAGCCGGGCCGTGTTCGCCCGGCTCGCCGGCGTGCCGGCCACCCGGGTCGCGGCGGGCGCCTCGGTCGCCGCGCACACCGGCGTGATCGCCGCCTCGCTGCCCGCGGGTGCCGAAGTCCTCACCGCCGAGGACGACTTCACCTCCGTGCTCAACCCCTTCCACGTCCGCGGCGACCTCAAGGTGCGCACGGTCCCGCTGGAGCGGATCGCCGAGTCCGTCCGGCCGGGCACCGCACTCGTCGCGGTCAGCGCCGCCCAGTCCGCCGACGGCCGGGTCGCCGACCTGGCCGCCCTGCGTGAGGCAGCCCGCGCCCACGGCGCGCGCACCTACGTCGACTTCTCCCAGGCCGCCGGCTGGCTGCCGATGGACGCGGACGCCTACGACTTCACCGCGAGCGTTTCCTTCAAGTGGCTGCTGGGCCCGCACGGCGCGGCATTCCTCACCGTCCCCGAGGACCTCGGCGGACTGACCCCGCTGCTCGCGGGCTGGGTGGCGGCCGAGCGGCCGTGGGACAGCTGCTACGGCCCGGTGGCCGAACTCGCCCACTCGGCACGCCGGTTCGACCTCACCCACGCCCTGTTCACCTTCGCGGGCCTGCGCCGGTCCCTCGAACTCGTCGAGGAACTCGGGGTGGCGGCGATCCACGCGCACGACGTCGCCCTCGCCGACCGGTTCCGGGCGGGGCTGGCGGATCTCGGCCACCAGCCCGTGCCCGCCCCCGGCTCGGCGATCGTCTCCGTCCCCGGACTCGGCTCCCGGCAGCCCGCGTTGAGCGAGGCGGGCATCGAGGTCTCCGACCGCGCCGGCAACCTGCGGGCGGCCTTCCACCTCTACAACACGGACGCCGACGTGGACCGCCTGCTGGACGCGCTGTCCGGCTGACCGCTCGGACCCCGCGTCCAGCTCGCACAGGCCGGCCTCGCCCCGGCCGGGGGGGGGGGGGGGGGTGGGGCGGGGGGGGGGGGGGCGGGGGGGCTTGTTCTCCCGCGGGAGGGGGGGAACAAGGCGACACGGAACCCGGCGCGCGGTAGCGGGTGGCGGGAA
>NZ_JBVHSK010000026.1:0-55652 GCF_055566415.1 Streptomyces sp. NPDC027663 | reverse complement strand
TGGAACACCTCCTCCCTGCGCTAGTCAGCGCTGTTGACTACCGGTACACCGTAACACTGACTACCGGTACATAGCAAGACGGAGTAGCGGAGGCGGAAGCCAGAGCCTCGACGCTGGTCGATGACGGGGGTGTGACTGAGGCCCGGCACGACCTGAACCAGGTCACGCCGGGCCTCGGTTGTTCATCCTGGGACACCGGGTCAGTGGACGAGATCCCGCTCGTGCCCCGGCCTGCTGTCCGCCACCCGTGGCGGGCCGGTGTGCAGTCGCTGCTGCAGCTTCTCGCCTTCGACGTCGATGTTCGGCAGGAGCCGGTCGAGCCACTTCGGAAGCCACCAGGCGGTATCGCCGAGCAGCGAGTGCACGGCGGGCACGATGGCCATCCGGACGACGAAGGCGTCGAACAGCACGGCGGAGGCAAGACCGAAGCCCATCATCGCGACCAGGTCCTCGTCCTCCACCATGAAGCCGGAGAAAACGCTGATCATGATGATCGCGGCGGCTGCGACCACCCGGCCGCTGTGCCGGAAGCCGGTGACAACAGCCTGATCCGCCCGAGTGCCGTGGACGTACGCCTCACGCATCCGTGTGACGAGGAAGACCTCGTAATCCATGGCGAGGCCGAAGACGACACCGATCATGAAGAGCGGCATGGTGGTCATGATGGGGCCGGTCTGGTCGATGCCGAAGAAGTCGGCACCCCAGCCCAGCTGGAACACGGCGACGAGTGCACCCAGTGCCGCGCTGACCGACAGCAGGAAGCCGAGCGCCGCCTTCAGCGGGACCAGGATCGAGCGGAACACCAGGAGAAGCAGCAGGAACGCCAGGCCGACCACCAGGCCCAGGTAGGGCAGCAGGGCATCGGACAGAGTCTGCGAGAAGTCGATGAACAGCGCGGTCTGCCCGGTCACCAGGACCTCGGTGGCACCCGCGGACGCCGCGAGCGAAGGAGCCTTCGCGCGGATGTCCTTGACCAACTGCTCGGTCCTGGCGTCGGACGGACCGGTCTTCGGGACGATGCTGAAGATCGCGGTGTCACCGGCCTTGTTGGCGGTGGCCTTGGAGACCGAGTCGACGCCCGCGGTCTTCTCCAGGACCGAGCCGATCTTGTCGCCGGCGGTGGCCGCGTCCTTGCCCTCGACAGTCACTGTCAGCGGGCCGTTGAAACCGGGCCCGAAGGAGTCGGACAGCAGGTCGTACGCCTTGCGCTGAGTGGTGTCGGTCGCCATCGTGCCCTCGCCGGGCAGTCCCAGCTCCAGCTTGGTGGCGGGCAGGGCGAGCGCGCCGAGGCCGACCACCGCGAGACAGAGCACACCGAGCGGACGGCGCACCACGAACGAGGCCCAGCGGGTGGACAGGTTCGGCTGGGTCCGCGCGGCCAGCTTCGCGGCCTTCTTCTCGGACTTGGCCTGCTTGCGCGCCGACAGCGGCTTCTTGGTACGCACGAGACGGCGGTCCGCGACCCGCAGCACCCGGCGCGGCGCGAAGCCGAGCAGAGCGGGCACGAAGGTGATCGCGACCAGAACGGCGACGGCGACCGTACCGGCCGCCGCGAGGGCCATCTTGGTGAGGATCGGGATGTTGACGACCGAGAGGCCGGCCAGCGCGATGATGACCGTCAGCCCGGCGAAGACGACGGCCGAACCTGCCGTGCCGGTGGTGACACCCGCTGCCTCCTCGGGGGTGCGGCCCTCGGAGATCTCGGCACGGTAGCGGGAGACTATGAACAGGGCGTAATCGATGCCGACCGCCAGGCCGATCATCATCGCCAGGGTCGAGGTGGTGGCGGACAGCCCGAGGGTGGAGCCCAGCGCAGCGATGGCGGAGACGCCGACACCCACCCCGATCAGAGCGGTGAGCAGCGGCATACCGGCGGCGATTACCGAGCCGAAGGTGAGGAACAGCACGACGGCCGAGATCAGCACACCGATCTGCTCACCGGTGCCGGACATGCTTTGCTCGACCGCGACCGCGTCACCGCCCGCCTCGACGGTCAGTCCGCCGTCGCGGGCCCGGTCGGTCGCCTTGGTGAGCGCGTCGTGGGCCTCGTCGGTGAGATCGGGTGCGGCGACCTTGTAGGTCACCACGGCATAGGCGGTACGGCCGTCCTCGCTGATCGAGTGCGCCTGGAACGGGTCGGCGACACCCGCCACTTGGGGCGCCTTGCCGAGCTCGCCGATGAGTTCGCCGATCGCCGCCTTCTCATTGGCGATCTTCTTGCCCTCGGGCGTCCGGATCACCACACGGGCGGTGGCACCCTCGGCGCCGGCATCCGGGAACTTCTCCTCGAGCAGGTCGAACGCCTTCTGCGACTCGGTGCCGGGCATCGAGAACTGTTCGGTCGGCGGTGTGGGAGCAGTCGAGGCCGCGGCACCGACGCCACAGACGATCAACACCCACAGCAGGGTTACGAGGCCGCGCCGCCGGAAGGCGAAGCGTCCGAGTTTGTACAGCAAGGTAGCCACGGCTGACCGCACTTCCATCGAGTGGGGGGAAGGAGGAACGCATGCGTCCGACCGCCCGGGCATGAGCACCGGACGGTCGGCTCTGACATGCACCCACGATGGCCCAAAGCGCAGTCGGAGGGTCGGCTTGTCCGAGGAATCGAGACGGATCCCCAAGCGATCGTCGAGCGGACGGACCAGTTCCGGCCAGCCGCAGCACGGCACCGCGCCGATACGCGCCTACGCTGCGGCACATCGGTCATCGCTACGTGGAACGTACGCCCACACCGTTCAGACGCCGACGACGCCGGGGAGGGGCTGCGACTACAGCCGTCGGCCCCGTCCACCCTCGGTCGGCGCTACGGCAACGCGCCCCTGAGGCGGTCGACTGCGGACACGGCGCGGATCTCGGCGTACAGCGCGGTGTCATCGGCATGCCCGGAGACGTGACGGGCAGCCCGCAGCAACGACTCCGCCGGCAGTGGCCCCGCGACCGCCACAGCCGGTCCCGTCACGCCGTCACGGCCGGAGGGTGTGATGCCCGTCCGGGCAGCCCGTCGCGCACGACCACCAGGCCGAGCATCCGGAACTCGGCTGGCTCGCCGCGTACCGGGCCCGTACGGAGGTCGAGGACAGCTATCGCGCTGCCTCGGACGGCGCTCCGACCAGGAGCAGGGCGCGGCGCACGTCGCCCTGGATCCGCCCGGCGACCTCTGGCAGGTGGTCCTGGAAATAGAAGTGGCCGCCGTCGAACAGGTGCTGGCCCAGGAAGTGCTCGGAGACGTCTGCCCAGCCGTCCAGGCGGTGCGGCGGGGACACGTCGTCCAAGATGCCGCCGAACACCGAAAGGGGCACCGGCAGCGGCACGGTGAGGGGCGGCGTGCGCCACGTCTCGCTGATGCGCAGGTCCGCGCGGATGGTCGGCGCGAACATGTCCCACAGGTCCTGGTGGTCCAGAGCCGAGGGCGACGTACCCCCCATCGCCACCAGCTCCCGGCGCAGTTCGGCGTCGGACAGCAGATGCCGGCGACGGGAAGCGCCGTCGGGGTGCAGTGTGCCATGCGCGGACACACCGAGCCAGACCGGCGGTGTGTGCCCCATGTCGATGAGCCGACGGGTCAGTTCGTACGCGACGAGCCCGCCCATGCTGTGCCCGAAGAACGCGAAGCGGCCCGTCATCCGGGTGCCCAGCTCCTGCAGAAAGTACTCAAGCAGAGCACCCATATCGCTCATCGCGGGGCGTCCGTCGTGGGGCCCGCGGCCCGGTGCGTCGGGGATCTGCACGTCCCAGTCGGCAGGGAAGCAGGACGGCCAGTCGCGGTACATCAGGTGCGAACCACCGGAGTGGTGGAACACGAACAGACGCAGCTGAGGCTCTTCGGCCTTTCGCATGGCGGCTCCATCGACGAGACACTCCGGCGTCCGGCCGGATGACCCGGGTCCGGACCAAGGGTAGGAAGTTCGAACGATAGCCCCGCGGCGGCAGCGGCGACCGCACGCGCGAGCGGGCGTCGAAGTGCTCTACAGACCTTCTCAAGTCCCTGGCGCCCCCGTCTCGCTGCGTCACAGCCGGCTGGCGAGCACGGCAGAGCCGCCCGGGACGATGGAGCCGTCACGTAAGCGGAGACCAAGCGCTCTTCGTCACGACCACCACGCGCCTGCTCCGAGCGCCTCGGCCATCGGCTCGTCCGAGTGTACGAAGCGCAGCTTGCCAAGGCCGGTCCACCACCAGCCGGCCCGGGTCATCGGCATCGACGCCTCGCCCGCCCAAGCCGCCATGGCAACCGACCTATACGCCCACCTCGCACCACGCCTGCATGTTGTCGCCTCCGATGCGGTGTCCCACCTGCAGGCGATGACCGGCGCGTACGACGTCCTGTACAGCGTCTTCGGCGCCGTGGACTTCACCGACCCGCACGAATTGCTGCCGGCGGCGGCCACCGCGCTCACGCCGGGCGGGCGACTGGTGTTCGCGACCCTCGCCCACTACCTGAGCGGGGCGCCTGCCCAGCCCGACGTGGTGGCTGCCGATATCCCGGCAAAGACGCCGGACGGCGAAGCCACAACGATGCGGCGCTGGGTCCTGCAGGAGTATGTGTGGACCAAGCTGCTCGACGAGGCCGGATTCACCGACATCACCGTCGACGTGCTGCCCGCCACCGGCGCCCCGCGCACCGCCGACACACTGCTGGTGAGCGCCTACCACCCTTCCTAAAGCTGGGGCCCCGCTCCGCCCCGGGAACCCCGCGCGCACGCGCCATCTGTGAGGCCGCAGCGGGTCGACGGCCCGTACAAGCCGGACCACTACCGCTACTGAGCCTGCCGTGATGGCACTCATGCCACTCGCTGTGCTGGCATGAGTGCCATCGCCTTGCGCATCCCCGACGCCACGACCACGGACGAGCGTCCGGACGACGCCACGGCCGGCGCACCTTGTCGCCGTCCCCGCCGCGGCGGAACCCGTGCAACCCGTTCGCCGCGACGGCCGGGCCGGGCGCGGCTCCAACCCCCAAGCAGCGGTGGGTCAGAGGCTGCGGGCGGTGATGTCGCCGTCGGAGGTGGTGGCGCGGATGTCGAGTTCGGCGGTGCCGTCGTTCTTGAGGGCGTTGCTGACGCGGCCGTGGCTGGTGCCCGCGTCCAGGGTGGCCGAGACGCCGGCGGCAGCGGCGACCGTGATGTCGCCGGACTGGGTGCGGAGCACGACCCTGCCCCCCGTGGCCTCGTCGATCCGGATGTCGCCCCGTGCGGTGCTGATCTCGGCGGTGCCGCCCAGCCGGCCGACCTCGACGTCGCCGTCGACCGCGGTGAGGCGGACGCTCGCGGCCTCGTCCAGCTTGATCTCACGGTACGCGCCCTCGAAAGCGACGTCGCCGAGGCGGCCGACGGTCCGGAGTTCGGCGCTGGCCGCCTTGGCCTCGACCCGGGAACCGGCGGGCAGCTTGACCGTCACCTCGACGGATCCACTGGAGCCGAGGTACTGGTTCTTCGTCGGATTCTCGATCCGCAGGACCCCGTCGGTGTATTCGACCGTGGTCTGCTCCGCTGCCTTCACGTCCCGGCTCTTCGATGCGTTCGCGGGCAGGACCTCGACCGCGGTGTCGGCCCGGTCGGAGGCGATGAACTGGACGCGTCCCGCGGCGATGTCCAGGACGGCGGAGATCGGGGCGGGGGTGTCGAACTTCTGCATCGTGCTCTCCCTTTACGCTTGCGGCTGGTCGTTCGGAACACTGGAAACGCTACGTTGCTTTCCAACTTGACGCAACAATAGCTTTGCTTAAAAACGGCATCTCTGCAGGTGAAGACGCAGTAATCGTTGCAACACCTTCCGGTTTAATGCAACGCACCGGAAGTGAACGTTGCAATGCATTGAGGGTGAACGCTATGGTGGAGGCGTCGAGGGACACCGGGCGGCACCATGCGGCACCCGTGGGCATGAAGGAGGTAGTGATGCCGGGAGGCAGGCTCACCCAGCAGGAGCGCCAGCAGATCGCGGTGGGGCTGGCCGACGGCCTGGCCTACGCCGAGATCGCCCGCCGGCTCGACCGCCCGACCTCCACGATCACGCGTGAGGTGATGCGGAACGGCGGCCCCGCCGGCTACCGCGCCGACCTCGCCCACCGCGCCACGCAGCAGCGCACCCACCGGCGCAGGCAGGCCGCGCCCCAGGGGCCGCAGGCGCACCCGCAGGCCTACGGCCGCGACGCCGAGGCCGTGCGCGACTACCAGGAGACCCTCACCACCGTCTTCATGACCTCGGGCCTGCCCAAGATGATGGCCCGGGTGCTGGGCTGCCTCTACACCACCGACGCCGGCAGCCTCTCCGCCTCCGAGCTCGCCGAGCGGCTCCAGGTCAGCCCGGCGTCCATCTCCAAAGCGATCACGTTCCTGGAGAGCCTGGACCTCGTCCGCAGGGAACGCGACGAGCGCCGCCGCGAGCGCTACGTCGTCGACGACGACCTCTGGTACCAGTCGATGATCCGCAGTGCCCGGTCCAACGACCAGTTCATCGAGACCGCACGGCAGGGCGTCGGCATCCTCGGCCGCGGCACCCCGGCCGCCACCCGCCTGGAGAACGCCGCCCGTTTCCTCGACTTCGTCAGCGAAGGGCTCATCCGCGCCGCGGAGCAGGGCCGCGAGGTTCTCTACACCAGAACCGAGGCGGCCTCGGACGGCACCGCCGAGGCGGGTCCGGACGACGCAGAGCCGGGCGTGTCGACAGCCACGGCCTGAGAAGGCAGCCGCTGACACGGGGCTGCGGCCACTCCCTGGAGGAACCACCGCGGCACGGGTGCGGCTTCTTCCGCGGTCGGCTGCCGCCAGGTCGTCCTCTGCATGATCACCGGTCTCCGGCGCGGTGCCACCGGGGCTTGCCTGTGGTGCCACTCTGCTGCAACCATGGCGCCATGGACCTCACGCCGTATGTCGACACTCTCCGCCGTGAACTCACGGTGGCCGCCGAGGCCGGCGGGGAAGACGCCCGCGAGCTGGCCGAGCGGCTCACCGCCCCTCTGGAGTCGGCGACCCGGCTGACCCTGCTCAACGTCCTCTCCGCGGCGATGGACGAGATCACCCGCGAGCTCGCGCCCGGTTCGGTCGACGTACGGCTGCGCGGGCTGGACCCCGACTTCGTGGTGACACCCCCGCCCGCCCACGGGAGCGCCGTCGCGGAACCGGCCGCGTCCGTCGAGCCGCCCAGGCCCCCGGCCCCGGCCGACGGCGACGAGGGCGGCACCGCCCGCGTCAACCTGCGTCTGCCGGCTCACCTCAAGGCACGCGCCGAGGAGGCCGCGAGCCGTGAGGGCCTGTCGGTCAATGCCTGGCTGGTGCGGGCCGTGTCGGCCGCGGTCGACGGCGGCACCCGGCCGCGTACGCCGGAGCGGACCCAGGCCGTCGGACAGAGCTTCACGGGCTGGGTGCGCTAGCCGCGCCCGCGCCCGCATCACTTCGCCCACGCCACGTCCCACCCAGCGGGGACGCCCTGAAGACCCAAGAGGACGGGGACAGCCATGCCTTCTTTCGAGACTCCCCGAGCGATCTCGGTCACGGCGCGTGTGGACGCCGGTTCCGTCCAGTTCACCGCGGGCGACCGTGCCGACACCGTCGTCGAGGTACGGCCCCGGGACCCCAAGAAGAACATGGACGTCCGGACGGCGGAGCAGACCGAGGTCACGTACGGGAGCGGGGTGCTGACCGTCAGGACGCCCAAGTCCGGTCTGCTCGGCCGCACCGGCACCGTCGACGTGACGGTCGAACTGCCCACGGGCTCGCACATCGACATGACCGGTGCCTGGACCCGGGTGCTCGGCGAGGGCCGGCTCGGCGAGGTCCGGGTGAAGACCTCGTCCGGCGATGTGCGCCTCGACACGACCGGCCCGCTGCAGCTGACCGCGTCGCACGGCTCGATCACCGTGGACCGGGTCGAGGGGAGGGCCGAGATCACCACCAGCTCCGGCAGCTTGCGCGTCGGCCTCGTGGACGGCCCCGCCGTGCTGAAGAACTCGCACGGCCACACGACCGTCGGCGCCGCGACCGGCGAACTGCGGGTGAACGGCGCCAACGGTGACATCGAGATCCGGCGCGCCGAGGCCTCGGTCACCGCCACCACCGCCCACGGCACCCTGCGCGTGGACGAAGTGGCCCGCGGCACGGTCCAGTTGGAGACCGCCCACGGTGCCATCGAGGTCGGTGTCCGCGAGGGCACGGCCGCCTGGCTCGACGTCAGCTCGGTCTCCGGCCAGGTGCGCAACACGCTCACCGCGTCCGAGAGCCCGGAGAAGAGCGAGGACACCGTCAAGGTCCGCGCCCGCACCCGCCACGGCAACATCGACGTCCGCCGCGCCCGCGCCTGAGCACCGGCCCCGGACACGCGCCCGGGCCGTCGTCACCCGCTCCCGAAGGCGGCGCACCCCGACACCACGTCGGAGTACGCCGCCTTGTCCGGGTGCGGCACACCGGCGACGCCTGCGCCGCGTACCGGACCCGGCACGGCGCAGGCCGCGGACGGTTTTCGCGCCGCCGCGGATGGTCTTCGCGCCGCCTCCGACGGTCTTCGCGCCGCCTCCGACGGTCATTGCGCTGCCTCGGACGGTTCCCTGGCCAGGAGCAGGGCGCGGCGCACGTCCTCCTGGATCCGACCGGCGACCTCCGGGAGCCGGTCCTGGAAGTAGAAGTGGCCTCCGTCGAACAGATGCAGGCCCAGGAAGTGCGCGGAGACGGCCTCCCAGCCGTCGAGACGGTGCGGCGGCGCCACGTGGTCCCCGGTGCCGCCGAACACCGAGAGAGGCACCGGCAGCGGCTCGGCGAGAGGCTTCGTACGCCAGGTCTCGCTGATGCGCAGGTCCGCGCGGATGGTCGGCGCGAACAGCTCCCACAGCTCCTGGTGGTCCAGCACCGAGGACGACGTACCGCCCATCGCCATCAGCTCCCGGCGCAGTTCCGCGTCGGACAGCAGATGCCGGCGGGTGGGATCCCCGTCGGGGTGCAGCGTGCCGCGTGCGGACACGCCGAGCCAGACCGGCGGTGTGCGCCCCAGATCGATGAGCCGGCGGGCCAGTTCGTACGCGACGAGCCCGCCCATGCTGTGTCCGAAGAACGCGAAGCGGCCGGTCAGCCGGCTGTCCAGCTCCTGCAGGAAGTGATCGAGCAGGGCACCGGTGTCGCTCATCGCGGGGCGTTCGTCGCGGGGCCCGCGGCCCGGTGCGTCGGGGATCTGCACGTCCCAGTCGGCAGGGAAGCAGGACGGCCAGTCGCGGTACGTCAGATGCGAACCACCGGAGTGGTGGAACACGAACAGACGCAGCTGAGGCTCTTCGGCCTTTCGCATGGCGGCTCCATCGGCGAGGCACTCCGGCGTCCGGCCCGGTGACCTGGATCCCGGACCGGCGGCGGGGAGTTCGGACGATAGCCGCGCGGCGGCTTCGGAGGCCGCGCGCTCAAGTGGCCTTCGAGGGTCCCTGCAGGCGTCCCCGAGTCTGTGCCGCGAGCCGGAGCCCGGCCGACGCGTCCGTGTCCCGGGACGGTCAGGCGGCGTGGCAGAGCGCCGCGGGACCGGCCGGGGCCGCGGCAAGGGCCACGGCCGCGGGCCCGCGAGGGATGGTGCGGACGGTGGCCGCCGCGATGTGCGAGCGGCCCCGCGCGAAGACGACCAGGCGCAGTACAGCGAACCGCGCGATGCCCGCGAGTGCGGAGGCAGACAGGTAGACGACCTGCTCGAGCACCGCACCGGGCGCAGCCACCAGCAGCTGGAGGACGAACATCGCCGCGCAGGTCACCGCATACGCGGCCGTCGCGGACCCGGCCGACTGCACATGCTGGCGCCAGGTCGCGCGTCCGCCCGCCCCGAAGGTGAAGCGGGCGTGCACTTCGGTGGCCAGGAGTGTGGACACCACGGTGATCACGGCGTTGGCCAGGACCCAGGGAATCCAGGAGGCGAGCGCCGCCACGGCGAAGCTGGAGGCGAGCCCCACCCCGCCCCCGCAGACGACGAAGCGGGCGAAGGCGGCGAAGGCACCAGATGCTGTCTGCTGCCGGCTGCGTGCTGTCCCCATGGTCCGCCCCCTTGATGACTCACTCCGACGAAGCGCGCACTTCACGGGCCTGCGAGGCCGAGGTGCGCGCCACCAACGGCATTATGATGGCACAGAAATGGCACCACGTGGAGCCGTTTGTGGCGCGGGGTTCCCCATCCATGGTTCCGGTGTGTGAAGGGACTCGTGAAGGTGCAGGTCGGCGACTCGGCGTACCGGATCCCCAGGACCATGCGAGGGGCTTCAGTTTCCAAGAGGCCGAGCCTTGTTGGGGCACGGCAACGACATGGCCCCCTGGTGGCTCACCCGTGGCGCACATTGGCTCATAACGGCCCCAGATGTGTGCCATGCTGGAGTCGCGGAAAAGCTCTCGATGCCACCCTGACGCCTGACGGATGACGCCTGACGGATGACGAATGAGACGGGTGGCCACTACGACCACCACGAGAGGAAAACCGATGAGTCAGACGCCCCCCATCCCCCACAGCCTCCCCATGGAGCGCGACGCGGGCCCCTTCAACCCGCCCCGCGACATCACCCGGCTGCGCGAGACCCGCCCCGTCAGCCCCCTGCACTTCCCCGACGGTCACGAGGGCTGGTTAGTCACCGGCTACAGCGCGGTCCGCAGTCTCATGGCCGACACCCGGTTCAGCTCCCGCACGGACATCGGCGTCCTCCACATCCCGTACGAGGTTCCCGGCATGCCGGCCGCCACCGAACCGTCCCCGCAGGTGCCGGGCCTGTTCATCAGCATGGATCCCCCGGACCACACCCGGCTGCGGCGCCTGCTCACCGGCGCCTTCACCGTCAAGCGCCTGAAGGAACTCGAAGAACACATCATCGACATCGCCGAGCGGCAACTGGCCGAGATGGCGCGCCTGACCCCGCCGGTCGACCTGGTCGCGGAGTTCGCCCTGCCGGTGCCCTCGCTGGTGATCTGCGAACTGCTCGGCGTCCCGTACGCGGACCGGGAGAGCTTCCAGGCCGACACGGCGAAATTCCTGGAAAAGGACGTGTCGCTCGATGAAAAGACAGCCGCCTACACCGGCCTGACCACGTACCTGCGCGAACTGGTCACGCGCAAGCGCGCCGCCCCCGGCGAAGACATCCTGTCCGACCTGGCCCGCCGCGACGACCTCACCATCGAGGAACTGACCGGCATCGCCTTCCTGATGCTGCTCGCCGGCCACGAGACGACCGCCAACATGCTGGGCCTCGGCACGTTCGCGCTCCTGGAGCACCCCGAGCAGCTGGCCGAACTGCGCGCCGACCCGGACCTGATGCCCGACGCCGTCGAGGAACTCATGCGCTACCTCTGCGTCGCCGACATCTTCTTCCGCTACGCAACGGAGGACATCGAGCTGGGCGGCGAGACCATCGGCAAGGGATCGACCGTCGTCGTCTCACTGCTGGCCGCCAACCACGACCCGCAGCGCTTCGACGACCCCGACACCCTGGACATCCACCGCACGGCCCGCGGTCACCTGTCCTTCGGCCACGGCGTCCACCAGTGCCTCGGTCAGCAACTGGCCCGCATCGAGATGCGCGCCGGTTTCGCCGGCCTGCTGCGCCGCTTCCCGACCCTCGAACTGGCCGTCCCCGCCGACAAGGTGAAACTCAGGACCAACATGAACATCTACGGGGTCCACGAACTGCCGGTCACCTGGACGACAACGGCCCCGTAGGCCGGGATCACAGGTCGAGGACCGCGCGGAGGGCGTTGTCGACCAGCTCCTGCTGCTCGGGGCCGATGGTGCCGTGGTGGGTGCCCGTCTCGAAGCGGGACGCGGACAGCTGGAGCAGGTTCACGGCGACGGCGGACGCGTCGACCGGGGTGGTCAGGTGAACGCTCATCGCCGTGTCGGGGTGCTGCGCCGGGGCGTGCAGCACCAGGGCGACGACCGCGCCGTAGGCCTCGGCGAGCCCGTCGAGGCTGACGACCAGAACGGTACGGGTCCCTTTGCCGGTGTCGACGTCCCAGACATCCCCCTTGCGGATGGTCACAGGGCGTCGCCCTCGCCCGTCAGGTCCAGGGGCCCGGTGGAGGCGAGCTTGCGGGCGGCGTCCAGCGTCATCTGACGGCGCACTGCGCGCAGGATGTAGTCGTTGAGCGACGGGGCGCCGGCCGCGGCGTCGCGCAGCTGCTTGTCCATGGCGTCGGGGATCCGCAGGGTGATGGCACTCATGCCACCAAATCTAGTGGCAAGAGTGCCATCACGACAGCCCCTGAGGGGAGACCCGCAGCACAGCCCGACATGCCGAAGGCGTCCAACCTCGCACTCGGGCCGGGCACCGCACACCGGGCGCCGCGGGCCGGACCCGATCACGACCTCGCGATCTCTCCCCACCTGCGCGTCCTGCCGGCCGAGGCGGACTCATGCTTATGCACGGAGGTTCTTCTCCCTTTTCCACGGAGATCCTTCTCCCGTCTTCAACGGAGATCCTTTTCCCGTCCGCGGTGCCGGGCGTGCAGGTCCGGGCAGGGACGCGCGACGGCCACGCGCACAGCCTGAGCAGGTTCGGGAGAGGAAGGGCGGACCTGGGGGCAGATGCGGAACGCGGTACCGCTTCCACCCACGGCCCGCAGCCAATCGTGTTGATCATCACGCTGTGTGGGAGTGATCGATTCCACTATCTTGCCGCTCGTGACTGCCTCTCAACTTCCGTACATACAAGGGATGTCAGCGGACTTCACTCGTATCCTGTTCGGTCCGCACGCAGAGCAGATCCACGAGCCCTGGAAGCGCCTGTTCGACGGCCCCCGGTTCGCCTTCCAGGAGGGCCTCAGCCCACAGGAGCGGACGGCGCTCTCGTACGAGCGACTCCACTTCGTCAACGAAGCGGTGGCGGACCCGGTCGGACTGGCGTCGGACATCGAGTCGCTCACGGCGATGCACGAGTGGGCCGGAGTGGTGGACGCCGGTATGGCGACGATCGCGAGCATCCACTGGAACCTCCACATCGGCAGTCTCCTCGACCACGACCCCGGCGGCCGGGACCTGTATCCGTACGCCCGCATGGAAAGCGTCGGGACGTTCCTGTGCACCGAGTCGGACCACGGCAACGACGCCGCATCCCTGGAGACGACCGCCACCTTCGACCCGGAGACGAGCGGCTTCGTCCTCGACACCCCGACCCCCGGCGCCTGCAAATGGATGCCGAACACCTCCGGCACCGGAGGCGCGAAGAACGCCCTCGTCGCGGCCCGCCTGCTGGTGGACGACACCGACCACGGCGTCTTCCTCTTCCTCACCCCCATCACCGACAGCACGGGCCGGCATCACCCCGGCGTGGAGGTACGGCCACTCCCGCAGACCGCCAGCGCGCCCGTCGACCACTGCGCGACGTCCTTCCACGGCGTACAGCTGCCCTTCACGGCCATGCTGCAGGGAGAACACGGACGCCTGTCTCGTGACGGCACGTTCACCAGCGTGCTGGGCAATCCACGCAAACGATTCCTCAGGTCGGTCCAGCGCGTCCACACCGGCAAACTCTGCATGAGCGCCTACAGCCTCGGCGTCACGCGCCACGCCCTGGCCGTCACCATGCGGCACTCCCACCGCCGGCTCACCTCGGGGATGACGACCGGCCGCAAGGTCTCCCTCATCGAGCACCGCAGCCACCACGCCTCACTGCTCTCCGCGGTCGCCACCACCTACGCCGCGACCTTGCTGCACCGCGACGTGGTGCAGCGATGGACGACAGGCGGCGAGGCCGAACGCGAGGAGACCGAGCGCCTGACGGCCGTGGCCAAAGCCTGGATCACCTGGCAGGCCAGGACGGTCATGACCGAATGCCGTGAGCGCTGCGGAGCACAAGGCCTGCTGC
This sequence comes from Streptomyces sp. NPDC027663, assembly GCF_055566415.1. NCBI lineage: Bacteria > Bacillati > Actinomycetota > Actinomycetes > Kitasatosporales > Streptomycetaceae > Streptomyces > Streptomyces sp. NPDC027663. The sequence goes on along the minus strand of NZ_JBVHSK010000026.1, from coordinate 41,854 downwards.
TCTCCAACGGCATCGCCTACCAGCTTGCGGCGAACGAGGGAACCGTGACCGCCGAGGGCGACAACCGCGTCATCTGGGTGAAGGCGGCCGGGGAGATGCTCATGGGCGGGTTCACCCCGACGCCCCCCTCCACGGTGCCCGCGGCCGGCCGCTGTCTGGACGACTCCGACCACCTGCAGGAACTGCTCGCGGACGTCGAGCGCATCTGGCACGGCAGGGCCCGCAGCCGACTGCGCAACGGACGCCGCGGCGACCCCCTCGCGCGGTGGAACGGAACCGTGACACCGGCCCTGCAACTCGTCGAAGCACACGTGCACCGCCTTGCCGCGCAGGCGCTGCTGGACGCCGCCGGCAAGGCCTCCGACTCCCGCGCCCGTGCCGTCCTCGGCCAACTGCACCGACTGTTCGCCCTGCGCCACGTGAAGGCACACAGCGGAGACCTGCTGGCCGCCGGCCGCATCACCCCGGACCACATCGACCAGCTGCCCGACACGGAGGAAGCACTCATCGAAGCCCTGGTGCCCCACGCCCTGCACCTCACCGAGGCCTTCGCCGTCCTGGAGGGCGTCATGGACGAACACCCGATACTGCGCCCCTCGACAACCGCAGCCGAAATGATCCCCGCATAACCGAAAACCCTCTACCCCAGCCCGCATGAGGCCCTCTACCCCAGCCCGAATGAGGCCCTCTGCCGCCACCGCACTCCGTCGTGGACCAGGAAGCACGCGCTGCCGACCGGGACCCGGCTCGCCGCGGCCGGGCCACCGGGCGAATCCGCCGAGGAACGCGAACGGCGCAGGGTGCGGCGGGTTCCGGGCGGCGGGTGACTCCGGCCGCCTGCGACCGTGGTGCCACCCGGCGCACACGAGCCGAGGCCTGCTCCGCCGACGGCTCGCCGAGCGGCGCTACTCGCCCGGCCTGAACCGACCTTCCGCCGGGTGCGCGAACGCCTCCACCGCGGTCTTCTTCCCGGCCGCCGTGCCCTCGAGCGCGAGCTGCCCGCCCATCACCCGCAGGTCCAGGCAGAAGCGCACCACGCCCCGCTGAGCCGTCAGGCCGTGGATGCGGGAGTCGATGTAGCCGAGCTCGTTCAGCTTCCGCCGGACCTGGAGAGCGGTGGGCTTGTTCAGGGCGGCCAGCGCCTGAGCGATGCGCTTGCCATGCGCACGGCCCTCACACACCTCCACCGCGTTCAGCCGGGGCGGCTCAGGCGTGGCAGCCGGGGACGGTACGTCCGTGGGCGCCTTCTCATCGACCGGCAGCGGCCCACTCGGCCTCGTGGGCGGACGCTCGGCCGGCCCCGGATCATCCGACTCCGCCGGCCCCGGACCATCCGGCTCCGCTGCCGCCGGATCCCCCGGCTTCGCCGACGCCGGAGCGTCCGGCACACACGGCGCACCCACCCGCTCCAGCATCTGCATGAACGAAACCTGCGCATCGGAACGGGGGCCGGCGAGTGCAGCCGCCGCCTGCGCATCCACGCTGTCTGCGGCGTCCCGCTGCCCCCCGCCGGCCTGCCCGCTCCCGCACGCAGTCAGCGCCACCACACCGAGCGCTGCCACCGCCGTACCCATGAGAACCCTGTTCAGCGTCATGGCCACACCCTCGGGCAACGGCCGGCCCGGACACATGAGTACAGCTACTCAGGCACCGGCGGCGGCGACAGCACCCCGCCCGCCAGACACGCAACGGCACGCGGTGTGGCCGGACCCCGGTCTCGCAGCGGCCCTTCCGACAGCCGCCCTGCTCCGCCCTGCAGCCGCCCTCCCTGCACCGCCCTGCACCGCCCTGCTCCGCCCTGCAGCCGCCCTCCCTGCTCCGCCCTGCAGCCGCCCTCCCTGCACCGCCCTGCACCGCCCTGCTCCGCCCTCCACCTCCCTGCACCGCCTTGCACCGCCCCCCTCGACGTGCCGTCCTGCCACTGCGGGCGCAGGATGGCTTCGGAAAGGGTCGCGTCCTGGAGAGGGATCCTCCAGCGGGATCCTGGAGAGGGCGGTCATGCACATAGCGGTGCTGGGAGCCACCGGTGCCCAGGGCGGCGCAGTCGTCAGTAGTCTGCTCGAAGCCGGACGGCAGGTTCGCGCCGTGGTCCGCAACCCGTCCGGCGCCCGTGCCCGTGCCCTGGAAGGCCTGGGCGTGGAGGTGGTCCATGGCGATCTGCGGGATGTGCCCTCACTGGTCGCCGCCTTTGACGGCATGGACGCCGCATTCGCGGTGACCACCCCGTTCGAGGAAGGCCCGCAGGCCGAGGTGGAGCAGGGGCTCACCGTCGTCGCGGCGGCCCGGCAGGCGGCGCTGCCGCACCTGGTGTTCTCGTCGGTCGCCTCGGCGGACCGTTCCACCGGAGTGCCCCACTTCGACAGCAAGCAACGGATCGAGCAGGCCCTGCGGCAGGAGAGCGACGACTGGACCATCGTCGCCCCGGCCTACTTCTACGACAACCTGCTCGGGGACGCGGCGAATCTGCGGGCCGGGCGGCTGCCCCTGCCGCTTCCGGTCGACCGCCCGCTCCAGCAGGTGGCCCGCCGCGATATCGGAGCCCTTGTCGCCGCTGTGGTCGACAACCGTACCGGGCACCTGGGACAGCGCATCGAGGTCGCCTCCGACGCGCCCTCACCCGCCCGCATGGCCGCAGCGCTCACTCGCTCGCTGGGGTGGCCGGTCGAGGCCGCGCAGACTCCACTGGACCTGCGGCGCCGCTCGGACGACGACATGGTCGCCATGTGGGCCTTCCTCAACGAAGAGGGCTATTCCATCGACATTGCGGAACTGCACGAGACGTATCCCGAGATTTCCTGGACATCGTTCGACGACTGGACCCGGCAACTCGCCTGAGCCGCACACCGGGCACGACTCCCGGAGACCGGGCCGGGGGCACATGCCGTCGCCGGCTGTCATCGACGCCAACGGGTTCTGACGGCATGGCCGATGTGGCCGATGCGCCTATCCGAGTGCCTTCCCGACGTCCCGCGAGCGAGAGGCGTACGGCGCGGGGTATGTCGTTTCGCGCGAGGTGCCCCGGGAGCCGTGAGGAGAACAGCGATGTACGCAGTGGTTCGGCGGTACGAAGGGGTGACCGACCCTGCCCAGGCGGGGCGCCGGGTGGACGAGGACTTCGTGCCTCTCCTGCGCCAGGTCCCCGGCTTCGTGGCCTACTACTGGATCGACGCCGGGGACGGGGTGATGGTCTCCACCAGCGTCTTCGAAGACCGAGCCGGGGCCGAAGAGTCGGTCAGGAGAGCGGCGGACTTCGTACGGGACAACCTCCCGTCACTGTTCCCGACCCCACCGCAGGTCACCGCCGGCCAGGTCGTGGCCGCCGGGTAGCGGCCCCCGGAGTGGCGCCGTGTCCCACGCCGTGACGTCTGCCGCGCCGGCGACCCGGGGGGCGGGGTGGCGCAGCGCTACGGCATACTGACGCCTCACCGCTGCAACAAAATGTTTAAGGAGGGGGATTTGGCAGCCTGCTTCAGGACGATCACCGAGGTGGGAGAGGCTCACCTTGCCCAGGCGGAGGCCCTGGGACGCGCCTTCCAGGAGGCGATCGCGCCCGCCACCGTCAACTACGACTTCGGCCACATCCGCGATGCCGCCGCCCTGCTTCCCGACAGCGACATCGTCAACATGGTCCGCGGCTGGGGTCTCCAGGAGGAGGCGCCGGTCCTGGTGATGGCGCTCTCCCTCAAGGAGGCGCTCCGCCAGGCGCTCCCGCCCGAGGCGGCTCAGGCATCGTTCTGGGACACGATCGAGCGTCACCTCCTGGATGCCTTCACCGGTCTCGCCGCGCAGGAGGGCGAACCGGGACTGGCCTACTACGAGGAGGGCCCGGAGCACACCAGCTACTACCGCGATCTCTTCTTCGCCCTCCAGGACGAGGAAGCCGGCGCGCACCTGTACGCCGTCGCCTTCTGCGCCGACGTCACCATCGGCTTCGGCAAGACCCGCGTGGGGACCCTGAGCCTCACCGACACCGCACCGTTCGCGGTCCGGCTCAACGCGATCGTCGTACGCCAGAAGCTCGCGAACGTGGCCTGACCTCCAGGCATCGCCCGCCGCGTGCTCGCAGGGCCGTCCGCCTACGTCCTGCGGCCGTTGCCCCACGGTCCCCACGACCAGTCACGGCCCGCCGTCCCGGGTCGCGAAGGTGCACATCACTGCCCGGCGCCGGCCCCCACCACGGCCGCCCCAGCCTCGCCGCCTGCGAGCCCCTCCTCTCCCTGCCCGACGCCGAAGTCTCCGGCCGTCGGCACCAAGTCCCGCCCAGCGCGAGGCCGCACAGCTCCCCCGAGCACACGAGCCGCCCCACCCACTCACCCGCGCGCCCACCCCCACGCAGCCCGCCCACCCCCACGCAGCCCACCAGCACGCCCGCCCACCCACTCGCACGCCGACACCCACTCGCACGCCGCCCACCCACACCCGCACGCCCCGACCCATCCACCCAGAGCCGCACCCCCACCCACACCCGCACCCCAGACCCACCCCCGCACCCCCGACCCACCCCCGCACACACCCCTGGAACCGTCCACCCCCCGTGCTCGTCTTGTGCGCTGATTGTGTGCGAAGCAGGAAAGCGGGGGACGTTGTGACGCGGAACGTGACGAAGGCCGGTCTCATGATGGTGGCCATGGCGACGGTGCTCGGCGCCTCGGCCTGCGGCGGGGAAGCCGGCGCGGCGGCCGGGGGAAGCGGCGGAAAGCTCCCCGCCCACGGCAAGGGAGTGTCCGCGGCGCCCTCCGGGGACAGTGCGCCCTCCGGGGACCGGGCGTCGTCCGGCCCGGCGTCGGCGTCGTCGGGCTCGGCACCGGCGTCGTCCGCCGCCGTGGAGAATCTGTCCGGGACCGCGGGAGCCGCGGCATCGGCCGTCACCCGGCACGTTCCGTGGAACCTCGACATCCTGGACCAGCGATCACGCCCGCTGAACGGGAAGTTCACCACCACCGCCACGGGCAAGGGCGTTCACGTCTACGTGATCGACACCGGGATGGACGTCACCCACAAGGAGTTCGGCGGACGCGCCCACCTCGGCGCCGACTTCGTGGGCCCGAAGGACTCCGGCGACTGCTTCAGCGAGACAGGAAGCGGCCACGGCACCTTCGTCGCGGGCATCATCGGCGGGACGAAGTACGGCGTGGCGCCCAAGGCGGAACTCGTACGGGTCCAGGGCGTCATGTGCGAGAGCGAGGGCGGCGGCTCCCCGTCGCAGGTCGAGGCGGCCCTGGTGAAGTCGGTCAAATGGGTCACCGCACACGCGCAGAAACCGGCGGTGGTGAACATGTCGCTCAACCTCGACCACCGGTCGCCGGCCCTGGAGTCCGCCGTGAAGAAGATGGTCGACGCGGGGATCCCGACGGTGGTGTCGGCCGGCAACTTCCATGACGACGCCTGCAAGCACTCCCCGGCCGGCGTCCCCGGCACGATCGTCGTGGCGGCCTCCACCTCGAACGACCGTGCCTGGAGCGACACCGGCTCCTACGGCTCCGGCCACGGACGGTGCGTGGACCTCTACGCGCCCGGCCAGAAGGTGACCGCCGCCCTCGCCGGCGGGGGTACGACCACGGAGGTCGACGGCGCGACGTCCTGGGCCGCGCCGCACGCGACCGGCGTGATCGCGCTGTACCTGTCGGCACACCCCCACGCCACGGCGAAGCAGGTCCACGTCTGGCTCGACCACACGGCCACCCGCGGTGTCGTGCGAGGCGTCCCCTCCGACACCCCCAACCGGCTGCTCAACACCGGCGGCCTCTGACCCGCCCGGCCGCCCCGAGAACGCCCCGCGAACCCGGCCGCGCCTCTCCGCGTCGAAGGAATGGAGCGGAACCACGACGACGGCCCCGTCTCATGGCGCTGGAGACGAGCGAGAGCGTAGTGCTGTACGCCTCCGTCACGGGGGCGAGAAGCGGCCCCTGCCCCACCAACATGATCGAACAGAGCGTGCAGGTCGAGCTGTCGAAGCCACTCGCCGACCGCCTCCTCCCGGACGCCTTCACCGGCCGCCCGGTGCCGTACGGAGATGTCCGCGGCTCCGCCGGGTGAACCGGTCGCTGTGTACCGGCGCGAGGTGGCGTGGGCGTCACCTTGCCTCTGTCCCGCAAAAGCGACGACGTCCACCCCGGCGCGTTCACCCGGCTCCGGGCCCGGCGATCACTACAGTTCCGTCCCATGACGACGGTCACGACGACGGTGACGACGCGCACGGTCGAGTACCCGGCCGACGGCCTGACGATGATCGGACACCTCGCGCTCCCGGCCGGTGACGACCGCCGGCCCGCGGTCCTGGTCGGGCCCGAGGGCACGGGGCTGAACGACTTCCAGCGCCGCCGGGCCGACACCCTGGCCGAGCTGGGGTACGTGGCGCTGGCCTTCGACATCAACGGCGGGCGCTGGTTCACCGACCCCGACGAGATGCTGGCCCACGCGCTCCCGCTGCTCGCCGACCCCGACCGGATAAGGGGCATCGGCCACGCGGCGCTCGACGTGTTGCGCGCCGAACCACGGACGGACCCCGACCGGATCGCCGGCGTCGGCTACGGCACCGGGGGCGCGATCCTGCTGGAACTCGGGCGCGCCGGCGTCGACCTCCGTGCGATCGGGACGGTCAACGCACTGACCACGGGCCGGCCGGGCGAGGCGGCGCGCATTCGCTGCCCGGTGTGGGCCGGGGTCGGTTCGCAGGACCCGATCATGCCGCCCGCGCAACGGGAAGCATTCACCGCCGAGATAGAGGCCGCGGGCGTCGACTGGCGCCTCGTGGTCTACGGCGGCGCCTTGCACGCCTTCCACCACCCGCCGGTCGACCACGCCGTGCGCCCCGGCGTCGGCTACCACCCACGGCACGCCCAGCGGGCCTGGCGCGACGTCGTCGCCCTGCTCGCCGAGTGCCTGCCCGTGACGGAGTGACCGGACCGGCAACCGCGATTCCGGGCCGCGGACCGGGTTGCCCGGTCACCACCGGCTATCGACAGGGTCGGGGCATGTGTGATCCCGGCCCTGTCGCAGATCACGCCCGAAGGAAGTGAACGGGCGTCAGGACACTCCGGCGACCGACCGAGGCGACACCATGTGGTCGATCAGGCCGTACTCCTTGGCCTCCGGGGCGGTGAAGATCTTGTCTCTCTCCACGTCCTTGGCGATCTGCTCCGGCGTTTGCAGCGTGTGTTTCACCAACACGTTCTCCATGAGCTGACGCAGCCGTTCGACCTCCGCCGCCTGGATCTCGAGGTCGGATATCTGGCCCTGGCTTCCCTCGTGGTACGGCTGGTGAATGAGTATCCGGGCGCTCGGCAGCGCCATCCGCTTCCCTGGCGTACCTGCGGCGAGAATCAATGCGGCGGCAGAGTTCGCCTGACCCAGACAGACGGTCTGGATCTCGGGCTTGACGAACTGCATGGTGTCATAGATAGCGGTGAAAGCCGTGAACGAGCCTCCAGGCGAATTGATATAGAGGGAGATATCCCGGTCCGGGTCCATGGCTTCCAGACAGAGCAGCTGCGCCATGATGTCGTTGGCCGACGTGTCGTCGACCTGGTTTCCGAGGAAGATCACCCGTTCGCTGAAGAGCTTGCCGTACGGATCCAGTTCTCTGGTTCCCTGCGTGGTGCGCTCCACGAAGCTCGGAACGACGTAGCGACCTGTCATGGGCAGGCCCCGGCCTTGAGACGAGTATTCAATCGGCTTCACTGAGCGCGACACCTCCATGCGGATGGGGTTTGTGGTCCCACCACGCGACCGTCAAGCAGACTTGCTCTGGAAGCCACCGGCGCCGGGCGCCCCCGTGGCATGGGTCATGATGTCGTCGATGAGGCCGTACTCCTTGGCCTCGGCGGGCGTGAACCAGTGGTCCCTGTCCGAGTCCTTGGTGATCTGCTCGAACGTCTGCCCCGAGTGCTGGGCGATCAGCTCGGCCATCTCCCGCTTCGTCTCGAGCAGTTGCTTGGCGTGGATCTTGATGTCCGTGACGGAACCCGCGAGCCCGGCCGACGGCTGGTGCATGAGGATCCTGGTGTGCGGCAGCGCGAACCGCTTCCCCGGAGTGCCGGCCGTGAGCAGGAACTGGCCCATGGACGCGCAGAACCCCATGGCGACGGTGACGACGTCGTTGCGGATGTACTGCATCGTGTCGTAGATGGCGAGACCGGCCATCACCGAGCCGCCGGGGGAGTTGATGTAGAGGTAGATCTCCTGCTCGGTGTCGGCGGCCAGCGTCAGCAATTGGGCTGTGATCTGGTTCGCGATTTCGTCGTCGACTTCCTTGCCCAGGAAAATGATGCGGTCGCTGAGCAGGCGATTGTAGATCTGGTCACCGAACGCGGCCCCGCCGTTGGGGCTGTAGGCATACGGTGCCATCGACGGTGCCGGGTGGTGGAACTTCGCGTCACTCATGTATTCCCCTTTTCTTGACCGAGCCCCAGGCGCCCCGGGGGAACTGCGTCGGGTAAGCGGTGGTCGAACTCGCCTCCCCCAGCCTCGTTTGAAGCTAACACGTTCACAGGCCACAGATCGCGGCTACGTCTACCGTTCGCTCAGAGCGGAGGCAGGCCCTCAACATCCCCTCGTATAAGGGGTGTTGAGGGTCCGGTTGCGACTTCCGTACGTAGCATGCAGTCTCGGACGAATAGCGATGCATTTCAGTCAGATGTCACCGTGCTTTGCTCGTCCTGAGTGTCCGTGGGCAGGGGCTTCGGCTCCGTCGGCCCGCGCGCCCGGCGGAGGTCGGCGGCGATGGTGCGGATGCCGGCCGAGCGGTCGTCGCGACCCGCCGCCAACCCCGTTTCCGCACCGTTCGGCGAAGTCCCTGTAGTCCGGTTTCAGGGGTTTTTTCCGAATCGGGAGGGTGGTACATCTGCCCACCGATTTGCTCAAGGGAAGGTTTTCGGCCTTGTAGACGACCGGGTTCCGGTCGTCCTGGGGGCTCCGGCAGCCTTAAGCGGAGGGATGCGGGAGGGAGCACCGCAAGATTCGCGCCACGGGCGGCGGGTCGGTGACCTGAGAGGTCTTGTGTGCCTCCCGAGTTTGTTGTTGCCTGTAGAAGCCAACGATGCAGGAGACCGTGGAGCGGCGACGCCACTCCCCCGATGCCGGCGTCGCTGGGTCAGGGGGCGTTCGCCGTGGAGGACGGTGCCCTACCGGCCCACACCTCGCCGAAGGCGACGACGTCGCCGCCGCGCTGGGCGCCTACGACGACGAAGGCCGCCCGCGCGCCCGCCGGATGCTGAAACAAGGCCTACTCCATGTCCACGATGGAGCAGCGGGAGGGCCGGCTGCGGACCACTTTTCCGCAGCGCCTACTCCCGTTGTCTGTCCCAAGCGGCCATCGACCGGCAGAACCGGACGAGGCTGGACTTCACCACGACTCGGCCGACGATGCGCACCCGAGGCCCGCGATACCGTGAAGGGGATCACCATGACCGAACCGTCGACGACCGCCATGGATGAGCTGTGGAAGCTGGTGTACACCAGCTTCCGGTTCCCGTACCTGCACGCCGCACTGCGCCTGAGACTGTTCACCGTGCTCAAGGAGCGGCCGGGCAGCACACTCGGCGAGATCGCCGGCGCGTTAGGACTGGAAGAACGCGCGGCTCACGTGCTGCTGCTGGGATGCAGCGCGTTCGAGCTGGTGCGCAAGGACGGCGACGGGTATCACAACACCGCCGCGACCGATCTCGTGGCGGGCGACCCGGACGGCTTCATGCCCGTCATCATCCGCTACACCCACGAGATGCTGTACCGGCCGATCGGCTGGCTCTACGAATCGCTCGTGAACAACGAAAACTTGGGGCTGCATCGCGAGCTGCTCGCCGGATCCACGGCGACCACTCTCTACGAGCGCCTCGCCGAGGACGAGAACCTCGAGAAGGTCTTCACCGCCATGATGGAGCACCAGAGCCGCTCGGTGGTGGAGGACCTCGTCAACGCCGTGGACTTCTCGTCGTACCAGCACGTCCTGGACGTCGGCGGGGGAACCGGGACCAACGCCATCGGCTTCGCTCAGCAATGGCCCGACCTCCAGGCGACCATCCTCGAACTGCCGAACGTGGCGAAGATGGCGAACGACCGGATCGCCGAGGCCGGCCTGTCCGAGCGGGTCCGCGCGGTCGGAACCGACGTCATGCAGGACGAGTTCCCCACCTCCCAGCACGACTGCGTCGTGTTCTCCCGGTTCCTCGAGATCTGGTCCCCGCAGCAGGTCCGCGACCTCTTCGCGAAGAGCTTCCGGGCCCTGGAACCCGGCGGTCACCTGGTGATCGTCGCCTGCGCCCAGGACGACGACGAGACCGGTCCCGCCCACGCCGCGTTCATGTCGGCGTACCTCCAGACGGTCGCGTCGCCCGAAGGCCGCATCTACACGCCGCAGGAGTTCGAGCGGTGGTACACCGAAGCGGGCTTCGAGCCGATGGACCGTCAGTATCCCGGGCGGTTCGACGTCATCCTCCGCGCCCGCAAGCCGGTGGCCGGCTGAGTCGTCGGCAGCCAGGGCACTGGGACGACGGCCGGCCGGGCGGGCACGTCTTTCTGCCGGGTGCCGGATGCTCCGTCGGTCTTCATGTTCGGCGCCGTCCACCTGACCTGCCACGACGACACCGGCGGGAACTGCGCCGCGAGGATCGCACGGCGGTCTGAAGCGTCCGCGGCGTGCCCTGTCGATGCCGGAACGGTGCCCGCTCCGCCCGATCGCCCACCCGGCACCGTTCGTGCCGGGCGCCAGGAGCGCTCTGCGCTCGTTTCCCGGAAGGCATCGTCGGACGGGCCCGCTCGATCGAAGCGGCTTGCCCAGGGCGCCCCGCTCGGAAGCGGCTTGCCCGGGCGGCTCGCTCAGAAGCGGCTTTCCTGAGCGGCTCACTCAGAGCGGCTTGCCCTGGCGGCTCGCCGCGGCAGTGGCGGACAGGGAAGCTCGAACGTAAGTTGTTGTAAATGCAACGGGGGCTAGTGTGAAATCACCGGACAAGTTAGCTGTTGTCACCGGCGGAACCAAGGGCATCGGACTCGCATTCAGTCACAGGCTCACCCGGATCGGATATCGGGTGGTCGCGACGTTTCGCAGTGACGAGGAGTCCGCGAACCAAGCCCTGCGTGAGATTCAGAAGGGCCTGTCAGTCGTCCGGTCGGACATATCCGACCCCGACGACGTGGCACAGTTGGCCGAACTCGTGCGCGCCGAGCACGGAATCCCGCAGGTGCTGGTCAACAATGCCGGGCTGAACATCGACCGGCCGGTTCTCGAGATCTCCGACTCGGACTGGCGCCGGGTACTGGACACCAATCTCTCGGGGCCCTTCTACCTGACCCGGGCGTTCGCCCCGCACATGTTGGAGGCCGGCGGCGGCTCCATCGTCAACCTCGGTGCGACCACGGCGATCCGCCCCCGCCTGAACGGTGCCAATTACTGTTCGAGCAAAGCGGGCCTGCTCCACCTGACCAAGTGTCTGGCCATGGAACTCGCGCCGAACATCCGGGTGAACTGCCTCATCCCGGGGATGATTGACACCGAGGAAATGCGGACCCGTTACCGCGTGGCCGAGCCGGAATACATGAATGCACTGCTGGACGAGATTCCGCAGCGCAGGATCGGCGCCACCGACGAGATGGCGGACGCGTTGGAATTCCTGGTGGGCGAAGGCGCCGCCTACATCACGGGCCAGAAGCTGATCGTGGACGGCGGCCAGTTCATGTGGTGATGGATTCGGCGATCACCTGAAGATCACGAATCATCACCTTCTGACATCACCAGCCATGAGGAAGAGGGACAAGGTCATGCGGTCACGCCTTGAGCGCTACCAGGAATTCTTGGAGCAGGAGTACCGCTCCGGCTTCACGAAGTCGGACGAGTACGATATATCCGGCATATCGGATGATCTCGTGAAACAAATGCGGGACGGCCGGTTCACCCGCATCGTGTTCAGCGGAATGGGCTGCTCGGCCATCGTGTCGGACGTGATCAGGGTCTTCTTCAACTCGATCAGGAGCGACCTCGAAGTTCATGTCTTCAACGACTACGACTTCGAGTACCTGATTCCGCGCTCCGTGATCGAGGACGACCGGACGCTCATCATCCTGAGTTCGTACAGCGGCCACTCCAACGAGCCGATCCGCGCCTTCCATTCGCTGCGCCGGATGCACGATCGGGTCCTGCTGCTCACCTCCGGCGGCCGGCTCGGCGAGCTGGGCGAGGAGAACGGGGTGTCCATCGCCCGCTGGACACTGAGCAAGCCGGACCGCGAATACCCGCTGTTTCACGTCGGCCAGTACTTCTCGATTCTGGTCGACATGTTCCTGAAACTCGGGCTCCTCGACGCGGACCACGGTCCCGAGGTCCGCGCCCTGGCCAAGACGCTGGAAACCGACTTCACACCGGCCCTGCGTGAGCTGGCCGCCGATGCCGCCGCCCGGAGCGAGAACGCCAACATCATCATGCTCGGGTCGCCCAAGTGGCACGAGAGCCTGCTCAAGCTCGCCAAGATGCACTTCAACGAGATCGCCATGGTGCCGGCGACGCGGAACTACTTCCACGAGTTCTGCCACAGCGAGGTGGCCACGCTCACCGACCCCGAACGCAGGCACAGCATTCTCATCTTCTCCGACCCGGAGGATGACGACTACACCCGGGCCAAGCGCAAGAACCTGGTGTCGCTGCTGACCGCGCCGATCCCGCAGAACGCGAACGTCACCGTGACCGAGATCGAGCTCGACCAGCCCACTTTCATGCGCCAGTACTTCACCGCGCTGGAATTCGTCCAGTACCTGACCCTCGATCTCGGAAAGGCGAGGGAGACGGAGTCACGCAATCTCATTTCCGAGGCGGCCGGAAACCCCTGGTACCACGGCAGCACCATCGCCGCGGAGAACGCTCGCTGAGGCATTCGTACAGCTCGGACACCGAAGGCAACCGCCGAGAAAAATGGAGCGATCGTGAAACTCCGGGGGCGCAACTCCCTCACGGCCTATCAGCAGGACATCTGGGCAGCGAACTCCCTCTTCCCGGACCTCCCGCAGTTCAACTGCTTCATCACCGACCGGTTCACCGGTGAGGTTGACGTCGACCTGCTCAAGGAGTGCCTGCGCCGTGCGGCCGACCGCAACGACGCGTTCCAGCTCCGGATCGACCCGGAGGACGGAACCCCGCGCCAGTGGGCCGAGCACGAGTCGTTCGACATCCCGACGATCGACCTCTCGGGAACGCCCGCGCCCCGCGCGGCCTGTGAGGCGTGGATCAAGGATGCGTTCGACGTCCCGTTCGAGGTGGAGCGCCGTCGGTTGTTCACGATCGCGGTCCTCAAGGAGCGCGAGGACGTCGTCCACGCCTACGTCAAGGTGCATCACATCGTCGCCGACGCCTGGGGCCTGAACCTGTTCATGTCCCAGGTCCGCGCCGAGTACGACCAGGTACGGCGGACCGGGCGCTTCGATGACCGGCCCACACCGTCGTACCTGGACTTCGTCGACGAAGAACGCCGCTACCGGGGTTCGGACGACCACGAGCAGGACCGGGCGTTCTTCCAGGAGCAGTTGACGGGCGTCGCCCCGGCCTTCTTCCACCGCGCCGCGCCGGCCGGCTCACGGCAGAGCGCCCGCCACAGCTTCCTGCTCGAACGCTCCCTCATCGAACGCATACGCGAGCGCGGGCATTCGGTCTTCGCGTACGTCGCCGGCGCCTTCGCCGTCTACCTCTCCCGGATCCACGGCAGCGACGAGGTCGTTCTGGGCGTGCCGCTGCTGAACCGGCCCACCGCCGGGCAGAAACAGACCGTCGGCCACTTCGCCAACACCCTGCCGCTGCGGGTGACTCCCGACGCGAACCGCACGATGAGCGAACTGGTCGCCGGGGTGCAGACCGCCACCCGGGCACTCAAATCCCACGAGCGATTCTCACTGGGAGACCTGCTGCGCTCGGTACCGCTCCAGGACAGCGGCCCCAAGCGGCTGTTCGACACCACCATCGCCTACCTGCGCTGGCCCAGCCCGCTCGACGTACAGGGCGTGGCGTACGAGACCGTCGTACAGGCCCGCGCCCACGACGACGACGTACTGGCCGTCGTCGTCAACGAACTGGACGACGTCAGCGACGTCCTGGTCGACATGGACTACGCCCTCGACGTCTTCGACGCGGATTTCCCCATCGCATCGGTGGCCACCCACATCGAGGCGATCCTCAAGGGCACCCTCGCCCAGGCGGACCGCCCGCTGTCGGAGATCCCCATGATCGGCGACGCCGAGCGCGCCGCCCTGATCGCCACGGGCAGCGGCCCGGTGACCGGCTACTCCGAGGACACCACGGTCCACGCGCTCTTCGAGCAGCAGGCGGCCAGGACACCCGACCGGCCGGCCGTCGTCACGGACGACCCCGACCGGTCGTTGACCTTCGCGCAGCTGGACGCCTGGGCGAACCACGTCGCGCACCAGCTGCGCGGCGACGGCGTGACCGCCGGCGACCGGGTGGCCGTGGTGGCCGAGCGCGGCCCGCAGCTGATCGCGGCCGTCCTCGGGGTGCTCAAGGCAGGCGGCGCGTACGTACCGGTCGACCCGAGCCACCCCACGGAACGGGTCAGGTTCCTGCTGGCCGACAGCGGGGCGAAGTCCGTGCTGCTGGGCAGCACCGTGTCCGCTTCCCTGGTCGGCGATGCGGTACCCGTACGGCGCCTGGACACCACCGCGCAGGCCGCGCCCGCGCCGCCCGGACCCGCCGGCGGCCCCCGTGACCTCGCGTACGTCATCTACACCTCGGGCTCCACCGGACGGCCCAAGGGCGTGCAGGTCGAGCACCGCTCCGTGGTGAACCGGCTGGAATGGATGCAGCGCGGCTACCCGGTCGGCGGCGGCGACGTCCTCCTCCAGAAGACACCGGTGACCTTCGACGTCTCCGTGTGGGAGCTGTTCTGGTGGGCGATCACCGGCGCCGGACTCGCGCTGCTCCCGCCCCGGGGCGAGCGGGACCCCGGGGTCATCCTCGAGACGGTCAAGGCACACCGGGTGAGCGTGGCCCACTTCGTGCCCTCGATGCTCGGACCCTTCCTCGACCTGCTCGAAGAGACTCCGGCGCTCCTGGACGACATCGCGTCCCTGCGCCTGGTGTTCTGCAGCGGCGAGGCACTGACACCCGCTCAGGTGAACCGCTTCAACCGGGTCTTCGCCGCGGCCGGCGCCCCGGCACCCCGGCTGGTCAACCTCTACGGACCGACCGAGGCCACGGTCGACGTCACGTACCACGACTGCCCGGACGACGCGGCCGGGACGGTACGGCGGATACCGATCGGGCGGCCGATCGACAACATCCGCCTCTACGTGGTCGGGGCACACGGCGACCTGCAGCCCACCGGGGTGCCCGGTGAACTGTGCATCGCGGGCGTGGGCGTGGCCCGCGGCTACCTGGACCGGCCCGAACTGGACTCGGCGGTGTTCGTGCCCGACCCGTTCACACCCGGCGGCCGGATGTACCGGACCGGGGACCGGGCGCGATGGCTCGCCGACGGCACCCTCGAATACCTGGGCCGTCTGGACGACCAGGTCAAGATCCGGGGAAACCGGGTGGAGCTGGGCGAGGTACGCGACCGCCTGGCGGCCTTCCCGGGCGTCCGGGACGCCATCGTCGTGGACCGGAACACACCGGCCCGCGGCGTCCACCTGGTGGGCTACTACGTCGCGGACGAAGAAGTGCCGCTCGCGGACCTCCGGGCCCGGCTCCTCGAGTCGCTGCCGGAGTTCATGATCCCGGCGTTCTTCGTACGGATCGACCGGATCCCGCTCACCGCCAACGGCAAGGCCGACCGGCGGCGGCTGCCCGCTCCCGCCGTGGAGACGGACACCAAGACCGCGGCGCCGGCCAACGAGACCGAGGCGAAGATCGCCGCGGCCTGGTCGGCCGTCCTCGAAACCGACGTGATCGGCGTCGACCAGGACTACTACTCCCTGGGCGGCGACTCGATCATGATGCTCCGCATCCAGGCCGAGGCACGGCGCGCGGGCGTCCACTTCACCCTGGCCGACATGGTCCGCAACCCCACCGTGGCGGGACTCGCCGCGGCCGCGACCACCGCGCCGACGGACGGGCAGGACGCCCCGCTGGAGCCGTTCGCACTGGTGTCCGGAGTCGACCGCGCGCGGCTGACCGGCCTGGCGGACGCCTATCCGGCGACACGGCTGCACCTCGGTCTGCTCTACCACAGCCGGGAACGCGAGAGGACGGCCGTCTACCACGACGTCTTCCGCTACTCCCTCAAGACGGTCTGGAACGAGGAAGCGCTGCGCCGCGCCTTCGACAGCCTGGTCCGGCGCCACCCGGTCCTGCGCTCCGCATTCGACCTGGGCGGATACTCCGAACCCCTGCAACTCGTCCACCGGGAGGCCGACGGCGGACTGCAGATCGTGGACCTGCGCCACCTCGGCGACCAGGAGGCACAGGCCGAGGTCGACCGGCACGTCCAAGAAAGGCGGTACCACGAGTACCGGCTGGACCGCCCGCCGCTGTACCTGTTCCGCGCGCACGTCCTGAACGGCTCCGTGGAACTGGTGTTCAGCTTCCACCACGCGATCCTGGACGGCTGGAGCGTGGCCACCCTCGTCCGCGAACTGCTCCAGGACTTCCTCCACAACGCCGGACAGCCCGTCGCCGCCGTCCCGTCCGGACAGCTGCCGTCCCCCGCCCTCTACGTGCGCGAGGAACGGCGAGCCCTCGCCTCCGAGCCCACCAGGCGCTACTGGCAACGGCTGCTCGCCGGCGCCGAACTGGTCCAGCTCGACGGATTCCGGCCGTACGAGCCCGCAGGCGACGAGGAACTCATCGTCCACCACGTGGAACTGCCGGACGGCCTCGGCACCAAGGTGCGCCTCCTCGCACGCGCCCACGGCCTGCCGGTCAAATCCCTGCTGCTCGCGGCGCACTGCCTGACCCTGCGCCTGTTCTCCGACACACGGGACATCACCACCGGCCTGGTCACCGGCGGCCGGCCGGAGCAGGCCGGCGCCGAACGGATCACCGGACTCTTCCTCGAGACGCTGCCGCTGCGCCTCGACACCCAGCCGCGTACCTGGCTGGACTCGGCGCGCGAGGTCTACCAGCAGGAGCGCGACAGCCATCCGCACCGGCACTACCCGCTCAGCGCGATCCAGGAGGACCGGGGCGGGGACGTCATCTTCGAGACGGCCTTCAACTACGTCCACCTGCACGTCCTCACCTCGCTCTTCGAGGACACCGGCATGGCGCTGACCGACTTCAGGACCTGGGAGGAGACGAACTTCAAGCTCCTGGTCAACGCGGTGGTCGACCCGGTGGACGAACGGCTCTGGCTGCGCATGGACTGCGACGGACGCACCTTCTCCCGGTCACAGGCGCAGAGCATCGGCCGGACGTATCTCGCCGTCCTGGAGCGGATGACCGAACACCCCGACGCGGACGTGGACTTCGCCTTCCTGTGCGATCCGCGGGCCGAAGCGGCACTGCGGGCCGGCTCCGCCCCCGGCACCGGCAAGGACACGCCCGAGAACGTCATCCGGCGCATCGACGAACACGTCGCGCGGACTCCGGACGCGGTGGCCGTCTCCTGCGGATCACGGCAGTGGACGTACGCCCAGCTCGACGAGGCCGCCGACCGGATAGCCCGCGGCCTGATCGGCGCCGGAGCCCGGCCCGGATCGACCGTCGGCATCGCCATGGACCGTTCACCCGAAACGCTGGCCACCGTGCTCGGCGTCGGGAAGGCCGGCGCCACCTGCGTCCCGCTCGACGTCAGCTATCCGCCGGGCAGGCTCGCGGCGATGGTCACCCAGGCCGACCCGTTGCGGATCATCACGCACAAGACGCACGCGCACCTCTTCGAGGACTCCTCCCGGCTGCTGTCCGTGGACGACCTGCTCGCCGCCGAGCCGGAACCCGGCGGCCCGGAACTGCCGGACATCACCGGCGAGACCGTCGCCTACCTGCTGTTCACCTCCGGATCCAGCGGCGAGCCCAAGGGCGTCGAACTCCCGCACCGGGTCCTCGCCAACTACATGCAGTGGCAGATCCCCTCCGCCAGCGGCGCGGCGGGCGGCAAGACCCTTCAGTTCGCTCCGCTGAGCTTCGACGTCGCGTTCCAGGAGATCTACTCCACCCTGTGCGGCGGCGGCACCCTGCAGCTGCTCTCCGAGGAGGAGCGGCGCGACATGCCGGCGCTGCTGCGTCTGCTGGACCGCGAGGAGGTGGAGCGGGCCTTCATGCCGTGCGTCGCGCTCCAGCAGCTCGCGGAGACCTCCCAGGCACTCGGCATCCGGCCCCGCGCGCTGCGGGTCGTGATCTCCTCCGGCGAGCAGCTGCGCCTCACCGACGAGATCCGGCGGTTCTGCGCCGCACTGCCGGGCACCGTGCTGGAGAACCAGTACGGGCCGACCGAGACGCATCTGCTCACCCATCACACGATGACCGGCGACCCCGCCGGCTTCCCCGACCTGCCACCCATCGGCACACCGATCGACGGGATCGAGATCCACCTGCTCGACGGGCTGATGCGGCCGGTGCCGCCGGGCGCGAAGGGGGAGATCTACGTCGGCGGGGTCTGCCTGGCCCACGGTTACCGCAACCGGCCCGACCTCACCGAGCAGCGCTTCGTACCGCATCCCTCCGGCGAACCGGGCGCCCGCCTCTACCGCACCGGAGACCTGGCCAGGGTCATGCCCGACGGAAACCTCGTGTGGCTCGGCCGCGCCGACTCCCAGGTGAAGGTGCGCGGCTTCCGGGTCGAACTCGCCGAGGTGGAGATCGCGATCGCCAAACTCGCCGAGGAGCAGCCCGGCATCCGCGAGGCCGCGGTGGTGGCCCGGCGCCGGGAAGGCGGCGACGCGTTCCTCGCGGCGTTCCTCGTCGGGGACGCGGCGGCCGTGGACCTGGACGAGGTACGGACCCGCCTGCGCACGGTGCTGCCCGACTACATGGTGCCCTCGCACCTGCAGTGGCTGCCGCGCTTGCCCCTGACGCCCAGCGGCAAGCGGGACGACGCGCTGCTGCGCCGTATGCCGCTCGCCGTGCCGGCCGCCGACGCCGCCCCGCCGCGCGACGAGCACGAGAAGGCGCTGGTGGGCATCCTGTCGGAACTGCTGGAACTGCCCACCGTCGGGGTGCGGGACAACTTCTTCGACATCGGCGGTACCTCGCTGACCGCGATGCGGCTGGTGATGACGATCGAGAAGCGGTACGGCGTGAGCGTCCCGCTCTCCGCGTTCGTCGCGGCGCCGACCGTGGCCGGGCTCGCGGAACGCATGCGGGCCGGGGACGCGGCGGCCGAGTTCGACCCCGTCGTGCCGATCCGCACCCAAGGCAGCAAGCCACCACTGTTCCTGGTCCACCCGCTCGGCGGCCACGTGCTGTGCTACGTACGCCTCGCCCGCCACCTGCCCGAAGACCAGCCCGTCTACGCGCTGCAGGCTGCCGGAACCGTCCCCGGCACGCAACCGCTCAGCTCCGTCCCCGAGCTGGCCGACAGCTATCTGAAGGCGATCCGCCGGGCGTGCCCCGACGGCCCGTACGTCATCGGCGGCTGGTCGTTCGGCGGCTTCATCGCCTTCGAGATGGCGCGTCAGCTGCGGCGCACCGATCCGGAAGCCCTCCAGGGCACCGTGCTGATCGACCCGATCTTCGTCGAGCAGGCAGAGCGGCCCGATGTCGCCGACCACTCGCTGCTGGAGTGGTTCTTCTGGGAGCTGCTGTGGGCGGGACGCGACGCGACCGCGCCGGTGATCTCACTGCCGGACGGACTGGACGAGGAGGCCCAGTTCGGCTTCATCGTCGAACACGCCACACAGGCAGGCGTACTGCCCGCGGGCAGTTCACGCACCACCGTGCGCCGCCTGTTCGCGATGTTCAAGGCGCACTGGCAGGCGATCCTCTCCTACCAGCCCGCACCGGGCGACGAGGACCTGGTGCTGCTGCGCGCCACCGCGGAACTGCCGGACATCCTCCGGCCGATGCACCGAGCCGCACGAACCCTGCACGAGGACCCCACCAACGGCTGGGGAGCCCTGACCACCGGCCGGCTCCAGGTGGTGGACGTTCCCGGCGACCACCTCGTCCTCCTCGAAGAACCGCACGTGAACGTCATCGCCCGGAAAGTCGCAGAAGCGGTGGCGGGCCACCCCGGCCCGCGCCCGGCCGATAGGAGTGGGAAATGACGCGGCACACCACACACAAGGCCCTCGTCATCGGGGCCGGGATCGGCGGACTGGCCGCCGCCGCCACGCTGCGCCGGGTCGGTGTCGAGGTACAGATCTTCGAACGGGCTCCCGAACTGCGTCCAGGCACCACGGCGGTCTCCCTGATGTCCAACGCCATCCTGGCGTTGCGCTCCCTGGACATCGACATCGCCCCCGGTCTGGACAAGCGCGGTGAGGTCTTCGACGAGCTGAAGTTCCTCACCAAGCGCGGCCGGCCGATCAGGGCGCTTCCGTTCCGTGCACTCGCGGACCGGCTGGGCGCGTCGAACTACGCCGTTCACAGGGCCGATCTCCAGCAGACCCTGCTGGACGCCATCGGAGGCGAACAGGCCATCGAACTGAACGCCACCGCCACGGGGTTCGTCACCGGAGACGACGGCGTCGAGGTGACCTTCGAGGACGGCCGGAAGGCCGCCGGCGACATCCTGATCGGCGCGGACGGCTTCAACTCCGCGATCCGCCGGCAGGTGGCGGGCGCCGACCGGCCACGACCCGGCAACTACGTGTGCTGGCTGGCGACGGTGCCCTTCAGCCACCCACGGATGACCAAGGGCTACGCCGCCCACTACTGGGGGCGGGGCCAGCGCTTCGGCCTCGCCGACATCGGCCACGGCCGTGCGTACTGGTGGGGAACGAAGAACGTCCCCGCCGGGACCTCCCCGAGCCGGAGGACCGGCAAGGAGGAGATCGCCGGCCTCTTCGCCGGCTGGGCCGACGAGGTACGGGAGGCGATCCGGGTCACCCCCGAGGAGACGATCGTCAGGATCACCGCCCAGGACCGCCCGTTCCTGCAGCGATGGGGCACCGGACGCATGACCCTGCTCGGGGACGCGGCGCACCCGATGCTCGTGAGCCTCGGCCAGGGCGCGGCGCTCGCCATCGAGGACGCCGTCGTCCTCGCCGAGCACCTCAGAGAGGCAACGGACCTGCCCTCGGCCCTGCGCGGCTACGAGGGCCAGCGCCGGCCCCGGACCGAGGCACTGGTCGCCGCGGCCCGTGCGCTCAGCGAGACCGAGCAACTGGAGGGCCCGATCTCCTCCCGGATGCGCGACCTCTACTTCCGGTTCGCACCCATGTCCAAGTTCACCAGCCAGAACGAAGCGGTCCTCACCTGGCCCCCGCTGGGATGACCACGCCCCATGTCCGCTGATGGCCGACCCGCGGGTGGGCATTCACGCGCCCACCCGCGGCCGCACCGGTATCCGCACTCTTCATAGGAGCAAATCGTGGATCTGTCCCATCCGCTGTTCACCCTCGACCCGTTCGCCGCCGACGCCCGAGCGGAAGCTGAGCGGCTGTTCGAGGCCGGACCCGTCGTACCGGTCGACGTGGTCGGTGTGCCCGTCTGGGCGGTCACCCGCCACGCCATCGCCCAACAGATCTTTGAGGACCCGAGCTTCTCGATGAACGCCGGCAACTGGGGAGCCCTGCAGCGCGGTGAAGTCCCCGCAGGCTGGCCCCTGATGAAGATCATCACCGCCCAGTACATGGGCACCGCTGACGGGACCGAGCACCGGCGGCTGCGCAACCTGGTGTCCCGGGCGTTCACTGCGCGCCGGGTCGAGGCACTGAGGCCGCAGATCCAGCGGATCGTCGACGACCTACTGGACCAGCTCGCCGCCCCGCTCGCGCACGAGGTGACCGACCTCAAGACGGCGTTCGCCGTCCCGTTGCCGATGGGGGTGATATGCGAGCTGTTCGGCGTTCCCGACGAGCAGCAAGCACCGCTGCACTCCCTGTGCCACGCGCTGTTCGACACCACCGAACAGCCGACGGAGGTGACCGCCACCGAGGAGGCGCTCTACCGCTTCATGGCCGAACTGGCCGCGAGCAAGGCCGCCGATCCTGGCGACGACCTTACCTCCATGCTGGTCGAACACCACACCAGCGGTTCCATCACCCACGACGAACTCATCGACACCCTCATTCTGGTGCTGACCGCCGGACACCAGACGACCATCAACTTCTTCACCAACTCCCTCCTCGCTCTCATGACCCACCCCGAGCAGCTGGCGCGGGTGCGTGCCGGCGAGGTGTCGTGGCAGTCGGTGACTGAATCGGTGCTGGCCTGGGACTCGCCGGTCAACCAGGGTGCGTTCCGGTACCCGGCGCAGGACATCGAGATCGGGGGAGTGCTGATCCGCGCCGGCGAGCCGGTAATGATGTCGTACGTGTCTCTGGGGCGCGACCCCGCCCAACACGGTCCGCTTGCCGCGTCGTTCGACGTCGCGCGTGACACCCGTCACCTGTCCTTCGGGCACGGCCCGCACTTCTGCGTGGGCGCGCCGCTGGCCCGCCTCGAGGCGCACATAGCGCTCCCGGCGTTCTTCGACCGCTTCGACGCCGAACTGGCCGTCCCCAGGGACGAGGTCGAACCGGTCCACTCGCTGGCACTCAACGGCGTCCGTGCCGTTCCCGCCATCATCCGGCCACGCCAGGAGGCTGTGGCTGGTGGCTGACTTCGATCCGCAGCCGGTCGCCCTCATCACCCCCGAGGGCCTGCCGGTGGACCACCCGCAGTTCGACGTCACGCTGTCATCGGAGGAACTGACCGAACTGTACGAGTGGATGGTCGTCACCCGCGCCGTGGACGCGGAGTTCGTCAACCTCCAGCGGCAAGGGCAGCTGGCCTTGTACCCCTCGTGCAGGGGACAGGAAGCGGCCCAGGTCGGCTGCGCCGCCGCCCTGCGCCGCGACGACTGGCTCTTCCCGCAGTACCGCGAGCTCGGGCTGTTCCTGATGCGCGGGATTCCCGCCTCCGCGGTCGGTGCGGTGTGGCGCGGTACCTGGCACGGCGGCTGGGGCTTTCCTGAGCACGCCTGCGCGGCGATGTCCATCCCCATCGGCACGCACGCCCTGCACGCCGTCGGCGCAGCCATGGCGGCGCCCAGGCTCGGCGAGGACTCCCTGACCGTCGCCTTCATCGGGGACGGCGCGACGAGTGAGGGAGACGTGCACGAGGCGCTGAACTTCGCCGCCGTGAACGCGGCACCGTGCGTGTTCTACATCCAGAACAACCAGTGGGCGATCTCCGTGCCCCTCTCCGAGCAGACACGGGCCCCCTCCCTCGCACACAAGGCCGTCGGCTACGGCATGCCGGGGGTACGGGTCGACGGCAACGACGTACTCGCCTGCCGGGCGGTGACCGCACAGGCCGCCGCACGAGCCAGGGCGGGCGGCGGCCCGACCCTTGTCGAGGCGGTCACCTACCGGCTCGCCCCGCACACCACCTCCGACGACCCGACCCGGTACCGCACACAGGACGAGGTCGACCACTGGGAGCGGCTCGACCCCCTGCCCCGCTACCGGCGCTACCTCACCCACCGGGGCCTGTGGCACGAGGAGACCGAGGACCGCGCGAGGGACCGGGCCACCCGCATGTGCTCCGAGCTGAGAGAGGGCGTGTTCGACGCCCCTGACGTGCCGCCCGCGGAGCTGTTCGCACACGTACTGCACGAGCCGTCGAAGGACCTGCTGGAGCAGTCGGGACAGCTGCTCGCCGAACTGTCCCAGAAGGAGTGAGCCGTGGCGGCAACCATGGTGGAAGCGATCAACACGGCGCTGCGCGAGGCCATGGCCGAGGACGAGCGAGTCGTCGTCTTCGGCCAGGACGTGGCTCGCCAGGGCGGAGTCTTCCGGGTGACCGAGGGCCTCGCCGAGCAGTTCGGCCCGCAGCGCTGCTTCGACACGCCGCTCGCCGAGTCGGCGATCGTCGGAGTGGCCCTGGGCATGGCGATGCGGGGACTGCGGCCGGTGCCCGAGATCCAGTTCGACGGATTCACCTACCCCGCACTGGACCAGATCGTCAGCCACCTGGCCAAGTACCGCAACCGCACCCGCGGCCAGCTCTCGGTGCCCGTGACGCTGCGCGTCCCGTCCTTCGGCGGCATCGGCGCGGTGGAGCACCACTCGGAGTCCACCGAGACGTTCTGGGCGCACACCGCGGGGCTGCGGGTGGTGACGCCCGCCACGGCGGCGGACGCCCATGCCCTGCTCCGGCAGTCCATCGACTGTGACGACCCGGTGCTTTTCCTGGAGCCCAAGCGGCGCTACTGGCAGAGCGGTGACGCGACGGCCGAAGCGCCTGCGGCGGGCTTGGGGCAAGCGCTGGTCCGCCGCAGCGGTACGGACGCCACGGTGGTCACCTACGGCGGCACCGTCGGCACCGCGCTCGACGCCGCGGAGACCGCCCGGCGCGAGCACGGCTGGGAGCTGGAAGTAGTCGACCTGCGCTCCCTGGCCCCCATGGACTTCGCGACCATCGCCGCGTCGGTGGCCCGCACCGGACGCTGCGTCGTGCTGCACGAGGGCTCGCGCACGCTGGGGCTGGGAGCGGAAATCGCGGCCAGGGTGCAGGAGGAACTGTTCTGGGACCTGGAGGCTCCCGTGCTGAGAGTCACGGGATTCGACACACCATATCCACCCGCGCGATGGGAGAAGGCATGGCTTCCGGGCGTCGACAGGCTGCTCGACACCATCGACCGGTCCTTCGGGTACAGCCATGACTGACGCCGCGGAGCGCACGGTCAGGGAGTTCCTCGTGCCCGACCTCGGGGAGGGACTGCTCGACGCGACGATCGTTGAATGGCTGGTGGCGCCGGGCGACACCGTCACCGTCAACCAGCCGCTGTGCACACTGGAGACGGCCAAGGCCGAGGTGGAAATCCCGTCCCCGTACGCCGGGACCGTCGTGGAGCGGCGCGGCGAGCCGGGAGAGACCCTGCCGGTGGGCACACCGCTGACCTTCATCGACAGCGGGGCGCCCGCGGGCACCGGCAGGGGGCTGGGCTTCGCTGAGGACCCAGGTGCGGCCACGAGTGCCGGGCCGGACACGCCCGTCGGCGCGGTCAGCGCCGACCGTACCGGCGCTGATTCGGGACCGGTGCTCGTCGGATACGGCACGCGGGCAGGGACGGACACCGGGCGGCGCGCGGTCCGCAGACGCCCCGCTCCCCGCCGTTCGCCGTCCACTGTGCCGACCGACACCGGGCGCCCCCGCGCCAAGCCGCCCGTACGGCATCTCGCCCGCAGGCTCGGGGTGGACCTGGCCGCGCTGGGCGCCGGCTCGGGTCCGGAGGGCACCATCACCCGCACGGACGTCCACGCGGCGGCGGCTTCCCTCGCCACGGCGACTGACGGGGACGGCGGGAGCGACTCCGGGACACGTTCGATCCCCGTGCGCGGCATCCGCGCACGCACGGCAGCACACATGGAGCGTGCACGCCGGGAGATCCCGGACGCCCACTGCTCCCTCGTCGTCGACTTCTCCCGCCTGCTCGTCCTGCGCGACAGGCTGCGCGCGCAGGACGCCGAGAACGCCGCCACGCCCTTCGCCCTCCTGCTGCGGCTCCTGACGCTCACTCTGCGCGAACACCCCAGGCTCAACGCCACGTACGTTCAGGACGGCCCCGTGGTCCGTACGTACGACGCAGTGCACCTGGGCATTGGCACGGCCACACCGCGCGGCCTGGTCGTGCCCGTGGTGCGCGACGCCCAGGACCTGTCGACTGTGCGGCTCGCCCAGGAGGTGGCGCGGCTGGCGGACGGGGCGCGCGTGGGCACACTCACCCCCCGCGAGCTGACCGGCTCCACCTTCACGGTCTCCAACTTCGGCGCGCTCGGCCTGGACGAGGGCGTGCCGGTCGTCAACCACCCTGAAGCGGCGATCCTCGGCGTGGGGTCCATCTGTCCCCGCCCCCACGTCGTGGACGGCGACCGGCTCGTTGTACGGCCCACTGCGAAGCTCACCTGCGCGTTCGACCATCGGGTGTGTGATGGCGCCGAGGCCGCGGCCTTCCTCACCGCACTGGGCGCACTCGTGGAGGACCCCGACACCATCCTGCTGCGGCTGTGAGCGGGCACCCCGTGCCCACTCCCTGTTCATGACTCCCGATCGTACGAGTGACCAGAACCAACTCACCTATACAACGTAAGGACACCACCACAGTGCCGTCGGCACAGCCCCTGCCGCCCACGCGCCCGCGCCTGCGCAGGGCCGATCGCATTCAGAGCTTCCGCCTGTCCGTCCTTACCGAGACCCGCGAGCTCGCCGAGCGGTACGGTGCGATCGACCTGGGCCAGGGGGCACCCGGGCTGAGCGCCCCCCGCGCCCTCCTGGACGACGCCATGGCGGCCATCACCGAAGGGCACAACCAGTACCCGCCCGCAGCGGGCCTGACCGAGCTGCGGCGGGCGATAGCGGACAGCCGGTTGCGTCGCTCCGGAATCCGTTACGACGCCGACCGCGAGGTCGTCGTCACCGCCGGAGCGACCGAGGCCGTCACAGCGGCCCTGCTGGCACTGTGCAACCCCGGGGACGAGGTCCTCACACTCGACCCCTGCTACGACGCCTACGAAGCCGCCGCCTCGCTGGCGGGCGCCCGGCTCGTCGCCGTCCCGCTGGCGACGGAGGGCGACCGGTTCTGCCTGGACGAGGCCGCGCTGCGAGCGGCGGTCACCCCGCGCACCCGGTTGCTGCTGCTCAACTCACCGCACAACCCCACGGGCAAAGTCTTCACCGATGCGGAACTCGCCGCCGTGGCCCGGGTGTGCCTGGACCACCGACTGACCGCCGTCACGGACGAGGTCTACGAACACCTCGTGTACGACGGGGCCAGGCACCACTCGCTCGCCTCGGTCCCCGGCATGCGGGAGCGCACCCTGGTGGTCTCGTCCGCGGGCAGGACGTTCAAAGTGCAGCACACTGCAACGCCACAGGGACCTGCTGCGCACCGGTCTCGAACAGGCCGGACTGCGCACCTATCGCGGCGAAGGCGGGTACTTCCTCCAGGTGGACGTACGAGGAGTCGGCTGTCTGGACGGGACGCGGTTCTGCCGGGACCTTCCCGCGCACGCGGGTGTAGCGGCCATCCCTGTTCCGCATTCCGCCACAGCCCACATAACCCGCACATCGACCCTCTCGTGCGCTTCTCCTTCTGCAAGCCGGCGGACGTGGTGCGCGAAGCCACCTCGCGACTGACCGGGAAGTGGCAGGCCTGACCCGCATGGCGGACTGACCCCCCTGCTCTTCTTGTATACGAGCCCTCTCACTTAAGGACCGCCGAAGACCATGGACCATCGCCTCACCCTCGAACACGAGGAACTGCGCCGCACCGTCGCCGAGTTCGCCCATGACGTGGTGGCCCCGAAGATCGGGGATCTGTACGAGCGCCATGAGTTCCCGTACGAGATCGTGCGGGAGATGGGACGAATGGGGCTGTTCGGGCTGCCGTTCCCGCAGGAGTACGGAGGGATGGGCGGGGACTACCTGGCCCTGGGGATCGCGTTGGAGGAGCTGGCGCGGGTGGACTCCTCGGTGGCGATCACGCTGGAGGCGGGCGTCTCGCTGGGTGCGATGCCGGTGTTCCGTTTCGGGACGGAGGAGCAGAAGCGGCAGTGGCTGCCGAAGTTGTGTGCGGGGGAGATGCTGGGGGCGTTCGGGCTGACAGAGCCGGAGTGCGGTTCGGATGCGGGCGGGACGCGGACGACGGCGGTGCGGGACGAGGCGACGGGTGAGTGGGTGATCAACGGGTCGAAGTGCTTCATCACCAACTCGGGTACGGACATCACGGGTCTGGTGACGGTGACGGCGGTGACGGGTCGCAAGCCGGACGGGCGGCCGCTGATCTCGTCGATCATCGTGCCGTCGGGAACGCCGGGCTTCACGGTGGCGGCGCCGTACTCAAAGGTGGGCTGGAACTCGTCGGACACGCATGGACTGTCGTTCTCGGACGTGCGGGTCCCGGGTGGGAATCTGCTGGGTGAGGAGGGGCGTGGGTATGCGCAGTTCCTGCGGATCCTGGACGAGGGGCGGGTGGCGATCGCGGCGCTGGCGACGGGGTTGGCGCAGGGGTGTGTGGACGAGTCGGTGAAGTACGCGGGTGAGCGTCGAGCGTTCGGGCGCCCGATCGGCGACTACCAGGCGATCCAGTTCAAGATCGCGGACATGGAGATGCGGGCGCACATGGCGCGGGTGGGCTGGCGGGATGCGGCGTCGCGGTTGGTGCGGGGGGAGTCGTTCAAGAAGGAGGCGGCGGTGGCGAAGCTGTACTCCTCGACGGTGGCGGTGGACAACGCGCGTGAGGCGACGCAGATCCATGGTGGGTACGGGTTCATGAACGAGTACCCGGTGGCGCGGATGTGGCGGGACTCCAAGATCCTGGAGATCGGCGAGGGCACGAGCGAGGTCCAGCGCATGCTGATCGCGCGGGAACTGGGCCTCCCTGCCTGAGTTCTACGGCTCCTGCGCCCCCGGCCCGTCCCGCCGCGGTGCCCTCGGGTAGCAGCGGGCGTAGCGCCCTGAGTGCTGCCCCGACACGGACTCCATCTGCGGGGCCTGCTGCTGGACGGGCGGCGCAAGTCGGTGGAGCCGATGGCCGCCCGGCTGGGCGAGGACGGCAACCGGCAGGCCCTGGCCCATTTCATCACCACCAGCCCGTGGGACGCGGCGCATGTACGTGCCCGCCTCGCCTGGAGGATGCAGCAGGTGATCAAACCGACGGCGCTGACCGTCGATGACACCGGCTTCCTCAAGGACGGGGATGCCTCGACGTGTGTGGCCCGGCAGTACACCGGCACCGCGGGCAAGGTCACCAACTGCCAGGCCGGCATCTCGCTGCACGTGGCCTCCGACAACGCCTCGGCGGCCGTCGACTGGCGGCTGTTTGTGCCCGAGAGCTGGGATCCCGCCTCGGCGCGTCGCCGTCGTCCGCGCTGGCGTAGATCTCGCCGTTGCGGGTGCCGAAGTAGATTCCCGCCGGGTCGCCGTCGTCCGTGCACAGCGCGTCCCGCAGCACCGGGCCGAAGTGCGCATCGTCGGGCAGGCCGCGGGTGAGCGGCTGCCAGCTGGCGCCCGCGTCCCGCGTGCGGTAGACGCAGCGCGGCGGGCTCCGCCCCCGCATACACCACCTCGGGCCCCGCGGCGGGCGCCGGGATCAGCTGCCGCACCCGCTCGAGCGAGGCCCCGGTGGCCTCCGGGAAGCGCACGGCGGGCCGCTCGGGCTCCTGCCAGCCGGCGCCGAGGTCGTCGGAGTGGAAGACGCTGGGCCCGGTGCGCGCTGTCCCGGAGGCGAGCAGCCGGGGCCCGCCCGGGTGCCGCGCGTGGATGGCCTCGGCGTACACGGCCTGGTCGGGGAAGTGCGGCTCCTCGAACTCCCATGCCCCGTCGCGCCGGTGGGCGAGGAAGAGCCCCGTCCCCGCTGACCTGCGCGAACGGCGTGCCGCGACCGCTCACCCGCCGGTCAGCCCGCCCGTGGCGGGCGTATCACCACCGCACCGGCAGCTTACGCACCCCTCGGAGCAGCATCCCAGGGATCCACTCCCCCTGCTCCCCGTCCGCCGTCAGGTCCGGGCAGCGCTCCAGCAACGCGCGCAGCGCCACCTCGGCCTCGAGGCGGGCGAGCGGGGCGCCCAGGCAGTGGTGGATCCCGTATCCGAAGGCGACATGGCCCCGGGCCTCGCGCCGTACGTCGAAGCGTTCCGGATCGGGGAAGCGCGCCGGGTCATGGTCCGCGCCGGCCATGGCGATCAGCACGATGGCACCGCGCGGCACCCGTACACCGCCGATCTCGGTCTCCTCCAGGGCGATGCGCGGCGTGGTGGTCTCCACCGGCCCGTCGTAGCGCAGCGTCTCCTCCACCAGCTGCGCCGCCAGCCCCGCCGGATCGGCCCGTACGGCCGCCAGCTGCTCGGGGTGCGCGAGGAGCGCGCGCACCGCGTTGCTGATCGTGTTGACCGTCGTCTCGTGCCCGGCGACGAGCAGCAGGAAGGCCAACGAGAGCAGCTCGTCCTCGGTGAGCCGGTCGCCGCCTTCGTCGACCGTGTGGACGAGGGCGCTGAGCAGGTCCTCCCCGGGGCTCTCGCGCTTGGCGGCGATGAGCCCCGTGAGATACGGGATGACCTGCTCGTACGCCTCCTTCTCCGCCTCGGGGCTGGTGGGGGCGAGGGTCTCGTTGGACCAGGCTCGGAAGGCGGCGCGGTCCAGGCCGGGGACGCCGAGCAGTTCGCAGATGACGGTCATGGGGAGCGGGAAGGCGAACGCGTCGATGAGGTCGGCGCGGCGCGCTCCGTCCGCCGTCATGCGGTCCAGCAGCTCGTCGGTGATCTCCTGGACGCGCTCCCGCATCCCCTCGACCCGCCGGGCCGTGAACTCCCGCGCCACCAGGCTCCGCAGCCGGGTGTGGTGGGGCGGGTCGCTCATCAGCATGTTGGCGTTGCCGAGCATGTTCAGGGCGTACGGCGGGCGCCAGCCGGTCTGCCGCCACTCGCGCTGCCAGTCCCGGCTGAGCTGCGGGGAGGTGAAGGCCTCGCGCGCGGCCTCGTACCCGACCACGAGCCACACCACCCCCCTGTCGGGCGCCACTACCTGGTGCACCGGACCGCGCTCGCGCAGCCGCGCGTAGGCGGTGTACGGGTCGGCGTCGAAGTCGGGGCTGAGCGAGGCGAGTAACTCGATTTCGCCGGGGCTGTCGGGCCGGTCGGTTCGGTCGGTTCGGTCGGGTATCGCGGAATCGACGGCGGATTTCTCGGTCTCGGTCACGACGGAATTCCTTTCCCTCAGGCCCGGGTTAACCGGCCCCCGCCGACCACTCCGAGCACGGCCGTTCACTCTAATCACGCACCCCCACCCGCACAACTACCCGCTTCCCTGGCCACTGACCTTGAATGCGTGATGTCGTCACGGTGAATCGAGGAGTCTGGTGCCGGTGAGGCAGCCGTCGAGAACGTTGTGTCAGTACTGGAGTTGGCGGAGGCCGTGCCGGATCGCGGTGATCAGGTCGGCTGGGGTCTTGAAGGCCCGGTTGGCGGTGGTGGTGCGGCGCAGGACGGACCAGATGCCTTCGACCAGGTTGAGGTCGGTTGCGTAGGGCAGTACGGGAGCTGGGACTGGTGAGCTGAATCCAGCCGCTCGCACGATCCCGGCTCCGCGCCCGCACGGCGCGGGGACGAGTCGTGCGCAGCGTCCACCTTCCGGTCGAGCAGATCCGCGACCGGATCGACTCCCGGAACACGAAGCCCCGACCCCGACCACCCGGCGATATCTTCGAGATCTCGACCGACTCACCCCAGGAAAGCAGAGGGTTTTGCACATGACCGCCGTGCGTGGCACATCGGTGGGAATTCCCACACCTGACGGCACTGCCGACGCCTACCTGGTTCACCCCGATGACACCGGCACTCATCCGGCAGTGCTGTTCTACATGGACGCTCTGGGCCTGCGTCCGCACCTCAGGAAGATGGCCGACCGGCTCGCCTCGGCCGGCTACACCGTCCTGGTTCCCAACGTGTTCTACCGCCACGGGCCGGCACCGGTGTTCGACCTGCCCGAATTCATCGACCCGACGCAGCGCCCGGAGATCTTCCAGCAGATCATGCCCGTCGTGCAGTCGCTCACGACCGAGCTGGCGATGCGCGACGCCGATGCCTACCTGCGATGGCTGGCCGGCTCACCCACGACCACGGACGCGCCGGTCGGCATCACGGGCTACTGCATGGGCGCCGGCCTGACCCTGCGCACCGCCGCCTGCTACCCGGACCGGGTCGCCGCAGCGGCCGGCTTCCACGGTGCATACCTGGCCACGACCGCACCTGACAGCCCGCACCTTCTCGCCCACCGCATCAAAGCCGAGCTGTACTTCGCTCACGCCGACCAGGACCAGACGCTGCCGCCCGAACAGATCGACCGCCTCGAAAAGGCCCTCACCGAGGCCGGCGTACGGCACGTCTGCGAGGTCTACACCGGCGCCCACCACGGCTACACACAAGCCGACACCGCCGCCTACGACCCGGACGCCGCCGAACGGCACTGGACTGCGCTGCTGGACCTCTTCGGCCGCACACTCTGATGGCCGCGCGAGGAGGCGTGGGTGAATCCAGCGCCACCTCGCGCGCGGAAGCGCCGCCGTCGGCCGTACGGCCGTTCCGCCCCGGTCAAGCGCTCAGGAACACGCCCCGCCGCGCTCAGGCGGCCCGGCGAAGCGGAGCACCGAGTCGACGGTGCGGCGCAGGGAGCGGACGGCCGGCGGCGGCGCGTAGGAAAGCCGGAACAGCATGAGTTCGGACTCGCCCGGCTCGGCGGGGACCACGGCGGTGAACCTGGTGCGCAGGCTGCGCAGGGTGTCGGTCTCGGCGGCGTCGAACACGGCGTCGAGTCCGGCGTCCTTGCCGCGTTCTGCGCGGGCGAACAGGTAGAGCAGGGAGGTGTGCGGCTGCAGCCCCAGGCCGAGGGAAGCGGCGGTGAGCCAGAGCCGTTGCAACGCACGGCCGCCGTCGACGAAGGCGCGGGGGCCCGTGCCCGGGATGGTCAGGCAGCCGACGGCCGAGGAGGCGGCAATGGCCTTGCCGGCACCCTCCTCGAAGGCTTCGCCACCGCCGATCCGGCGGATGAAGGCCAGGTTGGACCAGTGCCGGGCCAGCCGGACACCCGCGAGGTCCACGTCATCGAGGCCGAGCGTGGCGATGTCGATGCCGTCTCGCGTGCGCCGCGTCTCCTCGGGGTCCCAGCGCAGCTCGTTCATCATCTCCCGGTGCAGTTGCGGGGAGAGCATCCGCAGCCGGTCGCCCGCGCCCAGGATGCGGCCCATCGCGTCCAGCTGTGCGCGGTCGGTGACGAGGTGGAGCCGGGCGCCGCTCTCGGCGGCGCAGTCCGCCAGTGCGGCGGCGTGCGCCCTGTCGAGCGGGCGGGCGGGGCCGGGGTTGCGGTTGGTGGTGCGGTGCTCGACCCAGTCGAACAGGGCGGGGCGCGGGGTGTGCGCCGCCCTGGCGAAGGTGAGCCGGCAGACCAGGCCGGGGTCGGCCGGGACGGGGAAGGTATGCGCATGGCAGGCCCAGCCCGAAGCCTGGGCCGCGAGGTGAATGTTCTCCACCGCCGCGCCGATGGCCAGATGGGTGGCGCACCTTTCGAAGTCGAGCAGGGTCTCCGGCTGGGCGGGGTCGATGCGGCAGTCCACCGCCTCGCCACGGGCGACGAACTGCCAGGGCTGGCTGTTGCCGCCGGACGGCGCCTGGATCCCGTGTGCGACCAGGCGGCGGATCCCTTCCTCGCCCAGGGTGGCGCTGCCGGCATCGGGCAGGAGCAGGGGAGCCGGGGTGGCCTCCGGGGTGGGGTCGGGCGTGGGAGCCGGTGAGGTCACCGGGGTCTGGGCGCCGTCGCGGATCAGCTCGTCCAGGTCGACGAAGTACCGTCCCGACGCCGTGAACCGGCCGAGGAGGAGGCGGCGCGCGGTATCCGTGACCAGCGCGGCGCCCAGGGCGACTCCCGAGGCGAGCTGGGGCCATGAGGAAATGGTCTTGCCCACCTCGACGAGCGAGGGGACGAGGCGCTCGGACAGCTCGTCCTCTCCCAGGATGCGCAGGAGGTACGGGAGCTTCTCGCGGGTCGACATCGCCTTGAAGCCGGAGGCTGCCGCGCCGTTCAGCAGGCCGTGCAGAAGAGGACGGCCCGGTTCGCGGTCGAACCGCTCCACGTCCAGCATGCCGCGCTCGTTGGCCTCCATCAGGACGGGAATGCCGAGCGCACGGGCGCGTTCGCGGGCGTGGACCTTGAGGTACATGTCGTCGCACTCCTCGACGAGGAGGTCGGCGCGGCCGCCGCCGGCGAGGAAGGTGTCGGTGTTCTCCTCGGTCAGTCCCTCCGGCCAGACGGAGATGTCGAGGTAGGGGTCGATCTCGTACATCTGCCGTGCGGCGATGACCACCTTGGGCAGGCCGATCTCGGCGACCGAGGCGCGGAGCCGGTTGATGTTCGAGAGGGAGAGGCGGTCGAAGTCGGCGAGCCGGAAGCGGTTGCCCACGCCTTCCTGGGCGAGGGTGACCGCACTTGCGGCACCCACGGAGAGGCCGATCACGGCCACGGTCTTGTGCGCCAGGAGGCTCTGCTCCTCCGCCGTGATCTTGTAGCGGTTACGGGACTGGCGAAGCTCGCGGTACTCGGCCGGCGGCAGGACGTGGACGAGCTGCCGCGACCACGGGTACCACGCCCATGTGCCGTACTCCGCCGGGCGCCCGCCGCCGAGGTGGTCGGCGACTGCCGAGGCCAACTCGTCGGGGTCCGGCCGCCAACCGGGCCGCCGGGTGGTGAGGAGCTCCGCCAGCTGCTCGGCGAGCGTGTCGTGCGCGGAGGCGACGGCGCCGCGTTCGAGGAGCTCCGTCAGGGCAAGACGCTGCTCGGGGTCGGCCGGTGCGTACAGCTCCGGACGCCATGGGGCCGTACCGCTCGCAGGCAGGGCGAGGGCGTCGAGATGTGCTTCGAGGGTCATCGCGTACCTAACGTGAGGTGCTCAGCGTGCGGTTGCCTCCAGCGGCCGGGGCGGTGAAGAGCCCGAGGCCGAGCCGCTCGGCGGCGGCGCGGGCGACATCGGTGGGTATGCAGGGAGCCCGGTCCAGGGCGCGGTCCAGCAGCGCCGTCGCTTCCGTCAGCCGCTCCTCGCGGTGGCGGATGGCCTCGGCCCGATTGATGGAGTAGTACCCCGTGACGCCCGGAAACGGCCGGTCGGGCAGGGGGTGGTCGCGCCTGAAACGAAGACCGCACCGTTCATACGCCCTGATGCGTTCGGGGGGACAGCTGCCACAGATCACGGTTGCCCCCAGTCGCTGTGCCGCCACGACGGAGGTGACGCACAGCAGGGCGCCCAGGTGGCGGCCCTTCCAATCGCTCTCCACCCAGAGGCCGCAGATCTCCGCCGCCGACTCCCCGGCAGCCAGCTCGTCCGCCAGGGCCTGGTTGAACTCCTGGCTCTCGAGGTGAATCTCGGACGGCAGCTGGCCCTCTATCTTTCGATGGATGCGGATTCCACCGACCAGCCTTTCACCCTCGCCGCCTTCCGATTCGTCGAATGCCGCGAGATAACTTAACGGGTCGCGCGTGGTGCGCGCGTCCGTGCTTCCGTATTTCGTCAGCGTCTCGTAGCCGGGCCGGGAGTAGGCGCGCTGCTGCGCTTCGAGGTACCCGCGATAGGCGGGGTCGCCGAACCGGGCGTCGAGCAGGCGGATGTGCATGGGGGATCCTCGCAGGGTCGGTCAGGTCCGAAGCGCGGTGCGACCCGCGCACGAGGAATAAATCTAGGGGGCTCCGCGGACCAGCCATACGAATTTCGGCCATTATGCCCGCTCGCACCGCTTGGCAGGCACGCTCCGGAAGGGGTGGCCCCCGCGCTATTCCGTCGGCTTGTGAATCCAGATATGTCGCATCGGCTATCGAGGAGCAGGCCCTCAGGATGTGGCGCATATCGATGCACTACACAACTTTTTCACCACGGACGTGGTTTACGAAATCACATCCGCCTCTCCGAGAGATAACCTCCATGCCTGCCGCACACGAGCGCGTCCTGCGTCACGGAGCAGCTGAACACGGCCATTGCGCCGCACTCCGGCTCGTGTCAAATGATTTTACGTCCACACTATTCGACCCGCTTCCGTCAGAACGCCCGCGTGCAGGACCCGCACAGCGGCGTTTCAAGCTCGGGGGAGTCCGGCTGCCGAAGGCGCCATGGAGGGGGGAGCCTCCCCAGCAGATGGCCCATGGCGCGGCGACGGCAGCCACGACGATGCCCATCAGGTCCAGCGCATGCCGATGGCGGTGAGTTGTTCGATTCGTTCGCGGGAGAGCGTCGCGGCTCTGCTGCGTTGGTTGTCGATCCAGGTACCGAGTTTGATCGCTCGTTCCTCACGGCCCCCGCCGCTCCCGCCATCGCGACTGCCGTCACCGCCGGCGTCGGCGATTCGCTCTACGTGCCTCCTGGGTACGCGAAGGTGGCCCTCGCGCTCGTAGTACTGCCTGGCGGCCGCGTAGTTCGTAGCCCACTTGTCGGCCTGGCTGCGCCGTGGCCGGGGCTTCTCGTCGTCGGCCGCGGGCTCGATCCCGAGGACCTGCTCGCACATCCACTGCTGTACGCCCGTGAGCCTGTCCCAGCCCAGCCTGACCGACCGCACCCACCGCCCGAGGTCTTCGCCTTGGTGTACGACGGTGCCCGGCCCCATCGGCAGCTCGCCGCCGGCCTTCAGGTGCTGCCGGGTGAGGTGGAAGGCGCGTTGCCATGCGACGGACCAGGTGGGGCACCAGGCGGGGTCGATGTCCTCCAGTTGCTCGCGCCGCTTCTGCGACATCGCCCCGGCCGCCGACCGAACCGGCAGTCCCTTGGCACGCCGCTGCTCGATCTCCGCGGCCTTCCGGGTGGCGGCCCGCGCGTTCTTCAGCCAGATGCCGACCTTGTAGCCGCGGAAGGTGGCGTCCAGCGGTGCGAGCAGGTGCCCGTTCTCCGCGGCCCACCCGCGCGCGGCGGCGAGCCCTTCTTCCCAGGCGACGTCGTAGTGCGACCAGACCATGCCGAGCTTGTCCAGCTGCTCGATGCGGTCGGGGTCCATGTCCGCGCGGGCGCGGAAGCGGCGGGCGTCGGCGATCCACTGCCCCAGCGGGAACCCGGCCAACGGGGCCGGCCATCCCCCGGCATCCACTGCCTGGTCGTCGCGGCCGGGCACGCGGTACGTGAACGGCACCTGGAGGTTGCCATGCTCGCGGGTGTAGATGGCAGCGGCCTCGATCCCGCGGCGCCAGTGCGCGTGCTCGGGGTCGAGGACGCGCAGATTGATGAACGCGGCCAGCTGCGCCGGGTCACGAGGCGTGCTGAACTTGAGCAGTTGCCGGGCCGGCACCGACAGCCGACCGCTTCGATCGCTTCGGTCGCTCTCGGCTCCTTCGCGCTCCGGCTCTCCGCGGGTCTGCACGCCTGTGACACGGCTTGGCGCCTGTGGCTGGGCGAGTGCCTCCACGACGCGGGTGTCGTGGGCCCTGAGCGCCTCCAGCAGCTTCGCCAGGCCGGCGAACGCACGGCTGGTGAGCATGTTGTCGACTGTTTCTCCGGGTCCCAGCAGGACCGGGACCACGAGAGATGCGATCTTGCCCTCGCCGGGTCGGATGCGCAGGGCGCGGCCGACGGCCTGGACGAGGTCGGGCATGGAGCCGCGCACGTCGGCCCAGAAGACGGAGTCACAGTTGCGGATGTCGACGCCCTCGCCCAGCACCTTCACCGACCCCAGGTAGCCCTTCTCCACGACCGTGCCGTCCGCGGCGATCCCGTCGGCGAACTCACCCAGCACACGGCGCCGGTGGCCCGGCTTGTGCTCGCCGCACAGCCAGTCGGCCCAGATCGTCCTGGGGTACAGCCCAGGGTCGGTAGCGTGCAGCCGCTCGGCGACGTCGGGCAGGCCGGCCGCGAAGGCTTCGGCTTCTTTGACGACGTGGTGGAAGACGAGTGTGCGCCGGAAACCCTCCTCGGCCGACGCCTTCACCAGGGCGGTCTGCAGGGCCGCGAGCCGCGCCCCACGCACCTCGTCCGAGCGGCCCTCAGCGCCCAGGAGCAGGGCGGCCTGGAGCTGAGTGTCGGTGACATCGACGCACACCACCTGGTACGGCGCACAGATCCCCCGGTCGATGGCATCCGAGAGCGTCAAAGTGAACGCCCTGCCGCCGAACGGCCCGAGAGGGTCGTCTTCCATGCTCGCCACCAGCTCACCCGGCGCGCCCGGTGCAGCCTCCGCGTCCTCGTCCAGCTGCCACAATCGCGGCGTGGCGGTCATGTACAGCCGGCGCAACGCGGGGATACGCGTGTTGTCGTGGACGACCGCCCACGGCTTCCCGATCCGGCCCGAGCACCTGTGAGCCTCGTCCACCACGATCAGATCCCAGCCCGGAAGGCCCGCGGCATGGGCGCGCTCGAGCGTGCCGAGCCCGAGAGAGGCGTACGTGGCGAACACGGTGACCTTGTCGAACGGCCGCACCCAGGCCACCAACTCCTCCACGTTGGTGGTGTTGGGGAAGCTCGCCTCGTCCCCGCGCAGGGAGGAGACCCCGATCACCGGCCCGCTGCGCCCTCCCTCACGCCAGGCGGCCTCGGTCTGTGTGAGCAGGTCCAACGAGGGCACGAGCACCAGCACACGGCCGGCTCGGAGTTCTTCCGCGCTGCGCACGGCGACGAGCGTCTTACCGGTCCCGGTCGCCATGACCACCTGCGCCCGCAGTCCCCGCTCGGTCGCCGTCGATCTTGCAGGAAATTCGAGAGCGCGGAGTACCGCGTCAACGGCTTCACGTTGATGCGGGCGGAGCTGCTTCACTGCCATTCCGGTCAGCCTTCTGCTGTCTGTCGGATGCGACGCCACGGGACAAACTGCCGTCATACAGCGAGAGTTGACCACGCATTGGCCAGAACGAAACCCCAGTCGCCGTATGGGCCCGAGCCAGCGGCTGCGGCGATAACGGCTCCAGTTGTCCCGGACGATGGCCTCTCTCCTTTCCATAGTCTATCGCCATCCCCCAAATGAAGCAGCACCGAGCAGAAGCTGCACGGCATGATAATTTTTCAGTCTCGGGGGCCGTTGCTGCTACCCGCATGCTGCATCACAAGAGGGGGCCGCCAGGCTCCGGAAGACAGGTAGACGCCGGCCATGACTGCCCAGTGGTACGTCCTCATCGAAGAGGACACCCGGACAACTGAGCGCCCCGACGGCGTGGAACTGAGGCTGCACCGGTGGATGCTGGTGGCCACACATCACATCGGCCAGGACGAGGCGGAGGCGGCCGCAGCGGCCGAGGATGCGGCCCTGCACTACGTGCCAGGCGTACTGGCCCGGCACATGCAGCCAGGAGACGAGCCCGCCCGGCATGCCTTCCTCACCCGAGACGGTGCCTGGATAGTCCTCGTGAGGCAGCGTCACCGCAACTGCCACGTACGGGTGACCACAGCCCAGCTCATGCATGCACAAGAAGAGCGGGAAGCCCCGCCGAAAAGCCTCAAGGAGAAGTTCCGCAGCGCTCTGGAAGGCCCGCCGCCTCCAGTGAAGCCCTGGACATGGACCCCCTCAGGCACGCCGGAACAAGACTGACCCCGAACCCACGCCCCCCTGCTGCCGGTACGCCGGCTCGCGCCTGACAACGGCGACCACGACGAGCCGAGTTGCCGATGGGTGATCAGGCATCAGACGAGCTTCAGTTCGGGAGGCACTCGACGTCGTGAGAAAGTCGAACTGACCCGGTGACGTGCCGGCCGAGTCACAGCCCGAAGGCGCCGCCCTCGATGAGGATGAGCAGACCGATGGAGATCAGGACCAGCGGTAGCAGGATGTGGCCCCAGCGGGCGAGGACCCTGGCGATGACGGGTCGGGTGGCGAAGAACCGGCCCGCGAAACACCACACCGCCACCAGAACGAGGAACACCGCGGCGTACACGCTCATCCCGCCGATCCCGGCGGTGGCGAAGACGGGCACGTAGACGCCGATGTTGTCGCCGCCGTTGGCGAAGGTGACCACTGCGACCTCCAGCGGGCTCGGCCCGCCCTCCTTGCACAGTTCGTCCACCTCGTCCCCGTCACCGTGGTCCTTCAAGGCCTGCCAGCCGGCCTTGAGGCCTAGGGCGAGCGGCAGCAGGCCGAGGTAGGGGATGGCGGACTCGGGCAGGAAGGTGGCGCCGAAGGCTGCGGCCACCGCCACGGCGAGGATCGCGGCGAAGCCCAGGTACTGGCCCAGCACGATCCGGCGGGTGGAGCCGCGGTGGCCGGCGCCCTGGGCGAAGAACAGCGCCAGGATCAGGATGTCGTCGATGTTGGTGACGGCGAACAGTCCGGCAGCCTGCCCGATGATGCCCAGGTCCACGAGTAAATGCTCTCCTTCGATGCGGGTGCCCCGGTGACGCTACCGGGAGCCCGTACCGCAACGATCACGGGCCGAGGCTCGGGCTGTCCCTTCCTCGGGCTCTGGCTCACCGCCTGCGGTGCCCCGGCCGTGGCACCTTCGGCGAAGAACGGTGCCCGACCGCAGCAGACCACCTCCACCCGGGCCGTTTCGCGAGCCGAGCAGCCAGGCTGGATGCCTTCCGATCGGGCAGCAGGTCCGGTGGACACCGGCTTTCGACGTCGACCAGAACAGTCCTGTAGTGACGCCCTTGCGGATCGCATACTCATCGATGCCGACCACCCACGGGCCGGAACTTCGGGGTCGCGCAACGCTTCGACCAGCGGCAGCACCGTGCTGCGACTCACGGGCACGCCGAAGACGCGCGCCAGGCGGGCGCGGCCCGACCGGCGAGCGCGAGGCCGACCGCGGCCGGCGTCGACCGCAGGCGCTCGGTCCGGCGACCGTACCGACCAGCAGTGCCGACCGAGGCGTTCGCCGGACTCGATGCCGGGCCGCGCGATGCGCGCGACGAGCCCGAGCTGGCGCAGCCAGGCCAGGGGTTCGGCGGAGAAGTACGCACGACCGGCTTCGGCCCGGTCAGCGATCCCACGACCGGCATCGTGCCGCACGAACATCAAGGCACGTGAGACAACCTCTAAGCCTTGATTGGTGCGGCCGACCTGGCGGCCTGCTCGATCTTCGCGCAGTAGGCTGCACAGGCTTGCTCGTCGATCTGCTTCTCGTGTTCGGGGCGCATCCCGGTCCGGCCGTCGAGGCCCTCGCGCAGGATATCGGCGTGCCCGGCATGCCGGTTGGACTCGCCGAGGACATGGACCATGACGGCGAACAGGTTCGTGTTGGGACAAGGCTCCGGCCACCACGGCACGTGACCGGGGGCGTCGAGGGGAAGCAATGGTGCGGCCGTCCCAGTCGTTCACAGCCGCTGCCGGCACTTCCTCGACGCCCAGGCCCTCCCAGTGGTCCTCTTCGGGCAATCAGTGCGTAGTGATGCAGAAGGGATGTCCAGCTGGATCGGTGAGAACACGCGCTTTGTCCCCGTGAGGCTGGTGATCAGGCTTGCCTGCACCGAGCTCCAGCAGCCGGGCCTCGGTTTCACTCAAGTCCTCGTCGATCTTGAAGCAGATGTGCAGCTGCTGCGGAACGATTTGGTCAGGCCAGCTCGGAGCCCGATAGTCGGCGACCCGTTGAAAACCGATCAAGAATCCATGCTCACCATTGAGGCCCGCGAAGTTGGCGTCCGACTCCGGGTGCAGTTCAAGGCCGGTGGCCTGCCGATAGAACGCCGCCAAAGCTAGCGGATCGGGGCAATCAAGCGTTATCGCAACTAACTGCAAATGCAGTGGCATTGCATCTCCGAGCTGTCGATGGACTTCCGCGATGAACAGCCTAGAGGCTGGTCATGATCTCGCCCTACCCCAGCCATCCGGGGCAGGCACGA
Organism: Streptomyces sp. NPDC027663; assembly: GCF_055566415.1. Classification (NCBI taxonomy): domain Bacteria; kingdom Bacillati; phylum Actinomycetota; class Actinomycetes; order Kitasatosporales; family Streptomycetaceae; genus Streptomyces; species Streptomyces sp. NPDC027663. The sequence continues at coordinate 563 of NZ_JBVHSK010000026.1, read as the reverse complement.
GACACCCATGTCCGGATCAGGAACAGGCACTAATACGGGCTTCACCCTGTGAAGAATCCCGTCACACTCAGTGTGGTAGCAGCAGTAATGTTTCATCGCGTTCCTCATTAACGCGGCAGAGACACCAAGCACACGTTCTCGCCAGTCAACGTCATACTCCTGGGACCGACTGCACCAGCCCTCCACGCGGGAATCGGCAGTACCCGGTCCCGCAGACGTTGACCAAGCACTTCAGCCGCAGAAGCCGGCCGAAGTCACCACCCCCAACCCTCGCTGCCGCTCGGGCCGCAGGCCCGTTGGCCTGACCCGCGCAGCGGGGCCCGGCCTTTATGGCGCTGCGCCATAACCGGTGACCGGAGCGCAGCGGAGGCACCGTGTGGGGGCGCGGCCCCCGCCGCTCCGGGAGCGCAGCGGACGGAGCGTCACCCGGGTTGCGCAGCAACCCGGGTGTGCTGACCGCGCAGCGGTCAGCAGGCGCTCCCGCGGAGCGGGAGCGCAACAACCGCGCGCAGCGCGGGTGTTCGCTTGCATGGCGCGCAGCGCCATGGGACCCGCTCCGCGGG
>NZ_JBVHSK010000025.1:6605-84480 GCF_055566415.1 Streptomyces sp. NPDC027663 | reverse complement strand
CTGGCAGCTTGGTGTGTTCTCCTTTTTTTTTTCTTCTCCGTTTTTCCCCCCTCCCCCCCCCCCCCTCCCCCCCCCCCCCCCCTCCCCCCCCCCCCCCCCCCCCCTCCCCCCCCGCTGCAGTTTTGCGTGGACATCTCGAGGTATGGGAGCAGTTTCGCGGTGGCCGGAAATAGTCATCCGTGGCCCAGCACCCGCTCGACCTCGATCTCGATCACCACACGGGCCGGATTCGGCCTCGGCATCCGCTCGTAGCGCTCCGCGTAGCGCCGTACCGCCTCCGCCACCCGGTCCGGTTCGGTCCGTACGCGGGCCCGCCCCTCCAGCGTCGCCCAGCGCCGGCCGTCCACCTGGCACACCGCCACCCGGGCGCCCTCGGGTCCGGCCGCGCGCACATGCCTGACCTTCGTGCTCGTGCCGTTGGTGATCACCCTCGCCAGCCCGGCCCCGGCGTCGTACGTCACCCCCACCGGTACGACGTGCGGGCTGCCGTCGGGGCGCAGGGTCGTCAGGGTGCACAGATGCCGTTCGCGCCAGAAGGCGAGGTACGGCTCGTCGGGGGAAACCGGGTCCACGGAGTGCCTCGTCATGGGCGCAACCTAGCGCCGGAGGGCTCCCTTCTGAACCTTGAGCGGAATAGACTCAACTTTGTGTACGCTGGTTAAGTCAGCAGTGGAAGAGTGTGTGGCCGAGGAGGAGAACGGACAACGTGGACGCCGAGCTGACCAACAGGAGCCGGGACGCGATCAACACGGCGAGCAACCGCGCCGTGACCGAGGGGCACCCGGACCTCACCCCTGCTCACCTGCTGCTGGCTCTGCTCCAGGGCCAGGACAACGAGAACATCACCGATCTGCTCGCGGCCGTGGAGGCCGACCAGGCGGCCGTGCGCTCCGGCGCCGAGCGGATTCTCGCCGGGCTGCCCAGCGTGACCGGGTCCACCGTCGCGCCCCCGCAGCCCAACCGCGAACTGCTGGCCGTGATCGCCGACGCCGGAGAGCGCGCGAAGGACCTCGGCGACGAGTACCTGTCCACCGAGCACCTGCTCCTCGGCATCGCCGCGAACGGCGGCCCGGCCGGCGAGGTGCTCAAACGGCAGGGCGCCGATGCGAAGAAGCTGCAGGACGCCTTCCAGAAGTCCAGGGGAGGACGCCGCGTGACCACCGCCGACCCCGAGGGCCAGTACAAGGCCCTGGAGAAGTTCGGCACCGACTTCACCGCCGCCGCCCGTGAGGGCCGGCTGGACCCGGTCATCGGACGGGACCAGGAGATCCGGCGGGTCGTGCAGGTGCTCAGCCGGAGGACGAAGAACAACCCCGTCCTCATCGGGGAGCCCGGCGTCGGCAAGACCGCCGTCGTCGAGGGACTCGCCCAGCGGATCGTCAAGGGCGACGTGCCCGAGTCGCTGAAGGACAAGCGGCTCGTCGCGCTGGACCTCGGGGCCATGGTCGCCGGGGCGAAGTACCGCGGAGAGTTCGAGGAGCGGCTGAAGGCCGTACTCGCCGAGATCAAGGGCTCCGACGGACAGATCATCACCTTCATCGACGAGCTGCACACGGTCGTGGGCGCCGGCGCCGGCGGGGACTCCGCCATGGACGCGGGCAACATGCTCAAGCCCATGCTGGCCCGCGGTGAGCTGCGGATGGTGGGCGCCACGACCCTGGACGAGTACCGGGAGCGGATCGAGAAGGACCCCGCCCTGGAGCGGCGGTTCCAGCAGGTGCTGGTCGCCGAGCCCACCGTCGAGGACACCATCGCCATCCTGCGCGGGCTCAAGGGGCGGTACGAGGCGCATCACAAGGTGCAGATCGCGGACAGCGCGCTGGTGGCCGCCGCCACCCTGTCCGACCGGTACATCACCTCCCGCTTCCTGCCGGACAAGGCCATCGACCTGGTCGACGAGTCCGCCTCCCGGCTGCGCATGGAGATCGACTCCTCGCCCGTCGAGATCGACGAACTTCAGCGCGCCGTCGACCGGCTGAAGATGGAGGAGCTGGCGATCGGCAAGGAGACCGATCCGGCCTCCCGCGAGCGGCTGGAGAAGCTGCGCCGCGACCTCGCCGACAAGGAGGAGGAACTGCGCGGCCTCACCGCCCGCTGGGAGAAGGAGAAGCAGTCCCTCAACCGGGTCGGCGAGCTGAAGGAGAAGCTGGACGACCTGCGCGGGCAGGCCGAACGCGCCCAGCGCGACGGCGACTTCGACACCGCCGCCAAGCTGCTCTACGGCGAGATCCCGCAGCTGGAGAAGGAGCTGGAGGCCGCCTCCGCGGCCGAGGAGGAAGCCGCCAGGGACACCATGGTCAAGGAGGAGGTCGGCTCCGACGACATCGCCGACGTCGTCGCCGCCTGGACCGGCATCCCGGCCGGCCGCCTCATGGAGGGCGAGACGCAGAAGCTGCTGCGCATGGAGGAGGAGCTGGGCAGGCGGCTCATCGGGCAGGGCGAGGCCGTGCGGGCCGTCAGCGACGCCGTACGGCGGTCCCGTGCCGGTGTCGCCGACCCCGACCGGCCCACCGGATCCTTCCTCTTCCTCGGCCCCACCGGTGTCGGCAAGACCGAACTCGCCAAGGCGCTCGCCGACTTCCTCTTCGACGACGAGCGGGCCATGGTCCGCATCGACATGTCGGAGTACAGCGAGAAGCACAACGTGGCCCGGCTGGTCGGCGCGCCCCCCGGGTACGTCGGCTACGAGGAGGGCGGCCAGCTGACCGAGGCCGTGCGCCGGCGCCCCTACAGCGTCGTCCTGCTGGACGAGGTGGAGAAGGCCCACCCGGAGGTCTTCGACGTCCTGCTCCAGGTGCTGGACGACGGACGCCTGACGGACGGTCAGGGCCGTACGGTCGACTTCCGCAACACCATCCTGGTGCTCACCTCCAACCTGGGCAGCCAGTTCCTGGTCGACCCGCTCACCGGCGAGGAGGAGAAGAAGGAGCAGGTGCTGGAGGTCGTCCGGACCTCGTTCAAGCCGGAGTTCCTCAACCGGCTCGACGACCTGGTCGTCTTCTCCGCCCTCACCAAGCCCGAGCTCGAGCGGATCGCGAGGCTGCAGATCGACCGCCTGGGCAGGCGCCTGGCCGAGCGCCGGCTCACCCTGGAGGTCACGCCCGAGGCGCTGGCCTGGCTGGCGGAGGAGGGCCTGGACCCGGCCTACGGCGCCCGGCCGCTGCGCCGCCTGGTGCAGACCTCGATCGGCGACCGGCTCGCCAAGGAGATCCTCTCCGGCGAGATCAAGGACGGCGACACCGTCCGCGTCGACCGCTTCGGCGAGGGCCTGCTGGTGGGCCCGGCCACGGGCAAGACGCTGTGACGCTCAGGTGGTGAACGCCGAGAACCGTACGAGGGCCCGGTCCGGGCCCTCGTACGTCACGGCGACATCGGCGGCGTACGCGCCGAATCCCGGCTCGGCCGCGCCCGGGACCAGACCGGCGTAGTCCTCGGTGCCCTCCTGGAACTCCAGGTGCAGACAGAGATCGACGGAGTCCGGGTAGCAGTACGCCGACTTCGGCTTCGGCGCGACCGGATAGGTGGTCTCCAGCCAGTCGCGCACCTCCGCCCTCGGCATACGGAACCGCGCCTGGTAGTTCGTGTCCAGCCAGGACCGCACCACGCAGTCGGTGTCGTACGCCCCGTCCGGCAGCTTCGCCCCGCCGAAGGCCAGCGCCTCGGCGCACGGCACCTTCTCCGGGCCTCCGCCCAGCGGATGGTCCGAGGTCGCGAACCGCACCGCCGCCACGATCAGCCAGACCACCACCAGCGCCGGAAGCGCGCCGATCGCCGCGACCCGGACCCATCTGGTCCACCGCCGTCCCGCCATACCGAACCCCCTCGCCCGCGGGCCCTGCGCCCGACCGGACGGATCATGTCAGCCGACGGCTGACAGGCCCCGTCGGGGCTTGCCACCCCCCTCCCCGCATGGGGGAGGATGGCGGCATCCGCATGAAGGGAAAAACACGGTGAGCATCGACCCGTCCTCGATTCCGAACTTCGGGGGCCAGCCCGAACCGCAGCCCCAAGGACCGGCGGGCCCCGTCCTCCCGGATCAGGACCTGGTGAAGCAGCTTCTCGACCAGATGGAGCTGAAGTACATCGTCGACGAGGAGGGTGACCTCGCGGCGCCGTGGGAGCAGTTCCGCACCTACTTCATGTTCCGGGGAGAGGCCGAGCAGGCCGTCTTCTCGGTGCGGACCTTCTACGACCGCCCCCACAAGATCGACGAGAAGCAGCAGCTGCTGGAGTCCGTCGACGACTGGAACCGCCGTACGCTGTGGCCGAAGGTGTACACCCACACCCACGACGACGGCACCGTCCGCCTGATCGGCGAGGCCCAGATGCTGATCGGCACGGGCGTCGACATCAACCACTTCGTCTCCTCCACGGTCAGCTGGGTGCGGGCCGCGATCGAGTTCGACAAGTGGCTGGTCGAGCAGCTCGGTCTCGAGCAGGACGTCGACGCGTCCGAGGAGCCCGGCGAAGACGAGGAGTGATCCTCCGCCGCCGCTGAGGTCCGGGGGCTGCCGCCCCCGGACCCCCGGCCCTCACATGCTCCGCAGCCGCTGCGCCGCCTCCCGGAGCACCTCTTCCCGCTTGCAGAAGGCGAACCGCACGAACGGCGCCCCCGCCTCCCGGTCGTCGTAGAACACCGCGTTGGGGATGGCCACCACGCCGGCGCGTTCCGGCAGGGCGCGGCAGAAGGCGAAGCCGTCCTTCTCGCCGAGGGGACGGATGTCGGTGGTGATGAAGTACGTGCCGGCCGGTTCGAAGACCTCGAAGCCCGCCGCCCTCAGCCCCTCCGCCAGGATGTCCCGGCGGGCCAGCATGCCCCGGCGGAACTCCTCGAAGTAGGAGTCGGGCAGCGTGAGAGCCTCGGCGACCGCGTACTGGAAGGGTCCCGAGGAGACGTAGGTCAGGTACTGCTTCGCCGAACGGACCGCACCGACCAGCTCCGGCGCCGCCGTCACCCAGCCGACCTTCCAGCCGGTGAACGAGAACGTCTTGCCGGCCGAGCCGATGGTCACCGTCCGCTCCCGCATCCCCGGGAACGTGGCGAGCGGCAGATGCCCGGCCTCGTCGAAGACCAGATGCTCGTACACCTCGTCCGTCACCACCAGCAGATCCCGCTCCACCGCCAGCTCGGCGATCGCGGCCAGCTCCGCGCGCGTGAGGACCGTACCGGTCGGGTTGTGCGGCGTGTTGATCAGCAGCAGCCGGGTGCGGTCGGTGACGGCCGCCCGCAGTTCGTCCAGGTCCAGCCGGAACCGGGCCCGGTCGCCGGTGTGCGGCCGGAGCGTCACCGGCACCCGCCGTCCGCCCGCCATGGCGATGCTCGCCGCGTACGAGTCGTAGTAGGGCTCCAGGGCCACGACCTCGTCGCCGGGCTCGACCAGGGCCAGCAGCGCGGCGGCGATCGCCTCCGTCGCGCCCGCCGTGACCAGTACCTCGGTGTCCGGGTCCCACGACAGCCCGTAGCGGTGCTGCTGGTGCGCGGCGACGGCGGTACGCAGCTCGGGAACGCCGGGGCCCGGCGGGTACTGGTTGCCGCGGCCGTCGCGCAGGGCCCGTACGGCGGCCTCCCGGATCTCCTCGGGGCCGTCGGTGTCCGGGAACCCCTGGCCCAGGTTGATCGACCCGGTCGCCACGGCGAGCGCCGACATCTCGGCGAAGATCGTCGTCCCGAACTCGGCGAGCCGGCGGTTGAGGTGAGGGCGTGCGCTGGAGGTCATGCCGGCCATCCTGCGCCCAAGCTCTGGACTTCCTCAACACGGCTTCGCGGGGGAACAGCCGCGGTGGTGCCCGACGCACCATTCCCGACCAGAAGGGAGCGTCGGGCCCATGAGTAACCGGCCTGCGCTACTCGTCGGGGTCACAGGCGTCGTCGAGCTGCTCGTAGGCAGTCTTGTACGCCGCCTCGTAGGCGTCCTCGTATGCCGTGTAGTCCCTTGCCTTTTTGTAGACGTTCTTCTTCTTTTCGGGGGCGTCGTGCTGACCCCAACGGCAGTTCTTGCCGTCCTGCTTTCCGGCAGCCGCCCCGTCAATCGCCCCCTGCTTGCTGGGGCTCTTGCCTTCCGGGGCCTGCGGGACGAACGCCGTCGGCGCTTGGCTGGTATCGGCTGCCGCCTGTGACATCAGCGGCGGCGAGAAGGCCAGGGCCGCTGCGGCGAGGGGGCTCGCCATGACCGCCATGATTCGCTTCGAGCGCATAGCTATCCTCTCCTTCGAGATGGAACGCGCATACGGTGCCTCGCCCTGGCCGGGGCAGACCCGTTGCACGATCCACCCTGCAGGGAGCAGCACTCACACCGCGGAAAGCCGGGCATCATGAGGGCCGGTGAACTCGGACACCATGAGGGCCGGTGAACTCGGGCACCAAGGGCCGGTGAACTCCGGCTTGCCACGCTGACTTTCCGGTGTGCGGACTCGGAACATTCCCGTCCTGCACTTGCGGTGCCTGCCATTTCGACCGTAGCGAGCAGTGGGCGTGGTGTCCACTTATGCCCTGACTTGCGCAATTGACGCTGCAACAGCCTCGGGAGCATGGTGACGGCCCACGCTGGAGCCGCGAGTGCGCACAGGTGTCCGCGGTGATCAGCGTGTCCCTGCAAACCGGTCGTGGCGTGAGATGCCGAGAGGCCACATCCTCCACTCACCACCGCGGTGGGGACGCCGACCGCCCCCGATCTGCCCTTCTGTGCAGGTCAGGGGCCTTTTCCATGCGTTGACCCTCAGAACTTCCTCAACTCTGCTTTGGCGGTCGCAGCGGCCGGGCATCCCCCCGTCACCGCGGCAGACGCGGCGGTACGCGAGGCGCCCACGGGGGGCCGCTTCGGGGGAAGGAAGGAGGGTGACGCCATGAGTGACAGCACGATCGAAGGCATCATCCTGGCGGTGGCCGTCGTTGTGATCATCGCAGCGAGCCAGACCCGCCGGAACCGGCGGGGCCGGGTCTCGCTCGGCAAGGGCCGGCGGGGCCGGTCGTACGGTTCGTCCTCGTCGTCATCGTCGTCATCGGCCTACGCGGACGGCGGAAACAGCTGGTGGGTCGGCGGTGGTGACTCCGGTTCTTCGGGGGGACACGGCGGCGGCCACCACGGGGGACACCACGGGGGCCACTCCTGCGGGGGACACTCCTGCGGTGGCGGCTCCTCCTGCGGCGGGGGTTCGTCGTGCGGCGGGGGAGGCGGATGCGGGGGAGGCGGCTGACACGGGGCAGCTGAGCTTCCGGAACAGGGGGAACCGCATCAGGACCGCACACGGGCGCCCGCCGGGGACGAACATCCGGCGGGCGCTCGGCCGTTCACTTCCCGCGCTCGGCGTACGCCATGGTTGAACAGTTGAGCAGTGGAGCCCTCTGAGGGATGGAAACCCCACGAAGTTGGGTAAAAACGCTGTGGTGTCGCCACTGTTCATGATTCCCTCTAAACCGCCAACGCAGCCCCTCGGACGTCCCCGAAGACTTCCCACCCCGGCCGGGCCGGCTGGGCTGACATGGCGCTCTCCCCCTCGTTGCGTGTTAGCGGAGCCGACCCATGCTCACGACCCTGAACACCTCCTACACCGATACGCGCGCTGCCGACCTGGCCTGGACCCTGGGACGCGAGCCGCTCCCCGCCCTTGCCACCCTCGATCTCGAACTCGCCGGAGCCAAACTGCAGTTGCGACTGCTCGGCGCGTCCCACCAGGTGCTCCTGGAGGAAGAGCGGGGCAGTTGCTCGGAGACGGTCGCCTGCATCCCCGGCTCTAGCACCCCCCTGCCGCTGGGCGTGGCCAAGCGCGTGGGCGACTGGGAGTACGAGTTCGCCGCCCGCGTCGAGGTGCTCAGCCCGGCCTCCTTCGCGGCCCGCGCCCAGGAACTGCTGGCCCTCGTCTCCGACCATCCGCACGGCCTCGCAGGTGTCTTCCCCGGGAGCCCGCACGCCTTCACGGCGATGCTGGCCCACCGGCACGAGGGGCAGGTGCACTGGCGCACCTGGCACTCCTATCCGCAGGACGGGCAGGTGGTGGCCACCCGGACCCGGGTCGGAGTGCGGGTGACGGCGACACAGCCGGGTTGACCGGCCGGCGCCGGGATAAACCCACAGGGCATCAAGTGCCTCGGTTCCACACGTGTGGGTGACGAAGCGTTCCGAGTGTGTGACGTAACGTCGCAGCGTGATCGAACCGCACGCCCCCGCGCCCCCGGGTGCCCCGCCCTCCTGGACAGGCCCCGCACGGCTGCCCGTCCGGCCCGGCACCGGGCGGTTCCTGGTCCTCGTGTGTGTCTTCGTCTGTGCGGCCTGCGGACTGGTGTACGAACTGGAACTCGTCGCGTTCGCCTCGTACTTGATCGGCGACTCGGTCACCCAGTCCTCCGTGGTGCTGTCCGTCATGGTGTTCGCGATGGGCATCGGCTCCCTCGGCGCCAAGCGGCTGCGCTGGCACGCGGCTGCCGGTTTCGGCGCGGTCGAGTCGGCCCTCGCGCTGGTCGGCGGATGCAGCGCGATGGCCCTGTACGCCGTGTTCGCCTGGACCGGTGGCTGGGGCGGGATGTGGGCCGACGGACCGCGCTGCCTCCTGGTCGCCTTCTCCCTCGCCATCGGCCTGCTCATCGGCGCCGAGGTCCCGCTGCTGATGGAGCTGATCCAGCGGATCCGCCGGCAGGACGCGGGCGGCGCCGTCGCCGACCTGTTCGCGGCCGACTACGTGGGCGCCCTGGTCGGCGGTCTCGCCTTCCCCTTCCTTCTCCTGCCGTTCCTCGGCCAGTTGACCGGAGCGCTGCTCACCGGCGCGGTCAACGTGGTCGCGGGCGGCGCCCTGGTCCTCGGCCTCTTCCGCCGTGACCTCACCCGCCGCGCCCGCTGGAGCCTCCTGCTCGCCGGCCTCACCGTGCTCTGCGTCCTCGCCTCCGCCGCGGCCCTCGCCGGCGACTTCGAACGGGCCGCGCGGCACGCCGTGTACGGCACGGACGTCCGGGTGGCCGTGCAGACCCGCGTCCAGGAGATCGTCCTGGCCGGCGGCACCCATGGCCGGCCCCTCGACCTCTTCCTCGACGGCCGCCTCCGCGTCGGCGGCCGGGACCAGTACCGCTACCACGAGGCCCTGGTCCACCCTGCCCTGACCGGCCCGCACGCCCGCGTCCTGATCCTCGGCGGCGGTGACGGCCTGGCCGCCCGCGAGGTGCTGCGCCACCGCGGGGTGCGCCGCGTCGACGTCGTCGAACTCGACCCCGCGCTGGTGCGCCTGGCCCGCAGCGACCCCGGCCTCTGCGCCGCCAACGGCCATGCCCTCGCCGACCCGCGCGTCCACGTCACCACGGCCGACGCGCTCGCCTGGCTGCGGAGGGCGCGCGGACCGGCGTACGACGTCCTGATCAGCGACCTCGCCGATCCCGGCATCACCGCCAGCACCAAGCTGTACTCCCAGGAGTTCTACGGCCTGGCCCGCCGCGTGCTGGCCGTGCACGGCCGTCTGGTGGTGCACGCCGGTCCGGTGACCACCCGCCCCCGCGCCTTCTGGACGGTCGCCGCGACCCTCCGCACGGCCGGCTTCGCCCCCGCCCCCTACCGCGTCCTCGGCCGGAACTCCGGCTTCGCCACGGGCCCCGACCGCGCGCCGGGCACCTCCGCAGCCCCGCACGACTGGGGCTTCCTCCTGGCCACCCCGGGCCACACCCCGCCCCCTCTACGCCTCGGCTCCCCACCCCCGCCTCTGCGCACCCTGACGCAGTCCGGCCTGCTGGCGGACGAGAGGGCGGCGCAACGGACCCGGATCGGCGGACTGGCGGCATCGACGCTCGTGCACCCCCGCTACTGAGCGGCGCCGGCCCCGACGAGAAACCCTGCGCCCCGGCTCCCCGACGGACCGAGCCGGGGTGGGCGCGGGGGCGTGCGGGGTGTCGTGGCTGTCGGGGTGTTTTCGGTTCGCTTCTCGAGTGACCGAGTCGGGTGGGCGGGTGGGCAAACGGGGGTCTGGGGGCGAAGCCCCCAGCACGGCAGGGTGAGTTCCGGCCACGACTGGGTAGGCTCACCGACCATGGAGCACCAGGTCTTCGTCCCGGCCCCCGCCGAGAGGCTCACCGCGGCGCTGGCCGACCCCGCCCGCATCGCCCGCGCGGTCCCCGGCCTGCAGCAGGACGCCGGTGCCGAACCGATCACCGGCCGCCTGAAACTGCGCATCGGCGGCCACTCCGTCACCTACCGCGGCACACTCCGCGTCCTGCCCCGCGCGGACGGCACGTACGCCGTCGAGGCCGAGGCCACCGAGGCCCGCGGCACCGGTACGGTCACCCTCGCCCTGACCCTGCGCCTGGCCGGCACCGGGGACGGAACCGAGAACGGCACCACGGTCACGGCCGAGGGCACGGCGGACGTGTCCGGACGCATCACGGAGCTGCCGGCGGATGCGGTGACCGCGGCGGCGACGAGGCTGCTGGACCGCTGCCTGGAGGACCTGGCGACGGACCGGGCGGAAGATCGGGAGTCCGGCCAGGAGCAGGAGAACGAGGGGGAGCCCGCGCAGCCGTCGGTGTCCGGCCGGACGCCGGATGGCGAGGAGGAGTCCGCGCAGCCGTCGGTGTCCGGCCGTACCCCGGATGGCGAGGAGGAGCCCGCGCAGCCGTCGGACACGTCGGAGACCGGGGCCGAGCCGGCGTCGGCCGCCCCGTCCGGCCGCGCCCCCGTCTTCGACACCGAGGTCCCCCCGCCCTCCCTGGACCCCGACGCGGACGAGGACGCCGACGGCGGGTACCCCGACCGGTTCACGGAGGACTTCGCCGACACCGGCGAGCCGCCCGCCGAGGCCGCGCACGCCCGCCGGACGATGATCGGCCGCAGCGCCGAGGAGGTCGACCACGCCCCGCCGCGCGGCCGCTACGCCCCCGTACCGGCCCCCCAGACCGTCGTCGGCAACCCGGTCCTGCGCTGGGCGGCCCCCGCCGCGGCGCTGGCCCTCGCGTCGGCGATCGTGGTCACCCGGGTTCTGCGCAAGCGACGCTGATCCCGGGCCGGGCGGCATGCCGCACGCCCCCTTGATCACCCCAGTAGGGTCGGTTCCGTGAGTGACGAAGAGATCACGCTGACCGCGGGCGACGCGGAAGTGAGCGTGCGGCCCGGCAACGGCGGCCGTATCGGTGGACTCCGGATCGGCGGCCTGGAGCTGTTGCGGCAGGGCGAGCGCTACGGCTGCTTCCCGATGGTGCCCTGGTGCGGCCGGACCAGGGAGGGCCGTTTCCTGGACGGCGGCACCGTCCGGCAGCTGCCGCTCAACTCCCCGCCGCACGCCATCCACGGCACCGCACGCGACGGGGCCTGGCGCACCGCGCGGGTCTCGGAGAACGAGGCGGTGATCACGTACGAGCTGACCGATCCCTGGCCGCACTCCGGCCGGGTCACCCAGGTCGTCACGCTCGCCGAGGACGCCCTGACGCTGACGATGTCCGTGGAGACGTACGACGACTCCTTCCCGGCGCAGCTCGGCTGGCACCCGTGGTTCCACCGCAACCTCGGCGGTGAGGACGTCCGGCTGGACTTCGAGCCGGCCTGGCAGGAGGAGCGCGGGCCGGACCACCTGCCCACCGGCAACCGCATCGACCCCCGGCCCGGCCCCTGGGACGACTGCTTCGGCATGCCCGGCGGCATCGACGTCACTCTGACCTGGCCGGGGCAGCTGGAGCTGAAGGTGACCAGCCGCGAGGAGTGGGTCGTCGTCTACGACGAGCAGGCGGAGGCCGTGTGCGTGGAGCCGCAGACCGGTCCGCCGAACGGGCTCAACACCCTCCCGCGCCTGGTCACCCCGCTGGAGCCGCTGGAGGCGACGACGACCTGGAGCTGGCACCGGCTCTAAGCTGGTCGGCATGACGGACACACGCGGCGCGCTGCTGCAGCAGATCAAGGACAAGGCCGTGGTGCACGGCAAGGTGACGCTCTCCTCCGGTCTGGAGGCCGACTACTACGTCGACCTGCGCCGCATCACCCTCGACGGCGAGGCCGCCCCGCTGGTCGGCCAGGTGCTGCTGGACCTGACCGCGGACCTGGAGTTCGACGCGGTCGGCGGGCTCACCATGGGCGCCGACCCGGTCGCCGCGGCCATGCTGCACGCCGCCGCCACGCGCGGGCGGAAGCTGGACGCGTTCGTCGTCCGCAAGGCCGCCAAGGCGCACGGACTGCAGCGGCGCGTCGAGGGCCCGGACATCGCGGGCCGCCGGGTCCTGGTGGTCGAGGACACCTCCACCACCGGCGGCTCCCCGCTGACCGCCGTGGAGGCCGTCCGCGAGGCCGGAGCCGAGGTCGTCGCGGTCGCGACCATCGTGGACCGGGCGACCGGTGCCGCCGAGAAGATCGAGGCCGGCGCGGGTGTTCCGTACCGTTTCGCCTTCTCGAAGGATGAACTGGGTCTGGACTGACGACGCGTATTGACCTGGACTTGACCGGCGCATGGACCATCGGTTCATGTCTGGAAAGATGGGGCCGACGATGACGTCACACCCCAGGTCTAGGTCAGGGCCGTAACGCAGAACGCCAACCCGCACACTCAAGGAGCGGACAGATGCCCATCGCAACCCCCGAGGTCTACAGCGAGATGCTCGACCGGGCGAAGGCAGGCAAGTTCGCCTACCCGGCCATCAACGTCACCTCCAGCCAGACCCTGAACGCGGCGCTGCGCGGCTTCGCGGAGGCGGAGAGCGACGGCATCGTCCAGATCTCGACCGGTGGTGCCGAGTTCCTCGGCGGCCAGTACAGCAAGGACATGGTGACCGGCGCGGTCGCGCTCGCCGAGTACGCGCACATCATCGCCGAGAAGTACCCGGTCAACATCGCGCTGCACACCGACCACTGCCCGAAGGACAAGCTCGACGGGTACGTGCGTCCGCTGCTCGCGCTCTCCAAGAAGCGCGTGGACGCCGGTCTCAGCCCGCTGTTCCAGTCGCACATGTGGGACGGCTCCGCCGAGACCCTCGCCGACAACCTGGCGATCGCGCAGGAGCTGCTGGAGCAGGCCCGCGCCGCCAAGATCATCCTCGAGGTGGAGATCACCCCGACCGGCGGCGAGGAGGACGGTGTCTCGCACGAGATCAACGACTCCCTGTACACGACCGTCGAGGACGCGATCCGCACCGCCGAGGCCCTGGGCCTGGGCGAGAAGGGCCGCTACCTGCTGGCCGCCTCCTTCGGCAACGTGCACGGCGTGTACAAGCCGGGCAACGTCGTCCTGCGTCCCGAACTGCTGAAGGAGCTGAACGAGGGCGTCGCCGCCCGGTTCGGCAAGGAGTCCCCGTTCGACTTCGTCTTCCACGGCGGCTCCGGCTCCAGCGAGCAGGAGATCCTCACTGCGCTGGAGAACGGCGTCGTGAAGATGAACATCGACACGGACACCCAGTACGCCTTCACCCGTCCGGTCGCCGCCCACATGTTCCAGAACTACGACGGCGTCCTGAAGGTCGACGGCGAGGTCGGCAACAAGAAGGCCTACGACCCGCGCACCTGGGGCAAGCTGGCCGAGGCCTCCATGGCCGAGCGTGTCGTCCTGGCCACGCAGAACCTGCGCTCGGCGGGCAACAAGATCAAGTAAGCGGCTCCCTGCGGCGGGCCCGGCGGCTGTCCTCGGCGCCGGGCCCGCTGTATACCTGGGAACATGCCCGATGTCCGGCTGGCATCGCCCCAGGGCAAGTGGATCCTGCTGACCACGGTCCTCGGTTCCAGCATGGCGATGGTGGACTCCACCGTCGTCAACGTGGCGCTTCCGCGCATCGGCCGCGACCTGGGCGCGAGCCTCGCCGCGCTGCAGTGGACGGTCAACGCGTACATGGTCACGCTGGCCGGCCTGATCCTGCTGGGCGGCTCGCTCGGGGACCGCTACGGCCGCCGGAAGATCTTCGTGCTGGGCGTGGTCTGGTTCGCCGCCGCCTCGCTGCTGTGCGGCCTGGCCCCCACCTCCGGCGTCCTGATCGCCGCCCGCGCCCTCCAGGGCATCGGCGGCGCGCTCCTCACCCCCGGTTCTCTCGCGCTCATCCAGGCCTCCTTCCACCCCGACGACCGGAGCCGGGCCGTCGGTCTGTGGTCCGGTTTCGGCGGGATCGGCGCCGCGATCGGCCCCTTCCTGGGCGGCTGGCTGGTGACGGGCCCCGGCTGGCGCTGGGTGTTCCTGCTGAACATCCCGCTGGCCCTGGTGTGCATCCCGGTCGCGGTCCGGCATGTGCCCGAATCCCGTGGGGGCACCCTCCGCCCGGGCGAGGCCGAGAGCGGGGGAGACCGCATCCACGGCCGCTTCGACGTCCTCGGCGCCGCCCTCGGCGCGCTGGCCCTCGCCCTGCTGACCTACGCGCTCATCGAGGCCGGCACCGGCTCCCTGGCGGTGGCCCTGACGGCGGCGGCGGGCCTGGCCGCCGCCGTGGCCTTCCTGTACGTCGAGAAGCACCGCCCCGATCCGATGCTCCCGCCGGACATCTTCGCCTCGCGCCAGTTCTCGGCGGTCAACCTGGTCACGCTGTGCGTGTACGCGGCCTTCGGCGGCTACTTCTTCCTCACCGCGCTGCAGCTGCAGGTGGTGGCGGGCTACACGCCGCTGGCCGCCGGTACGGCCCTGCTGCCGACCACCGCCATGATGCTGCTGTTCTCGTCCCGCTCGGGCGCGCTGGCGGACCGCACGGGCCCCCGGCTGCCGCTCACCGTGGGGCCCCTGGTCTGCGCGGCGGCGATGCTGCTGATGCTGCGGGTCGGCCCGGACGCGGACTACCCGAGGGACGTCCTGCCCGCCGTGCTGGTGATGGGCGTCGGACTGGTCACGCTGGTCGCCCCGCTGACGGCCACGGTCCTCGCGTCCGTCGACACCGCCCGGGCGGGGTTGGCCAGCGGGATCAACAACGCGGCGGCCCGGGCGGCGGGCCTGGTGGCGGTGGCCGCGCTTCCGCTGCTGGCGGGGATGGGCCCGGAGGCGTACCGCGATCCGGCCGCGTTCGACACGTCCTTCGACCGGGCGATGCTGATCTGCGCGGGTGTGCTGGTCGTCGGTGCGGGTCTGGCCTTCGCCCTGGTGCGCCGGCCTGCTCCGCACTGCCGCAGGCCCGAGTGCCGCACCCACGGCTGTGTGACCTCGCCGCCGCTGGAGACCGGGAAGGGTGCCTAGCCGCGGGGCGGGTGCGTCATGGCCGGCCGGCCCCGGTGCGCGACACTGAACCCATGACGATTCACCAGAACCTCCTCGGCGGTCCGCCCCCGACCCACCTCCCCGACGACCCCGAGCCCCGGGAGCTGCTGGCGGGCGGAACCGCGCCCGCGGACGTCGCCGCCAAGTACCCGACCTCTTCGCTCGCCTGGGCCCAGCTGGCCGACGACGCGTTCGAGCGCGGTGCGGTCGTGGAGTCGTACGCCTACGCCCGTACGGGCTACCACCGAGGCCTGGACGCCCTGCGCCGCAGCGGCTGGAAGGGCCACGGGCCGGTGCCGTGGGAGCACGAGCCGAACCGCGGCTTCCTGCGCGCCCTGCACGCCCTCGCCCGCGCCGCGCAGGCGATCGGCGAGCAGGAGGAGCACGAGCGCTGCTCGCAGTTCCTGAAGGACTCCTCGCCGACGGCGGCGCAGACGCTGGGCTGACCGCCGTACCGCGCCGCCGCCGGGGCCTCCTGACACGGCCGGTCCCTGCGGCGGCGGTTTCTTGTGTGCCGCCGACCGGCCTGCCTTGCGGCGGGCCGGGTTGATTGCGCAGGATGCGGGATGGGGACCGGGGCCCCCGTGCCGGCATCGGCAGGGGCGGACCGCTACCCGGAGTAACACAGGAGACAGCGATGTCCCAACAGGGTCACCCCTACGAGGCCGCTGAGCAGGACACCCCGAATCTCGACTTCGCGGGGACGACGCCGTACGAGGACTACGTCCGGGCCGATGTGCTCACCCACCTCCAGCACACCCTCTCCGACGACCCCGGAGAGATGGTCTTCCTGGTGACCACGCAGGTCATGGAGCTGTGGTTCACGGTCATCGTGCACGAGTGGGAGACGGCCGCGCGGGCCCTGCGCGCGGACGACGTGCCCACGGCCATCGCCGCGCTGAAGCGCTCCGTGCGGGAACTGGAGGCCCTCAACGCCTCCTGGAAGCCGCTCGGCCAGCTGACCCCCGCGCAGTTCAACTCCTACCGCAGCGCACTCGGCGAGGGCTCCGGCTTCCAGTCGGCGATGTACCGGCGCCTGGAGTTCCTGCTCGGCGAGAAGTCCTCGTCCATGCTGGTGCCGCACCGCGGTGCCCCCCGCGCCCACGCGGAACTGGAGAAGGCACTGCACGAGCCGAGCCTGTACGACGAGGTGGTACGGCTCCTCGACCGCCGCGGGCACGCGATACCCGACGCCGTGCTGAACCGGGACGTCTCCCTGCGGCACGAGCCCTCGCAGGCCGTGGAGGCCGCGTGGACCGCCGTCTACGCCGGCGACGAGAGTGACGAGCTGGCCCGGCTCGGCGAGGCGCTGACGGACGTGGCCGAGCTGGTCTGGCGCTGGCGCAACGACCACCTGGTCGCCACCCGGCGGGCCATGGGCGCCAAGACCGGCACGGGCGGCTCCGCCGGTGTGGCCTGGCTGGAGAAGCGCGCCCGCAAGAACGTCTTCCCGGAGCTGTGGACGGCGAGGTCCCATGTCTGATCTGACCCTCCTCGCCGAGAAGCTCGACGCGGCGGACGAACTGGCCCCGGTCCGCTCCCGCTTCGTCCTCGACAGCGCGTCCGTCGACGCGTCCGGCACCGCGGCTGACGCCGCGGGCATCTACCTGGACGGAAACTCCCTGGGCGCACTGCCCGCCCACGTGCCCGACCGGGTGGCGGACGTGGTCCGCCGCCAGTGGGGCGAGCTGCGGATCCGCTCCTGGGACGAGAGCGGCTGGTGGACGGCGCCCGAGCGGATCGGCGACCGGATCGCCCCGCTGGTGGGCGCGGCCCCGGGCCAGATCGTGGTGGGCGACTCGACGAGCGTCAACATCTTCAAGGCCCTGGTGGCGGCGATCCGCATGGCGGACGACGACCGGGACGAACTCCTCGTCGACGCCACGACCTTCCCCACCGACGGCTACATCGCCGAGTCGGCGGCCCGCCTCACCGGCCGCACCCTGCGCGCAGTCACTCCCGCGGAACTGCCGGGCCTGCTGAACAGCCGTACCGCGGCCGTTCTGCTGAACCACGTCGACTACCGCACCGGCCGTCTCCACGACCTCCCCGGGCTCACCGCCGCGATCCACGCCTGCGGCGCCCTCGCGGTCTGGGACCTGTGCCACAGTGCGGGCGCGCTGCCCGTGGGACTGGACGAGCACGGGGTCGACCTGGCGGTCGGCTGTACCTACAAGTACCTGAACGGCGGCCCCGGTTCACCGGCGTACCTGTACGTCCGCCGCGACCTGCAGGATCGTTTCGACTCCCCGCTGCCGGGCTGGAACTCCCACGCCGACCCGTTCGGCATGAGCCCGTCCTATGCTCCGGCACCAGGCGCACTCCGCGGCCGGGTCGGCACACCGGACATCCTCTCCATGCTCGCCCTGGAGGCGGCCCTGGAAGTCTGGGACGGAGTGTCCCTGGCCGCGGTCCGCGCGAAGTCCCTCGCCCTGACGGACTTCTTCCTGCGCTGCGTGTCCGAGTACACCGAGCCGGGCCGGCTGGAGTCCGTGACGCCCGAACGCCACGAGGAACGGGGCAGCCAGATCGCCCTGCGCTGCTCGGACGCCGGCGAGATCATGAAGCGTCTGATCGCCCGGGGCGTCGTGGGCGACTTCCGCCACCCCGACGTGCTGCGTTTCGGCTTCACACCGCTGTACGTGGGGTTCCGGGACGTCGAGCGGGCGGCCCGGGTGCTGGGGGAGGTCGTGGGCCAGGCGTGATGGCGGGGGCGGGCCGGGCGGGATCCCCGGGCGGGATCCCCGGCCGGGGGTCCGAGCCGGGCCGTGGCGTCCGGGCCGGGGGTCCGATTCGGACCGGGGGTCCGGGCCGGGCCGACGGCCTCCGGCCGGGGTCCGAGCCGGGGGTCTCGGCCGGGGTCCCAGCCGGGCCGGGGCCGGCCCGCCCACCGCACCGTTTGGTCTCACCCTGCGTGACATCCCCGTGTCCGCGCACGTCACCAGCCTGATACCGTCCCCGCCAACGGCCGGCGCAGCACGGCCGGCGAAGAATCCCCACCTGGTCCGCCACACGCCAAACACGTTCTGTCGCTGAGAGGTTGGAGCATGCCGGACGACTCCGCAGCAGCCCGCGCCGCCGCCGAAGAGGAGTCGGCCTTCTCGCACTCCCCGGTCGACCCCGACGTCACCGCGGCGTACGGCGACCACCCCGACCAGGTGATCGACTTCTATGCCCCCCGGCCCGGCCCGGACTCCGCCGCCCCCGCCCCCGCTCCGCTGGTCGTCGTCCTGCACGGCGGCGCCTGGCGCGCCCGCTACGACCGCCGCCACATCACCCCCTTCGCGGACTACCTGGCCCGCAGGGGCTTCGCCGTGGCCAATGTGGAGTACAGACGTGGGGGCGAACCTCTGATCCCGGGCCAGAGCGCGGGAGGCAGGGGCGCGGCCGGGAGCGGCTCAGGGCCGGACATGGGGTCCGGCTCAGGGGCTGCGGCCGGTGGCACGCCACTCGCCGGACGCTGGCCCGACACCTTCGACGACGTCGCGGCTGCCCTGGACGCCCTGCCCGGCCTGGTCCACGAGGCGCTGCCGCAGGCGGACCCACGCCGTACGGTCCTGACCGGGCACTCGGCGGGCGGTCACCTGGCCCTGTGGGCGGCGGCCCGGCATGTCCTCCCGGCGGACGCCCCGTGGCGCACCGGCGGCCCGGCGCCGCTCCGCGGTGTCGTCGCGCTCGCGCCCATCGCGGACTTCGAGGTGGCGGAGAAACTGGAGGTCTGCGAGCACGCCTCCCTGCAACTCCTCGGCGGGCAGGACGGTTTCGCCGAGCGCCGTCCGTACGCCGACCCGGTCCTGCTCCTTCCGACAGGCATCGCCACGACCGTCGTCCAGGGCCGTACGGATCTGGAGGTGCCGCAGGCGGTCGCCGAGTCCTACGCGGAGGCCGCGGCCAAGGCGGGGGAGATGGTCGGGCTGACGCTCCTGGAGGACGTCGGTCACTTCCCGCTGATCGACCCGGCGGCGGACGCGTGCGCGGTGGTGGCCGAGGAGATCGCCCAACTGGCCTGGTGACCAACGGTGTTGTGTGTCCGGGTCCGCCCCCTGGCGGAACGGCCCGGTGATACCCGTAGTACCTGAGAGCTACGCGCCGGAACAGCTCCCTGGCGGGACGCCGACGACGGGTACCGCTGCCTAACTTCCTTCTCAGTCGAGCCCGATGACCGGGCGCACTGAAAGGAAGCCGGCCGTGGGGCTCTGTCGATCGAAGAACGTGGCGCACTGCGGCGAGCCGCGGGTGGCGGATGCGGGCCGCACCGAGCTGGGTGGTGCCGATTCCGGTCGTTGTGGTCCGGATGCGGGCCGCACCGAGCCGGGCGGTGCCGATTCCCGCCGTTTCCGCCCCCGCCGTTTCCGCCCCCGCCGTCTCCGGCACGGGCGCCGGGCCCTCCTCGCTCTCCTCCTCACCGCGGCCATAGCGGCCCCCCTCTCGGCCGCAGCCCGCCCCGGGGTCCCCGCGCCCGCCCCGGCCGCCCTGCCGCCGGTCACCGCGGCGACGCTCCCGACCGCCTACGCCGCCAACCGGGCCAACGCCGCCGAGGCCGCGCGGATGGCCGCCGCCCACGGAGACGCACACCGCGCCTGGGCGGACCGCGCGCTGACCGCCCCGTCCCGTCACTTCCTCGCCTTCGACGGCCGGGGCGCCGGACGGGCCACGGAGGTCCTCGGCGACCTCGCCCACGCCGGCCACATCGCGGTCCTGGTCCCCGGCTCGGACACCTCCCTGGACACCTACGCCCGCTTCCACAAGGCGGCCGCAGCGCTGTACGCGGACCTCGTCCACCGGGCGGCTCCCGGCACCCGCGTCGCCGTGATCGCCTGGCTCGGTTACGAGACCCCGGCGACGGTCAGTACCACGGTGACCACGACCACCCGTGCCGAGGAAGCCGCCCCGCACCTGCGCGCCTTCGTACGCCGGCTGCATGCCGCGGCCCCGCCGCGGGCGCACATCTCCCTGGTCTGCCACTCGTACGGCTCCGTGGTCTGCGGCCGGGCCGCCCACGGCCTCGACGCGGACGACATCGCCCTGGTCGGCAGCCCCGGCACCGGCGCGGACACCGCCGCCGCCCTGCACACCGGCGCCCGGGTCTGGGCGGCCCGCGGCAGCGGCGACTGGGTGGAGCACGTACCGCACATCCGAGCCGATCTGTTCGGCACCACCGTCGGCTTCGGCACCGACCCGGTCTCGCCGGCCTTCGGCGCCCGGGTCTTCGACGCGGCCGGCGCCGACCACAGCGGCTACTTCACCCCGGGCTCGGCCGCCCTCGCCAACCTCGCCCGGATCACCCTCGACGAGCCCTCGGAGGTAACCCGTGCCTGAGCCGGCCCCGCCCGTCCGTACCGCGCGCGGCGCGCTGCGGGCGATCCGCCAGGGCGTCCACCGCGTGGACGCCGCGACCCCCGCGTCCCGGGACCGCGCCGTCGACGCCCTGCGGGCCCTCGCGATCCTCGGGGTCGTCCTGGGCCACTGGCTGGTGACCGCCCTGGTCGCGCAGGACGGCGGTCTGCGCACGGCCAGCCCGCTGCAGCACATGCCCTGGCTGGCCCCGATCTCCTGGCTCTTCCAGACCCTGGCCGTGTTCTTCCTGGTCGGCGGCCGTGTGGCGACCCACGGTCTGGCCACGGCCCGCACGCGAGGCGACTCCTACGGCCGCTGGCTGCGCGCTCGCCTGGCCCGCCTGCTCCGTCCGGTCGCCGCACTCCTGGGCCTGTGGGCGACGGCCGCCACGGCTCTGCTGCTCACCGGCGCGTCACCGGCCACCCTCCACACCCTGTTGAAACTGGCGCTGTCCCCGCTGTGGTTCCTGCTGGTCTTCGCCGTGCTGACCGCCGCCACCCCGCTCGTCGCCCGCATCAACCCGCTCTGGCCGCTCGCCGTCGTCCTGCACGTGGACCTGCTCCGCTTCGGCCTGCACCTCGGCCCGTCCTGGCTCGGCTGGGTGAACCTGGCCGCCGGCTGGCTGGTCCCGTACACGCTGGGCGCGGCCTGGGCGCGGGGCGGGCTGCGCAGCCGCCGCTCGGCCTGGGCCCTGCTGCTGGGCGGTACGGCGGTCACGGCGGTCCTCGTGACCTGCGCGGGCTACCCGGCGGCCATGGTCGGCGTCCCCGGCAGCACGATCTCCAACCTGAACCCGCCCACCCTGGCGGCCGTCACCTTCGGCCTGGCCCAGTGCGGGCTGGCGCTCCTGCTGTGCGACCGGCTGCGCCGTGCGACGGCCCGTCCGTTCGTCTGGGCCGCCGTGGCTCTGGTCAACCTCTCCGCGATGACGGTCTTCCTGTGGCACCAGACGGCCCTGATGGCCACGACGACCGTCGCCCTCACGGCCGGCCGCCTCCCCGGGCTGCACACTCTCCCCGACGGCCTCGGCTGGGTGGCGGCCCGGCTTCTCTGGCTCCCGGTGTTCGGCCTGGTCCTGACGGTGTGCTGGGCCGCGTTCCGCTCCTTCGAACAGGACCGCCGTCCCCCGGGAGCCGGCGGGGGAGCCTCCCGGGTGGTCCGGGTGCACCGGGCCGCGGGCCCTGGGACGGGGACGGGGACGGGGACCCGGCGGGCGGTCCGCCGTGTTGTCTAGGGTGGTCCGCGTGACGCAAACGGGGGGCCGCCGGGTGTTCATGCTGCTCGCGGGCCGGGCCCGGCGCTGGTGGCGGGTGCTGCGCGACGACCTGTGGACCTTCGCGCCGGATCCGTTGCCCGCCTTCGTGTGGCTGCGGTGGCTGCCGCACGGTCTGCTGTGTCTGGCCGCGTTCGGGGTCACGTTCGGCGCCGTGGCGCAGCTCGCGAGCAACGGGCAGGTGGATTCCACGCCGGCCTTTCTGATCGGCCTTGCGCAGGGTGGCGCGGTCGTCCTCGCGCTGTGGCGGCCCATCCCTGCCTGGTGGCTGTCCATGGCGGGGACCGTCGTGGGAGCCGTCGCGGTCCACGAAAAGATGAGCGCGGCGGCCGGGGAGACGTTCACCTGGCCCTGGAGCGCGGCCGGGATCATCGCGCACCTGCTCGTCCTGCTGCTGCTCGCGCTGCGCGTGCCCACCCGGGTGTCGGTCGAGGCGCTGGCCCTGACCGCGCTGGTCACCTGGCTCCTGGAAGGCGTGTGGGGCGGGCTGCGCTACGACCCCACCGGTGTCGTCGCGGTGGTGCTCTCCGCGGTGGTCGTCCTGCTCGGGACCGCCCTGCGCGGCCGTCGGGAGGCGCGTGCCGAACTCGTCGAGCAGGCCACCCTCACCGCCGAGGAGCGCGGTCGCCGCACCCTGCTGGAGGAACGCAGCCGCATCGCACGGGAACTGCACGACGTGGTCGCCCACCACATGTCGGTCATCTCCATCCAGGCCCAGGTCGCCCCGCACCTCGTGGAGAACCCGTCGCAGGAGCTGACCGAGAACCTCGCGGGCATCCGGCAGAACGCGCTGGAGGCGCTCACCGAGCTGCGCCGAGTCCTCGGCGTGCTGCGTTCCGAGAACCCCGAGGACCCGTACGGCCTGGGCGGCCTCGGCGCCGGAGCAGCCCCGGACGCCCCCCAGCCCACGCTCGGCCGGCTCGACGCACTGATCGAGAACACCCGGGCGGCGGGCCTGGACGTGACCGTCGAGACCGAGGGCAGGGCGCGGGCCTACGCCCCGGGCGTGGAGCTGTCGGCGTACCGGATCGTGCAGGAGGCGCTGAGCAACGCCCTGCGGCACGCGCCGGGGTCCCGGGTGCGGGTCGAGGTCGCCCACCTCAGGGACGGTCTGCGGCTGGCGGTGACCAACTCCCGCCCGCGCCGGCCCGTCCCGCCCTCCCCGGGCGCCGGGCACGGCCTGCTCGGCATGCGGGAGCGCGCGGCGATGCTCGGCGGCACCCTCACCGCTCGGGAAACCGTGGACGACGGCTTCGCCGTCGAGGCCTTCCTCCCCCGGGACGGCACCCCGTCCGCGCTTCCGCCCGCCCCGCCCCCGACAGGAGAAACGACCCCATGACGAGCGGCACCATCCGCGTACTCATCGCCGACGACCAGCAGATGGTCCGGCAGGGCTTCACCGTGCTGCTCAACACCAAGCCGGACATCGAGGTGATCGGGCAGGCGGTGGACGGCCGCGACGCGATCGCCAAGGCCGCCGAGCTGACCCCGGACGTGGTCCTGATGGACATCCGGATGCCCGAACTCGGCGGCATCGAGGCCACCCGCCGCGTCACCGCCGACCACCCGGGCATCAGGGTCCTGGTGCTGACCACCTTCGACCTGGACGAGTACGTGTACGAGGCGCTGCGCGCGGGAGCCTCCGGCTTCCTGCTCAAGGACGCCTCGGCCGACCAGCTCGCCGAGGCGGTCCGGGTCGTCGCCGCCGGCGACGCGCTGCTGGCTCCCGGCATCACCCGCCGCCTCATCGCCGAGTTCTCCCGCCTGGACGGCGCTCCGCGCGCCCCGCTCAAGCAGCGTGTGGGGGACCTGACGGAACGCGAGACGGAGGTGCTGGCGCTGATCGCGCAGGGCCTGTCGAACGCGGAGATAGCCGGCCGGCTGGTCGTGGCCGAGCAGACCGTGAAGACGCACGTGGGCCGGATCCTGGTGAAGCTGGGGCTCAGGGACCGGACCCAGGCGGCGGTCTTCGCGTACGAGTCGGGGCTGGTACGACCGTCCGGATACTGACCCCGGCCGGGCGTGCCGGCCCGGTAGTACTTGAGGGGGACGCCCGAGGACCCTTCTGAGAGGTGACGACCGCGGCTCACCGGCGGCCTACCGTTTCCCCCGTGACCGAGACGACGCACACGCAGACCACGCCGCCGGGCCGGGCCGGCCGGCCGCGCAGCCCCGAGTTCCGGCTGGCCGCGGACGCCCTGCGCGGGCTGCGACAGGACCTGTTCCACCACGCTTTCGCCTACCGCCCGCTGCCCCGCATGGCGGTGGACGGCCCCCTCACCCGCCGTCTCTCCGGCCGGCTGCGGGGCTACGCCGCCTGGACACCGCACGCCGTCGTGGTGGCCGGCGCAGCCGTGGCGATGCTCACCGGCGTGACGGGCACGGACGCCGGCCCGTCGGCCCTGCTGAGCGGTCTGCTCGCCCTGGTCCCGGTACTGCTGACCCTGGTGCGTCCGGTCGGCGCGTTCTGGCTGTCGCTCGCGGCGACGACGGCCGCCTCCGTCATCGGCAGCAGCTGGGGCAGCTGGCCCTGGCTGCCGGGCAGTCTCGTCTCCCACCTGCTGGTGCTCACGATCGTGGCGATACGCACCCGGCCGCGCGCAGCGGCCTGGATGTGGCTGCTGACCGCGCTGTACGGCTTCTGGGCCGAGACCGCCTTCGGCTCCGGGCACTACGACACCGACACCGCCCCGATGCTGATCCTCTCCGCGTTGATCCTCCTGGTCGTCACGGTCCGGCACACACGCCGGCAGGCGGAGAAGGAGGTGACCGCCCAGCAGACGGTGACCGAGCACGAGCGTTCGCGGCGCACCCTGCTGGAGGAGCGCACGACGATCGCCCGCGAGCTGCACGACGTGGTCGCCCACCACATGTCGGTGGTCGCCATCCAGGCGGAGGCCGCGCCCTACCGTGTGGAGAACCCGCCGCCGGAGCTGGAGAAGGCGTTCGCCACCATCCGGGAGAACGCGGTGGCGGCTCTGACCGAGCTGCGCCGGGTCCTGGGGGTGGTACGGGCGGAGAACTACGAGGCCCCGGACGCCCCGCAGCCCACCCTGGCCGACCTGGACGGCCTGCTCGCCAATGTGCGCGAGGCAGGCCTGGAGGTGGAGAAGGCGGTGACCGGCGCGGTGCGGGAGCTGCCGCAGGGAGTGGAGCTGTCGGCGTACCGGATCGTGCAGGAGGCGCTGAGCAACACGCTGCGGCACGCGCCCGGCGCGACCGCCCGGGTCGAGATCGGCTACGTCCTCGGTGGCCTGGGATTGCGCATCCTCAACGGTGCGCCGCCGGCCCCGCACCTGATCAAACCGTCACCCGGTGCCGGGCACGGCGTCACCGGGATGCGCGAACGCGTGTCGATGCTGAACGGTGAGATGACGGCGGGCCCGACGGCCGACGCCGGGTACGAGGTGACGGTGTTCCTGCCGGTCCCGGCCGCGAGCGAGGATGAGGCATGACGATCCGCGTACTGATCGCGGACGACCAGATGATGGTTCGCGAAGGCTTCTCGGTCCTGTTGAACGCGATGCCGGACATCGAGGTCGTCGGCGAGGCCGTCAACGGCCGGGAGGCGGTCGAGCGGGTGCGTGAACTGGCCCCGGACGTCGTGCTGATGGACATCCGGATGCCGGAGCTGAACGGGATCGAGGCGACCCGGGAGATCGTCGCGGCGGACGCGGCGGCGAAGGTGCTGGTGCTCACGACGTTCGACCTGGACGAATACGTCTACCAGGCGCTGCGCGCCGGGGCCTCCGGCTTCCTGCTCAAGGACGCCTCGGCCCGCCAACTGGCCGACGGCGTCAGGGTGGTGGCCTCCGGCGAGGCCCTGCTCGCGCCCTCGGTCACCAAGCGCCTGATCACGGAGTTCTCACGCCTGTCCGAGACGCCGCGGCTGATGCCGTCGGCGCAGGCTGCGTACGGCGAACTGACGGAACGGGAGACGGAGGTCCTGGTCCTCATCGCGCAGGGCCTGTCCAACGCGGAGATCGCCGGGCGGCTGGTGGTGGCGGAGTCGACGATCAAGACCCACGTGAGCCGCATCCTGGTGAAACTGGGCCTCCGTGACCGCACCCAGGCGGCGGTGTTCGCGTACGAGGCCCGCCTGGTGACACCGGGCTGACGTCGACTCACCTTCGCGCGTACGTCCCCCGCGCCCCTGGTCAGGGGCGGGCGCACGCGTTAGCGTCCCTGCATGGCAGGCTCCCCCGACCTCGCTTTCGACCCCTGGGACCCGGAGTTCCTCGCGAACCCGTACCCCGCCTACGCCGAGCTGCGGGCACGCGGCCGGGTGATCCGGTACGAGCCGACGGACCAGTGGCTGGTCCCGCACCACGCGGACGTCTCGGCGCTGCTGCGGGACCGGCGGCTCGGGCGGACGTACCAGCACCGGTTCACCCACGAGGACTTCGGCCGTACCGCGCCGCCACCCGAGCACGAGCCGTTCCACACCCTGGGCGACCACGGCATGCTCGACCTGGAGCCGCCGGACCACACCCGGATCCGGCGCCTGGTGTCGAAGGCGTTCACACCGCGCACGGTGGAGCGGCTGAAGCCCTACGTGGCGAAGCTCGCCGGAGAACTGGTGGCCCGGCTGGTCGCGGCGGGGGGCGGTGATCTGCTCACGGACGTCGCCGAGCCGCTCCCCGTGGCCGTCATCGCCGAGATGCTCGGCATCCCGGAGTCGGACCGCGCCCCGCTGCGGCCCTGGTCGGCGGACATCTGCGGGATGTACGAACTGAACCCGTCCGAGGAGACGGCGGCGCGTGCGGTGCGGGCGTCGGTGGAGTTCTCGGGCTACCTGCGGGAGCTGATCGCCGCCCGCCGCAAGGAGCCGGGCGAGGACCTGATCTCAGGGCTGATCGCGGCCCACGACGAGGGCGACCGGCTCACCGAGCAGGAGATGATCTCCACGGCCGTCCTGCTGCTCAATGCCGGCCACGAGGCGACCGTCAACGCCACGGTCAACGGCTGGTACGCCCTGTTCCGCAACCCCGGCCCGCTCGCCGCCCTGCGCGCCGACCACTCCCTGGTCCCGTCCGCGATCGAGGAGCTGATGCGCTACGACACCCCGCTCCAGCTCTTCGAACGCTGGGTCCTGGACGACATCGAGATCGACGGCACGACGATCCCCAGGGGCGCGGAGATCGCCATGCTCTTCGGCTCCGCCAACCACGATCCGGCGGTCTTCGCCGATCCCGGCCGGCTGGACCTCGCCCGCGCCGACAACCCGCACATCTCCTTCAGCGCGGGCATCCACTACTGCATCGGCGCACCCCTGGCCCGCATCGAACTGGCCGCGTCCATGACGGCCCTCCTTCAGCAGGCCCCGACCCTGAGCCTGGCGGCGGAGCCGGTGAGAAAGCCGAACTTCGTGATCCGGGGTCTGCAGGAACTGAGCGTCGAGGTGGGGTGATCCGCGCGCCCCGTGAGGGGCGCGGGGAACTGCGCGACCGGCCACGACGGTGCGGCAGGCGACCGACGGCGTCCGTCCGTGCGACCGGCCACGACGGTGCGGCAGGCGACCGACGGCGATCGGTGCGCCGCCGCTTCCCGTCGAGCGGAGCGTCACCGTTCCTTGGTCTCCTCCAGCACCGTCCGCCCCAGCAGCGCGTACCGCTCGGGGGAGCGGTGCTTGAGGTATTGCGCGTAGCCGATGCCGAGCGCCGCGACCAGGGCCACCAGCCACGGGGTCGCCTTCAGGACCAGCGATCCGGACTCCGGTCCCGCCGCCACGCCCATGTTGGACACCAGCAGCACCACGACCGCGAGCATCGCGACCCCGCCCAGCAGCGGCGCGGTGAAGGTGCGGAACCAGTGACGGCTCTCGGGATGGTGCGAGCGGAAGTACGCCAGCACCGCGAACGAGCACACGGCCTGCACGACGAGGATCGCCATGGTGCCGAGGATCGCGAGCAGCACGTAGGTGCCCGTGTACGGGTCCTTGCCCGCGAGCCAGAAGGCCCCGATCAGCACCCCGCTCACCACCGTCTGCACCAGGCCGGCGAGGTGCGGCGAACCGTGCCGGGCGTGGGTCCGCCCGATGGTGTTCTTCAGCGACGGCAGGACGCCCTCCCGCCCCAGGGCGTACAGGTAGCGGGCGGCGCAGTTGTGAAAGGCCATGCCGCAGGCCAGCGAGCCGGTGATCATCAGCCACTGCATGACGTCGACCGCCCAGTGGCCGACGTAGTGCTCGGTGGGGCCGAAGAACATCGCGAGCGGGTTGGCGGACGAAGCGGCCCGTACGGCCTCGGCCTCGCCGTTGCCGGTGATGGCCATCCAGGAGACGAGGACGTAGAACACCCCGACGCCGAGCACGC
Source organism: Streptomyces sp. NPDC027663 (assembly GCF_055566415.1). NCBI lineage: Bacteria > Bacillati > Actinomycetota > Actinomycetes > Kitasatosporales > Streptomycetaceae > Streptomyces > Streptomyces sp. NPDC027663. The sequence continues at coordinate 56,445 of NZ_JBVHSK010000025.1, read as the reverse complement.
TGATCATCGTCGCCTTCGGGATGATCTTCTTCGGGTCGCGGGACTCCTCGCCGTACATCGCCGTCGACTCGAAGCCGACCCACGACCAGAAGGCGAAGAACAGCCCGAGGCCGGCGGAGGTGCCCTTGAACGCGTTGACGGGGTTGACCGGCGCGAAGGTGAATCCGTGCGGCCCGCCGCCGTGGAAGGCCACGGACACCGCCATGGCCGCCAGCACGGTGACCTCGGTCGCCAGCAGCACCACCAGCAGTTTCTCGGCGACGCTCACCCCGAACCAGGTGCCGGTGGCATTGACCGCCAGCATCAGTACCGCGAAGGCCCACCAGGGCACGTCCAGTCCCGTCTGGTCCTTCAGCGTGGTCGTCGCGAAGGTCGAGAAGATGCCGATCAGGGCCGGCTCGAAGACGACGTACGCGAAGGTCGCGAGCAGTCCGGAGGCGAGGCCGACGGTGCGGCCGAGCCCGTAGGAGATGAAGCCGTAGAAGGCGCCGGTGGACGTGATGTGCTTCGCCATCGACGTGAAACCCACGGAAAAGATTGCCAGGACGACCATTGCCACGAGATAGCTTGCGGGCGCCCCGATCCCGTTGCCCGACGACACCATGAAGGGCACGTTGCCGGTCATCGCGGTGATCGGCGCGGCGGTGGCGACCGCCATGAACACCACACCGAGCAGGCCGACAGCATTGGGTTTCAGTCGGTGAACCGGTCCGTCGTCACCGCTCCTGGTCGCCGGGGCGACGCCCTCGTCCACAGCCATGGGGTGGCCCCTTCCGTGTCCTGTCCGTGGGTCCTGATGGAGCAGGATGGTGGATCAGGCAGGGCCGCGGGAAGGGGTCGGCGCTGTTAAATATTTGTCACCAGACCATTGGGGTGGTGATTTTGGGGCCCTCCGTGCGGCCTGCGTGTCCGCTCGGCTGCTTCGAGTGACGACCGGCTTGTACGCGGGCTACAGGCTCCGCACGCGGTTTCGGACCGCGGGACGGCGAGGCCCGGGTCAGTCCGCCGGGGCCGGCAGTACCAGGCCCCATGCGCCCTCCATCACCCGCCACGTCCGTCTGCGCACCGGCCCCGAGACCGCCGCGTCCGCCCGGTAGCGGAAGTCCGGTCCCGTGACCGTCACCGTCCGGCCGGAGGCCAGCAGGGGAGTCGCCTCGGCGCCCACCGACAGGGGCCGTACCTCCACCGCGGCCGTCCCGCCCGTCCCCGGCGTCACCGCCACCGTCTCGACCGGCTGGTCCAGGTCCACCACCGGCGCCCCGTCGACCTCCACCCGCAGCCGCGTGGGGCCCGGGGAGGGCACCGCGGGAAGCCGGGTCGGGCGAGGGGCCAGGGTGCGCACCAGGGAGCGGTACCAGAGCCGGCCCGAGGAGGCCGGTACCGGCAGGGGGACCGCGGCCCGCGCCGGCGCCGGCGGAATGCCCAGCGCCCCCAGCACCACCCCGTCACTGTCGTCGACCAGCAGGTCCAGGCGCCGCTCCGCCCCGTCCAGCACGGCCCGCGCCGCCGCCACCGTCCCGCACGGTACGCCGAGCGACTCGGCCAGCGCGGTGTCGCCCACCGGCACCACCGACAGCGCGCATCCGGCCAGCTCCCGCTGCCGGTGCAACAGGGCCACGGCCCGCGCCAGAGCCCGCCCGTCGCCGACCACGACCGGCCGCCGCGATCCCCTTCGGCCCAGCGCCCGGGCGAATTCCTCCGGCCCCTCCGGCAGGCACACCTTGGCCGCCGCACCCGCGCTGAGCACGTCTTTCACGATGCGTACGGACTCCCCGTCCGTCTGCCGTGCCGCCGGGTCGATGATCACCAGCAGCTGATCGGACGTCGCGAAAGTCGCCACCTCGGTCCTGCCTCGCTTCCTCGGGTAGCATCTTTGTGCAAGAGCCCCTTGCGCTATTGCGCCAGGGGCTTCGTCTATTCCGGGGCATCCGGTCCGACGGTTGTGCGACCAACGGCGGTCGCGGTGGTACGCGGCGGTGAACCTTACGCCCACGCCCCCGACCTTGGACATGCCCCGCCCGGAAGGGGTGTACGCGCGTGCCCGCACTTGTGCTGCTCGGTGCTCAGTGGGGTGACGAAGGCAAGGGAAAGGCGACGGATCTCCTCGGTGGATCCGTTGACTATGTGGTGCGTTACCAGGGCGGCAACAACGCCGGCCACACGGTCGTCGTCGGCGACCAGAAGTACGCACTGCACCTGCTCCCTTCCGGAATCCTCTCGCCCGGCTGTACGCCGGTCATCGGTAACGGTGTCGTCGTCGACCCGTCGGTCCTGCTCTCCGAGCTGAGCGGTCTGAACGAGCGTGGCGTCGACACGTCCAAGCTCCTGATCAGCGGTAACGCGCACATCATCACGCCGTACAACGTGACCGTCGACAAGGTGACGGAACGCTTCCTCGGCAAGCGCAAGATCGGCACCACCGGCCGCGGCATCGGCCCGACCTACGCGGACAAGATCAACCGCGTGGGCATCCGGGTGCAGGACCTCTACGACGAGTCGATCCTCCAGCAGAAGGTGGAGGCCGCTCTCGACGTCAAGAACCAGGTCCTCACCAAGCTGTACAACCGGCGCGCCATCACCGCCGACCAGGTGGTCGAGGAACTGCTGGGCTACGCCGAGCAGATCCGGCCGTACGTCGCCGACACCGTCCTGATCCTCAACCAGGCGCTGGAGGACGACAAGGTCGTCCTGTTCGAGGGCGGCCAGGGCACGCTCCTGGACATCGACCACGGCACGTACCCCTTCGTCACCTCCTCGAACCCGACCGCGGGCGGTGCCTGCACCGGCGCCGGCGTGGGCCCGACGAAGATCAGCCGCGTCATCGGCATCCTCAAGGCGTACACGACCCGTGTCGGCGCCGGACCGTTCCCGACCGAGCTGTTCGACGAGGACGGCGAGGCGCTGCGCCGGATCGGCGGCGAGCGGGGCGTGACCACCGGCCGTGACCGCCGCTGCGGCTGGTTCGACGCCGTCATCGCCCGCTACGCGACCCGCGTCAACGGCCTGACCGACTTCTTCCTCACCAAGCTGGACGTGCTGACCGGCTGGGAGCAGATCCCGGTCTGCGTGGCGTACGAGATCGACGGCAAGCGGGTCGAGGAACTTCCCTACTCGCAGACCGACTTCCACCACGCGAAGCCGGTCTACGAGACGCTGCCGGGCTGGTCGGAGGACATCACGAAGGCCAAGTCCTTCTCCGACCTGCCCAAGAACGCCCAGAACTACGTCAAGGCGCTGGAGGAGATGTCCGGCGCCCCGATCTCCGCGATCGGCGTGGGCCCGGGCCGGGACGAGACCATCGAGATCAACTCGTTCCTGTAGGCCGTAGCCGCGCAACCGCGGGTGCCGCCCGCCGGTCCGCCCTTCCGGGGCGTGACCGGCGGGCGGTCTTTCGTCGCGCCCGGTGGACAATGGACCTGTGAGCGTCCACCGGAATGCACGGTGCCGGGGACCGTACGGCGGCGAGGGCGACCGGGCCGGCGGCACGGACTGCTCCGACCCGGCGGTCTTCGAGGTCGCCCGCTACGGCAGACCCGCGCTGCCGGTGTGCCCGGTGCACCTCGGCCCGGCACTGCTGCTGGCGAGCGGGGTGCTGTGGCCCCCGGAGATCAGACTCATCGGCCGGGTGACCGGCCTGCGGCCGTAGCGAGCCGTCCCCTGGCCCCTCACCGCGCGGGTGTCCGACCGATGGCCCGGTCGCCTACAGTTCCCCGGACAAGATCGATTGGCCGGTCGGCGATGCGGCGGTACGGCCATGCGCGCAGGGGGAGAGATGAGCGGAGCAGACGATCACAAGAAGGTCGTCCTGGAGTTCTTCGGCGCGGTCAGCGAGGGCCGGCTGGGGGATCTGCCCCGGTTCATGGCGGCCGACGTGGTGGACCACAACAAGATCATTCACGGGGAGGCGGACGAGCCGGGGGCGGCGTTCGACGGGCTGCGCCAGCAGGCGGAGGCACTGGCTCCGCTGACGGTGCGGGTGGACGAGCTGATCGGCGAGGGTGACCGGGTCGTCGCCAGGGTGACGCAGCGGGGCGTGCACAGCGCGGCACACCCGCGGATGCCCGAGCCGACCGGCCGGCCCTTCGAGGTCGAGGCGATCTGGATCTTCACACTGGCGGCCGGGAAAATCAGCGAGATCCGGGCGGTGAGCGACCGGCTCGGACTGTTCCTCCAGCTGGGCTGGCCCTGGCCGCAGACCGGCTGATCGCGGCTGCCTTCCGGCGATCACCGGAGAACCGCTGAACGTTCGGCCGTCCTGCTGCGTCGAAGCGGTGCGGTGCGCCGTGCCGCAGGACCAGGGAGGAGAGCGTGTCAGTGACCCGTATCCGTACCGCCGCCGCAGGAATGGCCGTAGCAGCCGTGGCCCTCGTCGCCTGTGGCGGCGAGGGGCCGGCGCGAGGAGACCGCGGGCAGTCCGGCCCCGAGTGGGTCGCCTGCTCCACGACGATGGTCATCGGCGATGTGGTGTCGGTGACCGCCCCCTCCGGGCAGAAGGGGCGCATCGCGGTGACGCTCGACGTCACGGAGTGGCTCAAGCCCGCCCGGGGGCAGCGCCGGATCACCCTCGACGTCGTCGACCCGGGCAGGACGGACGCCCGGCGGAAGGTGCGGGCCGGGCAGCATCTGCTCATCGCCGTCCCCGAGCGCGACGGCCTGGAGCCGGGTGTCTTCCAGGGTGAGGCGCTGACGCTCGAACGAGCCCGGGTCAAGAAGGCACTGCGTGCGCCGGAAAACGTCAACTGCCCTTCCCCGTGGAAGAGTTGATACCTGTTCCGGATGTGAATGTGTGTTGCGGAAGTGGCTCGTGTGGGGCGCAATGGGCATGCACCTGGCAACTTCCAGACACCGGGGGAAACTTTGACGCGTGCCTCCCTGCGCCATGCCGGCCGGGCAGCCGGCGCACTCGCTCTCGCTCTCGGGGCCGTGCTCGCCACGGCCCCTTCCAGCCCCGCGGACGACCTCCCCACCGACGGCACCGACGCCGAAGCCGCGAGGACCATCGACAACATCATCCCGACCAGTCACTACGACGTCCCCTGCCGCAAGGGCATCCTCTGCCAGACCGACAACGCCCAGCTCACCTACTACATGGACTCCGGCGGCAGCAACGCGCTGGAGGCCGACGACAAGAACACCGTCCGGTACGTGCTCTCCAGTGAGTACGGCCCGACCGATCTCTCGGTCAGCTACGACTCGACGCCGTCCTGGTCGGGGGATTCCGAGACGGACATCTACTACAGCGAGGGCCACCGTCTCCGGCAGCGACAACGGCTACACCTACTGCGAGAACGCCGCCTCGGGCATCTACAAGTGCGACCAGCAGTACGTGAAGATCGAGCCGGGCCACTGGTCCTCCGGCCTGGTCTGCCACGAGACCGGGCATGCCGTCGGCTTCGTCCACGGTGACCACGCCATGCCCATCGTGGGCATGCAGGACTCCCGCCTGGGCTGCATGAAGAAGAACGTCGGCTCCGAAGGGCTCGGCGACAACAACAGGCGCAACATCAACAGCGTGTACTGACGGGGGCCCGGATGAGCAGAAGGACACGTGCGGCGATCGGCGCGACCGCCGCACTCGCCGTGAGCGCATGCGCACTGGCCACCGTGGCGTACGGCCGGTCGGCCGATGACGACCACGCGCAGGACAAGGGGGTCATCCTCGCGGAGGGCAACGACCGCTACCCGTCCAGGACCGCCCAGGACTGGGTGACGTACGCGGACTACGCGGTGGTCGTCACGGCTCTGGACGACTCGGCGATCGAGCCGGACACCAGTGACCCCGACAACCCCGAGGGTGACGCGGGCCCGGTCATGCGCAAGGTGAAGCTGCGAGTCGACAAGGTCCTCTGGGCCAGGGAGAAGCCGGCCCACGAGGCACCCTCCACGTTCGACTGGAACGCCTTCGGGTGGCACCAGAACGAGGACGGCGAACGGATCGAGATGTCCGGGGCGCAGGAGCCGCGTATGGAACCCGGCCACAGCTATGTCATGGCGCTGCAGTGGCAGGCCCCGCAGTGCCCGCCCGGGGACGACCCCGTCCCCGGCGCGTGGCGGGGACTCGGTGACGAGTCCACCATCCCCTACGACCACGGCGTGCTCGGACAGGGCGAGTTCGAGGGCCGGACCCGGACCGAGCCCGACGCCGAGGAGTCGGCCCTGCCCTCGGCCGACCCGAACTTCGCCCTCCGCGACGAATTCGTCGGCCGTGACGCCGGGGATCTCGCCACGAGGCTGAACGCGACGCAACCGGGCACGGCGGAACAGGCCGGGGAACCGACCGACCCCTGCACCTGACCTCACCGCCGTCCGCCGGTCACTTCACCGCACGGGGGTGACCGGCGGGCGGGGCCGGCGCTCAGCTGAACACGATCATCGAGCCCTGGGCCAGGGACCGCGTCGCCGCCGCGTGCAGGCCGAGCCACACGTGGCGTTCGCGCGCGAAGGGGCTGGGGTCGTAAGGGGCCGGGACGGCCGGTTCCTCGAGCTCGGTCGGGGCCGTCGGCGGGGCCGGGGCCGCCGGGGGGTTCGCCGGGTCGATGCCGATGGTCGGGGCGACGTACTGGAGTTCCCGGAGCAGGGTCTGGGCGCTGCCCAGGGGGCCGCCGCCCGCGAGGAGTTCCTCGTTCGACAAGGGGTGCGGGAAGTCGACCGGGACGTAGGCGCCCGCGTGGTCGTAGTGCCAGACCAGGTGGGACTGCTGGGCTGTGGACTCGAACATCTCCAGCAACTGCTCGTAGTCACCGCCCAGTTCGTCCACCGGGGTCACCGGCAGGCCGCAGACCTGGAGCAGGTAGGCCCGGCGCAGGAAGTGCAGGGCGTCGTAGTCGAAACCGGCGACCGGGGCGACGTCACCGGACAGGCCCGGCATGTACTGGTACACCGGCACCGGCGGCAGGCCGGCGTCGGCCAGTGCCTTGTTGTACTGCGCGAGTTCCTCGGCGAAGGGGTTGTCCGGGGTGTGGCACAACACGTCCACGAGCGGTACCAGCCACAGGTCACAGGCCAAAAGAGGGCTCCTCGCATCGGCGGGCGCGATCACGCACGGCAGCAGGTGGTCAGGGCAGGGTAGTCCGTACGGCCCGGGAGCGGCTCCCCCGTGCGGACCGTACCGGTCACTTACCCGTTGGTCAGGTCTTCCAGCAGTGTCAGCGACTGGGCGTTGGAGGCGGCGACGATCGCCCGGGCGGTCTCGGCCTCGCGGCGGGCCAGTGCGTCGACCAGCTCGGTGTGACCGGCCCAGAGCCGGCCGCGCAGGTCGGGCAGGCGGAGCAGGTGCTGCACCGCGCAGACCCAGGACTGGACGCGCAGGCGGTGCAGGAAGTCGCCGAGGTAGGGGTTGCCGAACAGGGCGCTCAGCTCGCGCCAGAACCGCAGGTCGTAGCCGATCAGGACCGTGAGGTCGCCGGCGGCCGCGGCCCGCTGGGCCTCCTCGCCGCGGCGGCGCACAGTGGTCAGGGCCGCTGCCGTGCGCGGGTCCTCGGGCGGGGTGCGGAAGGCGGGGTGGCCTTCGGCGAGGGCCTGGAACATGCCGTCGGTGACCAGGATGCGCGCCTCGATCATGCTCCGGTAGTCGGCGACCGAGTACTCGGGCACGCGGAAACCGCGGTGCTGGTCGGCCTCCAGGATGCCCTGGGCGGACAGGTCGACCAGCGCCTCGCGGACAGGGGTGGCGGAGACGCCGTACTGGTCGGCGATCTCCTTGACCGTGAACGCCCGGCCCGGGCGCAGCCGCCCGGCCAGCACCTCGTCACGGAGCGCGTCCGCGATCTGCTGGCGCAGGGTGCTGCGCGTCACGGCGCCGTTGCCGGGCATGGTCCGGGCCTCTCCTCCGTGCTCGTCTCCGTCGTACGACGTCACTGTCCTACGACGTCCTACGAGCACGTCACCTTACGCGTTCGGATCGGCCCGGCGGCAGGCACGGTACGGTCACACGGTGTGCTCGTCGGCGACGCTCAGAGCGGCGTCGAGCGCGGCCAGGCCCTCCTTCAGCTCGGCCTCGGTCGTGTTGCAGGGCGGGACCACGTGGGTGCGGTTCATGTTCACGAAGGGCCACAGGCCGTGCTGCTTGGCGGCAGCGGCGAAGGCGGCCATGGGGGCGTTCGCCTCGCCGGCCGCGTTGTACGGCACCAGCGGCTCGCGGGTCTCCCGGTTCTTCACCAGGTCCAGCGCCCAGAACATGCCGACGCCGCGCACCTCGCCGACACTCGGGTGCCGCGCGGCCAGCTCGGCGAGGGCCGGGCCGACGACGTTCTCGCCGAGCCGCTTGGCGTTCTCGACGACGCCCTCCTCCGCCATCACGTTGATCGTGGCGACGGCCGCGGCACAGGCCAGCGGGTGCCCGGAGTAGGTGAGGCCGCCCGGGTAGGGCCGCTTGGCGAAGGTCTCGGCGATCTGCTGTGAAATGGCCACACCGCCGAGCGGCACGTAACCGGAGTTCACACCCTTGGCGAAGGTCATCAGGTCGGGCACGACACCGAACAGGTCGGCCGCGAACCACTCACCGGTGCGGCCGAAGCCGGCCATGACCTCGTCCAGGACGAAGACGATGCCGTACTTGTCGCACAGCTCGCGCACCCCCGCCAGGTAGCCGGGCGGCGGAACCATGATCCCGGCCGTGCCGGGGACGGTCTCCAGGATGATCGCGGCGATTGTGCCCGGGCCCTCGAAGGCGATCGTCGTCTCCAGGTGCTCCAGCGCCCGGGCGCACTCCTGCTCCTCGGTCTCGGCGTAGAAGCGGGAGCGGTACAGGAAGGGCGCCCAGAAGTGGACGACACCGGCGCCGGCGCTGTCGGACGCCCAGCGGCGCGGGTCGCCGGTGATGTTGATGGCCTGCTGGGTGCCGCCGTGGTACGAGCGGTAGGCCGAGAGCACCTTCGGGCGGCCCGTGTGCAGCCGGGCCATGCGCACCGCGTGCTCGACGGCGTCCGCGCCGCCGTTGGTGAAGAAGATCTTGTCCAGGTCGCCGGGGGTCCGCTCGGCGATCAGCCGGGCCGCCTCCGAGCGCGCCTCGACGGCGAACGCGGGCGCGAACGTCGTCATCTTCGCGGCCTGCTCCTGTATGGCCGCGACGACCTTGGGGTGCTGGTAGCCGATGTTGGTGAAGACGAGACCGCTGGTGAAGTCCAAATACCGGGCGCCGTCGTAGTCCCAGAAGTACGACCCCTCGGCGCCGGCGACGGCGAGCGGGTCGATGAGGTCCTGGGCGGACCAGGAGTGGAAGACGTGCGCACGGTCCGCGGCCTTCACTGCGGCGCCGGCTTCGGGGCTGGGCTGAGGGGTCATGCGGCCGAGGGTAAATGTCCGCGATGCGGAAGCGACATCGGCGTCTTGTTCCGTGGGCAGGGCCAAACCGCGACAGGTTGTCGACGCAGGGGCCCGGCAGGCCCCGGGCAGGCCTGGCGGGCACGGCCGCGCACGCCTGTTACGGAACCGTAGACAGCAGTCCGGGCGCGCTGTCCTACGACCGCACTATTCTCGTTCGTTGCATACCTATGGGGGGAAGGCGGCGCGGGGATGGAGAAGCTGGGCCCGGGGGATCCGCAGCACATCGGGGCCTACCGGCTGCTGGCGCGGCTCGGTGCGGGCGGTATGGGGCACGTGTATCTGGCCCGCTCGGACCGGGGCCGTACCGTCGCCGTCAAGCTCGTCCGCGAGGAACTGGCCGAGCAGGAGGAGTTCCGGGCGCGGTTCCGGCAGGAGGTGCAGGCCGCGCGGCGGGTCGGCGGGTACTGGACCGCGCCGGTGCTGGACGCGGACACCGAGGCGGCCGTGCCGTGGGTGGCGACGGGGTACGTGGCCGGGCCGAGCCTGCAGCAGGTGGTCGGGCACGACCACGGGGCTCTGCCCGAGCGCTCGGTACGGATCCTGGCGGCGGGGCTCGCGCACGCGCTGAAGGACATCCACGCGGCGGGGATCGTGCACCGGGACCTCAAGCCGTCGAACGTGATGGTGACCATCGACGGGCCGCGGGTGATCGACTTCGGTATCGCGCGGGCGCTGGAGACGACCACGGCCGGCGGCGAAGGACTGACCCGGACCGGGTCGCTCGTCGGGTCGCCCGGGTTCATGGCGCCCGAGCAGGTGCGCGGCGACCGGATCACATCGGCGTGCGACGTCTTCTGCCTCGGGTCCGTGCTGGCGTACGCGGCCACCGGAGCGTTGCCGTTCGGTGCCGCCAACAGCGGGGTCCACGCGCTGATGTTCCGGATCGCCCAGGAGGAGCCGGACCTCACGGGGGTGCCGGAGGGGATCGCCGACCTCGTGCGGGACTGCTTGCGCAAGGACCCGGGGAGCCGGCCTTCGCTGGACGCGATTCTGGAGCGGACCGGGGCGGGGGACACCGTCGCCGGGGGGCGGTCCCGGGATCCGTGGTTGCCCGGTTCGCTGGTCGCGCAGCTCGGACGGCATGCCGTGCAGTTGCTGGAGGTGGAGAACCCCGAGGGCGGTGCGGATTCTCCGGGGGCCGGGGTGAGTGCGCCGTCGGGGGGTGGCGGTGCGTCGCCGGGTGCGGCGGGGGTGAGTGCGCCGTCGGGTGGTAACGGTGCGTCGCCGGGTGCGGCGGGGGTGAGTGCGCCGTCGGGTGGTAACGGTGCGTCGCCGGGTGCGGCGGGGGTGAGTGCGCCCTCCGGTGGCAACGGTGCGTCGTCGGGTGCGGGTGCACCGGGGGATGGTTTCCCGCCCGCACCACACGGCCGGCCATCGTCGGCGGGTGCGAGTGTTCCCGGTGGGGGGCAGTCGCCGTCGGCGGGTGCGGGTCCGTTCTCGGGTGCGGGTGCGGGTGCGGGTGCCGCCGCCGGTACCGGGGCGGGGGCCGGCGCAGGGTCGCCCGAGCATGCTGCCGTGTCCGACGGGGTGGCGGCTCCCGGGGCCGTGCCGGGGGGCGCCGTCAATCATCTGCCCACCATTTCGGCCCAGGCTCCGCCGCCGGCGCCGCCCGGGTACGCAGCCCTGCCGGGGGCGTACGGGGCTCCGCATCCCCAGCAGCATCCGCAGCAGCACCCCCAGCACGCCGCCTACGCGTATCCGCCGCAGCCCGGTGCCGGCGGCTGGGGAGGGGCACAGCCGCAGTACAACCCCTACGCCGGCGGGCTCGGCTCGACCCCGCCGTACGGGCCGCCCACCGTGGGGATGCCGCAGGAGCCGGAGCGGCGCAACGGCCGGTCCACCGCGCTGCTCGTCGTGATCGCGGTGGTCGTCGCGCTGGGCGCGGGCGGCTCGGTGTACGCGCTGATGAAGAACGGCGGCGGTACGGACGACAAGGGCACCGGCACGGTCAGCCCCGCGCCCACGAACGGCTCCGTTCCGCCGGCCACCTCGGGAGCGCCCACACCGACCGGCCCGCCGTCGTCCGCGTCCGCCTCCCCGGCCGGAGCGATCCCGGACGCCTACCTGGGCACCTGGCAGACCACCATCGACAACGCCAACGGGACCAACACCCGGGAACTCACCATTCGGCAGGGAAAGGTCGGGGACACCGTGCTGACCCTGGTCGCGGACGGCCCCACCGAGGGCGGTGGCTCGTACCACTGTGTCTTCGCGGCCGAGCTTGCCCAACAGCCCAGTGGCAACGGGCCGTTGCAGATCGGCCCGTCCACCGTCACCACCGGTGAGCCCGCCTCCTCCTGCACCCCGGGCGAGGCCACCGAGGTCACCCTGCTGCCGGACGGGCGGCTGAAGCGGGCGAAGGCGAGTGGCGGAGAGAGCCTGACGTACAGCAAGGGGTGACCGGGCGGGCGCCCAACTGCCGTGTCCGCTGGGGGCTTTGAACGGTGGGCGAACTTCCGTGGACGGGTCCGGTCCGGGTCCGTCCGGGCGTGTACCGCGACTCCACCATCATCCGGCTCCGGGCAGTGGCGGGGGCACCCACATGGAGTGACTGAGCACGGAGAACGTCGTCGCCGTCGGTACGGCGGTCCTGGGCATCGTCGCGTCCGCGAGCATGGTCTGTCCGCCGCCGGGCTCGCCGCGAAGGGGAAGGGATCCCCGGCGGTCGTCGCCCTGTCCGACGGCCCCAAGCCGGGTGACATGCCCGAACTGCGCGAGACCCGCGTGGCGTTGTCCGCGTTCGCGCTCGTCGTCAACGGCGAGACGGGTGTACGGAACCTGTCCACGGCGGACGTACGCCGGCTGTACCAGGGCGAGATCACCGACTGGACGCAGCTCGGCGGGCGTGCACTGCGGGTGCACCTGGTCAGCCGGGACGCCAACTCCGGCACCCGGCAGGTCTTCCAGCGGCGGGTGCCGGGGCGGGGCGAGATGGCCAACTCGTCCGTCGACTGCGTCCACAAGGACGATCCGTCGGCGCCGGTCACCCGCTGTGAGCTGGACTCGACCGACCAGGTGCCGGCGAAGGTGGCCGAGCTGCCCGGGGCGGTCGGTTACAGCGAGCTGAACCTGGCCGCACGCGCCAAGGGGCTGCGGGTCGTCTCCCTGGACGGCAGCGCGCCCTCCGTGGACGCGATCGAGCACGGGCGCAGCGGCTATCCGTACCGGGAGATCGAATACGCCTACACCTACGGCAGCCCACCCGCCGACTCCCTGGCCTCGAGCTTCCTCACCTACCTGTCCCGCGGAAACGGCCAGGACGTCATCCGCACACACGGGCACGTGCCGTGCTGGACACCGGAGGGGCTGAAACTCTGCGCGTAGGGCGGGGTGCGGGGTGCGGGTGCCGGGTGCCGGGTGCCGGGGAGCGCTGTAGGGCAACGGTGCGTCGCGGACTGCGGGTGCGTTGTGGCTGGTCGCGCAGTTCCCCGCGCCCCTGTCGGGGCGCTTCAGCCGGGCAAGCCTGCGGGCGGTCGCGGGGCGGCCGTGGGGCGGTTGCAGGCGCGGGTGGGTTGTGGCTGGTCGTGCGGTTCCCCGCGCCGTGGGGCAACGGTGCGTCGCGGTCTGCGGGTGGGTTGTGGCTGGTCGTGCGGTTTCCCGCGGCCCTGTCGGGGGGCTTCAGTCAGGCAAGCCTGCGGAGATTTGTGGCTCGCCGGGGGCCTAGCGTGGCTCCGGGGGCCGCTGGCGGGGCATGTTGGGCCGGCTTCCGTTCGCCGGCGGCAGCGGGAACCGGCCCCCCGCACCCCCGGCCTCCTGCCGCGGCACCGCCGCCACCGCCGTCTGGATGCCCAGCGGTGCCGACCCCGTCCGGAACTCCACCATCCAGTCGGTGGTCTCCGTGCGCACCAGCTCCGTGATGTCCTCCGAGAAGCGCCGCAGTACCGACAGGCACCGCTCGGCCGCCTCGCTCGCCGTGCCCTCCGCCGGCCCCAGCACCTCCCGCACACTCTCCGACGCCCAGTCGAACTGGAACGCCTGCAACCGCCGCTGCACGGCCTGTGCGGTGGCCACGTCCCTTATCCAGCCGGACGTGACCCCGAAGTACCGGTCGATGCCGACGCAGGCGACCGCGAGCAGCAGTGCCAGACAGCCCCAGGGCGCGACCCCGCCGGCCACTCCGGTGAGGTCCAGCAGCGGCAGCGCCGCCCCGGCCACCGCTCCCGCCGCGGCGCCGACCCGCAGCACCTGTGCCCCGCGCCGCTTCCAGACCCGGTCGCGCAGATACCAGGCGGCCGTCTCCAGTGCCCGGCGCTCCACCCACCGGTACAGCTCGTCCAGCCGTTCGGCGGGCTCGCCCCAGTCCCCGTGCGGGAAGGCGCGCCCGGTCAGATCGCCCGGCCGCAGCCCGGCCGCACCCTCGCCCCGCCCGTCCTGAGGCGGACCCTCGGGCTGCATCTCCGGCTGACCCACCCGGCACTCCCTACTGATCACGACCAGTCACGTTGCGTGACATTTCATGCCGACGTGCGGCCACCTTCCTACCGCCCAATGGGTGGCGGAGAGGAAGCTTTCCCAGCTTTTCCGCCCAGAAGAGGGCCTTGATCAGGTATAGGACCACCGTCATTCTCACTCGAAAGAGTGGCGGGGCGATGGCCGCGTGGACCACGTAGGCTCGTTCACGACGGAGAAAGACGACGGAGAAGACGTCGGAGCAGGACGTCGCAGCAGACGGCGAGGAGCTGATCGTGATCCCCGGTGGCCAGCCCAACATGCAGCAGTTGCTCCAGCAGGCCCAGCAGATGCAGCAGGACCTGCAGCGGGCGCAGGAGGAACTGGCGAACACGGAGGTGGACGGGCAGGCGGGCGGCGGTCTGGTGAAGGCCACCGTGACCGGTGCCGGTGAGCTGCGCGCGCTGAAGATCGACCCGAAGGCGGTGGACCCGGAGGACACCGACACCCTCGCCGATCTGATCGTGGCGGCCGTCCAGGCGGCCAACGAGAACGCGCAGACGCTCCAGCAGCAGAAACTGGGCCCGCTGGCACAGGGGCTGGGCGGCGGCAGCGGCATTCCGGGCCTGCCGTTCTGACCCACCGCCTTCCGGGCGGGGGCGTGAGCCAACTACCGTACGTACCGAAAGGTCTCCAGGAAGGGCGTTCCGTTGTACGAAGGCGTGGTCCAGGACCTCATCGACGAGCTGGGGCGGCTCCCGGGCGTCGGTCCCAAGAGCGCGCAGCGGATCGCCTTCCACATCCTGCAGGCCGAGCCGACGGACGTGAAGCGGCTCGCGCAGGCGCTCCTGGAGGTGAAGGCGAAGGTCCGTTTCTGCGCGACGTGCGGCAACGTCGCACAGGAGGAGCTGTGCGCGATCTGCCGTGACCCGCGCCGCGACCCCTCCGTCATCTGTGTGGTGGAGGAACCGAAGGACGTCGTCGCGATCGAGCGCACCCGGGAGTTCCGGGGCCGGTACCACGTGCTCGGGGGCGCGATCAGTCCGATCGAGGGCGTGGGACCCGACGACCTGCGTATACGAGAACTTCTCGCGCGGTTGGCCGACGGGACGGTCACGGAACTGATCCTGGCCACGGATCCGAATCTGGAAGGCGAGGCGACGGCGACGTACCTCGCCCGCATGATCAAGCCCATGGGCCTGAAGGTCACCCGCCTGGCCAGCGGCCTCCCGGTGGGTGGCGACCTGGAATACGCGGACGAGGTGACCCTCGGCCGCGCCTTCGAGGGGAGACGACTCCTAGATGTCTGACGCCACGCTGCACGCCTCGTCGCAGAACCCGGACGACTTCGCGGTCCAGGTCGCGGACCAGGTCGAGAGCTTCCTGGTGGCCGTCACGGAAGTGGCGAGGGGCGACGAGCCCGGCTCGACGGTCCCCTTCCTCCTCCTTGAGGTCTCCCAGCTCCTGCTGGCCGGCGGCCGGCTGGGTGCCCACGAGGACATCGTCCCCGACGAGCGCTACGAGCCCGACCCGGGCCCGGAGCCGGACGTGGACGAGCTGCGCGAGAACTTCGCCCGGCTGCTGGACCCGGTGGACGTCTACTCCGAGGTCTTCGACCCGTACGAGCCCCGCAAGGCCCCGGTGCCGGCCCGGATCTCCGACGACCTCGCCGACATCATCACCGACCTGAGGCACGGCATGGTCCACTACCGTGCCGGCCGTACCACCGAGGCCCTGTGGTGGTGGCAGTTCTCGTACTTCTCCAACTGGGGACCGACGGCCTCCGCGGTGCTGCGCGCCCTGCAGTCCGTCCTCATCCACGTCCGCCTCGAACAGCCGCTGGAGGAGCTGGACGGTCTCGACACCGACCAGGCCATCATGGGCGACGAGACCCTGGAGATCGAGGCGGGCCGGGTGATGGCCCAGGAGATCGGCGCACCGCTGGGAATGCAGCCCGGGAAGTAGCCCCGCACCGGCCACTGTGAGCCGGGGCACTTTCGGCGTGGCGCGGCACAGGCTGGGCAGGTGCCCGACGCGGGCGTCCGATGTCTCACCATGCGGGAGCAGGATGGTGGAATTCGGACGCTCGTTAGACTGAGCCGACACAAACGAACCGAGCGAGGAGCGCACGTGGGCCTTGTCGTGCAGAAGTACGGAGGCTCCTCCGTAGCCGATGCCGAGGGCATCAAGCGCGTCGCCAAGCGGATCGTGGAAGCGAAGAAGAACGGCAACCAGGTTGTCGTCGTCGTTTCCGCGATGGGCGACACGACGGACGAGCTGATCGATCTCGCCGAGCAGGTTTCTCCGATGCCTGCCGGGCGGGAATTCGACATGCTGCTGACCGCCGGAGAGCGGATCTC
Organism: Streptomyces sp. NPDC027663; assembly: GCF_055566415.1. Classification (NCBI taxonomy): domain Bacteria; kingdom Bacillati; phylum Actinomycetota; class Actinomycetes; order Kitasatosporales; family Streptomycetaceae; genus Streptomyces; species Streptomyces sp. NPDC027663. Next base: position 40,372 of record NZ_JBVHSK010000025.1, on the reverse strand, counting down.
CATGGCCCTGCTGGCGATGGCGATCAAAAACCTGGGCCACGAGGCCCAGTCCTTCACCGGCAGCCAGGCCGGCGTCATCACCGACTCGGTCCACAACAAAGCCCGGATCATCGACGTCACGCCGGGCCGGATCCGCGAGTCGCTGGACCGGGGCAACATCGCGATCGTCGCCGGTTTCCAGGGCGTCAGCCAGGACAAGAAGGACATCACCACGCTGGGCCGCGGTGGGTCCGACACGACGGCCGTGGCGCTCGCCGCCGCGCTCGACGCCGAGGTCTGCGAGATCTACACCGACGTCGACGGCGTGTTCACCGCCGACCCGCGCGTGGTGAAGAAGGCCCGGAAGATCGACTGGATCTCCTTCGAGGACATGCTGGAGCTGGCCGCCTCCGGATCCAAGGTGCTGCTCCACCGCTGTGTGGAGTACGCCCGCCGCTACAACATCCCGATCCACGTCCGGTCGTCCTTCAGCGGACTGCAGGGCACGTGGGTCAGCAATGAGCCGATTGGGGACCAGAAGGTGGAGCAGGCCATCATCTCCGGTGTCGCGCACGACACCTCCGAGGCCAAGATCACGGTCGTCGGCGTGCCGGACAAGCCGGGTGAGGCCGCCGCGATCTTCCGGGCCATCGCCGATGCCGAGATCAACATCGACATGGTCGTGCAGAACGTGTCCGCCGCCTCCACCGGTCTGACGGACATCTCCTTCACGCTGCCGAAGACCGAGGGCCGCAAGGCCATCGACGCGCTGGAGAAGAGCCGCTCCGGCATCGGCTTCGACTCGCTGCGCTACGACGACCAGATCGGCAAGATCTCGCTGGTCGGCGCCGGCATGAAGACCAACCCGGGCGTCACCGCCTCCTTCTTCGAGGCGCTGAGCGACGCAGGTGTGAACATCGAGCTGATCTCGACCTCCGAGATCCGTATCTCGGTCGTCACCCGCGCCGACGACGTGCCGGAGGCCGTCCGCGCCGTGCACACCGCCTTCGGGCTCGACTCGGACTCCGACGAGGCCGTCGTCTACGGAGGCACCGGACGATGACCGGAAAGCCGACGCTCGCGGTCGTGGGAGCGACCGGAGCCGTCGGTGCGGTCTTGCTCCAGATCCTCTCCCAGCGGGCGGACATCTGGGGCGAGATCCGTCTGATCGCCTCCCCGCGCTCGGCCGGCCGCAAGCTGGCCGTGCGCGGCGAGGAGGTCGAGGTGACGGCCCTGACGGAGGACGCCTTCGCCGGGGTCGACATCGCCATGTTCGACGTGCCCGACGAGGTCTCCGCCGAGTGGGCGCCGATCGCCGCCGCGCGCGGTGCGGTCGTCGTCGACAACTCCGGCGCCTTCCGGATGGACCCGGACGTGCCGCTGGTCGTGCCCGAGGTGAATCCGCACGCGGTGCGGTCCCGCCCGCGCGGGATCGTCGCCAACCCCAACTGCACGACCCTGACGATGATCGTCGCCCTGGGCGCGCTGCACGCCGAGTTCGGGCTGCGTGAGCTGGTCGTGTCGTCGTACCAGGCGGTGAGCGGGGCCGGGCGGGCCGGCGTGGAGACGCTGCGGGCCCAGCTGTCCCTGGTGGCCGGCACCGAGCTGGGCACCAAGCCCGGGGACGTACGGCGGGCCGTCGGGGACGACACCGGGCCGTTCCCGGAACCGGTGGCGCTCAATGTGGTGCCGTGGGCCGGTTCGCTGCGCGAGGACGGCTGGTCGTCGGAGGAGATGAAGGTCCGCGACGAGTCCCGGAAGATCCTCGGACTGCCGGAACTGCCGGTCGCCGTGACCTGTGTACGGGTGCCGGTGGTCACCACGCACTCGCTGACCGTCCACGCCCGCTTCCAGCGCGAGGTCAGTGTCGACGGCGCCCGCGAGATCCTCGCCACCGCGCCGGGTGTCGTGCTGTGCGACGACCCGGCGGCCGGAGAATTTCCCACCCCCGCCGACGTGGTGGGCACGGACCCGACCTGGGTCGGCCGGGTGCGCCGGGCCCTGGACGATCCGACCGCACTCGAACTCTTCGTGTGCGGGGACAACCTGCGCAAGGGTGCGGCGCTGAACACCGCGCAGATCGCGGAGCTGATCGCGGCGGAGCCGTCCGGCCGCGGCCAGCCGGCCGCTTTGTAGGATCGACGCACGAAGTGTGGCCGGGAGCATGGTCCAAACCACTTGAACCGTGCCTCTTGGCAGCAGAGGATTCTTCTCCCCGCTCTCCGCAACCGTACGGAGGGCGGGGAGCGTCTTTGCGGTCACCCTTGCGGGGCCTGAGGGCGTGATGATCCTGGCGTGGGGACGCCGTGATCGGGGCGTGGGGACGCCCGTTCATATAGGACATAAGGGAAGAGCGGGACGCATGACGGCACTTGAGGCACCGTCGGTTGTCGCACATGTGACGTCCGGCACGTACAACCCCCGAGGGGGGAAACGTGTCCAACTGGCGTGGCAGAGGTACTCGAACTCAGTGTGGCCCGCGGCGGTACGGCCCTGCGGCCCCGCGCGGCGCTCCGGCCCCGCACGCCCGGCGGCATGCCGGTGATCGCGCCCATGCCCGCAGCGCGGCCCGCCCGCATACCCAGTCAGCGTGACGGCGCCGAGGAGACCTCGGCCGCCGTGACGACCGAGGCCGTCGGCACGACCGTCGACCACCTCACCGAGACGTACCGGGCGCACTACCGCTCACTGCTCGGCCTCGCCGCGCTTCTCCTCGACGACACCGCCTCCTGCGAGGACGTCGTCCAGGAGGCCTTCATCCGCGTCCACTCGGCCCGCAAGCGCGTCCGGGACCCCGAGAAGACCCTCGCCTACCTGCGGCAGACCGTCGTCAACCTCTCCCGGTCCACGCTGCGCCGCCGCATCCTCGGCCTGAAGCTGCTCTCCAAGCCGATGCCCGACATGGCCAGCGCGGAAGAGGGCGCCTACGACCAGCTGGAGCGCCGCGACCTCATCAAGGCCATGAAGGGGCTGCAGCGCCGGCAGCGTGAGGTCCTGGTCCTGCGCTACTTCGCGGACATGACCGAGGCCCAGGTCGCCGAGACCCTCGGCATCTCCCTGGGCTCGGTGAAGGCGTACGGGTCGCGGGGCATCGCCGCGCTGCGGGTGGCCATGGAGGCGTCGGCATGAGCGACCGCGCCGAAGGGGGCGACTCCCATGACGGTCGCTCCCACGAGACCCACTCCCATGAACGTCATGAGCCCTACGCCTGGCACGAGCCGACACGGCGCATCGGGCAACAGCACACGCCATCGCACGCTGGGAACGGAACTGTGAACCACGGCCCCGACGACAAGGGCCCCAAGGGGCCCGGCCCGGGTCTCGACGGCCTCGACGGAATCGACGGATTCGACGGACTCGACTCCGACGAACTGGCACTGCGCCGGCTGCTGCACTCGGCGGTCGACGACATCGAACCGCGCACCGGCACCCTGGACCACCTGCGCCGGGCAGTCCCCACGAGGCGCGCCCGCAAGCGCCAGGCGATGGTGGGCATGGCCGCGGCGGCCCTGTTCCTCGGCACCGCCGTCCCCGCCCTCGTCCACGTCTCCCACGCCGGCGGCACCGACACCAACACCGGCATGGTCGGCCAGAGTTCCCAGGCCCACGGCGGCACCGGCGGCCAGAGCAAGGACAAGGGCACCGAGAAGGGCGGCGACAAGAACGCCGGCAGCGCGACGGTCAAGCCGGGCAAGGAGCACGGCAAGACCGGCGAGAAGGACAAGCCGGGCACCCACAGCGGCGGCTCCACCGGCGGCGTCGACGCCACGGCCACCGCGGCCCCGGGAACCCCGCTCTGCACCGCGGCCCAGCTGGGCTCCGCCACCGGCTCCGTGAACGCCCCCGACTCCGCGGGCGTCGTCTACGGCACGTTCCGCGTCACCAACGTCTCCGGCACGGCCTGCACCGTCGGCGGTGCCGGCACCATCACGCCGAGCGCACAGGGCGCCGCCGACCCGACCAAGATCGCCGCTGTCCGGCATGTGGCCGGGGACGCGGCGACGATGCTGCCCGACCCGTCGCGCGAGGTCGCCGCGCTGGTTCTGCAGCCCGGTGCGGCATACGAGGAGCAGTTCGCCTTCGTGCCGTCGGAGACCTGCCCCACCACCGGCGGCGACCCGGGCGGCTCCGACACCGGCGGTCCCACGCCGGATCCGACGCCGACCCAGGGCGAGGGCGTCACCGGCGGTACGACCGACACCGGCGCCTCGTCGGGCACCACGACCCAGCTGGTCACCGAGGACGGCACGGCCGACGGCAGTGTCGCGGTCACCCACACCTCCGACCCCGGCTCCCCCTCGACGACGGCGGTCGTACCGGGCGAGTGCGCGGGAACGGTGTACTACACCGGGGTACTGGCGGGGGCATGACGCTCCCCTCCACGGCAGCGGCCACCGTGGCTTCGGCCCCGGGTGCGTGCGCAGTGGCGTGACCGCCGTCGAGCTTCGGGTGGGCGGTGGACGGTTGCTGGGTCGCTGTTGAGCCTTGGGCGGGTGGTGGACGGTGGACGCTTGCGGGGTCGCCGTTCAGCCGTGAGTGGGCGGTGGCGTGATCGCCGTCGAGGCTCGGGTGTGTCGGCGACTGTGGGCACGTCGTGGCTGGTCGCGCAGTTCCCCGCGCCACCGGGAGGGTCCAGGGCCGTCGGCTGTACCGCTTGCGCAGCCGCGGGCAGTCGTGCCGCTGGGGCGGCACCGGTGGGCGCGGCGGCACCCTGTGCGCGCCGGTAAGCGGTCCCACCCCCGGCCCGCACCGGCTCGGGTCAGCTGCTGGGCACCGGTGTGCGCTCCGGCTCCTCCGGAGCCAAGCCCAGCGCAGCGTCCCGCTGGAACTCGATCTCCCGCCGCAGCAACCGGAACCACATGAACACGACGAAACCGGCGAACACGAACCACTCCCCGGTGTAACCCAGGTTCTGGAACGCCTTGAGATCGAGCCCCGTGCCGTCCGGCGCACTCGCGGGCACGGCCTTCATCCCCGAGTCGCCCTTGTCCAGCGTGACCCACGCGTCGTACAGATCGTCCGGCACCAGATTCACCAGCGACGCCGCGCTGATCGCCCCGGTCTGCCCCGCGGGAAGCCCGCCCTGCGCGCCCGCCCGGCTGCTCCCCGGGCTCTCGGACGCCTGCAGCGCCCCGGTGACGGTGACCTCACCGGACGGCGCGGCGGGGGCCTTGGCGGCGTCCGCCGTACCCGGCAGCCACCCCCGCACCACCGGCAGCGCCTTGCCGGAGTCCGTGCGCAGCAGGGTCAGGACGTAGAAGCCCCGCTTGCCGTCCAGCTCCCGTCCGGGCACCAGCAGCTGCTTCCCGTACCGCCCGCTCGCGCTGACCCGCCGTCCCGACGTGCTCTTGTCGACGGGCAGCATCGACTCCAGCGGGCGCGCGGCCCCGTGCCCGTCGGACGCGGCCTGCTCGGTCGCGGTGCGATGATCCTGCACCCGGTCCTCGAACCGGCTCAGCTGCCACGACCCCATGAAGATGCAGAACGGGATGGCGAGCAGCACGAAGACGTTGATGCCCCACCAGCGGGGTGTCAGCAGAAAGCGGTACACGCCCTCCACGGTACGGCGCCCGCTCCCACGGCCCGGCCGCGGGTCAGCCCTTGCTCGCCTTCAGTGAATAGATCAAGGGGATGCGCGGGTGCCCCGCGGGGAAGCGGTGGTAGCCGTCCCGGACCTCGAAGTTCTCGAAGCGCGGGAAGAGCGACACGTCGTGTTCGTGCAGGAACTCGATGCGCAGTCCCGTCGCGGCGAGCGCGGAGACCACGTCCCCGAGCGTGTGCTGCCACTCCACGCTGCGGTTGTGGACGGTGACGGCGTCCAGGTCGGCGTAGGTGCCGGGCTCGTTCCACACGTGCGCGTCCCGGGAGAAGTAGTCGCGCACGATCCGGGTCCCGGTCTCGTCGTCCAGGGACTCGGTGAGCGGATGGAACTCGGCGAGGTAGAGGAAGCCGCCGGGGGCGATCAGGGAGGCGGCCGTCTGCGCCCAGCGCCGGATGTCCGGCAGCCAGCACAGGGCGCCGAGCCCGGTGTAGACGATGTCGTACGACGGCTCGGGCACGGCCCCGGCCGCCTCGTACACGTCGCTGGTGACGAAGGCCGCCCGTTCGGGGCCGTACCCGAGGTTGGCCGCGAGGCCACGTGCCGCCTCGACTGCGGGCGCGGAGAAGTCCAGGCCGACGACGCGGCCGGCGCCGTGGTGCACCCAGGAGAGGGTGTCGGTGCCGATGTGGCACTGCAGGTGCAGCAGCGACTTCCCGGTGACGTCGCCGACCTCCGCGATCTCGAAGTCGCGCAGGTCGTCCCGGCGGGTGCGGAAGCCGTCGAGGTCGTAGAAGGGCCCGGCCACGTGGATGGGAACGCGGTCGTCCCACATGGCCCGGTTGTCCTCGCGCCACCCTTCGGGGACGGACGCGGAGGTGACGGAAGCGCTCATGCGCGCGAAGTTATCCACAGGCTGCGCACACCCGCCACCCAATTGTCGGCGCGGCCAGGCAGTATGGGCCCATGACTGGGGCCATGAGTGAGAGCGGTACGCCGAACACGCAGCACACACCGGACATGCCGGACTGGGAGAAGCGCTTCCGGGCGCCGCGGGTGTCGCTGCCCGACTGGGCGGAGGACGCGCCGCACCGCTCCCTGTTCGTGTCGAACGCGACGGGGACGTACGAGCTGTACGCCTGGGACCGTGCGACGGGCGAGCAGCGACAGGTGACGTTCCGGCCGAACGGCACGACGGACGGCGTGCTCTCCCCGGACGGCGCGTGGATCTGGTGGTTCGACGACAAGGACGGTGACGAGTTCGGGATCTGGCGCCGCCAGCCCTTCACGGGCGGCGCGGACGATCCGGCGGTGCCCGGCCTCGACCCCTCCTACCCCGCCGGTCTGGCCCTGTCCCGGGACGGCCGCACGGCGGTCGTCGGCCGCTCCACGGACGAGGACGGTACGACGATCCACCTCGCCCCCGAGGGCGCGGACCCGGTCGAGATCTACCGGCACCGGGAGTCCGCGGGCGTCGGCGACCTCTCCCACGACGGCACCCTGATCGCCGTCGAGCACACCGAGCACGGCGACGCCATGCACGCGGCGCTGCGGGTGCTCCGCCCGGACGGCACGACGGTCGCCGAGCTGGACGACACCAAGGGCGGCACCGAGGAGCTGGGCCTGGAGGTGCTGGGCTTCGCCCCGGTCGACGGCGACACCCGGCTGCTCATCGGTCACCAGCGCCGGGGCCGCTGGGAGCCGCTGGTGTGGGACGTGGCCACGGGCGAGGAGACCGACCTGGCCCTGGACCTGCCCGGTGACGTCAGCGCCGAGTGGTATCCGGACGGCTCGGCCCTGCTCGTCGTCCACGGCTTCGAGGCCCGCAGCGAGCTGTTCCGGTACGACCTGGCGGCCCGCGAGCTGACCTGCATCCCCACCCCGCCCGGCACGGTCTCCGGCGCGACGGCCCGCCCCGACGGCAGCGTGGAGTACCTGTGGTCGTCGGCCGCCGAACCCCCGGCGGTGCGTTCCACGTCCGGCGGTGTGGTCCTGGACCCGCCGGGCATGGCCTGCCCGCCGTCGGTGCCGGTGGAGGACGCGTGGGTGGAGGGCCCCGGCGGCCGTATCCACGCCCTGATCCAGAGGCCGGCGGGTGCCACGGGACCGGTGCCCACCGTCTTCGACCTGCACGGCGGCCCGACCTGGCACGACAGCGACTCCTTCGCGGCGGGCCCGGCCGCCTGGGTCGACCAGGGGTACGCGGTGATCCGCATCAACTACCGCGGCTCCACCGGCTACGGCCGTGCCTGGACCGACGCCCTCAAGCACCGGGTGGGTCTGATCGAGCTGGAGGACGTGGCCGCGGTGCGCGAGTGGGCGGTCTCCTCCGGCCTCGCCGACCCGTCGCGGCTGATCCTCACGGGCGCCTCCTGGGGTGGCTACCTCACCCTGCTCGGGCTCGGCACCCAGCCCGAAGCCTGGTCATTGGGCATCGCGGTGGTACCGGTCGCGGACTACGTCACCGCCTACCACGACGAGATGGAGTCCCTGAAGGCCATGGACCGCACCCTGCTGGGAGGCACCCCGGAGGAGGTCCCCGACCGCTTCGAGGCGTCCTCCCCGCTGACCTACGTCGACCAGGTCAAGGCCCCGGTGTACATCTCGGCGGGCGTCAACGACCCCCGCTGTCCCATCCGCCAGATCGACAACTACGTCAAGAGACTCGAGAGCCGGGGCGCGCTCCACGAGGTGTACCGCTACGACGCCGGGCACGGATCACTGGTCGTTGACGAGCGGATCAAGCAGGTCAGCCTGGAAACGGAGTTCGCGAAGCGACACCTGCCCGCGTAGGAAACCTCCACCACCGACCGGGACGGCCGGCTGCTCGCCCCACCCTCTCGGCCGACTGCGGCGGGTGTCTTTTCCGGGCACCTTGTCAGCCGACCGAGTCGGGTGGCTGCTCGGGTCGTCTCCTCGGCCGACTGCGGCGGGTGTCTTTTCAGGGCGCCTTGTCAGCCGACCGAGTCGGGTGGGCGGGTGGGCAGGAACGGGGCTCCAGGGGGCGGAGCCCCCTGGAGGCTCACCTCAACTCCGCGAGCCCCCGACGAGTGGCGGCAACCACCACCCGGTCCCCCTTCTCCAGCACATGCCCGGAAGGCGTACCGACCCGCCCCAGCAACGCCAGCACCCGCCACGACCCGGCCCGGAACGCCTCCCGCACGGTCCGCCCCTCGAGCTGGGGATGCCCGTCCACATCGACCGCGGCGAACAACAGCACCCTGCGCTCCACGGCGACAGCCCCGAGCACCTGCCGGCCGAGCATCGCCCCGGCGAACGCGGGAGCGGCCAGGTGGGTGACGCTCCGGCTCCGGGTCAGGGCGTGCGGGTAGGCGGCCCGGAGGGTGCGGTAGACGGCGGTGGCGAAGTCGTCGTCGTACAGCCGGAGCACCACGCGCAGATCGGGCCGTACGGTCCGCGCGTACAGCACCGCTTCGAGGTTGGTGGTGTCGGCGCTGGTCACCGCGAGCAGCGTCCGCGCCCGGTGGATCTTGGCGGCCTCCAGGACGCCTTCCTGGGTGACGTCGCCGAGCACCACCGGGACCCGCAGCCGCCGGGCGGCGGCCAGTCCGCGGGCCTCCGGGTCGGACTCGACGCACACCACGGGGACGTTCAGTTCCCGCAGCCGGGTCAGCACCCGGGTGCCGATCTTGCCGAGTCCGAGCAGCACGACGTGCCCGCTCAGACCGCGGGGCGGCTTGCGCAGGGCGGAGGCCGTGCGGAAGGTGCCGAGCGCCTCGAGCCCGGCGGCCAGCAGTACCGGAAGCAGCAGCAACCCGACCAGTGCGGAGAGGAGTTGGAGCAGCTGGCGGCCGAGAGACGCGCCGAGCGCCGGGTCGTCGATCGCGAACAGGTCGAGGAGGGTGACGTAGAACGCCCGCAGCGGATGGATCCCGGTCACCAGCCACAGGGCGACGGCAAGGGCGACCACACAGCCCACGAGGCCGGCCACGGACCAGCGCAGCCGGCGCGAGAACAGCGAGGCGAGCGGCGGTACGACGGTCCCCGCGCGGGTGGGCGCGGCGGACTCGGTGCCGCCCGCGGAGGACACGTGTTCCAGCACCACGGCCTGCCGCCCGGCGGCCTGCCGTACCTCGGCGTCGTCGGGCAGCAGCCGGGGCTGCTGTTCCCCGCCCCCGTCCGGGTCGCCGCCCGACAGCAGGGCGAGGGTGTACAGCCCGGGGCCGGCGTCCGGCCCGTCCGCGGGCAAGGGCCGTTCCACGGCGCGCAGCAGCAGCCCCTCGGTCTGGACGACCTTGCTGGTGCCGGCGAGGGCGGTGGCGGCCAGCGCGGGCGCGGCGGTGTCGGCGTCGGACAGCACGGTGGTGGAGGCCTCCGCGGCCCCGCCCGTACCGTTGCCGGCGGCCAGCGTGGCTGCCTGGTCGAGGAGTTCCTCGATGTGCTGGCCCAACCGCCGGTTGTAGAGCCGGAGGACGAGCCGCAACCGCGGGTTGAGCCGACGGGCGGTCAGGGCGGCGCGGATGTTGGTCTCGTCGTCGTCGTACACGAGCGCCAGCGCTGCGGCGTGGGCCACCCCGGCCGCGGCGAGCACCTCCTCGGTCAGCTCGAAGGCTTCCAGTACCTCTTCGCCGTCCGCCCATTGGCCGCCCGTGGTGCCGGAGGGCCGGCCGTCGCCGCCGGTCCGGCCGACGGTGCCCACCGCCGCATGGACCACCCTGTCGAACAGCGCCGCGGACGCGGACCGCGTCCGTCCGACCACCGGGGGCCGGGCGGTGCGCCCGTTCGGCGGCACGACGAGGGTGACCCGCTCGCCGTGGACCCCGCGCAACTCGGCGGCCAGCCGGTGCGCGAGCCCGTCGTCGCCGCACACCACCATGTGCGCCGGTGGGGCCCCGGGGCCGCCTTGATTCGGAACGCTCGCCACAAGGGAAAAGAGTGCCCCAAGGAGATGCGTGGTTCCAGCAACGGCCTGAACGTCCCTGCGACGGCTCGCGTAGTGAGGGGGAGGGAGAGCAGCAGCCGGAGGTAACCGCCCGTGGCCATCACCGAAGACGCCCCGCCCGGCGAGGACACAGGGCACCCCGCGCCCCCGCCCGGCCGGGAGGCATCCCGGCTCAGCTCCCCTCTGGTGCTGACGCTGACGCTGCTCCTGGCAGTGCTCGCCCAGTCCCCGATCCGCGGACTCCTCGGCACCCCGCCGATGCAGAGCTGGATGACGGTGTTCGTGGCGGTGACCGTCCAGGCGCTGCCCTTCCTCGTCCTCGGCGTGCTGCTGTCGGCGGCGATCGCCGTGTTCGTCCCGGCGTCCTTCTTCGCGCGCGCCCTGCCCCGCCGCCCGGCCCTGGCCGTGCCCGTGGCGGGAGTCGCGGGCGCGGTGCTGCCGGGCTGCGAGTGCGCGTCGGTGCCGGTGGCCGGCGCCCTGGTCCGCCGGGGCGTGACCCCCGCCGCGGCGCTCGCCTTCCTCCTCTCCGCACCCGCGATCAACCCCATCGTGCTGACCGCCACCGCCGTCGCCTTCCCCGGGCACCCCGAGATGGTCCTGGCCCGGTTCCTGGCGAGCCTGCTGGTGGCCTGCGCGATGGGCTGGCTGTGGCAGCGCCTCGGCCGCACGGACTGGCTGCGCCCGCCGGAACACGGCGCGCACGAAGGCGAGACCAAGGGGGAGACGTTCTGGAACGCGGTGCGTCACGACACCGTGCACGCCGGTGGTTTCCTGGTGCTCGGCGCGATGGCCGCGGCCACGCTGAAGGCGGCGGTGCCGGCGGAGTGGCTGGGCGCGGCGGCCGGCACCCCGGTGTTCTCTGTGCTCGCCCTGGCCGTACTGGCCGTGCTGCTGTCCATCTGCTCGGAGGCGGACGCGTTCGTCGCGGCCTCCCTCACCCAGTTCTCCCCGACGGCCAAGCTGGTGTTCCTGGTGGTGGGCCCGATGATCGACCTCAAGCTGTTCGCGATGCAGGCCGGCACCTTCGGCCGGGCCTTCGCGCTCCGCTTCGCCCCGGCCACCTTCACGCTGGCCGTTGCGGGCGCCGTCCTGACCGGGGCGGTGCTGCTGTGAACCGTCAGGCCCAGGCGGCCGTCCTGTTCCTGCTCGGCGGTGCCCTGCTGCACGCGGGCACCACCGACCTGTATCTGCGGTACGTCAAGGCGGACCTGCGTCCGCTGCTGCTGGCCTCGGGCGCGGTCCTGGTCGTGGCCGCGCTGGCGACGGTCCGCTACGACCGCCGGCGCACCCGGCGGGGCCCGGAGCGGCATCACCATCCTGAACCCCGGATCTCCTGGCTGCTGGTGCTCCCTCTCCTCGCCCTGATCCTGATCGCCCCGCCGGCCCTCGGCTCCTACAGCGCCCTGCGCTCCGGCACGGCCCTGCAGAAGCCGTACGCCTACGGCCCGTTGCCCGCGGGCGACCCGGCCCCGCTCTCGGTCGTGGACTACGCCTCCCGCGCGGCCTACGGCCACGGCCGCTCACTGCACGGCCGTGCGGTCCGCGTCACCGGCTTCCTCGCCCTGGACCACGCGGGCCGGCCGTACCTGGTCCGGATGGCCCTCAACTGCTGCGCGGCGGACGCCCAGCCGGTGAAGATCGCGCTGACCGGCGCCCTGCCCCCGGTCCTCCGTCCGGACGCCTGGCTGGAGGTGACGGGCAGATACACGCCCCGCCTGGCCCACGACCCGGTCAACGACGGCCCTGTCCCGTACCTGGCGGTCACCTCCGCGCGGCCGGTGCCGGCGCCGCGCGACCCGTACGACGAGACCTGGAACAACTGAGCAGGCGCACCCGCGAAAGAACCGGCGTGCCCCGGGGTGACCGGTACCCGTGAGAGAACCGGCGTGCCCCGGGGTGACCGGTACCCGTGAGAGAACCGGCGTGCCCCGGGTGACCGGCACCCGTGAGGGAATCCGCTACCGGCCGGAGCCGGCGCTCTCGAAGTCGAACCGGGCGAGATCCCTGAGCCACGCCTCGGCGTTGCCGTCCGACGGGGCGCGCCAGTCGCCGCGCGGGGAGAGGGAACCGCCGGCCGAGACCTTGGGCCCGTTGGGCATGGCCGAGCGCTTGAACTGGGAGAACGCGAAGAAGCGGCGGCAGAACACCTCCAGCCAGTGCCGGATCTCGGCCAGGTCGTAGGCCACCCGCTTGGCCTCGGGGAAGCCGGGCGGCCAGGCGCCGGCCTCCGGGTCGTGCCAGGCGTGCCAGGCCAGGAAGGCGGTCTTCGAGGGGCGGAAGCCGTAGCGCAGCACGTGGAAGAGGGTGAAGTCGTGCAGCGCGTACGGGCCGATCTTCGACTCGGTGGACTGCATCTCCTCGCCGGGCACCAGCTCCGGGCTGATCTCGGTGTCCAGGATCGCGGCGAGGACCTTGCCGGTCTCGTCGTCGAACTGCTCGCTGCTGATGACCCAGCGGATCAGGTGCTGGATCAGTGTCTTGGGGACGCCGGAGTTGACGTTGTAGTGGCTCATCTGGTCGCCGACGCCGTACGTGGACCAGCCGAGCGCCAGCTCGGAGAGGTCGCCGGTGCCGAGGACGATGCCGCCGCGCTGGTTGGCCAGCCGGAACAGGTAGTCGGTGCGCAGGCCGGCCTGCACGTTCTCGAAGGTGATGTCGTACACCGGCTCGCCGGAGGAGAACGGGTGGCCGATCTCCTTGAGCATGAGCCGTGCGGTCGGCGTGATGTCCAGCTCGGCCGCGGTGACGCCGAGCGCGCGCATCAGCTTGTGGGCGTTGTCCTTGGTGTGGTCGCTGGTGGCGAAGCCGGGCAGGGTGAAGGCCAGGATGTCGCTGCGCGGCCGGCCCGCGCGGTCCATCGCCCGGGCGGCGACGATCAGCGCGTGCGTGGAGTCGAGGCCGCCGGACACACCGATGACGACCTTGGGTCCGCCGATCGCCGCGAGCCGCTGCTGGAGCCCGGCGACCTGGATGTTGTAGGCCTCGTAGCAGTCCAGGGCGAGCCGTTCGGGGTCGGCGGGCACGAACGGGAACCGCTCCACGCGCCGCCGCAGCCCGAGGTCGGTGAGCGGCGGGTCCAGCTCGAAGGAGACCGTCCGGAAGTCGCCGGTGCGCGCTCCGTGGGCCCGGCGGTTGTCGTCGAAGGTGCCCATCCGGTGCCGCTCCTGCCGCAGCAGGTCGAGATCCACGTCGGCGACCGCGTACTGGTCGCCGAGCGGGAAGCGGTCGGTCTCGGCCAGCAGCACCCCGTTCTCGTAGATCATGGTCTGGCCGTCCCAGGACAGGTCGGTGGTCGACTCGCCGAGACCGGCCGCCGCGTAGACGTAGGCGGCGAGGCAGCGGGAGGACGCCGACCGGCACAGCAGCCTGCGGTCCTCGGCCCGGCCGACCGTGATCGGGCTGCCGGAGAGGTTGACCAGCACGGTCGCCCCGGCGAGCGCGGCCTCGGCGCTCGGCGGCACCGGCACCCACATGTCCTCGCAGATCTCCGTGTGCAGCACGAGCCCGGGCACGTCCTCGGCCGCGAACAGCAGATCCACCCCGAACGGCACCTCCGCGCCCGCGACGCGGATGGTGCCGCCCCGCTCGTCGTGGCCGTCGGCGATCTGCCGGCGCTCGTAGAACTCCCGGTAGGTCGGCGGGTACGACTTCGGTACGACACCGAGGACGCGTCCGCGGTGCACGATCACCGCGCAGTTGTAGATCCGGTGGCGGTGACGCAGCGGGGCGCCGACGACCAGCACCGGCAGCAGCTCCGCGGACCCGGCCACGACCGTTGCGACCGCCTCCTCGACCCGGTCGAGCAGCGCGTCCTGCAGCAGCAGGTCCTCGATGGAGTAACCGCACAGGCCCAGCTCGGGGAAGACGGCGACGGCGACGCCCTCGTCCGCGCACCGGCGTGCCTGGCGCAGGACCGCTTCGGCGTTGGCCTGCGGATCGGCGATGACGGTGTGGCCCGTGCACGCGGCGATGCGCGCGAAGCCGTGCTGATAGATCGACCAGAAGTTCAACGGGGCTTCCTTCATGATTCAACAGACCGCACAGACGAAGCGAATCTCCTCCAGGAAGAAGCCTAGATCCCAGCCGCCCGGCACCCCTGACCGGTCGCCGCGGGCTCCCGGCCGCCGGATCGCACCGCGAGCGCTGTGCGTTCACGTAAGCCGCCGTAAGAGTCCCGTCAAAGCCGTCAGCCCCGCCGTAAGGGACCTGTCAACGGGTGACCGGATCCGGCCACACAGGCGGTTACCTCGAAACGTCCGATTCAACCGACCCTCATCCAGGAGTCCGCGATGGCCGATCTGGCCTTCGTCGTCACCGTGCTCGCGGGATTCGCGCTGGTGGCACTCGTCGCCAAGGGGGTGACGAAGCTGTGACCGCCGAGAACATCGTCGGCCTCGTCGTGGCCGTCGCCCTTCTGGGCTATCTCGTCCTCGCCCTGATCTTCCCGGAGAGGTTCTGAGAACAGTCATGGGTCCCGTAACCGCAGGCGTGCTCCAGCTGCTCGCCCTCATAGGCGCGCTGGCGCTCGTCCACATCCCCTTCGGCAACCACATGGCTCGGGTCTACTCCTCGAAGCGTCACCTCCGCGTCGAGAAGTGGATCTACAAGAGCATCGGCGCCAACCCCGACGCCGAGATGACCTGGCCCGCGTATCTGCGCGCGGTGCTCGCCTTCTCGGCGGCCGGCGTCCTCTTCCTCTACCTGCTGCAGCGCCTCCAGGGCGTCCTGCCCGGCTCGCTGGGCTTGTCGTCGGTGAATCCGGCGCAGTCGTTCAACACGGCCGTGTCGTTCGTGACGAACACCAACTGGCAGTCGTACTACGGCGAGCAGACCATGGGGCACGTCGTGCAGACCGCCGGTCTGGCCGTGCAGAACTTCGTGTCGGCGGCCGTGGGCATGGCCGTGGCCGTGGCGCTGGTGCGCGGTTTCGCGCGCTCGCGCACGGGTGAGCTGGGCAACTTCTGGTCCGACCTGGTGCGCGGCACCCTGCGGATCCTGGTCCCGGTCGCGGTCCTCGCCGCGGTGATCCTGGTCGCCTGCGGCGCGATCCAGAACTTCTCCGGCATCCATGAGGTCGGGCAGTTCATGGGCGGGTCGCAGCAGTGGAACGGCGGTGCGGTCGCCTCCCAGGAGGCCATCAAGGAACTGGGCACCAACGGCGGCGGCTACTTCAACGCCAACTCCGCCCACCCCTTCGAGAACCCCACCCCGTTCACCAACCTCTTCGAGATCTTCCTGATCCTGGTGATCCCGTTCACGCTGACCCGCACCTTCGGCGTGCTGGTCGGAAGCGTCAAGCAGGGCTACGCCATCCTCGCCACGATGTTCACCATCTGGCTCGGTTTCACCGCGCTGATGATGTGGACCGAGTTCGCCCACCACGGCCCGGCGCTCCAGGCCGCCGGCGGGGCGATGGAGGGCAAGGAGGTCCGCTTCGGCGTCGGCGGCTCGTCGGTCTTCGCCGTGGCCACCACGCTCACCTCGACCGGCGCGGTGGACTCCTTCCACTCCTCCTTCACCGGCCTGGGCGGCGGCATCACCATGCTCGGCATGATGCTGGGCGAGATCACGCCCGGCGGTACCGGCTCCGGCCTCTACGGCATCCTGATCATGGCGGTCATCGCGGTGTTCATCGCCGGCCTGATGGTGGGCCGTACGCCCGAGTACCTGGGCAGGAAGATCGGCGCCCGCGAGATGAAGCTCGCCGCCTGCTACCTCCTGATCACCCCGGCGCTGGTGCTGGTCTTCACCGCGGCCTCCATGGCGCTGCCGACCCCGCCGGACTCGATGCTCAACTCCGGTGCGCACGGATTCTCCGAGGTGCTGTACGCCTTCACCTCCGCGGCCAACAACAACGGCTCGGCGTTCGCCGGCCTGAACGCGAACACCGACTGGTTCAACACCATGACCGGGCTCGCCATGCTGCTCGGCCGCTTCCTGCCGATGGTGTTCGTGCTGGCGCTGGCCGGCTCGCTCGCCGGGCAGAAGCCGGTGCCGGTCACGGCGGGCACCCTGCGCACCGAGAAGCCGCTGTTCACCGGCCTGCTGGTCGGCGCGATCCTGATCATCACCGGTCTCACCTACTTCCCGGCCCTGGCGCTGGGTCCGCTCGCCGAGGGGCTCGCGTGATGACGACCGACATCAAGAAGCACGAGGACTCCATGTCCACTCCCACCCTTGCGCCCCACCAGGACGCGCCGACCGGACACAAGCCCGCCGAAAGCCGTGTCGGCGCCGGCCTGTTCGATCCCAAGGCGCTGGTCAAGTCGCTGCCGGAAGCGTTCCGCAAGCTCGACCCGCGGGTGATGGTCAAGTCCCCCGTGATGTTCGTGGTGTGGATCGGCTCCGTCCTGACCACCGCCTTCTCCTTCAAGGACCCGGGCGACTGGTTCGGCTGGACCATCAGCGCCTGGCTGTGGCTGACCGTGATCTTCGCCAACCTCGCCGAGGCGGTCGCCGAGGGCCGCGGCAAGGCGCAGGCCGACACGCTGCGCAAGGCCAAGACCGGCACGATCGCGCGCCGGCTGCTGGAGGACGGCTCCGAGGAACAGGTGCCGGGCAGCGCGCTGACCATCGGTGACCTGGTGGTCTGCGAGGCCGGTGACATCATCCCCGGCGACGGCGACGTCATCGAGGGTGTCGCCTCGGTGGACGAGTCGGCGATCACCGGCGAGTCCGCTCCGGTGATCCGCGAGTCCGGCGGTGACCGCTCCGCGGTGACCGGCGGCACGAAGGTCCTCTCGGACCGGATCGTCGTCAAGATCACGACGAAGCCCGGCGAGACCTTCATCGACCGGATGATCAACCTGGTCGAGGGCGCCGCCCGGCAGAAGACGCCGAACGAGATCGCGCTGAACATCCTGCTGGCGTCGCTGACGATCGTCTTCCTGCTGGCGTGTGCCACGCTGCCGCCGTTCGCCGGCTACGCGGGTACGCACCTGACGATGGTCGTACTGGTCGCCCTGCTGGTCTGCCTGATCCCGACCACCATCGGCGCCCTCCTCTCCGCGATCGGCATCGCGGGCATGGACCGCCTGGTCCAGCGCAACGTGCTGGCGATGTCGGGCCGCGCGGTCGAGGCCGCCGGTGACGTCTCCACGCTGCTGCTCGACAAGACCGGCACCATCACCCTCGGCAACCGCCGGGCCGCCGAGTTCGTGCCGGTGCACGGCACCACCGAGGCCGAGGTCGCCGACGCCGCCCAGCTCTCCTCACTGGCCGACGAGACGCCCGAGGGCCGCTCCGTCGTCGTACTCGCCAAGGAGAAGTACGGACTGCGCGCACGCCACCGGGGCGAGCTGGCGCACGCCGAGTGGATCGCCTTCACCGCCCAGACCCGCATGTCGGGCGTCGACGTCGACGGCCGCAAGATCCGCAAGGGCGCCGCGGCCTCGGTCGTCGCCTGGGTGAAGGAACAGGGCGGTGAGGTCGCACCGGACGCCCGGCAGCTGACCGACCGCATCGCCGAGGCCGGCGGCACCCCGTTGCTCGTCGCGGCCGAGGACGCCGAGGGCGCCCGCGTCCTGGGCGTCATCCACCTGAAGGACGTCGTCAAGGACGGCATGCGGGAGCGGTTCGGGGAACTGCGCCGCATGGGCATCAGGACCGTCATGATCACAGGTGACAACCCGCTGACCGCCAAGGCCATCGCCGAGGAGGCGGGCGTCGACGACTTCCTCGCCGAGGCCACCCCCGAGGACAAGATGGCCCTCATCAAGCGGGAGCAGGCCGGCGGCAAGCTGGTCGCGATGACCGGCGACGGCACCAACGACGCCCCGGCCCTCGCACAGGCGGACGTCGGCGTGGCGATGAACACCGGTACGTCGGCCGCCAAGGAGGCCGGCAACATGGTCGACCTCGACTCCAACCCGACCAAGCTGATCGAGATCGTCGAGATCGGCAAGCAGCTCCTCATCACCCGGGGCGCGTTGACGACGTTCTCCATCGCCAACGACGTCGCGAAGTACTTCGCGATCATCCCGGCGCTGTTCGCGGTGGTCCACCCGGGCCTGGACAAGCTGAACATCATGCAGCTGTCCTCGCCCGACTCCGCGATCCTCTCCGCCGTCGTCTTCAACGCGCTGATCATCATCGCCCTGGTGCCGCTGTCCTTGAAGGGCGTGCAGTACAAGCCGGTCAGCGCCGACCGGATGCTCCGCCGCAACCTCGGCATCTACGGCATCGGCGGCCTGATCGCCCCGTTCATCGGGATCAAGCTCATCGACCTGCTCATCTCCCTCATCCCCGGGATCGGCTGATCGCCATGCACAACTCCGTTACGAACACCGCCCGGTTGCTCGGGGCGGGCCTGCGAGCGCTGCTCGTGCTGACCCTGGTCACGGGCGTCATCTATCCACTGGTCGTCACCGGCATCGCCCAGGGGCTGTTCCCCCACAAGGCGAACGGTTCCGAGATCACGTCGGACGGCAAGGTCGTCGGCTCCTCCCTCACCGGTCAGTCCTACGACCTGCCGCTGAAGAAGGGACAGGAGTCCCCGGAACCCGACCTCAAGTGGTTCCAGGGCCGCCCGGCCGACGGGCTCGGCAGCAACAGCATCAACACGCAGTACAAGCTGATCCTCTCCGGCGCCACCAACCTGGCCGCCGACAGCGGCGCGGTGAACGGCACGTGCCCGGCCGAACCCGAGGACGGCACGCTCTGCGCCCAGGTGCTGTCCGCCAAGGCCGCCGTGGTGAAGGACAACTCCGTCCCCGGCTACACGGTCAAGCCGTCCCAGGTCCCCGCCGACGCCGTCACCTCCTCCGGTTCCGGCCTGGACCCGGCCATCTCCCCGCAGTACGCCGAACTCCAGGTCCACCGGGTCGCCGTGCAGAACGGCCTGCCCGTCGCCGCGGTGGAGAAGCTGGTCACGGACCACACCGAGGGCCGCACCCTGGGCTTCATCGGCGAGCCGCGGGTGAACGTCCTGGAGCTCAACATCGCGCTCAAGGACCTCGCGGCCCAGAACTGACGGGCTCACCCGAACGGCCCACCAGGTACGTCAGCATCCCGTCAAGGTCGCCCGGACGACCGTCAGCATCGCGTCAGGGCCTGTCCGTCACCGGGGTACGCCGGGCATAACGTCGATGCCGAGCCCCGGCCCGCCTCCCCGCCGCCGGGGCACCTCACACGACACTCTCCTTCCTTCCGGGAGGTCCCACATGGCAGAAGTCGGCTACGGCGAAGACCCCGAGCCCTCCGAACGATTCCCGGCCGGCCCCCTTTACGTCCCGGTCCGGCCGGGCACCTTCGGATGTGCGGCCCGGCTCTTCCGCACCCCGCTCGGCGAACGCACCGCCGTCGGTTTCACCACCGAGCTCCGGCTGACCACCACCCTCGGCCCCGGCCAGCACTGGATCCGCCTCGCCGAGCCCGCGCTGCGCACGCTGGCCGCACTGCTCGGCGTCACCACCGTCACCGTGGACCCGCAGTTCACGGCCCCGGCTCCCGCACCGATCACCTCGGTCCCGTCCGGGATCCCCGCACTGCGGACCGCCTGAGAGGGACAGACACGATGACCACGGTTCACGAACCCACCACCGCGGCCTCCGAGTCGGCGGTGTGGCCCGCGTCCGCCACAGAGTCCCGCCCGGGCGACCTCGCCGTGGGCGGTGTACCGCTCGCCGGCATCGCCGACCGCTTCGGCACCCCCGCCTACGTCCTGGACGAGGCCGAGGTCCGCGACCGCTGCCGTACCTACCGGGCCGCCTTCCCCGACGCCGAAGTCCTCTACGCCCTCACCCCGGGGGAATGCGCACGCGTCGGCACGATGGCTTCGTGGCTGCCCTGGAGCACACCGCGTCGGAGAGCACGGCGTACCGGCGACCGGGGCCGTACCCCGGTGCCTACCGACCGGTGCGGACGAGGCACACGATGGCCGTGGGAGAAACAGGTCAGAGGCCCATACGCGTGATCGCGGCTGGGCCTCTGAGCGTTTGGGGCGGCCGTGCCGAGGGGCGTGACCCGGAGGTCCGCGCCACGGGTGTCATGGACTCGGTTCCGGGGCGAGCAGCGGGGCGCAAGTCCGCCACGGCAACCCCGGGTGCCATGCGCCGCCCTTCAGCGGTCTGTCACACCCCTAGGGCGCCTCGTCCCCCTCGTACGGGCAGCGACGGTGACAGGTGAGGCACACTCTCCCCTCTGTCGCCGGAGGGCCGACGGATCTTTTCACGGTGTGCCGGTCTTGTTGAAACCCTTGTCCAGATAGGGGGACTGGTCGACGACGAAGCCATCGTCCGCGACCAGGCGGGCGATGCCGCCCCGGTCCCGCCACACCTCGCCGGAGGAGCTGAAGGAGAAGCCGCCGTACTCCGGGTGGTTCTCGTTGGTGTAGACGCGGTAGCGCTGGCCGGGCTGGATGACCGTCCCCGGCGGGAAGGGGAAGGAGTGCCCGGTGGGCTTGGCTTCCACCTTCCAGCCGGTCAGGTCCTGCGGCCCGCCGCCCTTGTTGAAGATCTCGACGTATTCGTCCGCCTGACCCGTGCTCGTGCCCTGATAGCGCAGGCCGGAGATGATCACGTCGGGCTCTTCGAGCGTGAAGATGCACACGACGTCGGCGAAGTTGATGCCGCCCTCCGGGCTGCGGAACTGCTGGACGATCTGGCCGTTGCGTTTGAACCCGGTCAGGACCGCCCGGTACTGCTTGCCGTCGACCGTGACGGTTTGCGGCTGGGACCTGGTCTCCAGATCGACCAGGTCGTCGTCCGCGGGGCTGGTGCCGGTGCTGTTGGGCGTCTCGTTGTGGTGGAAGTTGAAGGCGAGGTCGGTCGTGCTGCCGTCCTCGAACATCACGTTGATGGTCAGCTGGACGTCGAACTGGCTCGGGCTGACAGTCGTGGGCTTGTTGCGGTGCACGAAGGTGCCGACGACGAACTCGGTGCCGTCGAGCTGGACGTCCGCGGCCTCACCGCGGAACTGGTACCCGCTCTGGCTGCCGGCGCTGCCCCACTGGATGTAGTCGGTGCCCAGGCCGTTGACCGGCGAGATGCCGGGATTGGTGGACGTGAAGACGCCGGAGGTGACGACGGTGGTCATGGTGTCTGCTCCCGCTCTCTCAGTCCTCGTCCTCGATGACCTCGGCCTTGAGCTTGGCCGGCGGCGCGGTGCCGATCTGGGCGGAGCCATCGGTGTGGCGGCCGGTCCTGGCTCCGTCGACGGCTTCGAGGCCGCAGGTGTAGACGATGCAGTCCTTGTCCTGGTCGCTCGTGTTCAGGTGCACGTGGTAGGTGAAGGTCAGGGTGCGCCCGTCGTCGCTGACCTTGGCCTTGACGGGGGGCAGGTTGCCGCCCGTGGTCTGGTCCATGCGCTTGTACTGGGCGCCCACCGCACCGTTCCAGCGGAATCCGGTCGGGGCGGTGAAGACGTGCTCGCGTTCGCCGGCGTCGACCGTCTCGCTCCAGTTCGGCGTGCGGACACAGACGTTGATGGTGGTGCCGAGGCCCCCGGGAGCGTCCTCGACTCCGCCCTCCTGCCACACCACGAGATCGAGTTTCTGGGCACGGCCTTGTTCGTAACCCCAGTCGTAGCCGTTCGCGTACTGGTCCTTCTCGCTGCGCGTGCCGTCGCGCGGCGGGTCGGCGTAGGGCTTTCCGGCCAGCGCATCGGCGCGTCCCTGTTCCTCCCCCCGCTTGTAGGCTTCCTTCTTGGTCTCCACGTCGGTGCTCATCTACGAGTCCTCCTGGGGCTGTGATCGAAGCGTGCGACGGAAAAAGAGGCGTCCTGGTACGAGTCGCCCGGGCCCGCAGGGGCGGCCAGGGCTCGGCCGCGCACCGCGCGGTTCACCGAAAGCGGAACGTCATGAAGGCTCCCTCCGAAGACGGAACCCAGGACGCCGCCTGCGGCTTCGAGCGGGTCGTTTCGCGTGGATGTCGCGGCACGCACCGGACTTTCATCCGGGTCCATCGTTAGCCCGGACCCACCGGTGCTATGCCGCCGTTCCCCCGTTTGGAATGCGGAATCGATTCTGCGTCACTTGTTCGAGTGCGGTTGAGGCGTGAAACGGCGCAAAGGCGCGGAGTGGAGCGCATCAGTCCGCGTCCCGCTGAAGCCGCCGGCGCCCGCCGTCTTCCCCTCGTACGGATCCCGTTGCCGTCCGTTTCTCCCGGCTCCCTCGTGCGGGTGGCGCGCTCGGTGCCTGCTCCTGCGGTGCCCGTCCTGCCGGTATGCAGGAGAAACACCAACGTCGGTACGGAAGGAGACGCAGATGCGGGAGACGAGGCCGTGGACGTGGGAGGTGCCGGGCGCCAGCGAGGCCCGGCCGCGCTCGTGCCGGGCGGTGGCGGCGTGATGGCCGAGGCCGAGGCCACGGCGCGGCGGCGCAGGCCGGATTCGCCGGAGGCGGGCGGCCCACCGGACACCATGGCGGGCGACGGCACGGCCGGGTTCTCCGGGGACGGCGGGCCCGCGCCGGACGGGCAGCTGGCCTTCCCGGCAGATGTGGCCGTGGGCGGCGGCGCGGTCTTCGTCGCCGACCATGCGAACCACCGGGTCCGCCGGATCGACGGCACCGGCACCCTGACGACGATCGCCGGGGACGGGCTGCGGGGTTTCGCCGGGGACGGCGCCGACGCTGTACGTGCCCGCCTCGGCTTCCCGTCCGCGCTCGCGGTCGCCCCGGACGGAGGCGTGTTCGTCGCCGACGAGATGAATCACCGGATCCGCCGGATCGACCCCTCAGGTGTCATCGGCACCGTCGCGGGAGACGGTTCGCGCGGTGAAGGCGACGGTGACGGCGACGGCGGTCCGGCCGACCGCGCCCGGCTGGACGCCCCGTGCGCCGTGGCCGTCGACGACGCCGGATCGCTGTACGTCGGGGAGGCGGGCACTCCCCGAGTACGCAGGGTCGACGGTGAGGGTGTCATCAGCACGGTCGTCGCGGCATCCGGACGGTCCGAGGACCCGGGTGCGGCCGACGCGGGCGAGGCGTTCCTGCCCGCCGGCCTGGCGGTCGACGCGGCCGGCCGGCTGTACATCGCCGACCCGGAGGGCCGGCGGGTACTGCTGCTCGGCTCGGACGGAGCGCTCCGGGTACTGGCGGGACCGGACGGGGACGCCGGCGCCACGGTGGTCGACTGGAGCGCACCGTGCGCCGTGGCAGTCGACGGTGAGGGCGCGCTCTACGTCGCCGACCTGACCGGACACCGCGTGTGGCGGTTGGCCGACGGAGCGGCCCGGGTCGTCGCGGGGCAGCCGGATCCCGCGGCCTGCGAGGCCACCGAGCCCGGTGACACGGCCGATGCCGTCGTCCACACCCCACTGCGATACCCGTGTGGTCTCGCCGTGGATCCGGCCGGGCGCTTGCTCGTGGCGGACAACTTCCACCACCGGATCGCGGTCTTGCCCCTCACCACCGCTCCCTCCGAGGACACCGAGCCGGTGCGGGACGAGAAGCCGGAGCCAGAACCGGAGCCGGAACCGGAGCCAGAACCGGAGCCGGAGCCAGAACCGGAGCCGGAGCCGGAGCGGAAACCGGAACCTGACCGCGGAGGCGACAACGCGCAGGGTGGTGACGGCGGTGCCGCGTCCGCGCCGACCGCCCGGCTGCTGGTCCGTCAGGAGGTCGGTGTCGAAATCCCGCGCGGCGCCAGCGAGCTGCTGCACGTACGGATCTCCTCTGCCGACCCCTGGGCCCCGGGACGGGTGCAGCACCACTTCACGGCTCCGACGGGTTTCGTCTTCGACGGCCGGGTGACCTGCGCGTACTACCGCGCGGATCGCACGGTGCTCCCTGGTGGAGCGCCGACGGGCACGGTAGGGGACGCTCGCAGGTCGCTGACCGTCACGGACGAGCCCCGCCTGAACACCCCCGGCCATCCGGCGGCGGCCTTGGTCTACACGCTCGGCGTCGGCGCTCTGAGCGACGCCGAGCCGGGCCGGTTCACCGACGGGCGGGCGGTGATCGCGGGCCAGCCGGAAGTGCGCCTCAAGGCGAGCGTCCTCGAAGACGACGAGGACTGACGAGGACTGACGAGGACTGACGAGCGCCGACGGGGACCGACGAGGACCGACGAAGGTAGGCACCAGATCCGAAGCCGTCCGTGGCGGACCACTCGCCATGGGCGGCTCTTTGCATTCTCAAACCCAGAGCACGGAGGTAATCGTTTCTGTGCTCCCAGCTCACCCGCACGGTGGTGACAAGTTGCAGGTGATCGGTAACTTAGAGTTAGCTTTTGAAACGTGTCCACGCCCGCCTCTCCGAGGCTCGGCCCGCCGGGCCCCTTCCCGCATGCTCCGCTTGCCCATCCGCTCGACCGCAAGTGGCTGCACTACGCGTTCCTGTCTCGCTGCGGCCGGCAGGCACTCATCGCGAACCTGTCCGTCCTGGGTTCCTCCGTCGGCTCGGTCTTCGCGGATCCGGGCGCCCCCGCCACCGGGCGCCGCAGCGGCACCGGCACGGCGGCCGAGGGGCAGCACATGGCGATCCTGCTCCTTTACGGGGAGGGGCACGGCTGGAGCGCGACGCAGTTCAACGCCGAACAGCCCGAACTGCCGTGGTCGGCGTTCCGGTTGCCGCATCCGCACGGCGCCCCCGGCGCGTTCCGGGTGGCGGCCCGGTCGGCGGCGCCGGCGGCGGACGTACGGCTGACCCGGACCAGCAGGCCGTGCACGTCGCAGTGTGCGCCGTTCGGCGAGGACGAGCATCTGCGGTGGCAGTCGGAGCCCGGTGTCCTGGGCACCGGAACCCTGCGGCACGGCGACGGCACGGAGACGGAGACGGATCTGCTCGGCTACCACGAGCGGGTACGCGGCCGGTGGTCCTGGCCCACGCTCGGCGGCTGGGTGTTCGGATTCGTCAACGACCCCTCAGGCCCCGTCGACCAGGCCCCGCCCGCGGCGGTCGTCTTCACCCTGATCCAGCCCGCGTATCCGGCGGACGCGGCCAACGGCTCGGTGATGCTGTGGCGCGACGGGCGCATGGTCCGTCACTTCCCGCGGCGCAATCTCCGGGTGGCGGTGAGCGGCAGCCTGGACCGTGACCGGGTGGTGATGGTGCCGCCGCTGGCGGACGTGCTGGGTACCCCGCCGATGGCCGCGGTGCCCGGCCGGCTGCTGATCACCGCCCGGCTCGGCGACGACCGTCTCGTCCTCGACTTCCGCTCGCACACGGCGGGCCGGATCACCAACCCGTCCGAGACCAGCCTGCACCCGTTCAGCGTGCACGAGACCCTTGGCCCGTGCACGGTGGAGGGCCGGGTCGGCGGACGTCGTATCGGGTTCCGCACCGGCGGCATCGTGGAGTTCGCCGGCGGTGCCCATGACTGAGGCCCCGCCCGCGTTCACCGGTGCCCGGCTGCTGGACGAGACCGTTGCCGCACTGTCCGACCGGGCGCCGGCGATCCTTGCCGCTGCGGCCGATCAGATGCGTGGCATCCGGCTGGGCCTGCACTTCAACGACGGCAGTCATGCCACGCTCACCGCGCGGCACAGCCGTCTCGTGGTGGACCGGGACCGCTGCCCGGATCCGGACGTCGAGGTCGCCTTCGACAACCGGGCCATGAACCTGCTGTTCGACCTCCAGCGCCCGCCCGTCGACCAGGTCCTGCCCGACAGCCTCGACGTCCGCGGCTCCCGCGACGACTCCCTCGCCGTGTGGCGGGCCTTCACCCTGCTGTCCCAGCGCGCCGCGGGCCTGCGCAGCATGCAGGAACTGTGGGGGGCCTACCGCGAACAGGCCCCTCAGCTGTGGGGCAGCGCGACACCCGCCGCTCGGGAACCGGCCGCCGACCCGGTCGACTGGACCGCGCTGGACTTTCTCGCCCGTCGCTCCCCTGAGGACGCGCCCGCGCCGCCCGCGCTGATCGGCGACACCACCGTCACAGCGCCGCGCCTGCTGTGGGACGGCCGCGCCAGCACCGACTGGTCGCTGGAGGACACCGTCCATGACGCGGACCTGATGGAGACCATGCGCCGGTGCCGGGCTCGCACCAACGAGGAGATCGAACGGCTGCTGCCGGACCGGGAGCCGCGTGCCGAGTTGTACGACCTCATGCGCTCCTACCCCGCCCGCCAGGGCAAGGGCCTGCGGCCCACCCTGACCATCGCGGCCTGCGCCGCCTTCGGCGGACGCCCCGACGACGCCGTACGCGCCGCCGCCGCACTGGAACTGTTCCACAACGGCTTCCTCGTCCACGACGACATCGCCGACGAGTCCACGCACCGGCGTGGCCTGCCGACCATGCACGAGGAGCACGGCCTGGGCCTGGCCGTCAACGTCGGCGACGGGCTGAACCTGCTCGCCGTCGATGCCGTCCTGTCCAACCTCGAAACGCTCGGCCTGGTCCGCACCCTCGGCCTCATCCACGAGGCGGTGCACATGTGCCGGGAGTCCATCGAGGGCCAGGCCATGGAGCTGGGCTGGATCCGCCACGAGGTCGTCCCCGGGACCGACGACGCCTACTTCACGATGAGCACCAAGAAGACGGGCTGGTACACGTGCATGAGCCCGTGCCGTATCGGCGCCGTCTGCGCCGGCGTCACCGATCCGTCGGTGCTGAGCCGGTTCGACGAGGCGTTCCGCCTGATCGGCATCGCCTTCCAGATCCAGGACGACATCCTGAACCTGGTCGGCGAGGAGGCCCTCTACGGCAAGGAGCCCCTCGGCGACCTCCTCGAAGGCAAGCGCACGGTGATGCTGATCCACCTCTTCCGCACCGCCCACGCCTACGAGCGCCCCCGACTCCTCGACGTCCTGCACAGGCGCCGTACCGACAAGACCCAGCAGCACGCCGAGGAACTCCTCGCCGCCATGCGGCGGCACGGCTCCATCGAGTACGCCACCGACCTCGCCGACCGGCTCGCCGCCGAAGGCATCGCCCGCTTCGAAGAAGACCTGCGGTTCATCCCCGAGAACGAAGGCAAAGCCGTCCTGCGGCAGATCGCCCACTACGTCACCTCGAGGCCACTGTGACCACCACGCCCCCGCCCCCGCCACCGGCCGATCCCACCGCCACGGGCCCGCTGACCCCCACCGACCACCGGGCCTTCGCCTTCCTCGGCCACGTCAACAGCAGTCTGCGCCAGTGCCTGTGCACCCTGGCCAGGCACGGCGTGGCACTGCGCCGCCACGCCCCCGAACGCGCCCGCCTCCTGCTCGACACCGTCCGGCCCTGGCCCCTCTACAAGGGCGGCCAGTTCCTCTTCGACCTGATGGAGTGGGAGGACCTCATGGTCGACGGCGACCCCCCGCCCGTGATGCCCACCGCGCGGATCGTCTCCGCCTGCACGCTTCCCGTGCGGCTGCTCGCCGCGGCCACCGAGGAGGCACCGGAGGCGACGAGGCTGGTTCCCGGCCAGCGCACAGCCGCCGCCCTCGACCTCCCACTCCGCCTGCTGGCCTCCACCGCCCGCACCACCCTCCTGGGCGCCGCGCAGGACCTCACCGACCTGCTCGGCACACCCACCCACCGGGCCGGTACCGACGACGACACCGGACACGAAACCGAGGCGGAATCCGGCCCGGAGGGCACCGATGCCGAACTGCCTCCCCTGGAAGCCGGCTTCTACCTGTACGAGGACATCGCCTTGGGCTTCCTGGCCGTCCTCGGCCCGCTCCTGGCCGACCACGCACCGGCCGACTCCGTGACATCCGCCTAGCTCATGACGCCGGGCACCGCCCTCGACGGTCCATGAGCGGGCCCGGTCCCCAAGCCCGCCACCGGCGGATCCGCTCACGCGGACGCACCCATCCACAGAAGGGATACCCATGGCCACGCAGACGCAGGCCCCCGTCCAGCAGGGTTCCGAGAACAAGCTCTACATCCTTCAGCAGGGCATCGTCGAGGACGCGCCGGGCGGAGTCCCGGCCCACCTCAGCTTCGGCATCCTCAGCACCGTCCCCACCCCGGTGAACCCCGGAGACATCACCTTCGCCCTGAAGGCACCCACCGGTTTCGTGTTCACCGGCTGGCTCTCCTGGGCCTACCACGACGTCAACACGCTGCAGGCGAAAGGCAACCTGGAAACCACCCAGGGCACCCTCAGCGACGGGGGCCGCACCCTGACGTTCACCCACAACCCGTACCTGTCCACCAACCAGGAGTGCCTCGGCTACGGCGCCCAGGTCACCGCCGTCGACGGCGCGACGCCGGGCCGCTACACCGACGGCCAGCTCAAGGTGGGAGCCGCCAACCCGATCAAGCTCAAGGGTCGCGTCCTCGACCCTGACGAGGACTGACCCCCCCCAGAAACGAACCGGCCGTCGGTGGTTCCGCCGACTCCACCCGGAGCCACCGACGGTATGGACAGCAGGGAAAGGCTGGAACGTGTACGAAGCAGCGGGCCGCGGCAAGGACGCTGCCATGATGGTGCGGCGGATTCGGCGGATTCGGCGAATGCGGCGGGGAGAACGAGGAGCGTGGGGGCTGGGGGTGCTTGTCGCGGCGACGCTCCTGGGAGCGTCGTTGCCGGAAAGCGCTGCCGCAGCACAGGAACAGCCCGGGCCCGCGCCGCGCTGGTCCATGCTGTCCGCCTCCAGACGAGTCCTCGCCTGCGCGATTCAGTCCGAAC
Organism: Streptomyces sp. NPDC027663; assembly: GCF_055566415.1. Taxonomy (NCBI): domain Bacteria; kingdom Bacillati; phylum Actinomycetota; class Actinomycetes; order Kitasatosporales; family Streptomycetaceae; genus Streptomyces; species Streptomyces sp. NPDC027663. The sequence goes on along the minus strand of NZ_JBVHSK010000025.1, from coordinate 11,447 downwards.
GCTCGGGCGGCCAGTGGATGAGGACCCTATGTGGACGAGCCCGCAGTCCCGACACTGGGGACCCTGATCCACTTCGTCTGGCCCCCTGTGTGGTCCCCCGGGCACGTCAGAGGCCCATTCACGATCACGCGATTGGCCCTCTGATCAGCGTCGGGGGTGGCGGGATTTGAACCCACGACCTCTTCGTGCCGAATAATGTACGGAAAGATCGCTGACCAGGACTATTGAGCATATGGCCAGGTCAGAGCCTTGGTGTGCGTTGGTTGGCGTGGGTGCGGCGCGGCTTCATTTTCTTGATCCGCTCCCCGTTCACTCCCCAAGGGTGGCCCTGAGGGAGCAATGCCGTGCTCAGCGTAGTGAACTCCGACGGCTCCACCGAGTCCGGCTCCCTGATCGACGAGATCGTCTGCGAGGGCGCCCGGCGGATGCTCGCAGCCGCGCTGGGGGCTGAAGTCGAACAGTACATGGCCGAGTTGCCGCCGAGACCGACGAGGGCGAGCGCCGCCTGGTGGTCCGCAACGGCCATCACCGGCCACACACTGTGACCACCGCCGCAGGCGCCGTCGAGGTAACGGCCCCGCTCGTGAACGACAAGCGGGTGGATGCCTCCACCGGAGAACGGAGGCGGTTCTCCTCGAAGATCCTTCCGCCGTGGTGCCGCAAGTCGCCCAAGGTCAGCGAGATGCTGCCGCTGCTCTACCTGCACGGATTGTCCTCGGGGGACTTCGTGCGCGCGCCGGAGCAGTTCCTCGGCTCGGCGGCCGGGCTGTCGCCGGCCACCGTGACCCGGCTGACGAAGCAGTGGCAGGACGACCACGCCGCCTTCCAGCAGCGCGACCTCGCCGACAGCGACTATGTGTACGTGTGGGCGGACGGGGTGCACCCCAAGGTCCGGCTCGGGCAGGCGCACTCCTGCGTCCTGGTGCTGATGGGTGTGCGCCTGGACGGCACCAAGGAGCTGATCGCGCTGGCCGAGGGGCTGCGTGAGTCGACCGAGTCGTGGGCTGACCTGCTGCTGACTGCCGCAGGCGGGGCATGCGCGATCCCGAGCTGGTCGTCGGCGACGGCGCGATGGGCCTGTGGAAGGCGCTCGCCGAGGTGTTCCCGGCGGCCCGGCACCAGCGGTGCTGGGCCCACAAGGCCCGGAATGTCACGAACTCCCTGCCGAAGTCCGCACAGCCGGGCGCGATGAAGGCGATGCAGGAGATCTACAACGCCGAGGACCGCGCGCACGCCGAGAAGGCGATCGAGGCGTACGCGAAGACCTACGGCGCCAAGTTCCCCAAGGCCGTCGCGAAGATAACCGACGACCGGGAGGAGCTGCTGGCGTTCTACGACTTCCCGGCCGGGCACTGGATCCACCTGCGGACCACCAACCCCATCGAGTCGACGTTCTCCACCGTCAAGCTCCGCATCAAGGTCACCCGCGGCGCCGGCAGCCCGGCCGCGCCGTCGCTCGGCGGGAGCTAGTGCTGTGACCGGGAACGTTTGCCGGGTTGAGTAGGCTGAGCCGCTGCGATGAGAGGGGCGGGGGTGGCACGGAGGCCGTCGGTCGATGAAGCCGTGGGGCTACTTGAAGGCGAGCTGAGGGCGGGGCAGCGCGCGCTCGCCGACCTTGGCACGGAAGACGTCTGGCAGGCTTTCCTCCGCTTCGGCCGACGGCTGTTCGACGTCTCGGAAGCGCCTGATGGTGACGGCCTTCTTTTCCAGTACGGAACCTACTCGTTCGACGGTTCTCCGACGTTCACGGTCGACCTGACACGGCAGTTCGAGATCTCCGACGCCGATGGTGATCACGGCCATTACGTGCAGGTCCACTGCGAGGTCCGATACGGATCCGGACCTGCCCTGGAAGCCCTGGGAAGCTTCGACTCGTGGTTCTTCCACGGTGCTGGTGATGATCTCGAAGGATGGGCCCGGGAGCTGACCGGGCTTTCAGCTTGGACGACGGTCAGAATGCTCACGCCGACCGAGATCAGGGTGTTTCAGGAGCGGGTGTAATTGCTCAAGCAGCAGTCGTAGCAGGCGGACCGCCCCATCGGACGTGTCTCTCACTTCGGATGCGGGCGCGTTCACGTTGCTGGTTCGCGAGGACGTCGGGGTGGCGGCGGTTCTGGTTGCGCCAGCGCAGGTAGGCGTGCAGGGCCCGGGTCTGGACGATGTGGTTGGGATGGTTGGAGTTGGCCAGCGTGAACTGTCGCAGCGGTCCGAAGTGGGCCTCGATGGGGTTGGCCCAGGACGCGTAGGTTGGGGTGAAGCACAGCTCGACCTTGTTCCGGTCTGCCCACCTGCGGATTCGCCAGTTCCGGTGGGCGGAAAGGTTGTCGAGGATCACGTAGATCGGAGCGCCGTCCGGGCGGGCGGCGCGGATGGACCGCAAGGCGGCCCGGGTGTGGTCGATGCCCTTGCGGCGCCGGTTGATCCCCCACAGTTTGTCGTCGCCGACCGAGTAGCAGCCGTGGAAGTAGGTAATGCCGTGGGTGCGGCGATAGGTCGCCGGCAGCCGCTCCGGCTTGCCTCGTTCTGCCCAGCAGGAGCCGGCGGTCGGCCGTATGCCGAGTGGGCCGAACTCGTCAAAGGCGAAGGTACGGTCCGGTCGCTTGTTGATGGCGTACTCGATCCGGGATAGCTTGGCGTCGAAGTCCGGGTCCGGGGATTCCTTCCACGTTTTCGTGCGTTGGAAGGAGATGCCGTGGCGGGCCAATAAGCAGCGCAGGGCCTCCCGGCCGATCGTGATCGGCCGGGAGACGTTCCGGCGCAGGTGATCGACTAGTTTGCGGATCGACCAGCGCGTGAAGGGCTTGCCGAGGGCGGTGGGGAGCGTGATGGCCGTCTGGATGACGAAGTCCTCGTCGTCACGGTTGAGTAGGCGGGGACGGCCTCCCGCCCACTGAGGGTTGAGGCATGCGAGGCCGATCGTTGAAGCGGTGGTTCACATCCCTCACAGTGTCCTCGTCTGCCTGCACCAGGCGGGCGATGACCGGGACGGTGCTGCCGCCAGCCGAGGCCGGCAGCATCATCGCCCGCCTGAAGCGCACCGACCTCGTGCTGCCCCTCCGCACGATCTGCTGAAGCCTCTGCCCCTCCTGCTCAGTCAGCCTGCGGACCCTGACCGGTGGTGCCATTCCCGCCCTTTGGTTGGAGATTCACGTCCAACCAGCACAACGAGCAACCCGGCAAACGTTCCCGGTCACAGCACTAGCAAAAAGGCGGTGTCCTGGAGGTGAGCGAGCCCGTTAGAGGACCGGCTCAGCGAATTGATACGCCGACGGCAATGTAGACGGCGCCCTTGCGTGTCCGGAGGGTCGGCGAGATGGCCACCAGCGGTGCCAGATGATCGAGGATGCGGTCGGCCGCGGACTTCGAGATCCCGACAGCGGTGCCACCTGTCGCAACGTGATACCGGTTCGCCAGTACGTCGCTACCGACAACACACGGTCGGCCAGGAGTCGTCGCCAGGGATGGCCGCTGGATGTCGCCGCCGCGGCGCCGCCACCAGCCTGGCGAACTGTACCTCGGTCAGCCAGGAGAAGAGTTCGATCCACTCTGGATCATCCGCTGAGATACCAGCCCACGCACTCACCGCCACACCGGTAACGGGACACCTCTATCCGTGTGCCGGAATTCGGAGCCGAGTGTGCGGATGCGTGGGCGAGCCGCCATCCGGGGGAATTGCGCTGCCATCTGTTTCAATTTCATGGAAAGTACCTCCCGGGCGAGGAAGACTGCTGCTTCCTGTGAGGGCAAGTGCCAGCTGCCGGAGTGACGGGAGGCGAAATCGAATCCGGAATGGCTCGCTGCAAAGACACCCATTCGGCCCAATGTTTGCATACCTTCCTTAACTCGCATTGAACAACTCCGGCAACATCACCCGATGAATCATCGCTTGCGGTGGACGCCTGCGTAAGATCTGCCCACAGAAGAGGCGATTCCGTTGACGAGGAACGCCGGATGTCACCACCCCACGGGAGTTGACCACTCGATGAGACTGAGTATGTCCGATGCGTCGCATCGGAACACAATGACGGCCTGGATCACGGGGGTACTAACCCTGCTGGTTGCGTTGGCCGTTATGGCCGTCACACCTACACGGGCAGCTGCCGTTGCAACGGCGGTGGAACTGGGGACGGCGGAAAGCTTTGCTGTACTCGGCGGCTCCGCAGTCACCAACACCGGCCCCACGGTGATCAATGGAGATCTCGGAGTGAGTCCCGGGTCGGCCGTCACCGGATTCCCTCCCGGAATTGTCAACGGGGCTACGCATGTCACGGATGCTGTGGCTGCTCAAGCGCAGAGTGACCTGACCACTGCGTACAACGATGCGGCCGGGCAAGCACCGGATGTAACGTTCCCCGACGATCCTCCGGTGGAACTCGGTGGGCGGACGCTGACTCCAGGCGTATACAAAGCCCCTGTCAGTGCCGCTATTACTGGCACGCTCACCCTGGATGCTGAGGGCGACCCCGACGCCGTCTGGGTGTTCCAGGTCGGTTCGACGCTGACGACGGCATCCGCCAGCCAGGTTTCCCTCATCAATGGCGCCTCGCCGTGCAATGTGTTCTGGCAGATCGGAAGCTCGGCCACCCTCGGAACCAACTCCGACTTCGTGGGCACCATCATGGCCTTGACCTCTATCAGTGTCACTACGGGGACGAGCATCGAGGGCCGTGCGTTGGCCCGCAACGGCGCCGTGACGCTGGACAGCAACGTGATCACCCGACCGCTGTGTGAGGGCGGCACTACCACGACGGGTGACGACGCCGCTGCGACCACGACGGGTGACGACGCCGCTGCGACCACGACGGGTGACGACGCCGCTGCGACCACGACGGGTGACGAACG
>NZ_JBVHSK010000025.1:0-6511 GCF_055566415.1 Streptomyces sp. NPDC027663 | reverse complement strand
ACCACGACGGGTGACGACGCCGCTGCGACCACGACGGGTGACGACGCCGCTGCGACCACGACGGGTGACGACGCCGCTGCGACCACGACGGGTGATGACGACGCCGCTGCGACCACGACGGGTGATGACGACGCCGCTGCGACCACCGGCGATGACGACGCCGCTGCGACCACGACGGGTGATGACGACGCCGCTGCGACCACCGGCGATGACGACGCCGCTGCGACCACGACCGGTGATGACGACGCCGCTGCGACCACCGGCGATGACGACGCCGCGACGACAGGCCACGACACAGGGCATGACACAGGGCATGACACAGGTGGTCCTGGTGATCACCACCCCGGCAAGCCGGGCAAGCCGGGCAAGCCGGGCAAGACCCTCCACTATGGCCCCAAACCCCCGTGGGACATGATGCACACTCACCACTAAGTGCGTTCCCCTGTAGTTCGACGGGAGTGACAAGTGGCGCTGCATCCCTTGGCGGAGTGCACGCAACTTGGTCGCCCTCAACGTGAGTAAGGGGGTGGCGTGCAGCGGATCGTCGTCGATTCCGTCGTGCGCCACCCGCGGAAGCAGTAGAAGCAGGTGCAAGCAGTCGCAATGGGAAGGAACGGGTGGGTGGGGTCGTGCTGATCGGTGTTGAGTCGACAAATACGACGGATTCACGGCAGGTTGGCGCTGAGCCTGCAGCGCAGAACGGTGGACTGCGTAGCACTCGTGAAAATACAGGGCCACACCGCCTACTGACCGCTGGAACGGGAGTCGCGGTTGCCTTGTGCCTCGCAGTGACCCTGGTCCATCTTGTCCTGGTGTTTCTGTACGTGGCGCCCTCGAACGCCATTTCCAAGGTCTACGACCAGCAGATCAACGCGTGGGTCCGGCCCTTGTTTTCGCAGAACTGGCGGCTATTCGCCCCGGATCCGCAATCCGTCAACCGGCAGATCTCGGCGAAGGTCGGGTACACAGCGCCGAACGGTTCCAGGCGAGTGAGCGGCTGGATCGATCTGAGCTCCATGGATGATTCCGCCGTCAAGCACCACGTCTTTCCCAGTCATACGGCACAGAACATGCTGCGCCAGGCGTGGAATTCCTACCTCAAAACCCACGGCACCGACGACCAGCCACACTCGGATCGGGCTCTCCTGATTCAGAAGTATCTCCGCAACATCGCAGTGGACCGCGTCACAGCTCAACGGGGCGGTACCTTCGACTTCATCCAGCTACGGGTGACGACGCTGCCCATCGTCGCTCCGCGCTCGGCGGATGGCTCCCGTCCGGCCGCCGCGACACCTGCGCCGGCCGCGATCCGGTACCTGCCCTGGTGGAAGGTGGATTCCCATGAAACGGAGTGAGAAAGCACCGACCATGGCGGCAACAGCGCCCCGAGTAACCACGAAGCAGGCGGCCGTGAACATGCTCCAGCGAGGGTTTGATCGAATCCACGCTTTCCTCGTCCTCCTGACTGAGCGGCCTGTCTCCCTGTACGCGGCAGCGATGCTGCGCATCGGGTACGGGCTGCTTTACCTCGTCTTCCTGCTCCGCGAGTTTCCCCACCGCGACGACATGTGGGGCCCCGGTTCGCCATGGACACCCGAACTAGCCCGGCTTATGTACGACCAGACCGGATGGGCCAGCGTCCTTCTCCTGTCCGACAGCCAGACATACTTCGAGGTCTGCTACGCCGTTGCTCTTATCACGTGTGCGCTGTTCGTGCTGGGCTGGCGCACGCGTGCGGTGTCCGTGCTGTTCACGGTCGTGGTTGTGTCGTTCCATGGCAGGGCGATCTACATGGCGGACGGCGGGGACAACCTCATGGTCCTCATGGCCGTCTATCTAGTCTTCACCGCGTGTGGTCGTCGCTGGTCCCTCGATGCGCGCAGGGCCCGGTGCAAGGCTGCGACCGGCAAGATGGTAGATCCCCGGGGTAGCGGTCTCCGGCACCAACTCGGCGATGCGCGCTCCATCTTGACCACCGTGCTGCACAACTGCGGCATGTTCGTCATCGCAGCCCAGGTCTGCTTCCTCTACGGATGCGCGGGCATGTACAAGGTGCAGGGTTACAAGTGGGCCGACGGCACCGCCCTCCACTACGTCCTGAACATCGACTTGTTCCGCCCCTGGCCCGAGTTGTCTCAAATGCTCGACGGTCACCACGTACTGCTCACCGTCGTCGGCTATACGACGGTGCTGGTGCAGGTCGCCTTTCCCTTCGTCCTCTTCAGCAGACTCAAATACCCCGTCTTGATCCTTTTGCTGGGCATGCACGTGAACATCGCGGTGCTCATGGGACTGCCGCTGTTCTCCGGCGCGATGATCGTCGCCGACGCCGTATTCCTGCCGGACCGCTTCTACCGCGCCGTGGAACGGCTATTGCGGCGTACCGTCCGACGAGCAGGCGTCACCGGAGCGGAAGCCTATCCCGGGACGACCTCTGCGCTGCCGCTGCAACCCGTACCGGTCGGCGACACTCACTCCCCAGGCCGATCCCGTACCCCTCTTGGCCCGCCATGAGCGAACTTTCTTTGTTCCGGCTTGGTCCGCACCCTCGGAGAGGGGCCCGCCCCCGTAGTTTCACTCGTAAGGGCTTCTCGGGGATCTCCCGAGCGATTGATGCTCTTCCAGCCCGGGGATCAAGGTGTCAGTGCGGACGATGGTGGCGTCGATCTGGACCAGCCAGTCGATGTCGCCGGACCGCGTCCGCATGGGCCTGGATCTGCTGCGGAGCCCGAGTAAAGACGCCGTCGAGCGCGTAGCGGCGGAAGCGGGTGTACACGGTCTTCCACGGCCCGTAGCGTTCCGGCAGGTCACGCCAGGAGATCCCGGTACGGATCTTGTAGACCATCCCGTTGATGACCTTCCAGTTCTCCATGCGAGGTCGGCCCGTTGCGGCCCGGGGTATCAGCGGAGCGAGTAACTCCCACTCCTGGTCGGTGAGTTCATGACGACGTACCACAACGCCATGATCTACCGACCGGATGATCTTTGAGGACGGACCCTGCAAGCGTGTTGCAGAAGGCTGTGATTGGACATCCCAGGAGCGTAGATGTCAACCAGTAGCCAGTTCCGCGTGATGCGACCGGGCGGTTGCCTCGTCGTAGCGGGTGCCGGTTTTGAGGCATCCGTGGAGGATGCCGACGAGTCGGTTGGCGAGTTGGCGCAAGGCGGCGTTGTGCCCGGTTCCGCGTGCGCGTTGGCGCTGGTAGCAGGCGTGGGCGTTGGGCGAGACGCGCAGGGTGCTGAACGCCTGGGTGAGCAGAGCGTCGATGAGTCGGTCGGTGTGGATGAAGCGGGCCAAGGCGACCTTCTTCTCGCCGGAGGCGCGGGTGATGGGGGACGTGCCGGCGTAGTTCTTGCGGGCCTTGGCGCTGGCGTAGCGGTTGGGGTCATCGCCGAACTCTGCAAGCACCCGGGCACCGAGGACGGCTCCCAGCGCGGGCTGGGAGAGGATGATCTCATCGGTCGGCTGCTGACCAAAATGGGCCTCGACCTGTCCTTGCAGAGCCTTGATCTGGGCATTCAGGGTGGTCAGCACCGCCAGCAGTGCGGTGACAGAGGCGGCGCAGGCGGTGGTGACCGTATCGGGCTGGCCCAGGTGTTCCTCGCGCAGGGCTGTCTGGATCACGGCTGCCTTAGCGGCGACGTTCTTGCGGCGGGCGCGTTTGACGGCGGCACTGATCTGGGGCAGGGTCAGCCGGGCAGCCAGCTGCGGGGTGGGGGCCTTGCCGAGAAGTTCCAGCGTGTCGGTAGCGTCGCGGTCATCGAAGGCCACGAGCGCGGCGGGGAAGTAGTCGCGCAGGGCGTGCCGCAGCCGTTGGGTGTGCCGGGTGCGCTCCCAGATCAGCGTCTTGTGGGTGTGGGTGACGACCTTGACCGCCTCGGCCTGGGCGGAGTCCCCGGCAACGGGCCGCAGTTCGTGGCCGTGGGTGCGGACCATGTCGGCCAGCACGTGCGCGTCGCCTGGGTCGCTCTTGGCGGCGGAAACTCTCAGCCGGTCACGGAACCGGGCGGCCTGCAACGGGTTGACGGCCAATACCGTGTAGCCAGCGGTGACCAAGGCACGTACCCATGGGCCGCGGTCGGTTTCGATCCCGACGAGGATCTCGACGTCGTCGGTAGCGTCTCCAGTCACTTCCCCGATTATCGCGTGCAGACAGGTCATGCCGGTCGCCTTCGGGCAGCCTGGCCCGGGCCAGGCGCCGCCCGGCGCTGTCCATCACCTCGACGTCGTGATGGTACTCGGCCCAGTCATCCCCCACGAACAGTCGCAACGGTCCTCCCGCTCTCGAGCCCGGTCACCATCAGCAGCCTGCCGGAGAACCATCAGCGACCTAATCAAGCGGTGCTCACGCCAACGCGCGGCGGGCACGACATCCCATCAGCGATCAACTCTCCGGGCCGAAACGGCAGGGGCACGGTCTTTCAACAGGACTCAACCGTCTGGGAAGACTGAGTGCTCACCTGCCGCCGACTACCATCAGGAGTCTGCCGCACGGCCGGCTCCCCGAACTGATGAGGAAGGGAGGGGGCGTCGGGCCGCACGACCCCTCCCTCGCGCCGACTGCGCAAGTGCCGACTCTCGGAGTATGTGGTCACTGCCGGGGCTGGGCAATTCGACTCGCCGTGCTGTGACCTGGTGTGGTCGGACCCCCGGTCAGGAGTACGCAGGACCCGGCCGGGGAGCGACCGCACTTCATCGCTTGCCACCAGCGGCCTTCCCGGTCGGTGATGACGGCCGGGACGCCCCTGACGAGGTGACACCCGAAGCCGCGGAGATTCGTGGGACCCGTCGGAGCGGCACTGGTAAGCCTGCTTCGGCAGGATGCCTCGGTGAGGCAGGATTGCTCCATGCAGGCCCTACCAGCTGGTTTATGATGGTGATTGCCGTTTCTGCGCAAGGTCAGTGACATTGCTCGAGCGCATGCTGCGGCTCGACTGCTCCATCACTCCTTGGCAGTTCGCGGACCTTGCTTCTCTCGGTTCCGCTCAGCGCGGGCCGAGTACGAGTTGTTGTGGATCACGCCCATAGGGGCTGTCTACGGCGGTGCTCAGGCGGTCGCCAAGCTGTTGCTGAGGGCAGGCAGGGGGTGGGCTGTTTTGGGTGCGCTACTCACCCTGTGCCCTCCCCGTAAGCCGCCGACCAGGCCGGACACCTCCCGCCTAATGCCCGCGTCAGGCAAGGTTCGCCGTGTCGTGATGCGTTGCTTGGTTAGCTGCGCAGGCAGCATGACCGGGTGATCCGATTGCCGACGGCACCCTGCTCGAAGATCGTCAGGGGTCGCGGCTGGTGGTGCCCTGCTCGGCACCACCAGGGTGGCCCGCGCTTCACTATGCCGCCCCAATCTCACGTCAGGTATGGCCGTGCTGTGGCATCTCGCCGTCCACCCTGAGCACCGCTGGCTCTGGGCCCTCACATACCTTCGCTAAGCAGGTCAACCAGCAGCCGTCCGCGCCAGGATATGCCGCAACATACGAAGCCACCGCTTCCATGACCCATGCGCCAGCGGAGCGCAGTCCTGAGAAGCCGTGTCTCAACCGAACGTGATCCCTTGATTCCTGCTGGTCAGGCATGGTTTCGCTCAGGTTGAGGGAGGCATCGCGATGCCTTGTGTCCGCTTCATGGTCGAGGGGTGCGCGGTGGTGTCGGTGCGGGGAATGCTGGAGGAGCGAGAGGCTGCTGCCCGGATGCGGTGGAGGGCTTGCGGGAGGAAGCCGCGCGGCCGGCCGAGGCGTTGGAGTCTGACGAGATCGAGCGCGACCGGCGGGTGATCGCGCGGGGGGAACTGGTCGAGGCACTGGAAGTTGCTGCGGCCGATTCCACTGCCGCGACCACGACCGAGGCGGAGGAGGAGGCGGCGCCGTCGCTCGTGCCGGTGCCGGGCTCGATCGTGCCGCCGTGACGGGAAGGGCTGCCGGTGACGGTTCTGGCGCCGGACTATCAGCGGATTTTGGGCGTGCTGGAACAGCAGCGACCCATGGGTCATGGGCCGCTTCGAGCCAAGGAGATCGCGGTGGAGTTGGGCCTTGGGGCGACGCCGGCGAAGGTCGAGGGGCTGCGGTCGAAGGCCCGGCGCCTGGCGGAGCGCGGGTGGCTTCTCCTGGAGGCATCGGGGGCATTCGCGTTGCTGTAGCTGCGTCGCGGTGTAGCGGCCACGAGCCCCCCTCAAGTTGATGATCAGGAGTGACCGTCCCATGAGCAAGCTCAACGCGCAGGAGAGGATTCGGCCATCCGACAGCAGTACTGCAACGGTGTTTAAAGGGTGTTGCAGAAGGCTTGGCTGCGGGCATTTTGCCTATATGGATGGGGTGTTGAAGGCCGAGCCGGTGTGGGTGGAGACGTTCACCGGGTTGCGGATGGGGCGCTTCGAGAAGCTGCTGCGAGTGGTGCGGGAGCGAGGCGGCAATGGCCCCGGTGAGGGCCGGCCGTGGTGTCTTCCGCTGGCCGAGCGGGTGCTGCTGGTGGCCGTGTACTACCGCACGAACCTCACCATGCGGCAGCTCGCCCCGCTCT
>NZ_JBVHSK010000024.1:0-92862 GCF_055566415.1 Streptomyces sp. NPDC027663 | reverse complement strand
ATTTTTGGCACGCTGTTGAGTTCTCAAGGAACGGTCGCTTCCTTTGTACTCACCCTCTCGGGCTTTCCTCCGGGCGCTTCCCTTCGTGTTTCCGACTCTATCAGATCTTTTCTCGATCCGATTCCCTGTCGGCGGGTTTGTCTTCGGGCTTTTGGCTTTCGCCTCCGGCCTTTCGACGTTCACTACGTTAGCTGATTCCCTCGGCAACTCATAATCGAGTCTCGCGGGATTCGAATTCGGGCGCGCGGGCGCGCCAGAAACGACCCCGCTGAGGGGGTGGAGCTAAAGAGTGGTTTGGCCGCTCCGGCTGCAGGCGATCGCCGTACCCGGTTCAGCGGCTCGGGATACATTACGCACCTCGGTGGGCCGCGTCAACTTCGGCGGCGCCTCGGGGCGTGGGCTCGATAGGGGCTCACCGTCGGGTCGTCGGCCACCCAGTAACGCCATGGGTGGAGGTCGCCGTTGCCGCCCTCGCCGGCGACCCCGGTGCGCGGTCCGCTGCGTACCTGGTCAGCGCGGGCCGGGCTGCCCGTCAGCATCTTCAGGGGTGTCTCGTCGCAGGAGCAGGCGTCCGTGCCGTCCAGGGCCCGGTCGACCTCCAGAGCGGTGGCCAGCCTGGCCGGCCCCTTGGCCAGTTCCTTGTCGTTCCGGGCCGAAAGCCGTCGCTTGCGGGCCAGCTCGGCCCCCTCCACCACTTCACCCGCACGGAGCAGTACGGCGCTCGCCCGCCCCTCGGGTCCGCAGACGAGGTTCATGCAGTGCCACATGCCGTAGGTGAAGTAGACGTACACATGTCCGGGCGGACCGAACATCACGGTGTTGCGGGCGGTGCGGCCGCGGTAGGCGTGCGAGCCGGGGTCGTTCGGGCCGTCGTACGCCTCGACCTCTGTGAGGCGGACTGCGATCGGGCCGTCAGGTGTCGTCCGGACCAGGATGCGACCGAGGAGGTCCGGCGCGACCTCCAGGACCGGGCGGTCGAAAAAGCTGCGGGGCAATGGCGTACGGTCCGGGGGCGCGATCATGCCCTCCGAGGGTAGTCCAGAGGGAGCACGGCGCCGGCGGAACCGGTGGCGGGCGGATCGCGTTTGTACGGGGCGAGGGTCCATTCGTAAAGGGAGAGTCATGGCGTTCAAGAAGCTGCTCGCGAGCCTCGGTGCCGGCGGGGCCTCGGTCGAGACGGTGCTGACCGAGGTCAACGTCGTACCGGGTGGTGTCGTCCAGGGTGAGGTGCGGATCCAGGGCGGGTCCGTCAACCAGGCCATCGAGGGGCTGTCCGTCGGCCTGCAGGCCAAGGTCGAGGTGGAGAGCGGCGACCAGGAGTACAAGCAGGACATCGAGTTCACCAAGGTGCGGCTCGGCGGTGCCTTCGAGCTGCAGGCGGGTGCGGTGCACGCGGTGCCGTTCGGCCTGGAGATCCCCTGGGAGACGCCGGTCACCATGATCGACGGGCAGGCGCTGCGCGGTATGAACATCGGCGTGACCACCGAGCTGGCGATCGCGCGTGCGGTGGACTCCGGTGACCTGGACCCGATCAACGTGCACCCGCTGCCGGCGCAGAAGGCGATCCTGGACGCCTTCATCCAGCTGGGCTTCCGCTTCAAGAACGCGGACATGGAGCGCGGTCACATCCGGGGTACGCGACAGAAGCTGCCGTTCTACCAGGAGATCGAGTTCTTCCCGCCGTCGCAGTACCGGGGCCTGAACCAGGTCGAGCTGAGCTTCGTCGCCGACGAGCACGCCATGGACGTCGTCCTGGAGATGGACAAGAAGCCGGGGCTGTTCAGCGAGGGCAGCGACACCTTCCGCTCCTTCCAGGTGGGTCTGAACGACTGGCAGGGGACCGACTGGGCGGCATACCTCAACCAGTGGCTGTCCGAGGTCGGAAGCAAGCGCAACTGGTTCTAGGCTCGGGAACTGCTGGTTCCAGATCATCGATCAGGAGGTACCGAGGTGACCGAGCTCAAGCGGCGGCCGCTCCCCCACGACTTCCATCCGCCCGTGCCGTCGTTCACGGTGACGAGCGCGGACATCGAGGAGGGCGCGACGCTCAGGAGCGACCAGGTCCATGCGGAGGGCAACACCTCGCCGCAGCTGCGGTGGGAGGGATTCCCCGCCGAGACCAAGAGCTTCGCCGTGACGTGCTACGACCCCGACGCGCCGACCGGCAGCGGGTTCTGGCACTGGGTCCTGTTCGACATCCCGGCCTCGGTGACCGAGCTGCCGGCGGGTGCCGGCAGCGGGAAGTTCGAGGGACTGCCGGCGGGCGCCGTGCATGTGCGCAACGACTACGGGACGAAGGACTTCGGCGGTGCCGCTCCGCCACCCGGGGACGGCCCGCACCGGTACGTCTTCACGGTGTACGCGGTGGACCGGGAGAAGCTGGGTCCGGATGCGGACGTCTCTCCGGCCGTCGTCGGCTTCAACCTGCGGTTCCACGCGATCGCGCGCGCCCAGCTCATCGGTGAGTACGAGAACCCTGCGAAGGACTGACCGCACCGCCTCGATTCAGCCGAGCGTTCATTGAACGTTTGCCCGTCTCCGGTCTTGGAAGTGATCGGAGGCGGGCATTTTTTATTGCGTTGTCCATCTCGGCGCGCCCGTCCAGAGTTGATCCATGCCCGCCGGGGGGCGGGCAGGTGCGCACGGGAGGTGGGCTGGATGCGTGACACGCTGGTGCTGAACGCGAGCTTCGAGCCGCTGTCGACGGTGACTCTGAACCGAGCCGTCGTCCTGGTGCTGCAGGACAAGGCCGTGGTCGAACAGTCCCATCCCGAACTGCGCATGCGCGGAGCCGATGTGGACATACCCGCGCCCCGTGTGATCAGGCTGTGCCGGTATGTACGGGTGCCGTTCCGAAGACAAGCTCCATGGTCTCGGCGGGGTGTGCTGGTCCGGGACCGGCACCGGTGCGCGTACTGCGGGCGCCGGGCGACGACCGTGGACCATGTGGTGCCGCGGGCGCAGGGTGGGCAGGACACGTGGCTGAACACGGTGGCCGCGTGTGCGGAGGACAACCACCGCAAGGCGAACCGCACTCCGCAGGAGGCGGGAATGGCGTTGCTTCGGGATCCGTTCGAGCCGACTCCCGCGGATGCGATGCTCCTGTCGCTGGGGCAGGAGGACTTCGCTGCGCTTCCCGAGTGGCTCGCGGGGGAAGCGGCCTAGGCGTCTGCCGGGCTCTGTCCGACGGCGGCTGCGGCTCGTCTCGCGTTGCTCGCGCCGTTCCCCGCGCCCCTGACGGGGCGCGGTGGAACCCCTGTCGTACGGGACCCTCAGTCGATGCTGGGCTTCTCCCGGCGCTCCTGGCCGCCTCCGCTGTTGCCCGAGGTGCCGTTGCCGCCCGAACCTCCGCCCAGCGGGCCGAAGTTGCCCATCGCGCCGGACAGGCCCTTGAGGGCGTCGCCGATCTCGCTGGGGACGATCCAGAGCTTGTTGGCGTCTCCCTCGGCGATCTTCGGGAGCATCTGGAGGTACTGGTAGCTCAGGAGCTTCTGGTCCGGGTCGCCGGCGTGGATGGCCTCGAAGACCGTACGGACCGCCTGGGCCTCGCCCTCGGCGCGCAGGGCCGCCGCCTTGGCCTCACCCTCGGCGCGCAGGATCTGGGACTGCTTCTCGCCCTCGGCGGTGAGGATGGCGGCCTGGCGCGTGCCTTCGGCGGTGAGGATGGCGGCGCGCTTGTCACGGTCGGCGCGCATCTGCTTCTCCATCGAGTCCTGGATGGAGGTGGGCGGCTCGATGGCCTTCAGTTCGACGCGGTTGACGCGGATGCCCCACTTGCCGGTGGCTTCGTCGAGGACGCCGCGCAGGGCCGCGTTGATCTCCTCGCGGGAGGTCAGGGTGCGCTCCAGGTCCATGCCGCCGATGATGTTGCGCAGGGTGGTGACGGTGAGCTGCTCGATCGCCTGGATGTAGCTGGCGACCTCGTAGGTGGCGGCCCGGGCGTCGGTGACCTGGTAGTAGATGACCGTGTCGATGTTCACGACCAGGTTGTCCTGGGTGATGACCGGCTGGGGCGGGAACGGTACGACCTGTTCGCGCAGGTCGATGCGGTTGCGGATGGTGTCGATGAACGGGACCACGATGTTGAGGCCCGCGTTCAGGGTCCGCGTGTAGCGGCCGAAGCGCTCGACGATGGCGGCGCTGGCCTGTGGGATGACTTGGATCGTCTTGATCAGGGCGATGAAGACCAACACCACCAGAATGATCAGGACGATGATGACCGGTTCCATCGTCGTGTCCCCGTACCCTTCTCCGCTTCGGCGCCTTCGGCAGATCTCATGACTGTTGAAGATCTTGCTGGTCGAGTCTGACAGACCGTCGCGCGACTCGTGAGTCGTTCTCGGTGAGTAGTCCTCAGATGACGATGGCGGTGGCTCCTTCGATCTCCACGACGTCCACCTCCTGGCCCACTTCGTAGGCGCGGCCGGTGTCGAGGGCGCGGGCCGACCAGACTTCTCCGGCGAGTTTGATCCGTCCGCCGGAGCCGTCGACCCGTTCCAGTACGACGGCCTGTCTGCCCTTCAGGGCCTCTACGCCGGTGGCGAGTCGGGGGCGCTGACTGCCGTGCCGGGCCGCGATGGGCCGGACCACGGCGATGAGGGCGACGGAGACGACGACGAACGCGAGGACCTGGATGACGGCGCCGAGGCCGAGGGCGGAGACGACGGCCGCGGCGACGGCTCCCACGGCGAGCATGCCGAACTCCGGCATGGCCGTGACCACGAGCGGGATTCCGAGCGCCGCCGCGCCGACGAGCCACCACACCCATGCGTCGATGTCGTTCACATGGTCATGGTAGGACCGCGGTCGGGCGGCGGACAGGGCGCGAACGGAAGCGGACCGGGCTCGGACGCGGGGTCAGGACAGCGGCAGGCCCTGGGCGGTCCAGCGCTCGCCGACCTGCTCCACGACGAGCGGAAGGCCGAAGCAGAGGGAGAGGTTGCGAGAGGTCAGTTCCAGCTCGATCGGGCCGGCGGCGAGTACCTTGCCCTGGCGGATCATGAGGACGTGGGTGAAGCCGGGGGCGATCTCCTCGACGTGGTGGGTCACCATGATCATCGAGGGGGCGATGGGGTCGCGGGCGAGCCGGCCGAGGCGGCGGACCAGGTCCTCGCGGCCGCCGAGGTCGAGGCCGGCTGCGGGCTCGTCCAGCAGGAGCAGCTCGGGGTCGGTCATCAGGGCGCGGGCGATCAGGGTGCGCTTGCGCTCGCCCTCGGAGAGGGTGCCGAACTTCCTCTCGAGGTAGTCGCTCATGCCGAGGCGGTCGAGGAAGGCGCGGGCGCGCTGCTCGTCGACCTCGTCGTACTCCTCCTGCCAGTGCGCGGTCATGCCGTACGCGGCCGTCAGCACGGTCTCGAGCACGGTCTGGCGCTTGGGGAGCTTGTCGGCCATGGCGATGCCGGCCACGCCGATGCGGGGGCGCAGGTCGAAGACGTCGACCTTGCCGAGGGTGTCGCCGAGGATGGTGGCGGTGCCCTTGCTGGGGAAGAGGTAGCTGGAGGCGACGTTCAGGAGGGTGGTCTTGCCGGCGCCGTTGGGGCCCAGGATGACCCAGCGCTCGCCCTCCTTCACCGACCAGGAGACCTGGTCCACCAGAGCCCGGCCCTCGCGGACCACGGATACGTCCTCAAGCTCCAGAACGTCGCTCATGAGCGTGTTGTCTCCCCTTGCAGTGTGGCCGGTCTCGGCTGTCGCGTACGCCAGTGGCTCGGGTCCGCCGCGCCTGTGGGCGCCGCCCTTATGAAATCTACGCCACGAGCGCCCCGCTCCATTCCATCGGTCCGGTCCTTAGGGTGGGGGCATGCTCTCGGAACCGCGTTCAGGACGCCTTGCCGCTTGGGGAAACGCCCTTTTGGCCGGACTTGTCTCGCCGGATGACGCCGTGCTCGCCGTCGTGGGCGAGGACGCCGTGCACCGGGTGGAGGGGCTGCCCGGTGAGTCCGCGCCGGTCGGGCTCACGCTCGCGCTGGGGCTGCTGCGCAGGCTGGGGGTGGCGGGGCTGCGGGTGGCGCTGCCCGCGCCGGGGCATCCGCTGGGGCTGAGCGGTCCGCCGGAGTTCAATGCGCGGGCGCTGGAGGCCGAGGAGGCCGTGGTGTGTCACGGCGCCGCGTTCGGGCTGGTGCCGGAGGTGTACGAGGCCGGGCCCGCGGGTGATGTGCATGCCGAGGTGGTGTGGCACGTGCTGCCGGTACGGGAGGCTCCGCCCGCGGACGTGCCCTCGCTGGGCGAGGCCGAGCGGGAGCTGGCGGAGGCCCTCCGGGAGGCGACCGGGGTGCTGTCGAAGCTGGACGTCGCCGGGTCGGGTCCGGTGGCGGAGGCGGCGATCGACGCGTACCGGGCGCGGGCGGAGCGGGGCCGGGAGGTGCTGGCGCCGGGGTATCCGCCGCGGGCGGTGCGCGTGCTGGAGCTGGCGCAGCGGGTGGGTCTGCTGGTGTCACTGGCCTACGACCACGGGCATGGGGGCGCGGTCAGCTCCGCAGAGATGGCGGCGCGCTCCGAGGCGCTGAGGCCGGTCGAGCGGACGGCCAGGCGGGCTCAGGTGGCGGCGTACAACGCGTTCGTGGAGGAGCAGGAGCGGGGGGTCCGGTGAGCGTCGGCCGTCCCGCCCCACCCCTGCCGTCGGCGTGCCCGGGGGCTGCCGCGTCCGGTCCCGGACAGCAGGCCTGAACGGGACCGTCGGCGTACCAAGGGGGCTGCTGCCCCTCGTCCCGCGCAGCGGGCCTGATCGAGACCGTCGGCGTACCGGGGACTGCCGTCTCTCGTCCCGCGCAGCGGGCCTGAACGGGACTGGTCCCAGGGCGCCGGGCGGGCTGTTCCGCGCCCGTCCGGCGTCCGGGGAACGGTCCTCTGCGGACGTCAGTGGTTGATGCCCAGGTTGCCGAAGGCCGGGTTCAGCACGCCGATGACGTTCACGCTGTTGCCCACCGCGTTCACCGGGACGTGCACCGGGGCCTGGACGACGTTGCCGGACACGACACCCGGGGAGCCGTGGGCCTCGCCGGCGGCGTGGGCCCCGCCGTGGGCGGCGGCCATGCCCGCACCGGCGGCCACCAGACCACCGGCCACCATCGTCACGGCCGCTGCCTTCTTCAGGTTCTTCACGTTCAACCCCTCCTAGGCGTTCACCGCAGCGGTTCGCCGCAGCACGCACTGGAGAACGGCGGAGATCGGCCGAGGATGCGCCGTCCGGGTGACATTCCCACGACGGTATGAATCTCAGTCCGGAGCGGAACCCTCCGTGTTGCCGTGAGTGAGGCGTTGGTCAGGGCGTTTCAGCCGGTCACGCCATGGCGTACGGCCCACAGCGCGGCCTGGGTGCGGTCGGCGAGGTCGAGCTTCATCAGGATGTTCGACACGTGCGTCTTGACGGTCTTCTCGGACAGGACGAGTGCGCGGGCTATCTCGCGGTTGGAGCGGCCGTCCGCGATCAGACCGAGCACCTCGCGCTCCCGGTCGGTGAGCGAACCCGCTCTGCCCTGGCCGGCGTTGGCCTCCTCCTGGGACAGCAGAGCGTCGGCGACCTCGGGCTGGAGCAGGACGTGCCCGGCGTGCACGGAGCGGATGGCGCCGGCGAGGGCGTCGGGGTCCACGTCTTTGTAGACGTACCCGGCGGCGCCCGCGCGCAGGGCCGGGACGACCGTGCGCTGCTCGGTGAAACTGGTGACGATCAGCACGCGCGCGGGATTGGCGAGTTCGCGCAGCCGGCGCAGGGCGTCGATGCCGTCCGTGCCCGGCATCTTGACGTCCATGAGGACGACGTCGGGCCGCAGCTCCTCGGCGCGGTCGACTCCGTCGGCACCGTCGGCGGCCTCGCCGACGACCTCGATGTCGTCCTGCACCTCCAGGAAGGTGCGCAGGCCCCGGCGGACGACCTGGTGGTCGTCGACGAGGAGCACCCTGATCGGTTCAGCCACCGGGGACCTCCATCTCGATCGTGGTGCCCTTGCCGGGCGCCGATTCCACGGTCAGCGTCCCGCCGACGCCGCTCGCCCGGTCGCGCATCGAGACCAGGCCAAGGTGGCGTCCGGCGCGGCGGACCGTCGTCGGGTCGAAGCCGCCGCCGTCGTCGGTGACGCGCAGCACGGCGCCGCAGCCGCTCCGGCCCACGGTCACGTCGACGTGCTCGGCCCCGGAGTGGCGCAGGGCGTTGTGCAGCGCCTCCTGGGCGACCCTGAGCAGGGCCTCCTCCTGGGCGGCGGGCAGGGCGCGGAAGCCGTTGCCGGTGAAGGTGACGCGCGCGGTGTGGGCGCGGTCGAGGACCTGGATCTGGGTGCGCAGGGTGGCGAGCAAGCCGTCCTCGTCCAGCGCGGCGGGCCGCAACTCCACGACGGCGGCGCGCAGTTCGTCGGCCGCCTCGGCGGCCAGCTCGGCGACCTGGTGCAGTTCGCCCTTGGCGCGGGCGGGGTCGCGGTCGACGAGCGCGGCTGCCGCCTGGGCGGTCAGCCGGAGCGAGAAGAGCTTCTGGCTGACCGCGTCGTGCAGTTCGTGGGCGAGCCGGGAGCGTTCCTCGGCGATGGTCAGTTCGCGGCTGCGCTCGTAGAGTCGGGCGTTGGTGAGGGCGATGGCGGCGTGCTGGGCGAGGATGGCGAGCAGTTCCTCGTCCTCCTCGGTGAAGCCGCAGTTCCCTCGGGGGTGCGGGCACGGGGGGTGCGGCGGGTTCGCCCCCACGGGACGCAGCTTGTTCGCCAGGAACAGCGCGCCGATGACCTCGTCGCCGTCGCGGATGGGCAGGCCCAGGAAGTCGGCCAGGTCGGGGTGGGCGGACGGCCAGCCCTCGAAGCGGGGGTCCTCGCGCACGTCGGCGAGGCGCTCGGCCTTCGCCTCGTGCAGCATCGCGGCGAGGATGCCGTGCTGGCGCGGGAGGGGGCCGATGGCACGCCACTGCTCCTCGCTGACGCCGTCCACGACGAACTGGGCGAAGCCGCCGTGGTCGTCGGGGACGCCGAGGGCGGCGTACTGCGCGCCGAGCAGCTCGCGGGCGGAGGCGACGATCGTCTTGAGGACGTCGCGCACCTCCAGATGCCTGCTCATGGCCAGCAGCGCGGAACTCACCGCGGCGAGGCCGGACCGGGGGCCTTGACTCATGTCCTCACGGTACCGGCGGGGTGTGACAGCGCGGATCGGACCGGTGGTGGCGGGACACGGTCCGCTGGGCCTAGGGCCGCCGGAGTAGGCCCGGAGCCCGGGGCGCGGGGCGTACGCCGAAGGGCCCCGGCGCTCTGCGTCCCGCGTCCGAGGCGGCCGGGACGGTGGCGTTCCTAGGTTGTGGGCACCGCCCGACGGAGGCGGTGACCGACGAGGGGACGGTAGCCATGCCGGTAGCGATCATCACGGGGGCTTCGAAGGGGCTGGGGCGGGCGCTCGCCGAGGCGCTGGCCGCGCGCGGCTGGGATCTGGTGCTGGACGCCCGGGGAGCCGGTGCTCTGGAGGAGGCCGCGGAGGCCGTGGCGCGTCACGGCACGCGTGTGTCGGCGCTGCCGGGTGATGTCACGGACGGCGCTCATCGGGCCGGACTGGTGGCCGCCGGGTGGCGGCTGGGCGGTGTCGACCTGGTGGTGAGCAATGCGAGCGCGCTGGGTGCCGAGCCGCTGGTGCGGCTGGCGGAGCTGCCGCTGGAGGGGTTGCGGCGGGCATTGGAGGTGAACGCGGTGGCGGCGCTGGGCCTGGTCCAGGAGGCGCTTCCGCTGCTGCAGGCGTCGCCGGCGGGCACGGTGATCGCGGTCACCTCGGACGCGGCGGCGCAGGCGTACGAGACGTGGGGCGGCTACGGCGCCTCGAAGGCCGCCCTGGATCAGCTCGCCGCGGTGCTCGGTGCGGAGGAGCCGGGCCTGCGGGTGTGGGTGGTGGACCCCGGGGACATGGCGACGGACCTGTATGCGGCGGCCGTACCGGACGACCGTGATCCGCGCCCGGCGCCGGCGGACGTGGTGCCGGCGTTCCTGCGGCTGCTGGACGAGCGGCCGGCCAGCGGGCGGTACACGGCGCCGTCCTTGGTGGCCGGGCGATGAGGACGGTGCTGCAGGTCCCCGGGGAGCTGTCCGCACGGGTACCGGCCGAGCAGCGCGGGCCGGGGCTGGGCCGGGACGCCGTACGGCTGCTGGTGTCGCGCGGGCCACGGGTCGCGCACCACGCGTTCCCGGAACTGCCGGAGCTGCTGCGGGCCGGGGACCTGCTGGTGGTGAACACCTCGCCGACGCTGGCCGCCGCGGTGGACGGGCGGATCGGGCACGCGCGCGTGGTGGTGCACTTCTCCACCCGCGGGGACGACGGGCGGTGGGCGGTCGAGGTGCGGGAGCCGGACGGGCGCGGTACTACGCGCGCGCGTGCGGGCTCGCTCGCGGGGACAGAGGTGTCGTTGCCGGGCGGAGGCCGGCTGGTGCCGGTGGAGCCGCTGAGCGCGGGCGGGGAGCGGCTGTGGTGGGTGCGGGTCGTCGGGGCGGACGTACAAGATGTGCTGTGGGAGCACGGGCGGCCCATTCGTTACTCCTATACGGAGCGGGACCAGCCGCTGTCGGCGTACCAGACGGTGTTCGCGCTGCCGTCGCCGGACGGGTCGGGCAGTGCGGAGATGCCGAGTGCTGCGCGGCCCTTCACCGCGGGGCTGGTGGCGCAGCTGGTGAGCCGGGGGGTGCAGTTCGCGCCGGTGACGCTGCACACCGGGGTGTCGTCGGCGGAGGCGCACGAGCCGCCGTATCCGGAGCGGTTCGCGGTGCCCGAGGCGTCGGCGCGGCTGATCAACCATGCCCGCGCGGCAGACGGCCGGGTGATCGCGGTCGGGACGACGGCCGTGCGGGCCGTGGAGTCGGCGGCGGGGGCGGACGGGGTGGTGCGGGCGGCCCGGGGGTGGACGGATCTGGTGGTCACGCCCGGGCGGGGGGTGCGGGCGGTGGAAGGGCTGCTCACCGGGCTGCACGAGCCGGAGGCCTCGCATCTGCTGATGCTGGAGGCGGTGGCCGGCCGGGCGGCGGTGGCGCGCGCGTACGAGGAGGCGCTGGGCGGTCTCTATCTGTGGCACGAGTTCGGCGACGTCCATCTCATCCTTCCGGAGGAGACCCCTCACCTAGAGCGTTGCGACGGCAACTCGGCGTGAGTATGCCTGCCGTTCCATGTGAGCCCGCACATAGGGCCTGCATCACGTACGAAAGGGCATAGGAGATAAACCGCCCCCACATGAACGGGACAGACGGCCCAGTCTGTCCCGTTTTGCCCTTCCCTGATCCACTATCCAGGATCGTACGTCACACCTTTGCCACGGCATTTTGCGCCAGCTAAGAATTGCTTCCGTCGCTCAGCGCCGCGGGTTCCAGACGCGGCGTTCGTGTGGGAGGAGCAGATTCCCCCGGCGGACGCAGGAGCGACCTCCGCGCTACTCGAAGAGGTCCACAGCCATGCCCAAGAACATCCTCAGCCGTGCTCATAGTCGGGTCCTGACCAAGCACCACAAGTTCGCCGTCGCCGGCGTCGCCGCCCTCGGCACCGCCGCCATCGCGCTCTCGGCCACCCCCAGCAGCGCCGAGACGGTCACCACCGGCGCCCCCGCCGCGAACGTCCAGGTCGCCGCCGGCACCCCCGCCGCGAACGCCCAGGTCGCCACTGGCATCGCCCTGCAGAACGTCAAGGGCACGGTCACCGACCAGCTCGCCGCCGAGAACATCAAGCTCGACACCCTCGCGGCACAGAAGAAGGCCGCCGACCAGGCCGCCGCCAAGAAGGCCGCCGAGGCCGCGGCGAAGAAGGCCGCCGCCGAGGCCGCCGCCAAGGCCGCCGCGAAGAAGGCCGCGCAGGAGCGTGCCGCCCAGCAGGCCGCCGCCACCCGGTCCGTGCAGCGCCCGCAGATGCAGCCGGTCGCCGCGAAGACGTACGCGAACAACCTGGACGGCTGGATCCACCAGGCCCTGGACATCATGAAGTCCAAGGGCATCCCGGGCAGCTACAACGGCCTGCACAAGAACATCATGCGCGAGTCCTCCGGCAACCCCAACGCCATCAACAACTGGGACATCAACGCGATCAACGGCATCCCGTCCAAGGGCCTGCTGCAGGTCATTCCGCCGACCTTCCAGGCCTACCACGTCGCCGGCACCTCGTGGAACATCTACGACCCGGTCGCCAACATCACCGCCGCCGCCAACTACGCGGCCGACCGGTACGGCTCGATCGACAACGTGAACAGCGCGTACTGAGGCCTGGCGCGGGACCTCTGACACACGCGGAAGGGCGGCACCCCTCGGGGGTGCCGCCCTTCACGTCGTCCGGCTGCGGTTACTTCCGCATGACCTCCGGCTCGTGGCGGCGCAGGAAGCGGGCCACGAAGAAGCCGCAGATCACTCCGAGCGCGATCAGCGCGACCATGTCCAGACCCCAGGCCGAGGCCTGGTGGTCCCACAGCGGGTCGGTGCTGCCCGGGTCGTCGGTGTTCGGGGCGATGTTGTTGAAGTCGAGCGTGGTGCCGGCCGCGGCCACCGCCCAGCGCGACGGCATCAAGTAGGAGAACTCGTTCACACCGAGCGTGCCGTGCAGGGTGAAGAGGCAGCCGGTGAAGACGACCTGGATGATCGCGAACATCACCAGCAGCGGCATGGTCTTCTCGGCGGTCTTCACCAGCGAGGAGATCACCAGGCCGACCATCATCGAGGTGAAGCCCAGCGCCATGATCGGCACGCACAGCTCGACCAGCGTGGAGCCGCCGAGGACGAGGCCCTCGTCCGGGATCTCCCGGCTGGAGAAGCCGATCACGCCGACCATCAGGCCCTGCAGCACCGTGATGGCGCCGAGGACGACCACCTTCGACATCAGGTACGCCGAACGGGACAGGCCGGTCGCGCGCTCCCGTTCGTAGATCACCCGTTCCTTGATCAGCTCTCGGACCGAGTTCGCGGCGCCCGCGAAGCAGGCGCCGACGGCGAGGATCAGCAGGACGGTGGTGGCCGTGCCGTTCGGGACGGGCAGGCCGGTCTTGGAGTTGGGCGGGTTCACCAGCAGCCCGCGGTTGTGGTCGATCAGCAGGCTGACCGCTCCGAGGACCGCCGGCAGGATCACCGTGAGCGCCAGGAAGCCCTTGTCGGAGGCGATGACCGACACGTAGCGCCGTATCAGGGTCATCAGCTGCGAGCCCCAGCTCTGCGGCTTGGGCGGCTTCATCGCCTGCGGCGGGGGCATGAGTACGGACTGCGGGGCGATCGCGTCGATGTCCGCGGCGTACATCTGGTAGTGCTGCGAGCCCTTCCAGCGGCCCGCCCAGTCGTAGTCGCGGTAGTTCTCGAAGGCGGAGAAGACGTCGGCCCAGGTGTCGTAGCCGAAGAAGTTCAGCGCCTCCTCCGGCGGACCGAAGTAGGCGACCGCACCGCCCGGCGCCATCACCAGCAGCTTGTCGCACAGGGCCAGCTCGGCCACCGAGTGCGTGACGACGAGAACCGTGCGGCCGTCGTCGGCGAGGCCGCGCAGCAGCTGCATGACGTCACGGTCCATGCCCGGGTCGAGGCCGGAGGTCGGCTCGTCCAGGAAGATCAGCGACGGCTTGGTGAGCAGCTCCAGAGCCACCGACACACGCTTGCGCTGGCCACCGGACAAGGACGTGACCTTCTTGTCCTTGTGGATGTCGAGTTTCAGCTCGCGCAGCACCTCGTCGATGCGGGCGTCGCGTTCCTGCGCGGTGGTGTCGGCCGGGAAGCGCAGCTTGGCCGCGTACTTCAGGGCCTTCTTGACGCTCAGCTCCTTGTGCAGGATGTCGTCCTGCGGGACCAGCCCGATGCGCTGGCGCAGCTCGGCGAACTGCTTGTACAGGTTCCGGTTGTCGTAGAGCACCTCGCCCTGGTTGGCGGGCCGGTAGCCGGTGAGCGCCTTGAGCAGGGTCGACTTGCCGGAGCCGGACGGGCCGATCACGGCGACCAGTGACTTCTCCGGCACGCCGAAGGAGACGTCCTTCAGGATCTGCTTGCCGCCGTCCACCGTCACGGTGAGGTGGCGGGCCGAGAAGGAGACCTCGCCGGTGTCGACGAACTCCTCGAGGCGGTCGCCGACGATCCGGAAGGTCGAGTGGCCGACGCCGACGATGTCGCTCGGGCCGAGCAGCGCGGAGCCACCCTTGGCGATGGGCTGGCCGTTGACGTAGGTGCCGTTGTGCGAGCCGAGGTCGCGGATCTCGAAGCGGCCGTCGGGCGTGGCGTGGAACTCGGCGTGGTTCCGGGAGACCTGCAGGTCCGAGACGACCAGGTCGTTCTCCAGGGCACGGCCGATGCGCATGACGCGGCCGAGCGCGAACTGGTGGAACGTGGTCGGGCTGCGGTCGCCGTGGACCGGCGGCGCCCCCGCGGCACCACCGGGCGTCTTCTGCACGTACTGGTCGGCGGGGCCGCCCTGCTGCTGCGGGAAGCCGGGCGCCTGCTGCCAGCCGGCCTGCGGAGCCTGCTGCTGCGCCGGCGCCTGCTGCGGGACGGCCTGCTGCGGGACGGCCTGCTGCGGGACGGCCTGCTGCGGGACGGCCTGCTGCTGGGCCCAGCCGGGCGCGCCGGCGCCCTGGGCCGCGTACGGCGCCGCCGCCTGCGGCTGCCGCTCCGGGCCGCCGACCGGCGCCGCGGCCGCGGACAGGTTCAGCCGCGGTCCGTCGGTCGCGTTGCCGAGGTGCAGCGACGAGCCGGGGCCGATCTCCATGTGCTGGATCCGCTGCCCCTGCACGAACGTGCCGTTGGTGCTGCCGTGGTCCTCGATGACCCAACTGCGGCCGTTGAAGCTGACCGTGGCGTGCCGCCAGGAAACCCTGGCGTCGTCGAAGATGATGTCACCCTGCGGATCGCGGCCGAGGGTGTAGGGCCTGGACGGGTCTAGCGTCCAGGTCCGTCCGTTTGATTCCAGTACGAGTTCCGGCACTCCATGCCCCACTGAGTTGTCCCCCGAGTTACCCCCATCACAGGGAGTCTAGGGATGTCGAACATCGTGGGGAACTATTTCAGGCTTGGCCCCCTGACTGAAACCCGGGCCTTGCCAAGCGCTCCGGTGCGCGCTTCAACTCGCCCCGTTGACGGGGTTGAAACCGGGCCGGAGAGTGGTAATCCCCACGAGGGGGACAAGCGCGGCCGACGGCGCCGCGGCGTGGATCGGGGGGTCTGCGATGAGTGCTGTCCTGCGCGTCGAGACCACGCGGCACCGTGCGCCGGTGCCCTGGGCGGATGTCCTGCTGTCCGCGATCGCTGCCGTGAGCTGGGCGTTGATCGGCATGGCGGGCACGGCCGCGCTCGGTCTGCATCTGCTGCAGGCCGACTCGGCGGGCTCACTCGGCCCCATGACGGCGGCCGTTGTGGCGCTCGGGGCGGGTGGTTCGGTCTCGCCGTCGGGCGATGTGTCCGCGTTCGGCCTGAAAGGCGCGGAGGCGCAGACGGCCGTCGAGATCACGCCACTCGGGGTGAGTCTGGTCGGTGCGCTGCTGTTGTCGTGGCTCTTCCTACGGTCCCTGCGCGGGGCGGGAGTTGTGATCGCACCGGCGGAACTCCTGGCGCGGGCAGGCACGGTGGTCCTGCTCTTCGTGACGCTGCTCGGCGGTCTCGCCTGGGCCGGTCACGATGTCATCACCATCGACGGCGGTTCCCTCGGCCTCGACGATCTGCCCGGCGCGCACGGCAAGGGGGGCGGCGGGCTGAGTCTTCCCGGCCTCGGGGACGTGAGCGGTCTGCTGCCCGACCGGATCGGTGAACTGGTCGACGCCAAGGCGGCCGTCGGCTTCACCGTGGACACCTCGGCCACGCTCCTCGGCGGCCTCGGCTGGTGCGCAGGCGTCCTGATGATCGCGCTGCTCGCGGCCCGCCGCGCTCCCCTGCCGCCCGGCTGGGCTGCCCTGCACCGGGTGGTCCGCCCGGCGGTCTCGGCCCTCGTCACCGTCCTGCTGGTGGCCGTGGCGGCGGGGCTCACGGCGGCGGCGTACGCGGCGATCGGTGACGACCACCCGCGGCGGGTCGTCGGCGCGGCCCTGCTCGGCGCGCCCAACGGGGTCTGGCTCGGCGTCCCCCTCGGCCTGTTCGTCCCCTGGGACGGCACGGTCACCGGCGTCCTGCGCACGGTGCTCCCCCACCCCCTGGACCAGTTCCTCGGGTCCGGCTCCGGCCGGCCGGTCACGGTGGGCCGGCTGGCGGGCCTGGACGGCCGCGTGTGGCTGCTGGCGGTGGCGGCGGTACTGATGATCCTGCTGGCCGGGGTGCTGACGGCGGTCCGCACGCCGGTGGCACGGCCGGCCGACGGCGCCCTCCGCTTCGCCGGCCGGTGCGCCGTGCGGCTGGGCGTGACGACCGCGCTCGCCCTTCCCCTGCTCGCCTGGCTGACGGACGTCTCCGTGGACGCCTCCCTGTCCGTCCTGGGCTTCGACGCCTTCGGCGCGAGCCTCACCCTGCACGGCCACCTCGTCATGGCCCTGCTTGTCGGCACGGCCTGGGGGACGGGTGCGGGGGCGGCGGGAGCGCTGCTCGCGTGGGCGACCGGGGCTGCGGGATCGCGGGCGGTCCGGGCGGCGGCGACGTGGTCACGGACGGCCCCGGCGGGAAGTGGGCCGCCCGTGGGAGGTGGGCCGCCCGTGGGAGGTGGGCCGACCGTGGGAAGTGGGCCCGCTGTGGGAAGTGGGCCGACTGTGGGAGCCGGGGGCTGGGGGTACGGCGATGGGCGGGCGGGGGCTGGATACGGAGGGGACGGAGGTTCCGGGGTCGGCGGACATGGCCGGGGGGCCGCCTGCAGCGGGGACGCCGCGAACGCCGGGGACGCCACGTACAGCGAGTACGCCACACACCGCGGGGACGCCGCATACCGCGAGGATGCCGGAGGCCCTCGGTACGGGGGTGGAGCCGGTGACCCCGGGGGCGGCGGGGGTGCCGGGCACGGGTCCGAGGCCGGGCCCTATGTGCCTGGCGCGCCGTACCGGCCGCCCAACCCCGACACCAATCCGTATCTGCGGCTGCCGGAGGAGCCGCGGGACGTCTGGCCGCCGGCCCCCGGACAGGAGGTCTACGGCGCCCCGACCATCGCCGGGCCTCTCGGCCC
Source organism: Streptomyces sp. NPDC027663 (assembly GCF_055566415.1). Lineage (NCBI taxonomy): Bacteria > Bacillati > Actinomycetota > Actinomycetes > Kitasatosporales > Streptomycetaceae > Streptomyces > Streptomyces sp. NPDC027663. The sequence goes on along the minus strand of NZ_JBVHSK010000024.1, from coordinate 75,846 downwards.
TCCCCCACCGGCTCGGAAGCGTCCGGACTCCCGCCCCGACGAGCGCCCGCCGGAGACACCGGACGACGGACCGCCGCCTCCTCCTCCGCCCGGAGCACCGAGGCGGCGGAGGTGAGGCCCGCGGAGCCGGCCGGCGAGACCCCCCACAGCAAGGCTGAGACCGACAGAGCAGGCCGGAGAGGCCCCGCGCGGCAAGGCCGAGACCGACGGAGCAGGTCGGCGAGGCCGGGGCGCGGTATCGGTGCGCCTGAGGGACGGGCTGTGCAGGGGCCCGGTGATCTGGGCTGCGCGGATCGCCGGGCGGGGCGCTCCGTGGGACGCTCGTGAGTGGGCCGGGGCGGCACCGTAGCGGCGTGGCAGCGGTTTCCCCCGGCGGCAAGATCCCCGACACCGGCCCGACACCGACTGTTCCGTGTCCGTCAGGCGGACCTCTGCGGCGCACGGCACTGGGTGCCGGATACGGTGGTGACACCATGAGCGCTTCGCAGACCTCCGAGGTCCCCACTCTCCTCGTCAAGATTTTCGGCAAGGACAGGCCGGGCATCACGGCCGGCCTCTTCGACACCCTTGCCGCGTACCTGGTCGACGTGGTCGACATCGAGCAGGTCGTCACCCGAGGCCGCCTGGTGCTGTGCGTGCTGGTGACCCAGCCGCCGGCCGGCCTGGAGGGCGACCTGCGCGCGACCGTGCACAGCTGGGCCGAGTCGATGAAAATGCAGGCGGAGATCATCTCGGGGCACGGTGACAACCGTCCGCGGGGTCACGGGCGCTCCCTGGTGACCGTCCTCGGCCACCCGCTCACCGCCGAGTCGACCGCCGCCATCGCGGACCGGATCGCGAAGGCCGGCGGCAACATCGACCGTATCTTCCGGCTGGCCAAGTACCCGGTGACCGCGGTGGAGTTCGCGGTGTCCGGTGTGGAGACCGAGCCGCTGCGCACGGCCCTGGCCTCCGACGCGGCGGCACTGGGTGTCGACATCGCGGTCGTCTCGGCGGGACTGCACCGGCGTGCCCAGCGGCTCGTGGTCATGGACGTGGACTCGACCCTGATCCAGGACGAGGTCATCGAGTTGTTCGCGGCGCACGCCGGCTGCGAGGACCAGGTCGCCGAGGTGACGGCGGCGGCGATGCGTGGGGAGCTGGACTTCGAGCAGTCGCTGCATGCGCGTGTGGCGCTGCTGAAGGGGCTGGACGCGTCGGTGGTGGAGAAGGTGCGCCAGGAGGTCCGGCTGACCCCGGGCGCGCGCACCCTGATCCGCACCCTGAAGCGGCTCGGCTACCAAGTGGGCGTCGTCTCGGGTGGCTTCACCCAGGTGACGGACGACCTGAAGGAACGGCTGGGGCTGGACTTCGCGCAGGCCAACACGCTGGAGATCGTCGACGGGAAGCTGACCGGCCGGGTCACCGGCGAGATCGTGGACCGGGCGGGCAAGGCGCGGCTGCTGCGCCGGTTCGCCGCGGAGGCCGGGGTGCCGCTGTCCCAGACCGTGGCGATCGGCGACGGCGCGAACGACCTGGACATGCTGAACGCGGCGGGTCTGGGCGTGGCCTTCAACGCCAAGCCCGTGGTCCGGGAGGCGGCGCACACGGCGGTGAACTTCCCCTTCCTCGACACGGTCCTGTACCTCCTCGGTGTCACCCGTGAGGAGGTCGAGGCGGCCGACACGCACGACGAGGGCTGACCCGGCCCCTGCCCGTGTCCCGTGCCCGCCGCCGGGCTCCCGCGCGTGGCCCGTGCCCCGGCCGGACCTCGTCCTTGTCCCGTGCCCGACGGCCCGGCGCCCTGTGCGGCGCCGGGCTTTTTCGGCCCTCCGTGTCAGCTGCGGGTCACTCCGAGGGGGCCCAGTAGTCCACGAGTGTGGCCACCGCCGGCTCCAGGCCCTTCCAGGGGCCGTCGAAGGTCAGCAGGGCGAACCCGGCAGCGGGGAAGCCACGGCGGTCCATCCGCTCGCGGGCGTCGGCCTCGGCCGAGCCGGCCAGGATGTCGGCCAGCCCGTGCACGCCCGGGTTGTGGCCGATCAGAATGATGTTCCGTGCGTCGTCCGGAATCTCGTTGAGCACGGCGATCAGCTCGCCGGGCGAGGCCTCGTAGACCCGCTCCTCGTAGATGGTTTTCGGCCGGTGCGACAGCTCATGGACGGCGATCTTCCAGGTCTCGCGGGTCCGGGTCGCCGTGGAGCACAGGGCCAGGTCGAAGGTGATGCCGGTGTCGGCCAGCTTGCGTCCGGCGACTGCGGCGTCCTTGCGGCCTCGCTCGGCGAGCGGGCGCTCGTGGTCGGAGACCTGGGGCCAGTCGGCCTTCGCGTGCCGGAAGAGGACGATCTTGCGGGGTTCTGCGACGCTCATGGGACCCAGCTTCGCATGAAACAGGCCACCCGGCGCAGGGAGTTGACATGCGGATTCGCCGCGTGAGGGGGCTCTGCGTCAGCGCGCGAGGAACTGCTGGGCGCGCTCCACGAGGTGCGAGATCGCCGGATCGCCGCTCGCCGCGTGGGCGTCCGACGGGTTCAGTATCAGCACCAGCAGCGAGATGAACGCGAGGGCGGGCAGGGCGAGCGCCCACCAGGGAAGCCTCATGCCGACGCCGCCCGTGGTCGCCGGGTGGGGCCGGGAGTGGGTGCGGGTCGGCATGATCGCCTCCGTGAGTCTTCGAGCGGGTCCCTGACCGCCTGGTGCGGTCACCTCTCGAAGCTACGGAATCCGGGGCCGCCAACCCATCCGGAGATCCACCCACTTGACCCTGACCCTGACCCCCTAGGGGATGGTGGGGTCAGCCCCACCATCCGCCGGGTGAATGAGGCGAACCGGAAGAATCAGGCGAGCCGCACGCCGGCAGTGTACGAACCGTCCACGAGCCGAGGCCCGAGGGCGCCGGCGCCTGCCGGACCGCGGGAACCGGAACGATCGGCTGAGCCGAGTGGAGCGGCCGTCACGGGGACGCGATGGTCGCCACGACGGCGATGATCACGAAGATGGCGAGGAACGAGCCGAAGACGAGCAGCATCTTCTTCTGGCCGTTCTTCGGGTTCGGGTCGAGCACAGGCTGCATGGGCCCAGTCTCGCACCCCGCCTCCCCTCCGGAGCCGCCGGGGGCGCCGCGCCGCGCCGCGTCAGCGCGTCGCCTCGTCCTCCACGATGCGGTCGCGGCCCGCCAGGAAGCCCACCACCATCTGCGGCACCATGAGGCTCGCCATCAGGGCGATCGGCAGCCCCCAGCCACCGCTCTGCTGGTAGAGCACGCCGACCAGCAGCGGGCCGGGGATGGAGATCAGGTAGCCGGTGCTCTGCGCGAACGCGGACAGCTGGACCACGCCCGCTCCGCTGCGGGCGCGCATGCCGACCATCGTCAGCGCCAGCGGGAAGGCACAGTTGGAGACGCCGAGCAGCAGCGCCCAGGCCCAGGATCCGGCGGCCGGGGCGACGTACAGGCCGGCGTATCCGGCGAGCCCGCAGGCGCCCAGGACCAGCACGATCGGGCCCTGGTGAGGCAGCCGCGTGGCGACCCGCGGGATCACGAAGGCCAGCGGCACGCCCATCACCATGGTGACGGCGAGCAGCACGCCCGCGGTGCCCGCCGGGACGCCGGCGTCCCGGAAGATCTGCGGCATCCAGCCCATGGTGATGTAGGCGGCGGTGGCCTGGAGGCCGAAGAAGACGGCGAGCGCCCAGGCGGTGCGGCTGCGGGTGATGCGCAGCGGGGCCTGCTGTTCCGGCGTGGCGGGCACCTGCTCCTGCTGGTGTGCGGGCGCGGCGGCGCCCCGGTCCCGGACGAGCGGCAGCCAGGGCAGGACGGCGGCCGCGGCGATGACCGCCCAGACGGCGAGGCCGGACCGCCAACTGCCGCCGAGTGCGTCGGTCAGCGGGACGGTCACCGCGGCGGCCAGGGAGGTGCCGAGGGCGAGGGCCATCGAGTACAGGCCGGTCATGGAGCCGACGCGGTCGGGGAACCAGCGCTTGACGATGACGGGCATCAGGACGTTGCTGACGGCGATGCCCATCAGGGCGAGCGCGCTGGCGGCCAGGAAGCCGGGCGTACCGCCGACGTACGGACGTATCACCAGGCCGGCGGTGATGGCGGCCATGCCGGCGCACACCACGGCGGCCGGTCCGAAGCGGCGCGCGAGGCGGGGCGCGGTGGCACCGAAGACGGCGAAGCACAGCGGCGGGACGGAGGTGAGCAGGCCGGCCACGCTGCCGCTCATGCCGAGCCCGTCGCGGACCTCCTCCAGGAGGGCGCCGAGGCTCGTGATGGCCGGGCGGAGGTTCAGTGCGGACAGCACGATGCCCACGACGAGCCGGGTCGCCCACGCGCGCGTGCGGCCTGCGCCTGGCGTCGTCCGGGGCGTGCTCGCTGCTGCGGCCCTCCCGCGTTCGGTCGGTGACATCGACGTACGGGTCTCCACGGTCCGGGTTTCCTCACTAGCCATGAGACCCATCATAGAATCATGGGATGATTGGCTGTCCATTCCCGGTGCGCCTGCGCCCCGGCCTCGCGTGCGAAGGTGTGCCATGCCCTTGAGCCACCCCCGACGCTCGGCGCTGTCCGAGCAGGTCATCGCCGAACTGCGCAACCAGATCACCTCCGGCGAATGGCCGGTCGGCTCGCGCATTCCGACGGAACCGGAACTGGTCGATCAGCTCGGTGTCGCCCGCAACACCGTCCGCGAGGCGGTCCGGGCGCTCGCGCACAACGGTCTGCTGGACATCCGCCAGGGCTCGGGCACTTACGTGGTGGCGACGAGCGAGCTGGCCGGCGTCATGCACCGCCGCTTCGCCGACGCCGACCCACGGCACATCGCCGAGCTGCGTTCCACGCTGGAGTCGGCCGCGGCGAAGCTGGCCGCCGAGCGGCGCACCGAGAAGGATCTCAAGCAGCTGGACGCGCAGCTGGCCCGGCGCGAGGAGGCCTGGGAGGCCGGTGAGGCGGAGGCGTTCGTGACGGCCGACGCCACCTTCCACCTGGCCGTGGTGGCCGCGTCCCACAACGACGTGATGACGGCGATGTACGCCGACCTGAGCGAGGTGCTGCGGGACTGGCTGCGCGCGGACGTCGGCGCGGAGCTGACACCGGAGACGCACATGGACCACGCGCGCCTGGTGGACGCGATCCGCGCGGGGGACGCGGAGGCGGCGGCGGAGGAGGCCGCGAGCTACCCGTTCCTGTGCAATCCGGGCCGGTTCACCGCGCCTTCTGGTGGCTGACCCAGACGGTTCGGACCTCCTTCCAGCACCGCCCGGTGAGCCGTACGGTCAGGGCGGGCCCGGCCTCGACGGGGGCGCTGTCGGTGTCGATGTCCCACCAGCGGGCGCACTCGATGTGCAGCCGTACGCGGTCGACGTCGACGTAGGGGTTGTGACAGTAGGTCACCACGTGTGAGCCGCTGATGTTCGTCCGGCACGAGGCACCGAACCGGCTCGGCGCGGGCGGCTTGCCGTCGCCCATGCGCGCGTGGGACAGCGCGTCGTAGGGCAGGGACAGTACGAGGGCGAGGGCCACGGTCACCGGGGCCAGGCTGCGCGACAGGCGCACAAGGGGACCTCCTCGGCCGGGCTGCGGAGGGACGTGCGGGGCGAAGCGTCTCCAGGGTGCGCCCGCGCGGCCGCGGCGGCCCGGCCGGTGAGCCGAACGGGTGACGTCCGTTCCGGCGGTCTCGCGCGCGTGACGGTACGGCGAAGGCCCGCACCCGGGGAGGGCGCGGGCCTTCGCCGTGGCGCAGATCCCGGGCGGCGGCACCAGCCGTGGGGCGGACCCTCAGCGGCAGCGGCCGCAGGCCGGGCCTTCGGCGCGGCCGCAGGCCGGGCCTTCAGCGGCAACGACCGCCGTGGGCCGCCCCCGGGCCGGCAACCGGCCGCGAGGCGTGCCTCTGCGGCAGCGATCAGGCGCCGATGGCGTGCAGGCCGCCGTCGACGTGGATGATCTCGCCCGTGGTCTTCGGGAACCAGTCGCTCAGCAGGGCGACGACTCCGCGCCCGGCCGGCTCCGGGTCCTTCAGGTCCCACTCCAGCGGCGAGCGGGTGTCCCAGACGGAGGCCAGTTCGGAGAAGCCCGGGATGGACTTGGCGGCCATGGAACCGATCGGACCCGCCGAGATGAGGTTGCAGCGGATGTTCTGCTTGCCCAGGTCGCGCGCCATGTAGCGGTTGGTGGCCTCCAGGGCGGCCTTGGCCGGGCCCATCCAGTCGTACTGCGGCCAGGCATACTGGGCGTCGAAGGTGAGGCCGACGACCGAGCCGCCGTTCTGCATCAGCGGCAGGCAGGCCATGGTCAGCGACTTCAGCGAGAACGCCGAGACGTGCATGGCGGTGGAGACCGACTCGAACGGCGTGTTGAGGAAGTTGCCGCCGAGCGCGTCCTGCGGCGCGAAGCCGATGGAGTGGACGATGCCGTCGAGACCGCCCAGTTCCTCGCCGACGACGTCGGCCAGACGCGCGAGGTGCTCCTCGTTCGTCACGTCCAGCTCGATGACCTTGGTCGGCTTCGGCAGCTTCTTGGCGATGCGCTCGGTCAGCGTCGGCCGCGGGAACGCGGTCAGGATGATCTCGGCGCCCTGCTCCTGGGCGAGCTTGGCGACGTGGAAGGCGATGGAGGACTCCATCAGGACACCCGTGACCAGGATGCGCTTGCCCTCGAGAATTCCGCTCATGGTGATCAGTGACCCATTCCCAGTCCGCCGTCAACAGGGATGACGGCTCCAGTGATGTACGAGGCGTCGTCCGAGGCGAGGAACCGCACCGTCGCGGCGATCTCCTCCGGCTGCGCGTAACGGCCGAGCGGCACCTGCGAGACGATGTTCTTGCGCTGCTCGTCGGTGAGCGCCTTCGTCATGTCGGTGTCGACGAAGCCGGGCGCGACGACGTTGAAGGTGATGTTGCGCGAGCCGAGTTCGCGGGCCAGCGAACGCGCGAAGCCGACCATGGCCGCCTTGGAGGCGGCGTAGTTCGCCTGACCCGCCGAGCCGAGCAGGCCGACGACCGAGGAGATCAGGACGACGCGGCCCTTCTTGGCGCGCAGCATGCCGCGGTTGGCGCGCTTGACGACACGGAAGGTGCCCGTGAGGTTGGTGTCGACGACCGAGGTGAAGTCCTCCTCGGTCATGCGCATCAGGAGCTGGTCCTTGGTGACGCCGGCGTTGGCGATCAGGACCTCGACCGGACCGTGCTGGTCCTCGATCTCCTTGTAGGCCTGCTCCACCTGCTCCGGGTCGGTGATGTCGCACTTGACGGCCAGGCAGCCCATTTCCGTCAGGGCGGCCGGCGGCTCGCCCGAGCGGTACGTGATCGCGACCTTGTCGCCGGCGTCGGCGAAAGCGCGGGCGATGGCGAGGCCGATGCCCCGGTTGCCTCCGGTGACGAGAACCGAGCGGCTCAACGGATCACCCTTTCCATAGGGGTCTGACAGATCCGCCCGAACACCTGGATGACAGGCGGCTTCATCGAAAACCTATCGGTACCGCACTCGCCGCGGGCAATCGGGCACCGACAGTGGCTCGGGGGTGTCGCTGTCGGATCCCTACAGAATCGGCCGGTCCCGGAGCGAAAGATGTGGTCCGGCGGGCCGGTCCCGGGACATGATCGGACGCGACAGGCCACGACAGCAGGGAGACCTCGGTGCCTCATTCCATCGACGAAGCCTTCACGGCGCTTCCCCTACGGGCCCTCGCCGACGCCGCGCTGGCGCGCGCGCGTGCGCTGGGGGCCGAGCACGCCGACTTCCGGCTGGAGCGGGTGCGCAGCGCGTCCTGGCGGCTGCGGGACGCCAAGCCCGCCGGCTCGTCGGACACCACCGACCTCGGGTACGCGGTGCGGGTCGTGCACGGGGGTACGTGGGGCTTCGCGTCCGGGGTGGATCTGACCATGGACGCCGCCGCGCGGGTCGCCTCGCAGGCGGTGGCGATGGCCAAGCTGTCCGCGCAGGTCATCAAGGCGGCCGGCGCGGACGCGGGGGCACCTGCCACGCCTTTCGGGCAGTGGGGGAGGGTGGAGCTGGCAGACGAGCCGGTGCATGCCGACAAGACGTGGATCTCGTCGTACGAGATCGATCCGTTCTCGGTGCCCGCCGAGGAGAAGGCCGGGCTGCTGGCGGAGTGGAGCGCGCGACTGCTGGCCGCGCCGGGCGTCGACCATGTCGACGCCTCGCTGCTCACCGTCCACGAGAACAAGTTCTATGCCGACACCGCCGGGACGGTGACCACGCAGCAGCGGGTGCGGCTGCATCCGGAGCTGACGGCCGTGTCGGTCGACGAGTCGAGCGGGGAGTTCGACTCGATGCGCACGATCGCGCCGCCGGCGGGACGCGGCTGGGAGTACCTGACCGGCACCGGCTGGGACTGGGACGCCGAGCTGGAGCAGATCCCGGAGCTGCTCGCCGAGAAGATGCGGGCGCCGAGCGTGGAGCCGGGTCTGTACGACCTGGTGGTCGACCCGTCCAACCTGTGGCTGACCATCCACGAGTCCATCGGCCACGCCACGGAGCTGGACCGCGCGCTCGGCTACGAGGCCGCCTACGCCGGCACCTCCTTCGCCACCTTCGACCAGCTGGGCAAGCTGAAGTACGGCTCTGAGCTTATGAACGTCACCGGCGACCGCACGGCCGAGCACGGCCTCGCGACCATCGGCTACGACGACGAGGGCGTCCAGGCGCAGTCCTGGGACCTGGTGAAGGACGGGACGCTGGTGGGCTACCAGCTGGACCGGCGGATCGCCCGGCTGACCGGGTTCGAGCGGTCCAACGGGTGCGCGTTCGCCGACTCGCCGGATCACGTGCCGGTGCAGCGCATGGCGAACGTGTCCCTGCAGCCGGATCCTGCCGGGCTGTCCACCGAGGGCCTGATCGGGAGCGTCGACCGGGGCATCTACGTCGTCGGTGACAGGTCCTGGTCGATCGACATGCAAAGGTACAACTTTCAATTCACCGGCCAGCGCTTCTTCAAGATCGAGAACGGGCGGATCACGGGTCAGCTGAAGGACGTGGCCTACCAGGCGACGACCACCGACTTCTGGGGCTCCATGGCCGCCGTGGGCGGTCCGCAGACGTACGTCCTCGGTGGCGCCTTCAACTGCGGCAAGGCCCAGCCGGGGCAGGTGGCCGCCGTGTCCCACGGGTGCCCGTCCGCCCTCTTCAGGGGCGTCAACATTCTGAACACCACGCAGGAGGCCGGCCGATGAGCGCCCGCATCAACAAGCCGCACGAGGTCGTCGAGCAGGCCCTGGCGCTGTCCCGCGCCGACGGCTGTGTCGTCATCGCCGACGAGCACTCCACCGCGAACCTGCGCTGGGCGGGCAACGCGCTCACCACCAACGGCGTGACCCGCGGCCGTACGCTCACCGTGATCGCGACCGTGGACGGCAAGGAGGGCACCGCCTCCGGTGTCGTGTCCCGCTCTGCGGTCACCGCGGACGACCTGGAACCGCTGGTGCGGGCCGCCGAGGCCGCCGCGCGCGGTGCCGGGCCCGCCGAGGACGCCCAGCCGCTGATCGCCGGCGTACCCCGCTCGCCCGACTTCACGGACGCGCCCGCGGAGACCTCCTCGGCCGTGTTCGCCGACTTCGCCCCGGGGCTCGGCGAAGCCTTCGCACGCGCGCGTGCGGGCGGCCGGGAACTGTACGGCTTCGCCAACCACGAGCTGGTGTCGACGTACGTCGGCACGTCCACGGGTCTGCGCCTCCGGCACGACCAGCCCACCGGCACGCTGGAGCTGAACGCCAAGTCGCCGGACCGTGTCCGTTCCGCGTGGGCCGGCCGGTCCACGAGGGACTTCAAGGACGTCGATCCGGTCGCGCTCGACGCCGAGCTGGCCGTACGGCTCGGCTGGGCCGAGCGGCGGGTGGAGCTGCCCGCGGGCCGCTACGAGACCCTGCTGCCGCCCACCGCCGTCGCGGACCTGCTGATCTACCAGCTGTGGTCGGCGTCGGGCCGGGACGCGACCGAGGGGCGGACGGTGTTCTCCAGGCCCGGCGGCGGCACGCGCGTGGGCGAGAAGCTCTCCCGGCTGCCCCTCAGCCTGCGCAGCGACCCCCATGCGCCCGGTCTGGAGTGCCCGCCCTTCGTGGTCGCCCACTCCTCGGGCGGCGACCAGTCCGTGTTCGACAACGGGCTGCCGACGCACGCCACCGAGTGGATCGGCGAGGGCGTGCTCAAGCACCTGACCACCACGCGGCACAGCGCGGCTCTCACCGGGCTGCCGGTCGCCCCGGTGCTCGGCAACCTGATCCTGGACGGCGGCGAGGACCGGTCCCCGGACGAGATGGTCGCGAACACCGAGCGCGGTCTGCTGCTGACCTGCCTGTGGTACATCCGCGAGGTCGACCCGGCGACCCTGCTGCTGACGGGCCTGACCCGGGACGGCGTCTACCTCGTGGAGAACGGCGAGGTGACCGGGCAGGTGAACAACTTCCGGTTCAACGAGTCGCCGGTGGACCTGCTGGGCCGGGCCACGGAGGCCGGGCGCACCGAGAAGACGCTGCCGCGCGAGTGGAGCGACTGGTTCACCCGGGCCGCGATGCCCGCGCTGCGGATCCCGGATTTCAACATGAGTTCTGTCAGTCAGGGCGTATAACCTCGTAGTCGGCTGTCACCCGACTGCCCGAAGATCACCAAGGAGACACGAGAAACGTGACGGACATCGTCGACGAGCTGAAGTGGCGTGGGCTCATCGCCCTCTCCACGGACGAGGACGCACTGCGCAAGGCGTTCGCGGACGGCCCCGTCACGTTCTATTGCGGCTTCGACCCGACCGCGCCCAGCCTGCACCTCGGCAACCTGGTGCAGATCCTGACGATGCGCCGCATCCAGGAGGCGGGGAACCGTCCGCTGGCGCTGGTCGGTGGTGCCACGGGCCTGATCGGCGACCCGAAGCCCACGGCCGAGCGCACGCTGAACGCGCCGGAGGTGGTGGCCGGCTGGGTGGAGCGGCTGCGCGCCCAGATCGAGCCGCTGCTCCACTTCGAGGGGCCGAACGCCGCGGTGATGGTCAACAACCTGGACTGGACCCAGGGCCTGTCGGCCATCGAGTTCCTGCGGGACATCGGCAAGCACTTCCGGGTCAACAAGATGATCGCCAAGGAGGCCGTCGCCCGGCGGCTCAACTCCGACGCGGGCATCAGCTACACCGAGTTCAGCTACCAGATCCTGCAGGGCATGGATTTCCTGGAGCTGTACCGGCGGCACGGCTGCACGCTGCAGACCGGCGGCAGTGACCAGTGGGGCAACCTCACCTCGGGCACGGACCTGATCCACCGGACCGAGCCGGAGGCCGTGGTGCACGCGCTGGGCACCCCGCTGATCACCAAGGCGGACGGCACCAAGTTCGGCAAGACCGAGTCCGGCACGGTGTGGCTCGACCCCGAGATGACCACGCCGTACGCGTTCTACCAGTTCTGGGTCAACGCCGACGACCGGGACGTCTCCAAGTTCCTGCGCATCTTCAGCTTCAAGTCCCGCGAGGAGATCGAGGAGCTGGAGCGGCAGACCGAGGAGCGTCCGCAGGCCCGTGCGGCGCAGCGCGCGCTCGCCGAGGAGCTGACGACGCTGGTGCACGGCGCCGGCCAGACGGCCGCGGTGATCGCCGCGTCCAAGGCGCTGTTCGGTCAGGGCGAGCTGACGGAGCTGGACGACAGGACGCTGGCGGCGGCGCTGTCCGAGGTGCCGCACGTCCAGGTCGCCGAGCTGGGCCCGGTGGTCGACCTGTTCGCCGAGGTCGGTCTGGTGGCCAGCAAGTCGGCCGCGCGGCGGACCGTGAAGGAGGGCGGGGCCTACGTGAACAACGCGAAGGTCACCGCGGAGGACTTCGTCCCGGGCGCCGAGGAGTTGCTGCACGGGCGGTGGCTGGTGCTGCGGCGGGGCAAGAAGAACCTGGCCGCCGTGGAGGTCACGGGCGCGTAGGCGGTGCGGCCGTCAGCGTCGTGAGCGGTACGGCCGTCAGCGTCGTAGGGGCGTGGGGTGCGCCGGCGACCGCGGCTTCGCCGTGGTCGCTCGCGGCCCCGCGGCGCGGCCGCGAGTCGGACACAGCCCTGCGCTCCCTCGGGAGCGCTGGGCCCGAGGCCTTTCGACAGCTCAGGCCCGCTGCTGCTTACGCTTGCCCAGCGTCGCCATGTAGAGGGCGTCCACCGCGGCCACGATGATGATGGCGGCGACGAGCTGGAAGATGTGGCGGCTCCAGTCGATGCCCCGGGTCTCCTCCACGCCGACCGCACGGGCGACCGCGTTGCCCACGATGGCGCCCAGCATGCCGCAGATGGTGGTCAGCCACAGGGGGCTGTGCTGCTTGCCCGGGATGATCGCCTTGGCGATGAGGCCCAGCACGAATCCCACGATGATCGCCCACAACCAGCCCATGGCTGCCTCCTCGTACGGCTCGACGTGAGCATTACGGCCAGTGTGGTTCCGTCCGCAGTACGGCGCATGTCGGCTTCCCCCGTACGCGGCACGGCCGCCGGCGTCGTCACAGGCGGACGGCGACCCGGTCTCGAACGCGGTGCGGGCGCGGCGTAACGTGGGACCTGTCCCGGTCCGGACCCCGCCGGCGTGGACGACGGTGCGGGCCGGGGAGAGTCCGATGCGGGCGGATGGTGGAATGTGATGCGGAAACAGCACGGCGACAGCGGCCAGGTGTTCCGGATCACCGGAGCCCGGACGGGACTCGCTGAGGATGTGCGGGGGCGGCAGCGGCGGTACGTGATCTCGATGTCGATCCGTACGGTCTCGGTGATCCTCGCGGCCACGCTGTGGAACGTCGAGCGGTACGTCGCCGTCGTCGCGCTCGTGCTCGGTGCGGTCCTGCCCTACATCGCCGTGGTGATCGCCAACGCGGGCCGGGAACGGCCGCCGTCCCTTCCGTCGACGTTCGTCACCGCGCCGGTGCGGCCCATGATCGCGCAGCCGCCGGCCGAGGAGGAACGGGCTCGGGCCGGAAGGGAATCGGCAGCGGAGGGCGTGCCGACGAACCCGGCGTCCGGGATGCATGAGGAACGCCCCGGCCCGGCGTGAGCACGGCCGACGCGGAGCCCGCGGCACAAGCGGAACGCCTCCACCCGCCAAGCTCAAGAAAAGCTCAGATCAATCCTGCTGTTCCAGTGCCGGGCGGTGGGCTACCCGTGACATACTGCGTACGCGCTCCGCATCCCCCGTCGGAGCGACGGACCGACGCCGGGCAGCTCCCCCCGTGGCTGCTCGGCGTCGCCTTGTTTGCGCCCGTTGTGTGAGACGAACCCGAGACGAAACCCCGTGAGTGACGAGACCCCGATCTGCTCCGCCAAGGGCTGCCGCACCGACGCCGTGTGGGTGCTTGCGTGGAACAACCCGAAGATCCACACGCCGGAGCGGCGCAAGACGTGGCTTGCCTGCGAGGAGCACCGCGAGCATCTGTCGCAGTTCCTCGGGATGCGCGGGTTCCTGAAGGACGTGGTCCTGCTCACCGACTGGCAGGAGCAGGAGCAGCGGGGCTGACCCTCGCCGCCGGAGACGAACCTCCACGGTGCTTCGTCAGCTCCGCGAGTACGTCGCCCTCAGCCGCCGATGGCGGACATCGGCCGGTCCGGCTGGACGAACGCCGGGTCGTCCAGGCCCGCTCCCGCCTTCTTGCCCCACATCGCCAGGCGCCAGATGCGGGCGATCTCCTCGTCCGGGGCGTCCGAGCGCAGGGCCGCTCGCAGATCCGTCTCCTCCGTGGCGAACAGGCAGGTCCGTATCTGGCCGTCGGCGGTCAGGCGGGTGCGGTCGCAGGCCGCGCAGAACGGGCGGGTGACCGAGGCGATCACGCCGACCCGGTGCGGGCCGCCGTCCACCAGCCAGCGCTCCGCCGGTGCCGAGCCGCGCTCGTCGGCGCCCTCGGCGGTGAGCTCGAAGCGGGTGCGCAGGGAGGCGAGGATGTCCCCGGCGGTGACCATGCCCTCGCGCTTCCAGCCGTGCTGGGCGTCCAGGGGCATCTGCTCGATGAAGCGCAGCTCGTAGTCGTGCTCCACCGCCCAGGCGAGCAGGTCCGGGGCCTCGTCGTCGTTCAGGCCCGGCATCAGGACGGAGTTGACCTTCACCGGGGTGAGGCCCGCTTCGCGGGCGGCCTCGAGGCCCTCCAGGACGTCCTTGTGGCGGTCGCGGCGGGTCAGGGTCTTGAAGACGTCCGGGCGGAGGGTGTCCAGGGAGACGTTGACCCGGTCCAGGCCGGCCGCCTTCAGGGCGGTCGCGGTGCGCTTGAGGCCGATTCCGTTGGTGGTGAGGGACATCTGGGGGCGCGGGGCGAGGGCCGCGACGCGCTCGACGATGCCGGCCAGGCCCGGGCGCAGCAGGGGCTCGCCGCCGGTGAAGCGGACCTCCTCGATGCCAAGCATCCGGACCGCGATGTCGATCAGCCGGACGATCTCGTCGTCCGTGAGCAGATCGGGCTTCGCCAGCCACTGCAGGCCCTCCTCGGGCATGCAGTAGGTGCACCGCAGATTGCACCGGTCCGTCAGTGAGACCCGCAGGTCGGTGGCCACGCGGCCATACGTGTCGATGAGCACTGGGCCCCCCTCCCTCTCCGGATCACCCGTTCTTCGTCCGTCACGGGTCTTCCCGTTACTTGCGAGCCTACGTGAGAGCACTGACAACCACAGCGGCCCGATCCCACGAGCTACGACACGGCCGCGTCGTAGGACCGTACAGTCCTGAACGACGCGGCCGCCCGTACGAAACCTCAGTGCGCTCCGGTGCCGGTCAGGGACCGCACCTCGAGTTCAGCGTACTTGCCGGCGTCCGGGGCCTCCTTCGACAGCAGAGTGCCCACGACACCGAGCAGGAAGCCGACCGGGATGGAGATGATCCCGGGGTTCTCCAGCGGGAACCAGTGGAAGTCGACCTCGGGGAACATCGACGTCGGCTTGCCGGAGACCACCGGCGAGAACAGCACCAGGCCGACCGCGGTGACCAGGCCGCCGTAGATCGACCACAGGGCGCCCGTGGTGGTGAACCGCTTCCAGAACAGGCTGTAGAGGATGGTCGGCAGGTTGGCGGAGGCGGCTACCGCGAAGGCGAGGGCCACCAGGCCGGCCACATTGAGGTCGCGGGCGAGGGCGCCGAGCACGATCGAGACCGCGCCGATGCCGACCGTGGCCCAGCGGGCCGCGCCGAGCTCCTGTTTCTCGGTGGCCTGGCCCCTCTTGATGACGTTCGCGTAGATGTCGTGCGCGAAGGAGGAGGACGAGGCCAGGGTCAGGCCCGCGACGACCGCGAGGATCGTGGCGAAGGCGACCGCCGAGATGGTGGCGAGCAGGATGGCTCCCCAGTTGGAGTCGACACCGCCCAGGTGCAGCGCCAGCAGCGGTGCCGCGGTGTTGCCCGCCTTGTTGGAGGCGATGATCTCGTCCGGTTTGATCAGTGCGGCGGCACCGAAGCCGAGGGCGAGGGTCATCAGGTAGAAGGCGCCGATCAGGCCGATCGCCCAGATGACCGACTTGCGGGCGGCCTTGGCCGTGGGGACGGTGTAAAAGCGGATCAGGATGTGCGGCAGGCCGGCCGTGCCCAGGACCAGGGCGATGCCGAGCGAGATGAAGTCCAGCTTGGTGGTGCCGGTGGCGCCGTACCTCAGGCCGGGCTCCAGGAACGCCGCGCCCTTGCCGCTGTTGTCGGCGGCCGAGCCGAGCAGGTCGGAGATGTTGAAGTCGAATTTCAGCAGGACCAGGAAGGTCAGCAGCAGGGCGCCGAGGATCAGCAGCACCGCCTTGACCATCTGGACCCAGGTGGTGCCCTTCATGCCGCCGATGGTGACGTACACGATCATCAGGACGCCGACGAGGGCGACGATGCCGATCTTGCCGCCGTCGCTGGTGATGCCGAGCAGCAGCGAGACGAGGACACCGGCGCCCGCCATCTGGGCCAGCAGGTAGAAGATCGACACCACGATCGTGGAGGTGCCGGCGGCCGTGCGGACGGGGCGCTGGCGCATCCGGTAGGCCAGCACGTCGCCCATCGTGTAGCGGCCGGAGTTGCGCAGCGGCTCGGCGACCAGCAGGAGGGCGACGAGCCAGGCGACGAGGAAGCCGATGGAGTACAGGAAGCCGTCGTAGCCGAAGAGGGCGATGGCGCCGGCGATGCCGAGGAAGGACGCGGCAGACATGTAGTCGCCGGAGACGGCGAGGCCGTTCTGGAAACCGGTGAACTGCCGTCCGCCGGCGTAGAAGTCGGCGGCGTCCTTGGTCTGCCGGCCCGCCCAGACGGTGATGACGAGGGTCGCGGCGACGAACACGGCGAACAGGGTGATGATCAGCGTCCGGTGCTCGCTCGCCTCGCCGGCGGCCAGCAGGGTGTGCTGCGCGACGGTCATGCTCCGCCCTCCATCCGGGACTTGATGGCCTCTGCCTTCGGGTCGAGCCGGGTGGCCGCGCGGCGCGCGTACCACCAGGCGATGAGGAAGGTAGTGAGGAACTGGGCGAGGCCCAGGACGAGGGCCACGTTGATGTTGCCGGCCACCTTGGTGCCCATGAAGTCGCCCGCGTAGTTGGACAGCAGGACGTACAGCAGGTACCAGGCGATGAAGGCGACGGTCAGCGGGAAGGCGAAGGAGCGGTGGGCGCGGCGCAGTTCACCGAACTCCGCGCTCTGCTGCACTTCGGTGAACTCCTCGGTGGAGGGAAGTGGGGCCCCTGGTTTGGCGGGGGGCGGTGTCTCGGTGGCCACGGAGTCTCCTCGGGGGACGGACATGCGCGCTTCTGACCTCACAACAGGGATCACGTTACCGGGAGTCAAGGAATGACTCCCGTGCGTGATTCCGAGGGGGCCACGATCCTGCTGGGCCCCCTGACCACGGTCACGGCGCCACGCGCGGGGCGGTTCAAGTCGGTCGGACGGTTCCGAAGCGGAAGCGGCCTTCTTTCGGCGAGCGCGCCGGCGTCTTCCGGAGACCGGGTGCGGCGTCTTCAGGAGATCGGGCGCCGGAGTCTTTCGCAGATCGGGTGCGGCGTCTTCCGGCGATCAGGTGCCGGCGTCTTCCGGAGACCGGGCGCGGAAGATAGCTTCGGCCTGCACTACTCGTCATGTACCTGCCCGAGCACTACCTGTGTCTCGGGCGGTTTCGCACCCGGATGATGTGGAGATCCCATGGCTCATCTGCGCTCCAGACGCCGGCTCGCCCTGGCCGTTCCGGTCGTGCTGTCGCTGACCGCCTCGCTCGGTTTCCTGTCGTCGCCGGTCTCGGCGACGCCCGCCACCGGCCCGGCGGTCCAGGCGGCGGACGGCCCGAATCTCGCGTACGTGGTCAACACCCGCGCGGACCACCGCACGATCGAGCACGTGCGGCGCGAGATCACGCGCAACGGTGGCACGGTCGTGGCCACTTACGACCGGATCGGCGTCATCGTCGTCCACTCCGCGAACCCGGACTTCGGCGCGCGGATGCGTGCGGTCCGCGGGGTCGACTCGGCGGGCGCCACCCGCACCGCGCCGCTCAGCGCGGCGGGGACGACGGACGAGGGCGCGGTACAGGTTCTGTCCAAGGCGGAGGCCGCGAAGGTCGCCCAGGGGGCGGCGGCGGGCGAGGAGCCCCTCGAGGCCGACCAGTGGGACCTCCGGGCGATCGGCGCCGACAAGGCCGCGACGATCGACCCGGGCAGCCGGAGCGTCACCGTCGGCGTGATCGACACGGGCGTGGACGACACCCACCCCGACATCGCCCCGAACTTCTCCGCGTCCCAGTCGGCGAACTGTGTGAGCGGCAAGGCGGACACGACGTACGGCGCATGGCGGCCCGCGGACGCCGACCATTACCACGGCACGCACGTGGCGGGCGAGATAGCCGCGGCCCGCAACGGCACAGGCGTGGCAGGCGTGGCGCCCGGGGTGAAGGTCGCGAGCATCACGGTGGCCCAGCCCGACTCCACCCAGTTGTTCTACCCGGAGAGCGTGGTCTGCGCGTTCGTCTTCGCCGCGGACCACGGTGTCGAGATCACCAACAACAGCTACTACGTTGATCCCTGGCTGTACAACTGCATGGACGACCCCGATCAACATGCCATCGTCGACGCGGTCAACAGGGCCCAGCTGTACGCCCAGCGCAAGGGCACGCTCAATGTCGCCTCGGCGGGCAACTCCAACGACGACCTGGACGCGGACGCCCTCGTGGACGACTCCAGCCCCGACGACTCGACGGCCCACACGCGCACGGTCGACCCGCACAAGTGCTTCGACATACCGACCCAGCTGCCCGGCGTGGTGACCGTGAGCGCGGTGGGCGTGAAGGGTGCCAAGTCGTACTACTCCAGCTACGGCCAGGGCGTGGTCGACGTGGCCGGACCGGGCGGCGACAAGTTCCAGATCCCGGACACGCCGTCGAAGAACGGCCGCATCCTGTCCACGCTGCCGAACAACCAGTACGGCTTCCTGCAGGGCACCTCGATGGCGTCCCCGCACGTCGCCGCGGTGGCCGCGCTGCTCAAGTCCTCCCATCCGCACGCCACTCCGGCACAGCTGCGGGCGCTGCTGAAGGCCCAGGCGGACAACCCGGGCTGCCCGAGCGGGCCGTACGACGGTGACGGCGACGGGGTCGTGGACGCGACCTGCGTCGGCGGCAAGCGCGTGAACGGCTTCTACGGCTTCGGGATCGTCAACGCCTTGCGCGCGGTCGAGTAGGCGATCAGAGCTTCACTATGCAGTGTTGATTGAATCAATACTGCATAGTGAAGTCATGACTGCAATCAACGATGCGTGGCAGGCGGTCGGTGGGGCGCCCGGTCTTCCGTCGCGGGTCTCGGCCGTCGTACGCCGGGACACGCTCGACGCACGGCTGCCGGTGCGGGAGCTGGCACGCGCGTGTGTCGGAGCCTGCGCGCTGGCCGCCGCCGAGCTGGGGGCACGGCGTGCCGGGCTCTCCGCGGTGCCGGAGGTCACGGTGGACGACGGTGCGGTGGCCGCCGCCTTCCACAGTGAGCGGCTGGTGCAGATCGGCGGGCGGGCGCCGGTGAACTTCGCGCCGCTGTCCCGGTTCTGGCGCACGGCGGACGGCTGGGTGCGCACCCACGCCAACTATCCGCACCACCGGGCCCGGTTG
Organism: Streptomyces sp. NPDC027663; assembly: GCF_055566415.1. Classification (NCBI taxonomy): domain Bacteria; kingdom Bacillati; phylum Actinomycetota; class Actinomycetes; order Kitasatosporales; family Streptomycetaceae; genus Streptomyces; species Streptomyces sp. NPDC027663. Next base: position 56,836 of record NZ_JBVHSK010000024.1, on the reverse strand, counting down.
CTCGGCGCGCTGGGCCTGCCACCGGACGCCTCGGTGGCGGAGGTCGCCGGCCAACTCGCCGAGCGCTCCGCCGTGGAGGCCGAGGAAGCCGTCCACGGCGCCGGCGGCCTCGCCGTGGCCCTGCGCACCCCGGAGGAGTGGCGGGCGCATCCACAGGCCGCCGAGGTGGCCGCACGGCCTCTGGTCGAACGCGAGCGGCTGGACACGGCTCCCGCACGCGTGCTGCCACCACTGGCTCCGGTCCCCGCGCGCGTGCCGTCACCGCCGGTCCCGGCCGCCGCGCACCTCCTGCCACCGCCGGTCCCCGCCGCCGCTCCCCTGCTGCCCGCCGCCGGGCTGCGCGTGCTGGACCTGACCCGGGTCCTGGCGGGCCCGGTCGCCACCCGCACCCTCGCCCTGCTGGGCGCGGACGTGCTGCGCGTGGACTCCCCCGTGCTGCCGGAACTCCCGGACCAGCATGCCGACACGGGCTTCGGCAAACGGTCCGCCACGCTCGACCTGGCCACCGGCCGGGACACCTTCGAGGAACTGCTGAGCACGGCCGACGTCGTGGTGACCGGGTACCGTCCGGGTGCCCTGGACCGGTTCGGGCTCTCCCCGCAGGCCCTGGCCGAGCGGCGCCCCGGCCTGGTCGTGGCGCAGGTGTCGGCGTGGGGTGCGTACGGGCCGTGGGGCGCGCGGCGCGGCTTCGACAGCCTGGTGCAGGTGGCGACCGGCATCGCGGTCACCGAGGGCTCGGCGTCGGAGCCCGGCGCGCTGCCCGCGCAGGCCCTGGACCACGGCACCGGCTATCTGCTGGCGGCGGCCGTGCTGCGGGCGCTGACCGAGCAGTCGTACGAGGGCGGGAGCCGGCTGGTCCGGCTGACACTGGCCCGTACCGCGCTGTGGCTGACGACGGGCATCCGGCCGGACCCGGCCGGGGGCACCCCGGAGCCGGTCCGGGCCGAGGCCGCGCCGGACCCGGGTCGGGACGCCTGGCTGACCGAGACCGACAGCCGGCTCGGCCGGCTGCGGCACGCCCGCCCGGCCGTGACGTTCACCGGCGGCCCCGCGGCCTGGGCGCGGCCACCGGTGCCATGGGGCTCGGACCCGGCCGCGTGGCGGTGACGGCCGATGCCGACGCGCAGAATCCGCCGTTGACCACCGCGATGGCCCGTGGTCCATGATGATCGTCCATGGACCGGCGACCTGCATCCGCTGACGGTCCGATCCAGCCGTCAACGTCCGTGCGTCAGCCGTCAACGTCCGAGGTCCAGCAGACGTCCGGGGTCAGTCGTCGACGGCCGGCCGCGGGTGACCGTCGGCGGCGTTGATTCAGGACTTGCCGCCGTTGGTGACCAGGACCTTGAGTGCCGTGCGCTCGTCCATCGCCTTGTAGCCGGCGGGCACGCCCTCGATGTCGACGGTCATGTCGAACACCGGCGACGGGTCGATAGAGCCGTCGAGGACGTCGGGCAGCAGGTCCGGGATGTAGGCGCGGACCGGGGCGACACCGCCGCGCAGGGCGATGTTGCGGTCGAACATGACGCCGAGGTCCAGGCCGGTGCCGCTGCCGTGGGGCACGCCCACGAAGCCGATCGCGCCGCCGTCGCGGGTGATCTCGACGGCCGTGCGCATGGACTGCTCGGTGCCGACCGCCTCCACGACGGCGTGTGCGCCCTGGCCGCGGGTCAGCTCGCGGACGGCCTCGACGGCCGCTTCCCCGCGCTCGGCGACCACGTCGGTGGCGCCGAACCGGCGCGCGATGTCGGTCCGTACCGTGTGCCGGCCCAGCGTGATGATCCGCTCGGCACCCAGCCGCTTGGCGGCCAGGACGGCGCACAGGCCGACCGCGCCGTCACCGACGACCGCGACCGTGGCGCCCGGCCGGGCGCCCGCGCCGAGGGCGGCGTGGTGGCCGGTGCCGAGGACGTCGGAGAGGGTCAGCAGGGCGGACAGCAGGTGGTCGTCGGAAGCGGCCTCCTTGGGCAGCTGGACGAGGGTGCCGTCGGCGAACGGCACGCGGACGGCCTCGCCCTGGCCGCCGTCGTAGCCGACGGTGCCCCAGAAGCCGCCGTGCTCGCAGGACGTGGTCAGGCCCTCGCGGCAGTAGTCGCAGACGCCGTCGGACCACATGAAGGGCGCGACCACCAGGTCCCCGCGCCTGACGGTGCTCACCTCGGAGCCGGTCTCCTCGACGACCCCGAGGAACTCGTGCCCGATCCGCTGCCCCGGCTGCCGGGCGGCCTCGCCGCGGTAGGCCCACAGGTCGCTGCCGCAGATGCAGGCGCGCAGCACGCGCACCACGGCGTCGGTGGGCAGCTGCACCACGGGCTCGGGCACGTCCTCCACGCGCATGTCGTACGGGGCGTGGATGGTGGTGGCGCGCATGGCGAAGATCCTTCTCGTGCGGGGGCGTACCGTGCGCTCAGGGGTGGCGAGCGCACTTCACCGTACGTCGCCGCCCGCGCGGGCCGCTCGGCGAGGGTGCCCTGGACCGGCGGGGTACGGCTCGGCGGCCCGGTTCACACCCCCGCCGCCCCCAGCAGCGTGCCCGCCGCGTACGTGACGGCCATCGCGAGTGCGCCGCCCACGACGTTCCGCACCACCGCGCGCCGGGGGTGGGCCGCGCCGAGCCGCGCGCTGCTCCAGCCGGTGAGCACCAGTGCGCCCAGCACGGACGCAACGGTGACCGGTAGCCGCCAGTGCGCCGGGGGCAGCACGATGGCCAGCAGGGGCAGGAGCGCGCCCACCGTGAAGGACAGGAAGCTCGCCCAGGCCGCGTTCCACGGGTTGGTCAGCTCGTCCGGGTCGATGCCCAGCTCCACGCGCGCGTGGGCCCGCAGCGCGTCCCGTGCGGTGAGCTGTGCGGCGGCCTCCCGGGCCACCTCGCGGGACAGTCCGCGCTGCGCCAGCAGATCGGTCAGTTCCTGCAGTTCGGCCTCCGGCTGCTCGCGCAGCTCCCGTCTCTCCACGGCCAGCGCGGCCATCTCGGAGTCGCGCTGGGTGGAGACGGAGACGTACTCGCCGGCCGCCATGGACATCGAGCCGGCGAGCAGGCCGGCCAGCCCGGCGGTGAGCAGCGCGGGCCGGCTCTGGGTCGCGCCGGCCACGCCGACGACCAGTCCCGCGGTGGAGACGATGCCGTCGTTGGCGCCCAGTACGGCTGCCCGCAGCCAGTTCAGCCGCGAGCCGAGCGCGCCGTGGGCCTCGTCGTGGGTGGGTTCCGTCACAGCGGCGAGGATCCCACCCCTGGGGTCACGGCCGCCGCACCGACGCTCCTGCTGCGCCGCGGGGCCCAGCCCGGTGTCACCACACCCGTACCGACGCCCCCCGCGCGAAGACCGGACTGGTCGCGTCGGCCGGTGGTTCCTCCAGGGGCTCGGCGATCTCGGCCACCGTGGGTCCGACCTTCGCCGCGATGGGGTCGAGGAGGCCGAGGTCGAAGCCGTAGACGCGGGCCGCGTTGCCGCCGAGCATGGCTGCCAGTTCCGCGCGCGGGACGCCTGCGCAGGCGAAGCGGAGGGCCTCGCGGGTGTAGGGGTGGGTGCCCTCGTCGTGCGGGTAGTCGCTGCCCCACATGATCTTGTCGATGCCGATGCGGTCGCGCAGCGGCACCTCGTGCGGGCGCATGAAGCTGGCGCCCACGTAGCAGTTGTCCCGCCAGACTTGGGAGGGCGCCTCACCCATGCCCTCGGCGAGGCCGGCGCCGAACTTGGCCTCGGCGGTGTCCTTTCGTGCGGCCGCGGCGACCAGGCGGCCGTGGTAGTAGTCCAGCATGTCGAGGACCCCGGGGATCCAGCCGGAGCCCTGCTCGGTCAGGACGAGTCTCAGACCGGGGTGGCGGCGGAAGGCGCCGCCGAAGACCAGGTGCCACAGGGCGCGGTGGGAGAACCAGGTCGTCTCGACCATGAAGACCGCGCGGGCGGCGGGTTCCTCGCCGAGCGGCGGGGACGCGGAGCCGGCGTGGTGGTTGACGGGGAGGCCGAGTTCGGCGCAGGCGGCCCAGATCGGGTCGTAGGTCCGTGAGTACAGCTCGGGCAGGCCCGAGCCCGGCGGGGTGCCGGGCAGCATCAGGCCGCCCTTGAGGCCCGCGGAAGCGGCCCGGCGGATCTCCTTGACGGCCTCCTGGACGTCGCCCAGCAGGATCTGGAAGACGCCCGCCCGGCGGCCCGGGGCGGCGGCGCAGAAGTCCGCGAGCCAGCGGTTGTGGGCGCGCAGGCCGGCCCAGCGCCGCTGGAAGTCCTCGACGCCGGGCGGCGGGGCCATGAGGGAGCCGGAGGGGAAGAACGGCGGAATGGTGTTCGGGAAGATCACCTCGGCGACGATGCCGTCCGCCTCCATGTCCGCGAGGCGCCGCTCGGAGTTCCAGTTCCGGTCGGCGGAGTCGGCGAGCAGGTCCTCGTAGGGGTTGACGTAGGTGGCCGCCCAGACGTCGAAGTCGTCGTGGTAGCGCTTCTCCAGGTACGGCTTGTAGTCCAGCAGGTCGGCTCCGGCGTGGCAGTCGGCCGAGATCACCGTGTAGCGGTCCGTCACCGGTTCACCTCCGGGAGGGGGAAGTCGCGGTCGGGTCCGAGGAGCGGGAAGTCGTTCTCCGTCAGCCAGTGCCGGCCGGTCTCGCGGGAGCATGCCCAGGAGGCCTCCACGGCCGCCTGGTCGGCCGGCTGGCCGAGGTCGGCGGGGGTGGGGCCGATACGGCGGGCGAGCGGTGCGAGCCTGCCGGTGTCGAAGCCGAAGACCTCGGCCGCGGCGAGGCCGAGCATACGGCGGGTCTCGGTGACGGGGATGTCGTGGAAAGTACGGCGCAGCCACGCGCGCGTGTCGGGCCAGGTGCCCTCGGGGTGCGGGAAGTCGCTGCCCCAGAGGATGTTGTCGACGCCGATCTCGTAGCGCTGGGCGAGTTCACGCCGCTTGGTGTTGGTGGCGCAGACGAACACCTGCCGGTCCAGGTACTCGTGCGGCGGGCGGGTGAGTTCCGCGAACGGGGAGAGCTTCTTGCCGCCGTGCGCGCCGAGGTAGAGGCGGTCCATGAACCAGAGCAGGTTCGGCAGCCACCAGCAGCCCGACTCGGCGATGCCGAAGCGCAGCCCGGGGTGGCGTTCGAAGACGCCGGACCAGAGCAGGAACCACAGCGGCCGGGCCGGCCACCAGGTGACCTCGGAGACGTAGATGCCGAGGTGGTCGCCGTACTCGTGGCGCGGGGCGGCGCCGGAGTGGGTGAGCACCGGCATCGCGCACTCGGCCGCCGCCGCCCAGACGGGGTCGTAGCGGCGGTCGTGGTACGGCTCCTTGCCGGCCCACATCGACGGGATCATCAGGGCGCCGAGGCCGGAGTCCTTCGCCCGGTGGATCTCGGCGACGACCCGGTCGACGGGTGCCGTGACGGGCAGCAGGGCGACTCCGCAGTGCCGTTCGGGGTGCTCGGAGACGAACTCCGCCAGCCAGCGGTTGTGCGCCTGCGCGCCCGCCAAGCCCAGCTCGGGGTCCTGGTCGCCGGAGAGGCCGAGGCCCACCCCGAAGGGAGCGGCGGTACGGCTGTCGACGGCGTCGGCGTCCGGGAAGACGACCTCGGCGGCCACGCCGTCGCCGTCCAGTTCCTTCAGCCGCTGCGCGGTGTCCCAGCCGCCGCGCAGGCCCTCCTCGTGGTCGTGGAACCACCGGTCGGCGAACGCCTCGTTGCGGACGCCGAGCCGGGTCATCTCCTCGCGGCGCCGGTCGCGGCCCGCGAGGAACTCGTCGAAGTCCCGGTGGAAGCGGGTCTCCAGATAGGGCCGGTACTGCTCGGTGGGCAGTCCGGCATGGCAGTCGGAGGAGATGATCAGGTACGGGTCCTGGCCGGCCACGACAGCCTCCCGGTCAATCGAGGATGAAGCTTTCGAGATACGTCGGGTTCGTGCGGTCCAGCATCGAGCCGGCCCGCGCGCGGATCCGGTCGTCGCCGTGCTCGCTCGCCGGCAGCAGCCAGAAGCGGTCGGCGCGGATGCCCTCCACGACCAGCTCGGCGACCTCCTCGACGGGCGTGAAGCGGACCTCCTGGCCGGCCTCGCGCATCGCCGTCTCCCACTGGCCGAGGCTGCGGTACGGCGTCTTCCGGGGCCGCTGCTTGGCGTAGCGGGCGGGGCGGTTGCGGTGCGACTCCCACAGGCCGGTGCGCAGCATGTGCGGGCCGGGAAAGAGCACCGAGGCGCCCACGCACGCGTGCTCCGCCTTGAGATGGGCGTACAGGGACTCGGTCATCGTGACCACGGCGGCCTTGGTGACGGCGTAGACGGAGGCCGTCGGGAGCGGGGCGACACCGCCGTCGGTGGAGGATGTATTGACCACGTGACCGGGTTGACCCGAATGGAGCATCCTGGGCAGGAAGGCCTGGATGCCGTGGAAGACGCCCCACACATTGACGGCGAAGGCCCACTTCCAGTCGTTCGGGTCGTGCTCCCACATACGGCCCTCGGCGCCGGAACCGACGCCCGCGTTGTTGCACAGCACGTGCACGGCGCCGAAGGTGCCGTACGCCGTCTCGGCCAGCTCCAGGACCTGTTCGCGCACGCCGACGTCAACCACGCGCGCGTGCACGTGGGCGCCCGTCGCGCGCAGGTCCGCCGCGGCCTTGTCCAGCGCCGCCTCCTCGACGTCGGCGAGGACCACCTTCAGCCCCTCGGCCGCGAACCGCCGGGCCATCGCGAGCCCGATCCCGCTCGCCGCCCCGGTGACGACGGCGACCTGTCCTGCCCGCAGTTCCACGGTCATTCCCCTCCCCGCGCCGTCAGGGCCGGCCCGGCTTCCGGCCGGGGGGCCGGGCATCGCCTTCCGCGCAGGTGCCGCATCACGCGCTCCCCTCGGGCGGCGCGTCGAGGACCTGAAGGGGGTCGTCGTAGCGCTGGTGGAGGTAGGGCAGCAGGGCCTGTGGGTCGACGCGTTCGACGACCCGGCCGCGCTGGTCGCTGGTCTTCTCGCCGATGGTGATCTCCACGAGCCGCCGCACCGGGAGGTCGGCGACCGGGTCGTACATCGACTCCCGCAGGACGACGTCGCCGCTGACCCGTTCCAGCCGGCGCACCTTCTCGTGCCGTACGCAGTGCACCAGAACGGGGTCCGCGTCGAAGCCGGAGCCGTCGGCCGCCGGGAGGAACTTGAAGTAGAAGTCGGTCTTGCGCGAGGGCTCCGGGAGGGGCAGGTCGCCGCTCACCGCCCCGCGCACCTCCACGAAGGCAATGCCGTGACGGGCCATCGACGCGCGGACGACGAGGCCGTCGCGTTCGACCGTGACCTCGCCGAGCTTCTTGGGTTCCCCGAAGACCTCACGGCCGCCGGTGAGGGCGCGCTCGTGGGTCATCGGCATCACCAGCGGGTACCAGCCGTCGACCTCACCGTGGGCGGCGGAGACGGCGAAGGAGCCGGCGCCGAGCGGGTACCCGGGCAGCTCGACCTTGCTGACGTTCACCCGCACCAGGGGCCGTGCGGAGGGCTTGAGCGGGGGTGGCAGGACCGCCGCGACCGCGTCCGGGTCGGTTTCCCAGACGGCCACCACACCGGTGGACCAGATGTCGGGGAGCCGCGCGCTCGCGGTGCGCGTGGCGGCGATCTCCCGCTCGGTCCGTGCGCCGTACCGTACGCGTGCCATGCCCGTACCGCCCTTCTTCTGACGGACCGTCATCTGTAACACAGTTACAGCAGACCGGGTCCGGGGTAAATACACGTGCACCGGCGGGAGTTGGAGTGATCATGCCGAGCGGGGCGAGGAGCGTGCTGACCCGGGAGGCGGTCCTGGAGGCCGCCGCCGGGCTGGTGCGGCAGCACGGCCCGGACGCGCTGACCATGCGCAGGCTCGCCGCCGAGCTGGGCACCGCCGTGACCTCGATCTACTGGCACGTCGGGGGCCGCGAGGCGCTGCTCGACGCGCTGGTGGAACGGACGGTGGCCGACCTCGGCGAGATCCGCCCGGCCGGGCGCACGCCGGAGCAGCGCGTGCTGTCCGTCGCGTGCGCTCTGCGGCGCCAGTTGCGCGACCATCCGCATCTGGTGGCACTGGTGCACGAACGGGGCCTGACCGAGCGGATGTTCCTGCCCGCCCAGCAGGTCCTGGTGCGCGAGGCGCACGCGGCGGGGCTGCGCGGGGCCCGGGCCGCCGAGTTCGTCCGGGCCGTGCAGTTCCAGGTGGTCGGGCATGTGCTGGTGGAACGCCACCGTGAGCGGGCTCCGGTGCAGGACCCGGGCGAGGAGGAGCTGTGGCGCGGCGGGAACGCGGGGAGCGCCCAGATCGCCGGGGACGATGCCGCGCTGGCCCGGGCGCTGGCCCGGCCGGCGGACACGGAGCGGCTGTTCGTGACGGCCGTACGAGCGCTGGTGCGGTCGTTGCTGGCGCCGTGACGCCGCACCGCACGGACACCGGAGCCCGGGGCCGCCGCGGAAAATCAGTCGCGTCCGAACTGCCGTACCCCTACTGTTCCTGACCGCGGGGGCGGCTCCGCCGGCGTGCTTCCTTCTCTTCCCAACCCTAGGAATCCATAGCGCGCCCACTCTCCGCCCCCGCCTCACCACTTTTTCCGCTCCGGGGGATTCCGCTTGTCCGCACTGACGTCCGTGCTGCTCCGCCGTCTCCGTACCGTCCACGTCGACCAGGCCGGACCACGCCCGGGCGACCCGTCGACGGCGGAGGGACTCGTCGCCCTGGAGGGCGAACTGCTCGACCGGGGCTTCGCACCGACGGCACAGCTGCGCGCGACGCTGGCCTGGCTCGGCCCCGCCGGGCTGGCGGACGCGGGCCGGCAGCTGATCCGGCAGCTGGACGCCGAACTCGGTGCGGACCGCACCCACATGCCGCTGTTCCGCACCTTCCCGGTCTCCGTGCCCGACGACACGTTCGGGCTGTACGTCGACCGGGTCTTCGCCCTGCTGCTGCAGTGGCCCGCCCAGCCCTGTGTGCTGTGCGGCACGGTGGGCGGCGTGCGCCCGGTGGCGCCGTGCGCGCACCTGGTGTGCCGTGCCTGCTGGGACGGCGCCGACTACACCGGCTGTCCGCTCTGCAACCGCCGGATCGACCCCGCCGACCCGTTCCTGGTGCCGGGTGCGCCGCGCCGCCCGCGGGACGTGCCGGCCGGTCCGCTGAAGCTGCTCGCGCTCGGCACGGACGTCCGCACGGACACGGTCCTGGTCCTGCGCACGCTGCTGGCCCGGCGCACTCCGCTGCCCGCGCAGGACCGTGCCGACCTGCAGGTGCTGCTGGCGCACGCCCCCTCGGACCTCGGCTGGTTCCCGGCGGACGTCCCGGTACGCGAGACGAAGGCGCTCGTGCTCGGCACCCTGCTGCGCGACCGGCACACGCGCGTGGCGGCCACCGATCTGCTCGGCACCCACCTCACCACCGCTACGGACGTGCTGCGGCTGCTGTGCGTGTGGTCCGGCGGCACGGCCGACCTCATGGCGCCGCCGAGACTGCGCTCGCTGCCCCGCGCCCTGCGCGGAAGGCTGCTCGGACTGCTCGACTCCTTCGCGGTGCCCTCGCTGGTCGAGGACGTCCTGCGGCACCCGGCCGGGTGGAAGCGGGCCGCCGAGACCCTGCACCCGTTCGAGCGGCACGGCCGCCACCCGCGCGCCGCGCTCGCCTTCGCCGTACTGCGCGGCACGCCCGTCGTGCCCGGCACCGCCCTGGGCGGGGCGCTGCTGCGGACGGCAGCCGCCCACCCGGAGGCCGTGCGGGTCGCGGGCGACCGGATCCGGGCCGCCACCTGGGGCGCGCGCGTGGAGCAGGCACTGGCCGGACGGGACACCCGTGCCGCGCTGCTCCTCCTCGGGCAGCGTCCGGGTGAGCTGCTGCGCCGGCTGGACCATCTGCTGCGGCTGCACGAACTTTGCGCGCTGCCCGAGGAGTTCGCCGAGGTGCTGCAGCGCGCCCTGCCCAAGGCCGGCCCCGGTCCGCTGCTGGCCGCGCTGGGCCGGATGCGGATCCGGCATCTGCCCGGCGAGCGCCGGGTGTTCTTCCCGCGCGGGCAGGTCACGCACGCGTTCACGACGGACGACACGCGCGTGCCGCTCGCCGCGGCGGTCACCACGCGCGTGTGCGCGCTGCTGGAGGCCGAGGCGCTGCGCCGTCTGGCCGGCGCGTCCCGGTTCGGCCTGGCCGTGCTCGACTCGGCGCTCGCCGGGCTCGCGGTGCCGTCCGTCGAGCGCGCCGCCGCCAAGGCCCTGGTGTCGCTGCCGCGCGGCAGCACCCAGCCGCTGCCCGAGGGCGAAGTGCTGCGGCTCTTCCTGCACTGGACGGAGCCGCCGGGGATCCGCGTGGACCTGGACCTGTCGGTGGCCCTCTACGACGAGCACTGGGAGTTCGCCGGGCTGTGCGACTACACGAACCTCGTGTACGGCGACCGCCTGGCCGTCCACTCCGGCGATCTGATCTCGGCCCCGGCACCGGACGGCGCGACCGAGTACGTCGACCTGGACCTGACCGCGCTCGGCGAGCGGAACGTGCGGTACGCGGTGCCGGTCGTCTTCAGCTTCAACAACATCCCGTTCGAGGAACTGCTCGACGCCTTCTCCGGGTTCATGGCGCTGCCGTCGGCGGCCGGGGAGGCGCGCGGCGCCGGATACCACCCGCGCGCGGTGCGGCAGCGCTACGACCTGGAGGGCGACTCGCGCATCCACGTGCCGATGCTGGTCGACCTGCGCCGCCGCACGTTCCTGTGGACGGATCTGCATCTGCCGTCGGACGACGGCTACCACGACGTGGACCGGCACCGGGCCGCCCTGGGCCGGATCGCCGAGGACCTGTTCCAGTACTTCGCCCACGGCCGTACGACACTGTGGGACCTGGCGGTGTGGCATGCGGCCGCGCGGAGCGACGAGGCGCTGGTCGTCCGGCGTGCGCCCGCTGCGCACGCCACGGACGAGCTGTGGCACTACCGGCGCCGGGACGGGGAGGCGGACACCGCGTTCGCCGCCCGGATCCGGGCCCTTGGGGAACCGGACTGGTGGGAGCCCGCGCGGGACGCGGCGGACGCCGACGCCCGTGCGGGTGAAGCGGCCGCGAAGAAGCACGTGTTGCTGGCCCTGGTGCACGGCGGGGTGGCACCGCAGAGTGCGACGGGCGCGGTGTACCGGCTGCTGCCCGGGCCGGCCGACGGCTGCGGGCTGGCACCGCTGACGGCCGGGGACCTGGTGGCGGCGCTGGGGTGACGCCGTGACGGCCGGTCCGGACCGGGCCGAGGACATTCGTACCTCAGTGGGCGCGCGCGTGTGTGCGATGTACGAGCGGGAGGGCGGCTCCGGGACGCACGCGGGACGCACGGCCGACACCTGAGGGACGGCGCTGTCAGTCGCGGCCCGTATCCTCAATGACCATGCTCGAAGACCGTGCGACCGCAGTGTCCTCCCCCACCCAGTGGCCGGCCGCGTATCCGAAGGGATACGCGGTCGTTGACGTGGAGACCACCGGCCTGGCCCGGGACGACCGCATCATCTCCGCCGCCGTCTACCGGCTGGACGAGCGCGGCGAGGTCGAGGACCACTGGTACACGCTGGTCAACCCGGAGCGCGATCCGGGCCCCGTGTGGATACACGGCCTCACGAGCGAGATGCTCCATGGCGCGCCGCTGTTCGGAGACGTCGCCGAGGAGTTCGCCGCCCGCCTGGACGGCCGGGTGCTCGTGGCGCACAACGCCGTCTTCGACTGGCAGATGATCGCGCGCGAGTACGCGCGCGTGCAGCGCGAGGCGCCGGTGCGTCAGCGGCTGTGCACCATCGCGCTGTCGAAGGAGCTGGGGCTGCCGCTGCCGAACCACAAGCTGGAGTCGCTGGCGGCGCACTTCGGCGTCGTCCAGCAGCGGGCGCACCACGCCCTGGACGACGCGCGGGTGCTGGCGGAGGCGTTCCGACCCAGTCTCAGGGCCGCGGCGGCGGGTGGCGTACGGCTGCCGCTGCTGGAATGCCGGCCGCTGACGGAGTGGTCGGACCGGCCCGTGCCCCGTCAGTCCTCGGGCGGTTACGGCGGCTATCGGGCCAACAGTTGGCGGCCTTCCCGCAAAAGGCCTGCATGCCCCTATCCCAACCCGGGTCGCTACGAAGACGGCAAACCTCTCAAACAGGGCATGCGGGTGGCGTTCTCGGGTGACACCTCGACCGAGCGCGAGCTGCTGGAGGACCGCGCCGTCGAGGCCGGGCTGCACGTCGCCACCAGCATCTCCCGGCTGACCAGCCTGCTGGTGACCAACGACCCGGACTCGGGCACCTCGAAGACGGTCAAGGCCCGGCAGTTCGGCACGCCGATCGTCGACGAGGCCGCGTTCGGACAGCTGCTCAGGGATGTCGAGCCGGCCGACGAGTGAGCCGTTCCCACCGAGCGGTTCCCGCCGACGAGTGAGCGGCTCCCGCCGAGCCGTCCCACCGGCGGGTGAGCCGTCCCACCGGCGGGTGAGCCGTCCGGCCGACGAGTGAGCCGTCCCCGCGACCAGTCGGTGCCCACCCGTCGGACGATCGTACAAATGGGTGATTGCCGCACGACTCACCCGGACCGCGCTCGCCCGGAGTTCGGCGACGGCCCACCCTGTGGCGCATGGCGACATGTGAAGTCTGCGGCAATGACTACGGAATGACCTTCGAGGTGCACGCTCAGGGCGCGGTGCACGTCTTCGACTGCTTCTCGTGTGCGATCCACCGCATGGCCCCGCTCTGCGAGCACTGCCGGGTGCAGATCATCGGCCAGGGCGTGGAGGTGGAGGGCCACTGGTACTGCGGCGCGCACTGCGCCCGCGAGGAGGGGAGGGCAGGCATCGTCGACCGGGTGTGACCCGGTACCCGCCTGAATGCACCCCACGGCCCGGAGGTACCGTCGTGGGGTGCACCGCTACCGCTTCCTGTTGTCCCGCCAGTGGGTGATCCTCACCCTCGTCGCGATCGCGCTGATCCCGACGATGATCAGGCTGGGATTCTGGCAGCAGCACCGGTACGAGGAGCGCACCGCCCGCAACGACCTGGTCTCCGCCGCGCTGCGCGCCGAGCCGGTTCCCGTCGAGCGGCTCACCTCCCCCGGGCACGGTGTGACCCGCGCCGAGAAGTACCGCACGGTCACGGCGACCGGCACCTTCGACACCGCCAAGGAGGTCGTGGTCCGCCGCCGGACCAGCTCCGACGGCGAGGTCGGCTTCCACGTCCTGACCCCGTTCGTCCTCACCGACGGCAAGGTGCTGCTCGTCGACCGGGGCTGGATCCCCGCGAACGGCGTCCAGACCGCCTTCCCGAAGGTCCCCGCGCCGCCGGCCGGCCGGACCACGGTCACCGGGCGGCTGATGGCCGACGAGACGACCGCCGCGAGCGGCATCAAGAACGTCAAGGGCCTCCCCGACCGGCAGATCATGCTGATCAACAGCGGGGAGGAGGCGCGGCGGCTCCGAGCGCAGGTGCTCGGCGGCTACATCCAGCAGACGGCGCCCGAACCGAAGGGCGGCTCCCCGGAGCAGATCTCCGACCCGGGCAGCGAGGACGCCCCGCTGAACTACGCGTACATGATCCAGTGGTGGCTGTTCGCCGCGGCCGTTCCGGTCGGCTGGTGGTTCCTGGTCCGGCGGGAGATCCGCGACCAGGAGGAGGCGGCGGAACGGCAGCCGGAGGAGCACGAACCGGCAACGGTCTGAGCGCACCCAGCCACCGCAAGCCGACCACCCTCCGAGCGCACCCCCGGCACCGCGAACCGGCCACACTCCGAGCGCACTCCGGTCCCGCACAGCCGGCCGCCCTCCGAGCGCACCCCAGCCACCGCGAACCGGCCACACTGCGAAGGCCACCCAACCGCAGCGAACCGGCCGCACTCTGCCCGCCCGGGCGGCCGTCTGGTACGTCACTCCCCCGGCGCACCACCTGATTGGCCCCCTGATCCGCCGGGAAACCGGATCCCGTGAACGCGCGCATCGAGGACTACGCCCTCATCGGGGACCTGCAGAGCGCGGCCCTGGTCGGGAAGGACGGTTCGATCGACTGGCTGTGCCTGCCCCGCTTCGACTCCGGCGCCTGCTTCGCCCGGCTGCTGGGCGACGAGGACCACGGCCACTGGCAGATCGCGCCCGCGGGAGCGGGCACCTGCACCCGCCGCGCCTACCGGCCCGACACCCTGGTTCTGGACACGGAGTGGGAGACCGCCGAAGGCACGGTGCGCGTCACCGACCTGATGCCGCAGCGCGAGCGCGCCCCCGACGTCGTACGGATCGTGGAGGGTGTGAGCGGCCGGGTCCCCGTCCACAGCTCGCTGCGCCTCCGCTTCGACTACGGCTCGATCATGCCGTGGGTACGCCGCTCGGACGGCCACCGTGTGGCCGTCGCCGGCCCGGACGCCGCCTGGCTGCGCAGCGAGCCGGCCGTGCACACGTGGGGCGAGGACTACGCCACCCGCTCGGAGTTCACCGTCGCCGAGGGCGAGCGGGTCGCGTTCGTGCTGACCTGGCATCCTTCGCACGAGGAACGCCCCCCGCTGATCGACCCGTACGAGGCGCTGGAGAGCAGCGTCACCGACTGGCGGCGCTGGGCCCGCCGGTGCCGGTACGACGGCCCGTACCGGGACGCGGTCGTCAGGTCCCTCCTCACCCTCAAGGCCCTCACCTACGCCCCGACCGGCGGGATCGTCGCCGCGGCGACCACCTCGTTGCCCGAGAAGCCGGGCGGCGTGCGCAACTGGGACTACCGGTACTGCTGGCTGCGGGACTCCACCCTCACCCTCAGCGCCCTGATCGGCGCGGGCTACCACGACGAGGCCGAGGCATGGCGGAACTGGCTGCTGCGCGCGGTCGCCGGCGACCCGGCCGACCTGCAGATCATGTACGGCGTCGCGGGCGAGCACCGGCTGCCGGAGACCGAACTGCCGTGGCTGCCCGGCTTCGTCGGCTCCTCCCCCGTCCGCACCGGCAACGGCGCCGTCGACCAGCTCCAGCTGGACGTGTACGGCGAGGTGATGGACTCGCTGTCGCTGGCCCGCGCCTCGGGCCTGCCCACGCGTCCGCACATGTGGGCCATCCAGCGTTCGTTGATGGAGTTCCTGAGGTCGGCATGGCGGCAGCCGGACGAGGGCCTGTGGGAGGTGCGCGGCGGCCGGCGCCAGTTCGTGCACTCCAAGGTGATGGTCTGGGTGGCCGCCGACCGGGCCGTGCGGACCCTGGAGCAGAACGGCGAGCTGCGCGGCGACCTGGCCGGCTGGCGCCGGCTGCGCGACGAGGTCCACAAGGAGGTGTGCGAGCAGGGTTACGACCGCGAGCGCAACACCTTCACCCAGTACTACGGCTCCCGTGAACTCGACGCGGCGCTGCTGCTCATCCCCCGCGTCGGCTTTCTCCCGCCGGACGACCCGCGGGTCGTCGGCACGGTGGACGCGATCCGTGACGCCCTCGGGCACGGCGGCTTCCTGCGCCGCTACGACACCGAGGACTCGGTGGTCGACGGGCTGCCGAGCGGCGAGGGCGTCTTCCTCGCCTGCTCGTTCTGGCTGGCCGACGCACTGCACATGACGGGCCGGACGAAGGAGGCGCGGGAGCTGTTCGACCGGCTGGTGGGCCTGTGCAACGACGTGGGCCTGCTGGCCGAGGAGTACGACCCGGTGGGCGGCTGCCAGTTGGGCAACTACCCCCAGGCCTTCAGCCACATCGGTCTGGTCAACACCGCCCTCACCCTGTTCGGGGACCAGGAGGCAGGATAGGAACCATGGATCTTGGACTGAAGGACCGGGTGTACGTCGTCACCGGAGCCACCCGCGGACTCGGCAACGCCGCCGCGCGGGAACTCGTCAGCGACGGCGCGAAGGTGGTCATCACCGGGCGGGACGAGAAGCGGGTCGCCGACGCCGCCGCCGAACTGGGCCCGAACGCGGTGGGCGTGGTCATGGACAACGCCGACGCGGAGGCTCCCGATCGGCTGATCGCCGCCGCCCGGGAGCACTTCGGCGGCTTCCACGGGGTGCTGGTGAGCGTCGGGGGGCCGCCGCCGGGGTTCGTCGCCGACAACACCGACGAGCAGTGGCGGGACGCGTTCGAGTCGGTCTTCCTCGGCGCGGTACGGCTCGCTCGCGCGGCGGCGGCCGAGCTGGAGCCTGGCGGCGTCATCGGGTTCGTGCTGTCCGGGTCGGTGCACGAGCCGATTCCGGGGCTGACCGTGTCCAACGGGCTGCGGCCCGGGCTGGCCGGGTTCGCCAAGTCGATCGCCGACGAACTGGGGTCGCGCGGGATCCGTGTGGTGGGCCTGCTGCCGGCGCGGATCGACACGGACCGCGTGCGCGAGCTGGACGGGTTGTCCGCCGACCCCGAGGCCACCCGGGCCGCGAACGAGTCGCGGATTCCGCTGCGGCGGTACGGCACGCCGCAGGAGTTCGGGAGGGTCTCGGCGTTCCTGCTGTCGCCGGCTGCGTCCTACCTGACCGGGATCATGGTGCCGGTCGACGGCGGTATGCGGCACGGCTTCTGAGTGCGGGCGGTGAGGGAGCGGGGCGATCGCCCTGCTCCCTCACCGTCATGTGAACCTTTCACCGAGGAGTACGCGGGCGAGGCGGCGCCGCCTCGCCGTCACATCTGTGCGGAACCGGCGACGGGCGCGGACCACCGGAGCGTGGACGTGACCCGGCAGGTCCGTGCGGCCGCGCGGAAGGCACGGAGGGACCGGCCGTCGGTGGCGGTGTCGGTCACCTCGGTGGGCTGGGCGCGGCTCATTCGCCGAGCCCGGCCAGATCCCGCAGCCGCCGAGCCTGCGCGGCCCGCTCCGCGGCGCGCTGCTCGTCGTACGTACGGTCGACGGCGCCACGGAGCAGTGCCTTGGTCTCCACCACCGCGTCCCGCGGCGCGGACAGCAGCGCGGCCGCCAAGTCCCGCACGGCCCCGTCCAGTTCGGCGGCGGGCACCGCGAGGTTGGCCAGCCCGCTCGCCACGGCCTCCGCAGCGCCGACGAACCGTCCGGTCGCGCAGATCTCGAGCGCGCGGGCGTACCCGACCAGGCCGACCAGCGGGTGCGTGCCGGTCAGGTCGGGGACGAGACCGAGGCTGGTCTCGCGCATGGCGAACTGCACGTCGTCGGCGACGACCCGGAGGTCGCAGCCGAGCGCGAGCTGGAAGCCGGCACCGATCGCATGCCCCTGGACGGCGGCGATGGACACGATGTCGTTCCGCCGCCACCAGGTGAAGGCCTCCTGGAATTCGGCGATGGTCGCGTCGAGCCCGGCGTCGTCACGACGCGCGAGTTCGATGAAGCTCGGCTCGCCCGGGATCCCCTCCGGGTTGAACATCTGACGGTCCAGCCCGGCGGAGAAGGACTTGCCCTCACCGTGCAGCACGACGACACGGACGGAGCCCGGCAACAGCCGCCCGGCCTCGGCGAGCGCCCGCCACATGGCGGGGCTCTGTGCGTTGCGCTTGGCCGGGTTGGTCAGCGTCACCGTGGCGATCGCGTCGTCAACGGTGAGCCGTACGCCGTCCTTGTCGAGTGCAGGAGCGAGGTCCTGGTCGGGCGTGGCCATGGGGCGCCTCCGATGGGTGCGGTCAGCAGAGCTGAGCTAAGTGACTGCACAGTAACCACCCGGCCGGTCAGCTTGCCGACCGGGTGGCCACCATCGAAGCCGATGGGCCGCCCGGCGTCAGGACGATGCGGCCTTCTTGCCCCTGGTCGCTCCGCCACGCCCACGGAGCGTGACGCCCGACTCGCTGAGCATCCGGTGTACGAAGCCATACGAGCGGCCGGTCTCCTCGGCCAGCGCCCGGATGCTCGCACCGGAGTCGTACTTCTTCTTCAGGTCTGCCGCGAGCTTGTCGCGCGCGGCGCCGGTCACCCGGCTGCCCTTCTTCAGAGTCTCGGCCACCCGTGCCTCCTCATGGGAAGTGCGCTCTGGTCTCCTCATGATCACCCCTCTTGGGCGTGATGGCCACCCATTCGGCAAGGTCCGTGAGACATCGTTGTGACGACAGGAGTCGATCCCCACAAGCGGAATGCTGGATTCCAGCGGGTGGTGCCCATGGGGCCGAACGGGTGGATTCACGAAGTGCCAGGTCAGGGACGCACAGCGGCCGGTCCCTTGGCTGCCGCGGGATCGGCCGGAAAATCCGTGTAGGACACACCCCGATACGAGGAGATCTCACACAGATGATGGATCACGGATCGGCCGAATGATCCATACGCAGTGGATCACCCTTCCGGTCACGCCAGGGCGACGAGATCCGCGTAGTCGGAGCCCCACAGGTCCTCGACGCCGTCCGGCAGCAGGATGATCCGCTCCGGCTGGAGCGCCTCGACGGCGCCCTCGTCGTGGGTGACGAGGACGACCGCGCCCTTGTAGGTGCGCAGGGCGCCGAGGATCTCCTCGCGGCTGGCCGGGTCCAGGTTGTTGGTCGGCTCGTCCAGGAGCAGCACGTTCGCGGAGGAGACGACGAGGGTGGCGAGGGCCAGCCGCGTCTTCTCACCACCGGAGAGGACACCGGCGGGCTTGTCGACGTCGTCGCCGGAGAACAGGAACGAGCCGAGCACCTTGCGGACCTCGACCAGGTCCATGTCGGGGGCGGCCGAGCGCATGTTCTCCAGGACGGTGCGGTCGGGGTCCAGGGTCTCGTGCTCCTGGGCGTAGTAGCCGAGCTTGAGACCGTGACCGGGGACGACCTGACCGGTGTCCGGCTTCTCCACTCCGCCGAGCAGGCGCAGCAGGGTCGTCTTGCCGGCGCCGTTGAGGCCGAGGATGACGACCCGGGAGCCCTTGTCGATGGCCAGGTCGACGTCGGTGAAGATCTCCAGCGAGCCGTACGACTTCGACAGGCCCTCGGCCATCAACGGGGTCTTGCCGCAGGACGCCGGCTCCGGGAAGCGCAGCTTGGCGACCTTGTCGGACATCCGGACGTCCTCGAGGCCGGAGAGCAGCTTCTCGGCCCTGCGGGCCATGTTCTGCGCGGCGACCGTCTTGGTGGCCTTGGCACGCATCTTGTCGGCCTGCGCGTTGAGCGCGGCGGCCTTCTTCTCGGCGTTGGCGCGCTCGCGCTTGCGGCGCTTCTCGTCGGCCTCGCGCTGCTGCTGGTACAGCTTCCAGCCCATGTTGTAGATGTCGATGGTGGACCGGTTGGCGTCCAGGTAGAACACCTTGTTGACCACGGTCTCCACCAGGTCGACATCGTGGGAGATCACGATGAAGCCGCCGCGGTAGGTCTTCAGGTAGTCCCGCAGCCAGATGATCGAGTCCGCGTCGAGGTGGTTGGTCGGCTCGTCCAGGAGCAGGGTGTCCGCGTCCGAGAACAGGATGCGGGCCAGCTCGATACGGCGGCGCTGACCACCGGAGAGGGTGTGCAGCGGCTGGCCCAGCACCCGGTCGGGCAGGTTCAGGGCGGCGGCGATGGTGGCGGCCTCGGCCTCGGCGGCGTACCCGCCCTTGGTGAGGAACTCCGTCTCCTGGCGCTCGTACTGCTTCAGGGCCTTCTCGCGGGTGGAGCCCTTGCCGTTGGCGATCCGCTCCTCGTTCTCGCGCATCTTGCGGATCAGCACGTCGAGGCCGCGCGCGGACAGGATGCGGTCGCGGGCGAGGATGTCCAGGTCGCCGGTGCGGGGGTCCTGTGGGAGGTAGCCGACCTCGCCGGAGCGGGCGATCTGGCCCCCGGCCGGGATGCCCTCGCCGGCCAGGCACTTGGTGAGGGTGGTCTTGCCGGCTCCGTTGCGGCCGACGAGGCCGATGCGGTCGCCCTTGGCGACACGGAAGGTGGCGTTCTCGATGAGGACGCGCGCACCGGCGCGCAGCTCGATACCGGAGGCGGAGATCACGGACAGACTCCAGGGCGATGGGGTGGGCGGTGGGCGGCTGAGGACGTTCCCGCCGTCTAATGCGCGAGGAGAATGGCCATGCGGCCAATTCTAACGGGGCCGGGCAAGCGGTTTTTCTACGTCCGTGCGTTCGGACCGAGCCGCGGGAGATCGTTGCCGAGCGGGGTGCGGTCGGGGGTGATCCGGCCCAGGTCGTCCAGGGCCACGAGCTGGCCGGTCCAGGCGTCGTGCGCGCACGGCTGGGCGAGGAGCAGGGCCGCGCCCCGCCGTACGGCGCCCTCGGGCCGGAACGTGCAGCCCTGCCGGGCGGGCAGCACCCAGCGCAGGTCGCCGTCGGCGGTCCGGTACGCGGTGACGCGGTGCGGGGTGACGACCGCGATGATGCCCCGGCCCAGGTGGCGCAGCACGCCGGTGCCGCCGTGGGCAGGCAGCCACTCCGCGGCGTCGGGCAGGGCCCGGTGCCAGCGCACCCTGCGCCCGTCGGTGTCGGTGAGCAGCCCGTCGTCCCACAGCGCGATCACCTCCCCGCGCGCGGGGAGCACGGCGACCGGCCGGTGCCCCACGCGGGCGTAGCGCCACCGCGGCGCACCGGTACGGGTGTCGTAGCCGACCACGACGGCGCCTCGCGCCCGTGGCGCCCAGGCTCCGTCGTGCCCGCCGTGCAGGAGCCGGTCGCCGTAGGGGACGGGCCGCATGTGATGCGCCACACCGAGCAGGGCGACGGCGAGGACGGCCGCGAGGAGGCCGACGACGGCGCGGTGGACGGGTGCGAGGAGGGAACGGCGGGCGCAACGGTGCGGGGCGGGCTCGGGGGCGGCCGGGCCGGTCTCCGGGGCGCTGCCCCGCGGGTGGGCGCCGTGTGGTGGAACTGCCACCTCGCCCCCTTTGCGGCCACCGTCCCGGATCAGGCGCCGAGCGTAGTCACCATCGGCAGGGCCGGCGGGACGGCTTGGCGGGTGCGGGCCGGAAGTCCCCCGTTCGGGGGCGCGGACGGCGAGGGGGGCAGGGGCGCGGGGGGCGAGGGGGGCAGGGGCGCGGGGGGCGAGGGGGGCAGGGAGCGGGCGGCGAAGGGGGCAGGGGTGCGGGCGAGGCGGGCAGGGGTGCCGGCGGCGAGGCGGACGGGGCGGGCAGGGCCGGTCTCGGGCGACACCTTCCGCGAGGGCGTTGTCAGTGCTGCCTGCAAGACTCGGAAGCACGGCAGAACCGACGCACGCAGCACGACCGGTGCACGAAGGAGTGATCGGCATGGCAGGCACGGGCGGCGCACGGCCCAGCATCTACCCCTCGCTGCTGTACACGGACGCGAAGGCGGCGATCCGGCAGCTCACGGAGGCCCTCGGCTTCACCGAACTGTCGGTGTACGAGACGGAGGACGGCAAGGTGATGCACGCCGAGCTGGTCCAGGGCAACGGCGCCGTCATGATCGGCTCCAAGGGTCGCGGCGGTCGCTTCGACGCGGCGCTGAAGGACGGCGGACCCGCCGGGGTCTACGTCGTGGTGGACGACGTGGACGCCCACCACCAGCGGGCCGTGGAGCACGGCGTGGAGATCCTGATGCCCCCGACGGACCAGGACTACGGCTCGCGGGACTACATGGCCCGGGACGCCGAGGGGAACATCTGGAGCTTCGGCACGTACGCCCCGGAGGTCGGCGTCTGAGCCACTGGCTCCCCGCGCCTCCCCCGGTGGGCGCCGGTCATTGCCCGGTGGGCGCCGGTCATCCCCCGGTGTGCACCTGGAACGCGGCTCGGCGCACGGCCTTGGCCAGCGCCGGGTCGGGGTGGGCGGCGGCCAGCGCGACCAGGACCTGCACGGTGCGCGGGTGGCCGACGGCGCGGACCTCGTCGAGCAGCTGGGGGACGGTGGGCTGCACCGCGGCTTCCAGATGCCGGACCAGCATCGGCGCCTCCCCGTGGTCGGCGACCGCAGCGGCGGTGTCCACCCACAGCCAGGTGGCCTCGTCGCGGGTGAGGACCTCGTGGGCGTCCTCCGGGTCGACGCCGTCGTGCTCTGCGAGCCACAGCAGGGCGTACGGCCGCAGGGCCGGCTCGTCCACGACACCGCGGACCTCGGGCTCGGCGGGGGCGCCGACGACCCGCAGCGCCTCGAAAGCCAGGCCGCGCAGCAGGGCGTCGTCGCCGCGGGCGGCGCCGATCAGCTCGGTGACGGCGCTGCCGACGGGGCGGGCGGCGAGCCAGGCGCGGTACTCGGCGCGGGCCGCGTTGGGGCGGAGCTGGGCGCAGCCGCGGAGCATGTCCTCGGCGGACTGCTCGATGTTGCCTGCGGGGCTCTGCGCGGCCACGCAGATCTGCTCCAGCTTGACCCACACCGCCCAGCTGCCGAGCGGGGTGAGGGTGGCCTGGCCGGCGCCGTAGGTGAGGGCGCCGACGGAGGCGAGTGCCTGCAACGACCAGTCCAGAAGGGGCGCGAGCGGGGCGTCCGAGGCCGGTGCCGGGTCCTGCGGGCCCGGGGATCCGGCGGGCCTGCCGGTGCCGGGCTCGTAGGAGACCTCGCAGCGTTCGGTGCGCAGTTCGGTGACCCGCTGCTGGAGCAGGTCGAGCAGCTGCTCGACCGGCACCGGTCCGGCGGACAGCTGGAGGAAGGAGAGCACCTGGGGCATGGCCGAGACGACTTCGGCGACGGCGGCCGGCTCGTGCCCGTCGGGCTCGGGGCAGGCGAGCGACCAGGCGTCGAAGAGGGCGACCCAGCCGCGCAGGACGGCGCTGTCGTCGCGGTTCCAGGCGCGCAGGCGCCAGCCGGGGCGCGCGCTGTCGCCGTGCACCTCGACCAGGCCGGCGAGGCGGGCGGTGTCCCAGTCGGCGCGGACCTGAGCGGCACTCAGGCCGAGGTCGGCGGCGGCGCGTTCGGCGGTGGCGTCGGAGAGGGTGGCCTTGCCGTCGGCGGTGGCGGCGTCACGGCCGGGAGCGAGGGCGGCGTCGGCCCAGCGGGCGACCCGGGCCGCGCCGGCCAGGCCGATGCGGGCCATTCCGGCCAGCTCGGCGGGGGCGGGCGTGCCCTCCGGCGGCCGGGGTGAGGGGCGGCGCGGGCGCCGCTGGTTCACAGCTCTGGGGGCGGCGGCCAGGGGTCGCGGTCGGACGAGTCGGAGCCTGGAGTCGCGCGGGATACGGGACGTCACGGGTGCAGTCTTCCGGTTGACGGTGCGAAAACCCAAACGGAATGTCACGGCGGGCGACGGAGGTGGCCAACGCACGGGCTCCGGGGTGCCCGGAGAGACATGTTCGAGCCAGTCGTACGGCCTGGAACGGAATGTTTCGCGCCGGTGCCGGCGGGCCTCGGCGCCGAGGCGTCACATCAGTGGGGTCAGGAACCGCCGCAGGCGCTCCTCGTACTCCTCGGGGTCCGCGTTCCACATCGCCGCGTGCGGGGCGTGCGGCACGGTGTGCAGGGCGACGATGTCGGCGCGGTGCCGGGCCAGCCGGCGGGAGTACTCCCAGGGGGCGACCTGGTCGTCCGGACCGTGGACGATCAGGGTGGGGACGCGCAGCCGGGCGGGGTCGGCGGTCTCGGCGACCCGGTCGGCGTGCAGCCCGGCGCGGCCCTGCGCGGCCCGCACCGCGAGCGGCAGCAGCGGCTGCGGGGTGCGACGGGCCCTGGCCAGGGCGCGCAGTGTGGCTTCCCAGCTGAGCACCGGCGAGTCGAGGACGAGGCCGGCGATGCGGTCCCGCACCGGGGAGTGCTCGGCGGCGCGCAGGGCCATGGTGGCGCCCGTGGACCAGCCGAGGAGGACGACGCGGCGGGCGCCGTAGCGGACGGCGTAGCGGATCGCCGCCTCGACGTCACGCCACTCGGTCTCGCCGAGGTGGTTGAGGCCGTCCGGCGGGCGCGGGGCGCCGAGGTCGCCGCGGTAGGCGAGGGCGAGGACCGGCAGGCGGCGGCCGTGCAGGAAGCCCATGACGTTCAGGGTGTGTTCCCGGGTGGTGCCGAGTCCGTGCACGGCGATCACCCAGGTGTCCCGGTGGCCGGGTACGAACCAGGCGGGCAGGGCGCCGAGTTCGCCGGGCACGTCCACGTCGGCGTGGTCCAGGCCGAGGGCGGTGCCCGGGTTGCCGACGTAGAGGTTGGGGGTGAGCCACACCGCGTCGCCTGCGGTGAGGGTGCCGTGGGTGACGCGTTCGAGGCGTCGTACGACGGTGTCGGCGGTGTGCTCGGCCGCCTCCACGACGGGGCCGACGACCGCGTGGGAGCCGTCTCCGGCGAGGCCGTAGGTGCCGGGGCGCAGGGCGGCCAGGTCGCGGGTGAGCGCGATCCGGCCGGCGGCCGTGCCGTGCACGGTGAGCCGGGGTTCGGTCGGCAGCGGGCGGCCCGCGGGCGCCTTCAGCGCGGCGTCGCTGGCCATCCGGCCGGCGGCCACGGAAGCCGTACCGGCGGCCAGGACGGCGGCAAGGGCGGCGACGGTCGCCTTGGCGGTACGCACGGCTCCAGTGTCGTGCGGGTCCTGGCCACCGGCCAGCGGAAGGGCGGGGCGGGGCGCCGGCCCCGGCGGCGCGGGCGGCTTCGGCACCGCCGGCCAGCCACGTCGTGGCCGAGCACCGCCGCGGCGGACGACGGTGACCGATGCCACGAGGAAACGGCGGGCCGCTGCGAGCGGGGGCACCAGGGCGCCGCGGGCCGATGCGAGCGGAGTCGCCGAGGAACGGCGGGGCGGTGTGAGCGCGGTCGTCGAAGAACGGCGGGCCGCCGCGAGCGGGGCCGCCAGGGAACCGCGGGCCGCCGCGAGCGGAGTCGCGAAGAAATGGCGAGCCGATGCGAGCGGGGACACGAGGAAACGGCGGGCCGCTGCGAGCGGTGACGTCAGGGAGCGGTGGGGTGGTGTGGGCGGGGGCGTCGGGGGGCGGGGGGTCGATGTGAGGGTGAGGATGAGGGAACGGAACGCAGTGCTGCCGTGCACGGGGTCACCTCCGTTGGCCGTACCCCTTCAAGCGTTCCCCGGCCTCGGCGAGTTGTGCCTCCGTCAGCAGGGACGGCGTCAGGCCCGGAACCGAGGACGCCGTCAGCCACAGGCGGCACATCCACTCCAGTTGGGCGGTGCGGTCGTAGGCCTGGTCGAGGGTGACGCCGTAGGTGATCGTGCCGTGGTTCTGCAACAGGCAACCGGAACGGCCGGCGAGGGCGCGCAGCATGTTCTCGGCCAGTTCGCCGGTGCCGTAGGTGGCGTAGGGGGCGACCCGGACGGGGCCGCCGAGGGCGCCGGTCATGTAGTGGACGGCGGGGAGTTCGGGCACGAGCGTGGAGACCGCGGTCGCGTGCACGGCGTGGGTGTGGACGACGGCGCGGGCGTCGGTCGTGCGGTAGACGGCCAGGTGCATCGGCAGCTCGCTGGTCGGCACGAGCGTGCCGAGCACCTGGCGGCCGGTGAGGTCCACCCCCGTGATGTCGCCGGGGGTGAGCCGGTCGTAGGGGACGCCGGACGGGGTGACGAGCACGAGGTCCCCGACGCGTGCCGAGACGTTGCCCGAGGTGCCGACCACAAGACCGTCGGCGACGGTCCGACGTGCCGTCGCGACCACCTCCGCCCAGAGGCGCGCCGCGTCCTGGTGCGTGTCTTCGGCGTTCCGCCGTGGTTCAGCCATGCGGCGATCCTGCCAGCCGGCCCGGCGGAAAGCGGGCGGCCGGGTCGCTTCCGCCCGGAAGCCGTACCTCCGCGGGGTACCTCCGCACGGGCGGATCTCGCCGCGAAACGCCCGGAAACGGCGAGGAACCGGTCATCAGCGAGTCTTCAATGATCTCTCTTGCCCACTGGACGATCGCTGCCGCCCGTGCGGGCCGTGTCGTCGTCCGCCACCCCGGGAGACCCATGGTCCGCAAGCGCAGCCTCGCCCGTCGCCGCGCCGGTGTCCTCGCGGCAGCCACGGCCGCCCTCGCCCTGGCGGGCACCGCACCGGCGACGGCCGGACAGTCACAGCCACAGCCGGCCGAGCGCCCACGACTGGCCGGAGCGCGGTCGGCGGGCACTTCGCAGCCGGCCGGCACCTCACAGTCGGCGGGCAGCTCGGCCGCCGCCTCACAACGGGCCGGACGGGCCGGATCATCGCAACCCCGCCGGGCCAGTGCGGCCGGCCGCATCGCGGGAGGCGGCCGCATCGTCGGAGGCGGCCGGGTCGTCGGAGGCGGCCGGGTCGCCGGAGGCGGCCGGGTCGCCGGAGGCGGCCGGGTCGCTGACGCCTCTTCGGGGCCTGCCCAGGGGGCACGACGTGTCGTCCCACCAGGAGGACGTCGACTGGCCGGCCACCCGGACGACGGGTGCACGGTTCGTCTACATCAAGGCGACCGAGTCCACGGACTACCGCAACCCCTACTTCGACGAGCAGTACGCCGCCGCGCGCAGGGCCGGCCTGATCCGGGGCGCGTACCACTTCGCCCTGCCGGACCAGTCCACCGCCGCCCGCCAGGCCGCGTTCTTCCTGCGGCACGGCGGTGACTGGCGGGCGGACGGCCGGACCCTGCCGCCCGCCCTCGACATCGAGTACAACCCGTACAGCGAGAAGCACGAGTGCTACGGGCTGAACAAGACGCAGATGGTCGGCTGGATCCGGTCGTTCAGCGACGAGATCCAGCGGGCGACCGGCCGCCGGCCTGTGATCTACACCACCTACCCAGTGGTGGAAGCAGTGCACCGGCGACAGCCGCGCCTTCTCCTCGTCCCACGCCCTGTGGATCGCCCGCCACGGCGCCTCGGGGCCGGGGACACTGCCTGGCGGCTGGCGGTACTGGACGTTCTGGCAGTACCGCACCGTGGGCGCGCTGCCGGGTGACCAGAATCTCTTCAACGGCTCCACGGGCCGGCTGCGGATCTTCGCGGGCGGCCACTGGCCAAGGGACGTCTAGGCCGCCGAGGGGAAGCGGAAGGTCAAACCTTGGTCAGGGACACCCTGGCGCCCGCCTCAGTTCATCTTCCGTTCACTCAGGTTCCCTACGTTCGTCCAGCCAATGACCTCGAACGATTGCCTGGGTAAATGGAAAGCTTCTCGCTGATCCTCGCGATAGTGGTGGTAACCGCTCTCGCGTTCGATTTCACGAACGGTTTCCACGACACCGCGAATGCGATGGCGACCACCATCTCCACAGGCGCCCTGAAGCCCAAGATCGCGGTGGCCATGTCCGCCGTCCTCAATCTTGTGGGCGCCTTCCTCTCCGTGGAGGTCGCGAACACGATCTCCAAGGGTCTCGTCGACGAGACCGGCATCCGTCCCGAGGTCATCTTCGCCGCCCTGGTCGGCGCGATCCTCTGGAACCTGCTGACCTGGCTGGTCGGCCTCCCCTCCAGTTCCTCGCACGCCCTGATGGGCGGCCTGGTCGGTGCCACCGTCGCCTCCGCCGGCTTCGGCGCCGTCCACGGTGACGTCCTCGTCACCAAGGTGCTGCTCCCCGCGGTCGCCGCGCCGATCGTGGCGGGCCTCGCCTCGCTCCTGGCCACCCGGTTCTCGTACGGCATCGGCGGCACCGCCGACGGTGAGGCCACCCGCAAGGGCTACCGCGCCGGCCAGATCGCCTCCGCCGGCCTGGTCTCCCTGGCCCACGGCACCAACGACGCCCAGAAGACGATGGGCATCATCACCCTGGCGCTGATCGCGGGCGGTGCCATCGCCCCCGGCTCCAACCCTCCCACCTGGGTGATCCTCTCCGCGGGCCTGGCCATCGCGCTCGGCACCTACATCGGCGGCTGGCGCATCATCCGCACCATGGGCAAGGGCCTGACCGACCTCGAGCCGCGCCAGGGCTTCGCCGCCCAGACCAGCGCCGCCACCGCCATCCTGGCCTCCTCCCACCTCGGCTTCTCCCTCTCCACCACGCACGTCGTCTCCGGCTCCGTGATGGGCGCGGGTCTCGGCCGCAAGGGCGGTGTGGTCCGCTGGTCCACTGCGACCCGGATGTTCGCCGCCTGGGCGCTCACCCTCCCGGCCGCCGCGCTGGTCGGCGCGGGCGCCGAGTCCGTCACCGACCTGGGTGACTGGGGCACCGCCGTGGTCGCCGTCTTCCTGGTCGGCTCCAGCGCCGCGATCTGGAAGATCTCCCGCCGCGAGGTCGTGGACCACACCAACGTGATCGAGGAGACCGACGAGCCGGCCGGCGTGGTCACCACCGCCATCGCCGCCGTCACCCCGCCGCCCACGGGCGCGGTCGCCGAGGGCCTGACGGCCACGATCCCCGCCCCGGCCGCCGAGCCGGCCCCCGCCACCCCTCCGGCCGCCACGGTCTGACCCGGTTACTGAAGGAAGCATCTCCATGAAGATCGACTGGGCGGCTCTCGGCTCCGTCTTCGGCGTCAGCCTCGCGTTCACGGTGGGCCTGGTGGCCCTGTTCACCCTCGGCATCAACGGCCTGTCGCGCCGTGAGAAGGCCGCGGCCCAGGGCGGGTCCGCCGCGATGGCCGTGACCGGTGCGTACGTCTGCTTCGCCGCTTGCGCGGCGGCGGTGGCGTACGGGATCTACCTGATCGTCGCCAAGCCCTGACGGCTCCCTCGTCGCCGAGCCCTGACGGCCTGATCGTCACCACGCCCTGACGGGCCCACATCGCCAGGTCAGCCCTGCCGGCCCGCCGCTTCAGCGGGACCGGCAGGGCTGACCTGTGTCCGCGGCCGTCGCAGCCGGTGCGTCGCCGTCCGGCGTGCTCGCCACGACCGTGCGCGCAGGTGCCCGGCGTGCGCTCGGCGACGGGGAAGCCCGCGCCGACGGCCGCTCCTGAAGCGGGCGAGGCCGCGCGGGAGTTCGTCGTCAGGGACGGCCTTCGCCATCACGTTGTCCGGGGATCTCGGACAGATCCGCGTTCGACCATTGCATGGACACGGTGAAGTGCGCCTCGGTGGAGCCGCGGGCCACGACCACCCCGGCCTCGGCGCTCACGGTGATGCCGAACTCGACGGTGACGGACTCGGGCGCTCTGGACAGCGCGCGGGCCTCGGCCACCAGCGCGCCCAGCGCGGGGCGTACCCGGACCAGGGCCTGCTGGAGGGTCTCCGCCGCCGCTCCGGCCGCCGTGCCGCCCCGCGAGACCCGCTGCAGCCCGGCCGGACCCTCGCCGGCCACCTCCAGCAACACGATCTGGCCGTCGTCCAGGAGCATCTCGCCCACATACGCCACCGTGCGCCCCTTCCCGCGTCCGTCGCGCCCTGTATGAGGCGTACGCGCTATTGCAGGTGGTGACCGCCCCTGCAGACAAGCGGGATCGGCGAAGGCCGCCCGTGCGAGGGGAATTCACCGCGATCGGGCCGTCCGGTGCCGTCCGGCGTGCTACCGATGTGGGCCTCAGCACAGTCCGGCATCGCAGGTCAAAGGCAAGTTGACGGCCGTTCGGAGGGCGTGGTGGACTGCCCAGGCCATGTACGGCGGCAGGAGAGGAAGCCGGTGCGAATCCGGCGCGGTCCCGCCACTGTCACCGGGGAAGAACCCCCGGGAGCCAGGAACTCTCGCCGCCGGATCTCGTCGTACCAGGGCGCGGACACCCTGAGTGAGGACACGTATCGCCATGCTCGGCTGCCGATCGAGGACCAGTACCCGGCCCGCCTGCGTTCCCACGGCCGGCTGAGCCGATGGGTGCCGATCGCACGTACGCGTACGGCGCCGCCGCCGGCCTCCTCGGTGACCTGCTCCTCGGCGATCCCCGCCGGGGGCATCCCGTCGCCGCGTTCGGCCGGGCGGCCGGGGCCGTGGAACGCACTCTGTGGCGCGACCACCGCGGCTGGGGCGCCGTGCACACCGCCGTGTGCGCCGGTGGCGCCGTCGCTCTCGGTGCACTGGCCGCGCGCGCCGTACGCCCCTCCCGGACCGCTTCGGCCGCGCTGACCGCCGCCGCCACCTGGGCCGTCGTCGGCGGGACGTCGCTCGCCCGGGAGGCCCGCGCCATCGGGCTCGCCCTGGAGGCCGGGGACGTCGAGGCCGCCCGGGCCCGGCTGCCGCATCTGTGCGGCCGGGACCCCCAGGCGCTGGACGCCGACGGCATCGCCCGGGCAGTGGTCGAGTCGGTCGCCGAGAACACGTCCGACGCCGTGGTGGGCGCCCTGGTGTGGGGTGCGGTGGCCGGAGTTCCCGGTCTCGTCGGGTTCCGGGCGGTCAACACCCTCGATGCGATGGTGGGTCACAAGTCGCCCCGCTTCCGGCGCTACGGCTGGGCCTCCGCCCGCCTCGACGACCTCGCCGGCTGGCCGGGGGCCCGGCTGACCGCGGTCCTCGCCGCCGCGGCCGGACCCGATCCGCTCGGCGCCCTGCGCGCCTGGAAGGCCGACGCGCACCGGCACCCCAGCCCCAACGCCGGGCCCGTGGAAGCCTCGTTCGCGGGCGCCCTCGGCGTGCGGCTCGGCGGGACGCTCTCCTACGGCGGCCGCATCGAACACCGGCCCGTGCTCAACGGCGGTGCCGGACGGCCGGTCCGGGTCACCGACATCCATCGTGCCGTGCGGCTCTCGCGCCGTGTCGGCCTGCTCGCGCTCGGCACCACGATCGCCGGGCGCGGCCTGTTGAAGGGACGTGGGAAGTGAGCGGGGGTCTCCTCGTCGCCGGCACCACCTCCGACGCTGGCAAGAGCGTCGTGACGGCCGGCATCTGCCGCTGGCTCGTCCGCCAGGGCGTGAAGGTCGCGCCGTTCAAGGCGCAGAACATGTCCTTGAACTCGTTCGTCACCCGGGAGGGCGCGGAGATCGGGCGGGCGCAGGCCATGCAGGCCCAGGCGTGCCGCATCGAGCCGACCGCGCTGATGAACCCGGTGCTGCTCAAGCCGGGCGGTGAGCAGAGCAGCCAGGTGGTGCTGCTCGGGAAGCCGGTCGGTGAGCTGAGCGCGCGCGGGTACCACGGCGGGCGCCAGCAGCAGCTTCTCGGCACGGTCCTGGACTGCCTGGCCGAGTTGCGGGGCACGTATGACGCGGTGATCTGTGAGGGGGCGGGAAGCCCGGCCGAGATCAACCTGCGGCGCACCGACATCGTCAACATGGGCATCGCCCGCAATGCGCGACTGCCCGTGCTCGTCGTCGGCGACATCGACCGCGGGGGCGTCTTCGCCTCCTTCTTCGGCACGGTGGCCCTGCTCTCGCCGGAGGACCAGGAGCTGGTCGCGGGATTCCTGGTGAACAAGTTCCGGGGCGATGTCAGCCTGCTGGAGCCCGGGTTGGACATGCTCCGGGACCTCACCGGGCGGGGGACGTACGGCGTCCTGCCCTTCCGGCACGGGCTCGGCATCGACGAGGAGGACGGGCTGCGCGTATCACTGCGCGGTACGGTCCGCGAGTCCGCCGTGGCTCCCCCGGTCGGCGAGGACGTGCTGCGGGTCGCCGTGTGCGCGATCCCGCTCATGTCCAACTTCACCGACGTGGACGCGCTGGCCGCCGAACCGGGCGTCGTGGTGCGGTTCGTGGACCGACCGGAGGAGCTGGCGGACGCCGACCTCGTGGTCCTGCCGGGCACGCGCGGGACCGTACGGGCACTGCAGTGGCTGCGGGAACGCGGTCTGGCGGACGCGCTGGTACGACGGGCCGCCGAGGGGCGCCCGGTCCTCGGCATCTGCGGCGGCTTCCAGATCCTCGGCGAGCACATCGAGGACGAGGTCGAGTCCCGCGCCGGGGCCGTCGCCGGACTCGGCGTGCTGCCCGTCCGGGTGCGCTTCGCCCGCGAGAAGACCCTCACCCGGCCCAGCGGGCAAGCCCTCGGCGAGCAGGTGGCCGGGTACGAGATCCATCACGGGGTGGCCACGGTCGACGGGGGCGACGCGTTCATCCGTGATGACGACGGACGCAGCCTGGACGGCTGCCGGACCGGCCAGACCTGGGGCACGCACTGGCACGGTTCGCTGGAGTCGGACGGCTTCCGGCGGGCCTTCCTGCGCGAGGTGGCCGCCGCCGCGGGCCGCCGCTTCGTGCCCGCGCCGGACACCTCTTTCGCCGCGCTGCGCGAGGAGCAGCTCGACCGGCTCGGCGACCTGATCGAACAGCACGCGGACACGGACGCGCTCTGGCGGCTCATCGAGTCGGGCGCGCCGCAAGGACTGCCTTTCATTCCACCGGGAGCGCCCGCATGAGCACAGTGTTGTTGTTGTCGACCGCCGACACGGATCTGCTGGCGGCCCGGGCCTCCGGCGCCGGCTACCGCATCGGCAACCCCACGCGGGTGGACGTCGCCGAGGAACTGCCGGGCCTGATCGAGGGCGCGGACATCGCCGTCGTACGGCTCCTGGGCGGCAAGCGCGCCTGGGAGGACGGGCTGGCGGCGCTGAGGGCGTCCGGCGTCCCGACGGTGCTGCTGGGCGGCGAGGCGGTGCCGGACGCCGAGCTGATGGCCGAGTCGTCCGTGCCGGCCGGTGTGGTCGCGGAGGCGCTGAAGTACCTGGTCGAGGGCGGTCCCGAGAACCTGCTGGAGCTGTCCCGGTTCCTGTCGGACACCGTGCTGCTGACCGGTGAGGGCTTCGAAGCTCCCCGGAAGACCCCGGAGTTCGGTGTGCACGGCTCGTACCCGGTCCAGGAGGGCCGGCCGACCGTGGGCGTGCTCTTCTACCGGGCCCACGAGCTGAGCGGGAACACCGCCTTCGTGGACACCCTGTGCGAGGCGATCGAGGCCCAGGGCGCCAACGCCCTGCCCGTGTACTGCGGTTCGCTGCGCGGCGCGGACGCCGGGCTGTACGAACTGCTGGGGCGGGCCGACGCGCTGGTCGCCACCGTGCTCGCGGCCGGCGGCACGCACGCGTCGCAGGCCTCGGCGGGCGGCGACGAGGAATCCTGGGACATCGGTGCGCTCGCCGACCTGAACGTGCCCGTCCTGCAGGGGCTCTGCCTCACCTCCTCGCGGGCCGCCTGGGACGAGTCGGACGCGGCGCTGTCCCCCATGGACGCGGCGATGCAGGTCGCGATCCCGGAGTTCGACGGCCGGCTCATCACCGTGCCGTTCTCCTTCAAGGAGCAGGGCGCCGACGACGTACCGGTGTACGTCGCCGACCCCGGGCGGGCGGCGCGCGTCGCCGGGATCGCCGTCCGGCACGCCCGGCTGAGGCACAAGCCGAACGCCGAGAAGAAGATCGCGCTCGTCTTCACCGCGTACCCGACCAAGCACTCCCGCGTCGGCAACGCGGTGGGCCTGGACACGCCGGCGTCGGCGGTACGGGTGCTGGACGCGCTCCGGGACGCCGGGTACGGACTCAGCGCGTATCCGTCCGGCGGCGACGAGTTGATCCACCGGCTGATCGAGGCCGGCGGCCACGACGTGGAGTGGCTGACCGAGGACCAGCTGGCCGCCGCTCCCGCGCGGGTGCCGCTGGCCGACTACCGGGCGTGGTTCGAGAAGCTCGACCCGGAGCTGCGGGAGGCGATGACCGAGGCGTGGGGCGAGCCGCCGGGCAGCCTCTACGTGGACGGCGACGACATCGTGCTGGCGTCGCTGCAGTTCGGGAACGTCGTGGTCATGATCCAGCCGCCGCGCGGCTTCGGCGAGAACCCGATCGCGATCTACCACGACCCCGACATGCCGCCCTCCCACCACTACATGGCGGCCTACCGCTGGCTGGACAACAGCTTCGGCGCGGACGCGGTCGTGCACATGGGCAAGCACGGCACGATGGAGTGGCTGCCGGGCAAGGGCCTGGGCCTGAGCGCCGGCTGCGCCCCGGACGCCGTCCTCGGCGACCTCCCCCTCGTCTATCCGTTCATCGTCAACGACCCCGGCGAGGGCACCCAGGCCAAGCGGCGCGGACACGCCACGGTGGTCGACCACCTGGTCCCGCCGATGGCGCGCGCGGACACCTACGGCGACCTCGCCAAGCTGGAGCAGCTGCTGGACGAGTACGCGCTCGTCTCCGACCTCGACCCGGCGAAGGCCCCGGCCGTGCGCGCCCAGATCTGGACGCTGGTCAAGGCGGCCGAGCTGCACCACGACCTGCACGTGGACGAGCAGCCGGACGACGAGGCGTTCGACGAGTTCGTCATGCACATCGACGGCTACCTGTGCGAGATCAAGGACGTGCAGATCCGCGACGGCCTGCACATCCTGGGCGGCGGCCCGGTCGCCGAACCGCGCGTGAACCTCGTCCTCGCGGTGCTGCGCGCCTCGCAGGTGTGGGGCGGCCAGGCGAACGCGCTGCCCGGTCTGCGGGCCTCGCTGGCGGCCCACTTCGGGCTGGCCGAGAAGGAGCTGCTGGCCGAGCCGGGCGCCCCGGTGAAGGTGCCGGTGGAACTGACGGATCTGGTCGACGGCCCGTCCCGTACCGCCGCCGACGCGATCGACCTGCTGGAGCAGCTGTGCCGGCGGACCGCGGAGGCCATGGAGGCGCGGGCGTGGGACCGCGCGGTCGTCCCCGCGGTGCTGCGGGGTGTGCTGGGCACCGAACTCCCCGAGGCGGTCGCCGTGCTGGAGTTCGCGTGCGACGAGGTCGTACCGCGGCTGGCGCGGACCACCGACGAGATCGGGCACATCCTGCGGGCGCTGGACGGCGGTTACGTCCCGGCGGGCCCGTCGGGCTCCCCCACCCGCGGTCTGGTGAACGTGCTGCCGACCGGCCGGAACTTCTACTCCGTCGACCCCAAGGCCATCCCGTCGCGGCTGAGCTGGGAGGTCGGCCAGTCCCTCGCGGACTCGCTGGTCGCCCGCTATCTCCAGGACACCGGCGCGTACCCGCAGTCGGTGGGTCTCACGGTGTGGGGCACGTCCGCGATGCGCACCCAGGGCGACGACATCGCCGAGATCCTGGCGCTGCTGGGCTGCCGCCCGGTGTGGGACGAGGCCTCGCGCCGGGTGACCGGCTTCGCGGTGATCCCCCTGGCGGAGCTGGGCCGGCCTCGCATCGACGTCACGGTCCGCATCTCCGGCTTCTTCCGGGACGCGTTCCCGCACGTGGTCGGGCTGATCGACGACGCGGTACGGGCGGTGGCGGAGCTGGACGAGCCCGCCGACCGGAACTTCGTCAAGGCGCACGCGGACGAGGACACCGCCGGACACGGCGACCGGCGCCGCGCCACGGCCCGCATCTTCGGCTCCAAGCCGGGCGCGTACGGCGCCGGTCTGCTGCCGCTGATCGACGCCCGCAACTGGCGCTCCGACGCCGATCTCGCCGAGGTGTACGCGGTGTGGGGCGGTTACGCCTACGGGCGCGGGCTCGACGGGCGGGCGGCGCGCGGGGACATGGAGACGGCGTTCAAGCGGATCGCGGTCGCCGCGAAGAACGTCGACACGCGTGAGCACGACCTGGTCGACGCCGACGACTACTTCCAGTACCACGGCGGCATGGTCGCCATGGTCCGGCACCTGACCGGCGCCAACCCCGAGGCGTACGTCGGCGACAGCGCCGTACCGGACCAGGTGAAGACCCGCACGCTCGGCGAGGAGACCCACCGCGTCTTCCGGGCGCGCGTGGTCAACCCGCGCTGGATGGCGGCCATGCGCCGGCACGGTTACAAGGGCGCCTTCGAGATGGCGGCGACCGTGGACTACCTCTTCGGGTACGACGCCACGGCCGGTGTGGTCGACGACTGGATGTACGAGAAGCTGAGCGCGGAGTACGTCTTCGACCCGGAGAACCGGGACTTCATGAAGAAGTCCAACCCGTGGGCGTTGCGCGGTATCACCGAGCGGCTGCTGGAGGCGGCGGACCGCGGTCTGTGGGCGGAGCCGGACGCGGACACGCTGGAGCGGCTGCGCGCCACCTACCTGGATCTGGAAGGCGACTTGGAGGGCGACCAGTGACCACCCCGTTCCCGTTCACGGCCGTCGTCGGTCAGGACGACCTGCGGCTCGCACTGCTGCTGAACGCCGTGTCGCCGGCGGTCGGCGGTGTGCTGGTGCGCGGTGAGAAGGGCACCGCCAAGTCCACTGCGGTACGGGCCCTTTCGGCGCTGCTGCCGGAGGTGGCCGTGGTGCCCGGGTGCCGGTTCTCGTGTGATCCGGCCTCCCCCGACCCGTCCTGCCCGGACGGGCCGCACGAGGCCGGCAGCGGCACCGGGCGCCCCGCGCGGATGGTCGAGCTGCCCGTCGGCGCCTCCGAGGACCGTCTGGTCGGCGCGCTCGACATCGAGCGGGCGCTCGCCGAGGGCGTGAAGGCCTTCGAGCCCGGCCTGCTGGCCGACGCGCACCGCGGGATCCTGTACGTCGACGAGGTCAACCTCCTCCACGACCACCTGGTCGACCTGCTGCTCGACGCGGCGGCCATGGGCGCCTCGTACGTGGAACGCGAGGGCGTCTCCGTGCGGCACGCCTCGAAGTTCCTGCTCGTCGGCACCATGAACCCCGAAGAGGGCGAGCTGCGGCCCCAGTTGCTGGACCGCTTCGGGCTCACCGTGGAGGTCGCGGCCTCGCGGGAGCCGGACCAGCGGGTGGAGGTCGTCCGGCGCCGGCTGGCGTACGACGACGATCCCGCCGCTTTCGCCGCCCGCTGGGCCGGCGAGGAGGCCGCCGTACGGCAGCGGATCGTGGCGGCGCGGGAGTTGCTGCCGCAGGTGCGGCTGGGCGACGGCGCGCTGCGGCAGATCGCGGCGACCTGTGCGGCCTTCGAGGTGGACGGCATGCGCGCCGACATCGTGATGGCGCGGACCGCCACCGCGCTGGCCGCGTGGGCCGGACGGACCGATGTGCTCGCGGAGGACGTGCGGCAGGCGGCGCTGCTGGCGCTGCCGCACCGGCGCCGGCGCAACCCGTTCGACGCGCCGGGCCTGGACGAGGACAAGCTGGACGAGACGCTGGAGCAGTACTCCGGGGACGACGGCGACACCGACGACGACCCGGATCCGGACGGGCCCGGTGGCGGCGGTGGGCAGCCGGCACCCGACAGCGGTCCGCAGGGCGACGGCGCAAGCGCCGCGCAGCCCGAGGCCGGCGAGGGCGGTCAGCCGCAGGCGTCCGGCTCGCAGGAGCAGTCGGCCGTACGGGCTGCGGAGCCCTTCCGGGCCAAGGTGCTGAGCGTGCCCGGGATCGGCGAGGGTGCCGCCGGGCGGCGC
Source organism: Streptomyces sp. NPDC027663 (assembly GCF_055566415.1). Taxonomy (NCBI): domain Bacteria; kingdom Bacillati; phylum Actinomycetota; class Actinomycetes; order Kitasatosporales; family Streptomycetaceae; genus Streptomyces; species Streptomyces sp. NPDC027663. Next base: position 20,198 of record NZ_JBVHSK010000024.1, on the reverse strand, counting down.
TCGCGGGCACGGACCGAGCACGGCCGCACCACCGGGGCCCGCCGGCCCCGGGGGACGCTGAGCAAGCTGCATCTCGCCGCGACCGTGCAGGCCGCTGCCCCGCATCAGCGGGCGCGCGGCAGGTCCGGGCCGGGGCTGGTGATCCGCCGGGACGATCTGCGGCAGGCGACCCGCGAGGGGCGTGAGGGCAACCTCGTACTGTTCGTGGTGGACGCCTCCGGGTCGATGGCGGCGCGGCAGCGGATGAGCGCCGTGAAGGGCGCCGTCCTGTCGCTGCTCCTGGACGCCTACCAGCGGCGGGACAAGGTGGGTCTGGTGACCTTCCGGGGCTCCGCCGCGGACGTGGCGCTGCCGCCGACGTCCTCCGTCGACGCCGCGGCCGCGCGGCTGGAGTCGCTGCCGACGGGCGGCCGTACGCCGCTCGCGGCCGGGCTGCTGAAGGCGCACGAGGTGCTGCGTGTGGAGCGGCTGCGGGATCCGGCGCGGCGGGCGCTGGTCGTGGTGGTGACCGACGGGCGCGCCACCGGTGGCCCGGAGCCGGTCGCGCTCGCGGGGCGGGCGGCGCGGCTGTTCGCGGCCGAGCAGACCGCCTCGGTGGTCGTGGACTGCGAGTCGGGTCCGGTGCGGCTGGATCTCGCCGGTCAGCTCGCCGGTGAGCTGGGCGGTACGGCCGTGACGCTGGACGAGCTGCGGGCCGACTCGATCGCCGGGCTGGTCAGGGATGTGCAGGGGACGCAGAGGACACCGAGGAGGGCCGCGTAATGCCGCAGGGACAGCCGAGTGTCGTACCGGACGACGGACTGACGACCCGTCAGCGCCGCAACCGTCCGCTGGTCGTCGTGCACACGGGCGTCGGCAAGGGCAAGTCCACCGCCGCGTTCGGGCTCGCGCTGCGCGCCTGGAACCAGGGTTGGCCCATCGGGGTGTTCCAGTTCGTCAAGTCGGCGAAGTGGAAGGTCGGCGAGGAGAACGCGCTGCGCGTCCTCGGCGCCTCCGGTGAGGGCGGGAGCGTCGACTGGCACAAGATGGGCGAGGGCTGGTCCTGGGTCCAGCGCGATGCCCAGATGGACAACGAGGAGAAGGCCCGGGAGGGCTGGGAGCAGGTCAAACGGGACCTGGCCGCCGAGACGTACCGGCTGTACGTGCTGGACGAGTTCGCGTACCCGATGCACTGGGGCTGGGTGGACACGGACGAGGTCGTGGAGGTGCTGCGGAACCGGCCCGGTACCCAGCACGTGGTGATCACCGGTCGCAACGCGCCGGAGAAGCTGGTGGAGTTCGCGGACCTCGTGACCGACATGTCCAAGGTCAAGCACCCGATGGACGCGGGGCAGAAGGGCCAGAAGGGCATCGAGTGGTGACATCCGTTCCCCGGCTGGTCATCGCCGCGCCGTCGTCCGGCAGCGGCAAGACCACCGTCGCCACGGGGCTGATGGCCGCGTTCGCCGCGCGGGGGCTCGCCGTGTCCCCGCACAAGGTCGGGCCCGACTACATCGACCCCGGGTATCACGCGCTCGCGACCGGGCGGGTGGGACGCAACCTGGACGCGTACCTGTGCGGGCCGGAGCTGGTCGCTCCGCTGTTCCTGCACGGGGCGCGCGGGTGTGACCTCGCCGTCGTCGAGGGCGTGATGGGACTGTACGACGGCGCCGCGGGCCAGGGGGAACTGGCGTCCACGGCGCATGTCGCCAAGCTGCTGCGGGCGCCGGTGGTGCTCGTCGTGGACGCGTCCTCGCAGTCGCGGTCGGTGGCGGCGCTGGTGCACGGGTTCGCCTCCTGGGACCCGGAGGTGCGGGTCGGGGGCGTGATCCTGAACAAGGTGGCGTCCGACCGGCACGAGGAGTTGCTGCGGGACGCACTGGACTCCTCCGGGGTGCCGGTGCTGGGCGCCGTGCGGCGGGCTCAGCCGGTGGGCACGCCTTCTCGGCACCTTGGGCTGGTGCCGGTCGCCGAGCGGCGTGCGGCTGCGGTCGACGCGGTCGCGGCAATGGCTGCACAGGTCGCGGCCGGATGTGACCTGGGCGCGCTGGAGGCACTTGCCCGGGGGGCCGGTGACCTCCCAGGGGGCTCCGCCCCCTGGACCCCCGTTGGCCCACCCGCCCACCCGACTCGGCCGGCCGAGAAGTGGCCCGAGCCGTCGGCTCCGTCGGCCGAGAAGTGGGACGGGGGGCGGGCGCCCGTCGTCGCCGTTGCCGGTGGCCCCGCGTTCACCTTCTCCTACGCCGAGCACACCGAGCTGCTCGCCGCCGCCGGCGCCGAGGTCGTCACCTTCGATCCGCTGCGGGACGAAGAACTGCCCGAAGGCACCGCAGGTCTGGTGATCGGCGGCGGCTTCCCCGAGGTGTACGCCGCCGAGCTGTCCGCCAACGAGCCGTTGCGCAAGACAGTCGCCGAGCTGGCACTCAGCGGGGCCCCGGTGGCCGCCGAGTGCGCCGGACTGCTCTACCTCTGCCGTGAGCTGGACGGGCAGCCCATGTGCGGCGTGCTCGATGCCGGCGCGCGGATGAGTGAGCGGCTGACTCTCGGCTACCGGGACGCCGTGGCCGTCGGCGACAGTGTGCTGGCGGCGGCCGGAACACGGATGCGGGGCCACGAGTTCCACCGCACCGTCGTCGAGCCGGGCGCCGGTGCCGCTCCCGCCTGGGGTGTGCGGACCCCGGTCCGGCGGGTCGAAGGTTTCGTACAGCAGGGCGTGCACGCGAGTTATCTGCACACGCACTGGGCGTCCCAGCCCGGTGTCGCCCATCGGTTCGTGGAGAGGTGCCGGACGTCATGAGCAGCAGGCTGGTCGGAGTCGGGGTGGGTCCCGGTGATCCGGAGCTGGTGACCGTCAAGGGGGTCAACGCGCTGCGGGCCGCCGACGTCGTCGTCGTACCCGTGATGGACACCGGGGAACAGGGACGGGCCGAGGCCACCGTGTTGCACTACGTGCCCGCGGAGAAGGTCGTCCGGGTGGTGTTCGCGCTGAACGAGCGGACCGACCGGGCGCGCCGGGAGGCGGCCTGGGATGCGGCCGGTGCGAAGGTGGCCGAACTGCTCGGGCGGCACCGGTCCGTCGCGTTCGCCACCATCGGCGACCCCAACGTGTACTCGACGTTCACGTATCTCGCGCAGACCGTCACGGAGCTGGTGCCGGGTGTCGTCGTGGAGACCGTGCCCGGGATCACCGCCATGCAGGATCTCGCGGCGCGGTCCGGGGCCGTGCTGACGGAGGGCACCGAGCCGCTCACCCTCGTACCGGTCACCGCCGGGTCCGCCGTGCTGAAGGAGGCACTGGCCGGGCCGGGCACGGTCGTGGCGTACAAGTTCGGGCGGCAGGCCGGCGAGGTCGCCGAGGCGCTGGCGGAGACCGGGCGGCTCGGGGACGCCGTGTGGGGATCGGCGCTGGGGCTGCCGGAGGAGTCGGTGCGGCAGGCCGCCGAGCTGGACGGGACACCGCTGCCGTATCTGTCGACGCTGATCGCGCCCCCGCGGCGGGACGGCGGCCGGGGCGGGAAGCTGTGAGACCGTTCGCGCGGTCAGCCGGAGATGCCGACCACCAGCCAGATGAACGCGGCCCCGGCCACCGTGCACAGCAGCGTCGAGCGGGCCGGGTGCTCGTGGTGGGCCTCGGGCAGGATCTCGGCGGCGGCGAGATAGAGCAGCACGCCGCCGAAGAGGCCGAGATAGCCGCCGAGCACCGGTTCGGGGATGCGGAAGAAGGCCGTGGACAGCGCGCCGAGCAGGGGTGCGCAGGCGTCGGCGACCAGCATGCCGATGGCGCGGCGGCGGGCGTTGCCGTACAGGCTGGTGATGGTGAAGGTGTTGAAGCCGTCGGCGAAGTCGTGGGCGATCACGGCGAGCGCGACCGCGGTGGCCATGCCGCCGCCGACCTGGAAGGCCGCGCCGATCGCCACGCCGTCCATGGCGCTGTGGCCCACCATCGCGGCGACCGCCGCCAGGCCCACCTCGGGCGCCCGGTGGTCGGGGCCCTCGGCGCCGCCGTGCGCGGCCTGGCGCGCGGCCAGCGTGCGTTCCACCAGGTGGGCCAGCAGGAACCCGGCCACGAACAGCAGCAGCGCGGCGGGTACGCCGTAGATCTCCTGGCCGGCCGCGCGCAGCGCCTCCGGCAGCAGGTCCAGGCCGACCACGCCCAGCATCAGCCCGCCGGCCAGGCCCAGGACCAGATGGCGGCGGTCGGTCACGCGCTGTGCCGTCCAGCCGCCGGCCAGCGTCATCAGGAACGCGCCGAGCGCGACGAAGACCGCCATAGGCCCTTGCTATCCGATGGACCGGCGTGCGCGCACGTCCGACAGCCGTTCACGTACTGACTTGTAGGAGAGGACCGATTCCCATGGCCGATGCCCCCACCGGCAAGGTGACCTTCGTCGGTGCCGGCCCCGGCGCCGCCGATCTGCTGACGTTCCGTGCCGCCCGGGCCATCGCCGAGGCCGACGTGGTGATCTGGGCCGCGAGCCTGGTCCAGGCGGAGGTCCTCGAGCACGCCCGTGCGGACGCCGAGATCCTGGACTCGGCGGCCATGTCGCTGGAGGACGTCGTCGCCGTGTACCGACGTGCGTTCGAGGAAGGGCTGAAGGTCGCCCGGATCCACTCCGGTGACCCGGCCCTGTGGGGCGGCACCCAGGAGCAGCTGGACCGCTGCCACGAGATCGGCATCGCGACCGAGGTCGTGCCTGGCGTGTCCTCCTTCTCGGCGGTGGCCGCGCTGGCGGAGCGCGAGCTGACGATCCCTGAGGTCGCGCAGTCCGTGGTGCTGACCCGGCTGGGCGGGGGCAAGACGCCGATGCCGCCCGGCGAGGAGGTCCGCGAGTTCGCCCGGCACGGCACCACCATGGCGATCTTCCTGTCGGCGGCGCGCAGCGGGCAGCTGGTGCGGGAGCTGCTGGAGGGCGGCTATCCCACGAGCACGCCGGTGGTGGTCGCGTACCAGGTGACCTGGCCGGAGGAGCTGGTCGTGAAGTGCACGATCGGCACGCTGGAGGAGACGGTCAAGGAGCACAAGCTCTGGAAGCACACCCTGTTCCTGGTCGGCCCGGCCCTGGACGCGCACGGCACCCGCTCGCACCTGTACCACCCGGGGCACTTCCACGGGTACCGCAAGGCCGACCCGGAGGCCCGCCGGGCCCTGCGGGAACAGAGGGCGAAGAGTTGATCACGGTCGTCGGTACGGGCACCGGGGCCCCGGTTCCCGCGGACGTCCTCGCCGGGGCCGCGCTGGTCGTCGGCGGGCGGCGCCATCTGGACGCCGTGGAGCTGCCGGACGGGGCTGAGCAGGTGGTGCTCGGGCCGCTCGCGCCCGCCCTGGAGACGATCGCGGAGTACGTCGGCAAGGATCTGCCGGTCGTCGTGCTGGCCTCCGGGGACCCCGGGTTCTTCGGGATCGTACGGGCGCTGGCCGAGCGGTTCGAGGCCGGGCTGCTGGACGTGCGGCCGGGGGTGTCGTCCGTGGCCACCGCGTTCGCGCGGATCGGGCTGCCCTGGGACGACGCGGTCGTGGTCAGCGCGCACGGCCGGGACCTGCGTACGGCGGTGCACGTGTGCCGGGCGCGGCCGAAGGTGGCCGTGCTGACGGGCCCGGGCGCCGGACCGGCCGAGCTGGGCGCCGCGCTGCCCGGTGACCGGGTGCTGGTCGTGGCGAGCGCACTCGGGGATCCGGTGCGGGAGCGCGTGGAGCGGGTGACGGCCGCCGAGGCGGCGGTCCGGGACTGGGGTACGGCGGTGAGCGTGGTGCTGTGCCTGGACGAGGCGCGGGCGCTCGGTGCGGTGCGTACGGTGGCCGCGGTGCCGGAGCAGCCCGCTCGATGGGCCCTGGACGAGGACGAGTTCACGCACCGGGACTCGATGATCACCAAGTTCGAGGTGCGGGCGCTGGCCCTGGCCCGGCTCGGGCCGCGCCTCGGTGACCTGGTGTGGGACGTAGGCGCCGGGTCGGGTTCGGTCGCGGTGGAGTGCGCGCGGCTGGGTGCGGCCGTGGTCGCCGTCGAGAAGACCGCGGACGGGGTGGAGCGGGTCCGTGCCAACGCCCTCGCCCACGGCGTCGGCGTGGAGGTCGTGCACGGCTCGGCGCCGGAGGCGCTGTCCGGGCTGGCCGGCGATCCCGACGCGGTGTTCGTCGGGGGCGGGGGCCGGGAGCTGCCCGCGGTGGTGACCGCCTGTGCGCGGCGGGCGCGGCGGACGGTGGTCGTCGCGCTGGCCGCCCTGGACCGGGTGCCGGCGACGCGCGAGGCGCTCACGGCCTCCGGGTTCGTCTGCGACGGGGTGCTGCTGCAGTCGTCGCGCCTCGCGCCGCTGCCGGGGGACGTGACCCGGCTCGCGGCCACCAATCCTGTGTTCGTGCTCTGGGGCGTCAGGGCCCCGGTGTCCAGTGAAGGAGTTGCCCAGTGATCGGCCTCATTTCCGCCACCGCGGCGGGAGCGGCGGCGCGGGACCGGCTGGCCGCGGCCTGGCCGGAGCGTACGCGCGTGTACGAGGGTCCCGTCGGGGAGGCCGTACGGGCCGCGTTCGCGGAGTGCGAGCAGTTGGTGTGCTTCCTGGCGACGGGGGCGGTGGTACGGCTGCTCGCGCCGCTGCTCGGTGACAAGGCGGCCGACCCGGGGGTGGTGTGCGTGGACGAGGGCGGCCGGTTCGCGGTGTCCCTGGTCGGCGGGCACGGCGGCGGTGCCAACGAACTCGCCCGTGCGGTAGGTGAGTTGCTGGGCGCGGAGCCGGTGGTGACGACCGCGACGGATGCGGTCGGGCTGCCCGGTCTGGACACGCTCGGGCTGCCGTACGAGGGTGCGGTCGCCGCGGTCTCGCGGGCCCTGCTGGACGGTGCGCCGGTCGCGCTGGCGGCAGACGTGGCGTGGCCGCTGCCGGCGCTGCCGCTGTCGGCCGACCGGGGCGAGGGGGCGTACACCGTCCGGCTCACCGACCGGGCCGTCGAACCCGGCGAGCGGGAGGTGCTGCTGCGTCCGCCGTCGCTGGTGGTCGGGGTCGGCGCCTCGAAGGGCGCGCCGGTGGCCGAGGTGTTCGGCCTGATCGAGGAGGCGCTGGCGCAGGCGGGGCTCTCGCCGAAGTCCGTGGCCGAACTGGCCACCGTGGACGCGAAGGCGCAGGAGCCCGGCATCGTGGCCGCCGCCGAGCGGCTCGGGGTGCCCCTGGTGACGTACTCCGCCGGGGAACTGGCGGGCGTGGCGGTGCCGAACCCGTCCGACGCGCCGCTCACGGCCGTCGGCACGCCGTCGGTCGCCGAGGCCGCCGCCCTGGTGCGCGGGGGCGAACTCCTCGTGCCGAAGCGGAAGTCGGAGCGTGCCGACGGGCAGCCGGCGATGGCGACCTGTGCCGTCGTACGGCGCCCGGGACGCGGGCGGCTCGCGGTGGTCGGGCTCGGGCCGGGCGCCCGGGACCTGCTCACCCCGCGCGCGGCGGCCGAACTGCGGCGGGCGTCGGTGCTGGTCGGGCTCGACCAGTACGTGGACCAGATCCGCGACCTGCTGCGGCCCGGCACCCGCGTGCTGGAGTCGGGGCTCGGCGCGGAGGAGGAGCGCGCCCGTACGGCGGTCGCGGAGGCCCGCAAGGGGCACGCGGTGGCGCTGATCGGCAGCGGGGACGCGGGCGTGTACGCCATGGCCTCCCCGGCGCTCGCCGAGGCCTCCGACGACATCGACGTGGTCGGGGTGCCCGGGGTGACGGCCGCGCTGGCCGCCGGGGCGATCCTGGGCGCGCCGCTGGGCCACGACCACGTGTCCATCAGCCTGTCCGACCTGCACACGCCGTGGGAGGTCATCGAGCGCCGGGTGCGGGCGGCGGCCGAGGCGGACATCGTCGTCACCTTCTACAACCCGCGTTCCCGGGGCCGGGACTGGCAGCTGCCCAAGGCCCTGGCGATCCTCGCCGGGCACCGGGAGCCGGCGACGCCGGTGGGGGTCGTCCGCAACGCGTCCCGGCCGGACGAGTCCAGCCGGGTCACCACGCTCGGCGCACTGGACCCGGCGACGGTCGACATGATGACGGTCGTGACCGTGGGCAACACGGCGACCCGGGAGATCGCGGGCCGCATGGTGACCCCGCGCGGTTACCGCTGGCAGGCGGGGCAGGAGGCCGCCGGGTGAAGCGCGTGGTCCGATCCGTCGAGCAGGAGTCCTTCCGGCGGCTGCGCGCCCGCCCGGACTCCTCGCACCTCCCGCCGCCGACCCGGGCGGTGGTGGACGGCGGCTCGGCCGCCGCCGCGCCCAACATCTCGCAGTATCACCCCGTTTCATCTGAGGAGACCTCGTGACCACCCCGCCCGCCCTGCTCATCGCCGGACACGGCACCCGTGACGACGCCGGAGCCGAGGCGTTCCGCGACTTCGTCCGGGAGCTGGGGCGCCGTCACCCCGAGCTGCCTGTCGCCGGCGGCTTCATCGAACTGTCGCCGCCGCCGCTGGGCGAGGCCGTCACCGAGCTGGTCGAGCAGGGCGTACGCCGGTTCGCCGCGGTGCCGCTGATGCTGGTGTCCGCCGGGCACGCCAAGGGTGACATCCCGGCCGCGCTGGCCCGCGAGAAGGAGCGGCACCCGGGCATCTCGTACACCTACGGCCGCCCGCTGGGCCCGCATCCGGCGCTGCTGGACGTGCTGGAGCGGCGGCTGGACGAGGCGCTCGGCGGTACGGCCCGGACGCCCGAGGACCGGGCCGACGTGACGGTGCTGCTGGTGGGCCGCGGTTCGACGGACCCCGACGCCAACGCCGAGGTGTTCAAGGCGGCGCGGCTGCTCTGGGAGGGCCGTGGATACGCCGGTGTGGAGACGGCGTTCGTGTCGCTGGCGGCGCCGGACGTGCCGAGCGGCCTGGACCGGTGCGTGGCGCTGGGCGCGCGGAAGATCGTCGTACTCCCGTACTTCCTGTTCACCGGGATCCTGCCGGACCGGGTGCGGCAGCAGACCGAGGGGTGGGCCGCCGCGCATCCGGGGACCGAGGTGCGGTCGGCCGACGTCATCGGGCCCGAGCCGGAGCTGCTGGACCTGGTGATGGAGCGGTACCAGGAGGCCGTCAAGGGCGATCTGCGCATGAACTGCGACTCGTGCGTGTACCGGATCGCGCTGCCGGGCTTCGAGGACAAGGTCGGGCTGCCGCAGCAGCCGCACTTCCACCCGGACGACGACGGCCACCACCACGAGCACGGCCACGGACACGGGCATCACCATCACGGGGGGCACTCACACAGCCATGCGCACTGAGGGCACCGGCGGGGCCGGACACGATCTGCGGCATCACGGGGACGCCGAAGTGCGGGACGACGGGGCCGCGTTGGGCGACCTCGCCGTCAACGTCCGCGCGGACACGCCGCCGCGGTGGCTGCGGGAGGAGATCACCGGCTCACTGTCGTCCCTGGCGGCCTACCCGGACGGGCGGGCCGCGCGGGCGGCGGTGGCGGCGCGGCACGGGCTGCCGGTGGAGCGGGTGCTGCTGACGGCGGGGGCCGCGGAAGCCTTCGTGCTGCTCGCCCGCGCGCTCGAGGTGCGTCAGCCCGTCGTGGTGCACCCGCAGTTCACGGAGCCGGAGGCCGCGCTGCGGGACGCCGGGCACACCGTGCACCGGGTGCTGCTGCGGGAGGAGGACGGGTTCCGGCTGGACCCGGCGGCCGTGCCGCAGGACGCCGACCTCGTCGTGATCGGCAATCCCACCAATCCGACGTCCGTGCTGCATCCGGCGGAGACGATCGTGCGGCTCGCCCGTCCGGGGCGGATCCTGGTGGTCGACGAGGCGTTCATGGACGCGGTGCCCGGTGAGCGCGAGGCGCTGGCCGGGCGGACCGACGTTCCGGGGCTCGTCGTGCTGCGCAGCCTCACCAAGACCTGGGGGCTGGCCGGGCTGCGCATCGGGTACGTGCTGGCTCCCGCGGAGATCGTCGGCGAGCTGGAGCGGGCCCAGCCGTTGTGGCCCGTGTCGACACCGGCGTTGGCTGCCGCGCAGGCGTGTGTGGCGCCGAGGGCGCTGGCCGAGGCGGGGCATGCGGCGCATCGCATCGCCGGGGACCGGGCGCATCTGGTGGCCGGGCTGGCTTCCTTCGCCGGCCTCGGGGTGCGGGTGGTGGAGCCGGCGCAGGGGCCGTTCGTGCTGGTGCGCATCCCGGACGCGGCCGGGGTACGGCGACGGTTGCGGGACCTCGGCTGGGCGGTGCGGCGTGGGGACACGTTTCCGGGGCTCGGGGTGGACTGGGTACGGGTGGCCGTACGCGACCGTGCGACGGTGAACGCCTTCCTGAAGGCCCTGTCGGCCGCCCTGGCTCCGCCCGGCCGTCCACCCGGTTCACGCGGCTGAGCACCCGGGGTTCTCGCCCTGCTACGAGATCGCCCTCGGTCTCGGTCGTTCCCGGAGGCGTTCGAGGGCCGTCTCCGTCTCCTCGTCGGCCGGCAGGTACACCACGAGTTGCTGGGCGTCCGCCGGGATGTCCAGCATCTCGCTCGACGCCGAGCCCCCGGGGTACGCCGAGGCCCCTGGACCAGCTGTCCTGGTGGGCCGCCACGCTCCGGGCGGGCCGGGAGGCCGCTCCCTACCCGGGGTGAGCGCCGAGCGGGGAGCGGCCGGCCGAGTGGTCGGCGAGTGACGGCCCGGGAGCGGCCCTGGGGTGGGCGCCGTCAGTTCTTGCGGCGGCGGGCCACCGTCACCGCTCCCCCGCCGAACAGCAGCAGCGCCAGCGCGCCGCCCGCGATGTACGGGGTCGCCGAGCTGCCGCCGGTCTCCGCGAGGTCGGCCTGGTCGGGGGCGCCCTGCGGGCGGACGTCGGCGGCCGGGTCGTGGCTCGGCACAGGCTTCTTGGTGGGCGGGGCCATCGGGGACTCGCAGGTGGCCCTGGCCAGGGTGACCGTGCCCTCGACGTCGGCCACGTTGAGCTTCAACGGGTTGACGGTCACCTTGAGTTCGAGGGCGGTCGCGGCGGCCGTACGGGTCGTGGTCCGGTGCTGGGAGAGGTCGAGACGGACCTCTCCGACGCCGGGCACCTTCACCTCGGTCGGGCCGCCGGCGGTCAGGGTGACGCGCTTGCCGAGGACACGGACCGTGCCGAGGACGTTCGCGGAGGCGGCCGGTGCCTTGCCGGCCTCGCACGTGGCCTTGGCGGTGATCGTGTCGGCCTCGATCAGGGACAGCAGAGGCAGGCCGGGGAGGTGCAGCTTGGCGTGGGCGACCCGGACCGAGCCCTCGGCGCGCTTGGCCGTGACCGTGGCCCGGGCCTCGGCGACGTCCGCGGCGAGCACGGTGAACGGCTTGCCGCCGTTCACGCCGTCCAGCCGGGCGGTCAGGGCGGTGCGGTCGGCGCTCTGCGGTGCCCGGACCTCGTTGAGGGAGACCGCGAGCGGGACGTGCGCGGTCTTGTCGAGCAGGGACACGTCGAGCCCGGTGCGCAGGACGACGGCGGAGGCGCGAGCGTGGTCACCGGTGGCGTGCGCGGCGCTCGCGCCCAGGACGGCGGGCGCCCCGGTGAGGGCGGTGACCGTCGCGAGCGCCGTCAGCCGGCGTGCGGGCATGCGGAAGTTGTTGCTGTTCAAGGCGGTGGGACCCCCAGACGGGACATGCTTGGGACTCGTCAACCTTGTACGCACTGTGGGTGAACGGTCAGCTATCCAGGGTTACTTCACTCATACGTGGATATCTCGCTCGCCGTTTCGAATCACGGGCACATCTACTCGACGACCTGCCCGCGCAGCACCACCCGTCGCGGCGCTGCCAGCACCCGTACGTCGGCCCGGGGATCGGCCTCGTACACCACGAGGTCCGCCGGGGCGCCCTCCTCCAGGCCGGGCCGGCCGAGCCACTTGCGGGCCGACCAGCTGGTGGCGGCGAGGGCGTCGACCGGCGGGAGGCCGGCGGTGACCAGTTCGGCCACCTCCTCCGCGACCAGGCCGTGGGCGAGTGAGCCGCCGGCGTCCGTGCCGACGAAGACCGGGATGCCGGCGTCGTAGGCGCCGCGCACGGTGTCGTAGCGCCGCTCGTGCAGCCGGCGCATGTGGGAGGACCAGCGCGGGAACTTCTTGTCGCCGCCGTCGGCGAGCCTGGGGAAGGTGGCGATGTTGACGAGGGTGGGGACGATCGCGACGCCCCGCTGCGCGAACAGCGGGATCAGGTCCTCGGTGAGGCCCGTCGCGTGCTCGATGCAGTCGATGCCCGCCTCGACCAGGTCACGCAGGGAACTCTCGGCGAAGCAGTGGGCGGTGACGCGGGCGCCGAGCCGGTGTGCCTCGGCGATGGCGGCCTCGACGGCCTCGCGGGGCCAGCAGGGAGAGAGGTCGCCGAGGTCCCGGTCGATCCAGTCGCCGACCAGCTTGACCCAGCCGTCGCCGCGCCGGGCCTCCTGGGCGACGTAGGCGACGAGGTCGTCCGGCTCGATCTCCCACGCGTAGTTGCGGATGTAGCGCCGGGTGCGGGCGATGTGCCGGCCCGCGCGGATGATCCTCGGGAGGTCGTCGCGGTCGTCGATCCAGCGGGTGTCGGAGGGCGAGCCCGCGTCCCGGATCAGCAGGGTGCCGGTCTCCCGGTCGGTGAGTGCCTGCTTCTCGGCGGCGGCCGCGTCGACCGGGCCGTGGGCGCCGAGACCCACATGACAGTGCGCGTCGACCAGGCCCGGCAGCGCCCAGCCCTCGACGGTCCGGACGTCCCGGGCCCCGGCGGGGCGGTCGTAGGAGATCCGGCCCCCGACGACCCACAGCTCGTCGCGGACGTCTTCCGGCCCCACCAGGACCCGGCCCTTCACGTGCAGCACGGCGCCATCGCTCATGCACCGCACCTTAACGACCTACGGCTCGGACTTCCCCACCTGGTCGGAGATCTCCTCCTCCACCTCGGCCATCGCCGGGTCGAGCAGACGGGAGAGGAAGTGCCGGGTGCGCTCGTGCCGCGGGGCGCCGATGACCTGCTCGGGGCTGCCGTCCTCGACGATCACTCCGCCGTCCATGAAGACGACCCGGTCGGCGACCTCGCGGGCGAAGGTCATCTCGTGCGTGACGACCATCATCGTCATGCCCTCCCGCGCGAGCCTGCGCATCACCGCGAGGACGTCCCCGACGAGTTCGGGGTCGAGCGCGGAGGTCGGCTCGTCGAAGAGCATCACCTCCGGGCCCATGGCGAGCGCGCGGGCGATGGCCACGCGCTGCTGCTGGCCGCCGGAGAGGGAGGACGGGTAGGCGTCCGCCTTCTCGGACAGGCCGACCCGGGCCAGGTTCTCGGCGGCGATCTTCGCGGCCGTCCCCTTGTCCCGCCCGAGGACCCGGCGCTGCGGCAGCGTGAGGTTCTCGGTGACGTTCAGGTGCGGGAAGAGGTTGAACTGCTGGAAGACCATGCCGATACGGCGGCGTACGGCGTCGATGTCGACGTCGGGGTCGGTCACCTCGGTGCCGCCGACGAAGACCTGGCCCTTGGTGGGCTCCTCCAGCAGGTTCACGCAGCGCAGCAGCGTCGACTTGCCGGAGCCGGAGGGCCCGATGACGCAGACGACCTCGCCCTGGCCGATCTCCAGGTCGATGCCGCGCAGCACCTCGTTGTCGCCGAAGGACTTGTGCAGCCCCCGGACTTCGATCTCCGGGCGGCTCACCGGATCGCCTCCTGGGCCTTGGATTCCATACGGCGGACGACGAAGCTGAGCGGGATGGTGACCAGCAGGTAGCACAGGCCCGCGACCAGGATCGGCGTGGAGTTGGCGGTCGTACTGGCCAGATCGCGGCCGAACTTGGACAGTTCCCGCTCCTCCAGGGTGACGCCGAGGAACAGCACCAGCGAGGAGTCCTTGAAGAGCAGGACGAGTTCGTTGGTGAGCGGCGGGAGGATGATCCGGAAGGCCTGCGGGATGATGATCGAGATCATGGCCTTCGCCGGCGAGAAGCCGAGCGAGCGGGCCGCCTCCATCTGCCCCTTGGGCACGGCCTGGATGCCGGCGCGGATGGTCTCCGCCATGTAGGCGGCCGAGACCAGGCCGAGCGCGAGGGCGACCTTGCCGTAGGTCCCGCCGGGGATCTCCGTGCCGGGGAACGCGAGCGGCACGGCCACGCCGACGAAAATGAAGATCAGCAGGGCGGGCAGGCCGCGGAAGATCTCGATGTAGACGCCGGCCAGCCAGCGGTAGGGACCCACGGAGGACAGCCGCATGAGTGCGATGACCATGCCGAGGACGAGTCCGACGACGAAGCCGGACACCGTGTAGAGCACGGTGTTCTTCAGCGCCAGCGTGATGACGTCCGGGAACATCTGCTTCGCGATGCCGGCCTGGGCGAACTGGTTCTGCAGCCGGCCCCAGTCCGCCGTGACCGCGAAGGCGATCACGGCGGCGACGAAGACGGCGTACTGCGCGGCCCGCGACAGGCTGCGCTTCTGCCGCCGGGTCAGTCCCTTTTTCTTCGGCTGGAGAGTTACGTCCGTATCGGTCATGAGGCGGCGGGAGAGGCGACGGACGCCTCGTACGGGCCGATCCACTGCTCGTAGATCTTCTTGTAGGTGCCGTCGGCCTTGGCGGTCTTGAGCGCCTTGTTGATGGCGTCGAGCAGCGCCTTGTTGCCCTTCTTCACGGTGAAGCCGTACTGCTCACCGGTCTTGAGGTTGTCGACGACCTTGAACTTGTCCGCGTTGGCCTTGTCCTTCAGCCAGCCCTGGACGACCGGGTAGTCGATGACGACGGCCTGGACCTGGCCGGTGCGCAGGCCGTTGAGGACGGCGTCGGAGGACTCGAAGGAGACCGGGTCGTAGCCCTTGGACTTGACGTAGTCCTCGCCGGTGGTCTGCGCCTGGGCGCCGAGCTTCTTGCCCTTGGCCTTGACGTCGGCCAGCGAGTCGACACCGCTGTTCCTGTCGACGAGGACGGCCTGGGTGGCCTCGAAGTACGGGTCGGAGAAGTCGACGTTCTTCTTGCGCTCGTCGGTGATCGTCATGCCGGCGGCGGCCAGGTCGCACTCGCCGGAGTTCAGGAAGGCGCCGGTCTTGAAGTTCTCGAAGGGCGTGTCGCGGATCTCCTGCTTGACGCCGAGGTCCTTGGCGACGAGGTCGATCAGGGACACGTCGAAGCCCTGCACCTTGCCGTCGATGTCCGACTGGAACGGCGGGTAGGGCAGGTGGGTGCAGGTGGTCAGCTGCCCGGCCTTGGCGAGGTGGACCCCCTTGACGGTGGTCTTGCCGCTCCCGGAGTCGCTGGAGGAGCAGCCGGCCGCGACGAGCACGAGTGCGGCGGTCGCGGTGGTGGCGGCCAGAAGGCGGGTCCGGCGCCCGACGAGCGTTTTCATGGGGAGATCTCCTGTGGGGGTACTGAGGGTTCCGATTATAAGGAAAGGTTTGAGTCTCTCAAATCAAACTGATGGCTATGGGACCGTTCGACCTAAGATCGGAGGAGTCGACCCCCCGAGAGCGAAGAGAGCACCGCCGTGACCCACCCCTTCCTCGACCTGCCCCCGCTGAGTGCCGAGCGCTTCGCCGCCATCGAGGACGGGGTGGCCCGGCTGCTGGGCACCCGGCAGGACGTCCTGATCACCCAGGGCGAGGCGCTGCTGCCGCTGGAGGGCGCGATCCGCGCGGCGGCCGGTCCGGGCACGGTGGCCCTGAACGTGATCACGGGCCCGTACGGGCAGACCTTCGGCAACTGGCTGCGCGACTCCGGCGCGACGGTGCACGACCTGTCCGTCCCCTTCCACACGGCCGTGACCGCGGAGCAGATCGGGGAGGCGTTCGCCGCGCACCCGGAGATCGACTTCGTGTCGCTGGTGCACGCGGAGGCGGCGACCGGCAACACCAACCCGGTGGCGGAGATCGGCGAGGTGGTGCGGGAGCACGGCGCCCTCTTCTATCTGGACGCGGTGGCCTCCGTGGGTGCCGAGCCGGTGCTGCCGGACGCGTGGGGCGTGGATCTGTGCGTGATCGGGGCGCAGAAGGCGATGGGCGGCCCGGCAGGGGTGTCGGCGATCTCGGTGAGCGAGCGGGCATGGGCCCGGATGACCGCCAACCCGAACGCCCCGCGCCGCTCCTACCTCTCCCTGCTGGACTGGAAGGAGCGCTGGATCGACGCCGGCCGCCGGGCGCTGCCGCATGCTCCGGCCCAGCTGGAGATGCTGGCGCTGCAGGCGTGCCTGGAGCGGATCGAGTCGGCCGGCCTGGACACGGTGATGGCGCGCCACCGGGGTGCCGCGCTGGCCACGCGCGCCGGTGCCGTGGCACTGGGCGGGGGGCTGGAGCCGTACGTGTACGAGGAGAAGGACGCGGCCCCGGTCGCCACGACCCTGCGCGTGCCGTCCGGGGTGGTGGCATCGGAGCTGGTGGCACGGGCCCTGGAGAGCGACCCGGCGCTGCCGCTGGCCGCGGGCGGCGGTGCGCTGGCCAAGGAGATGATCCGGGTCAACCACTACGGTCCGGACGCGACGCCGGGGGCGGTGCAGGGGTCTCTGGCGGCGCTGGGGGCGGCACTCGCCGAGCAGGGGCTGACCGTCGACCCCGTGAGCGCACGACAGGCCGTGGAGCGGGCCTGGCAGTAGTCCACGGCGCGGGCGGCCCGGCTGGCACCGCGACGGCCCGTGCCCACGGCGCGGGCCGTCGCCGTGTGGAGTGCGCCCTTCCGTCCGGGGCGGGGGCCGGTGGCGGGCGCCGAGGCCGGTCCGCGCCGGGTATCCCTTCGTCTCATCGAGGAACACGCCCGGCACGACGGGCACGACGGGCATCCCGGCATTTCGCGTGAACGAATCGACGGGACCACCGGATACTGAATTCAATTTACTTTCACAATTCCCGCCAATTCCGCGGACGATAGCTTCCCGTCTTCTTCTGCCCGCTTTTTGCAGGGCTAAACCGGGGAGTTTGCGGCTCGATTTCCGGCGACTTGTACCCTGTGACACACTCCACAGAAACGAGAATATGCCCCGATTTGCCCCGGCATATTGCGGACATTTCACCGATCTGCCGGGAGGTCGGGAGATCACCTGCCGTGCATTTTCGAATTCGCCTCGCTAAATTCGTGCCGCATGACTGCCGCACCAGCAGACCTGCTCATCGAACGACCCAAGACGACGGACGGGGCCGCACTCTGGCGCCTCGCCAAGGACTCGAAAACACTCGACCTGAACTCTTCGTACAGCTATCTGCTGTGGTGCCGGGACTTCGCCGCCACCTCCGCGGTGGCGCGCGGTGCGGACGGGGAGCCGGTCGGATTCGTCACCGGGTACGTGCGCCCGGACGAGCCCCGCACCCTGCTCGTCTGGCAGGTGGCCGTGGACTCCGCCCACCGGGGCCACGGCATCGCCGCCGCGCTGCTGGACGGCCTGACCGCACGGCTCGCCGCCGAGCGCGGCATCACGGAGGTGGAGACCACCATCACCCCCGGCAACACCGCCTCCGAGCGCCTGTTCACCTCGTTCGCCGCCCGGCACGGCGCACAGGTCGAGCGTGAGGTGCTGTTCGGCGCCGACCTGTTCCCGGACGGCCCGCACGACCCCGAAGTCCTGTTCCGCATCGGCCCGCTGACCGACTCCACCCCCCACTGAGGAGCGAATCACCGTGACCATCACCCAGCCCGACCTCAGCGTCTTCGAGACCCTCGAGTCCGAGGTGCGCAGCTACTGCCGCGGCTGGCCCACCGTGTTCGACCGGGCGCAGGGCAGCCGGATGTACGACGAGGACGGCCATGCGTACCTCGACTTCTTCGCCGGTGCCGGATCACTCAACTACGGCCACAACAACCCCGTGCTGAAACGGGCGTTGATCGACTACCTGGAACGCGACGGCGTCACCCACGGCCTGGACATGTCGACCACGGCCAAGCGGTCGTTCCTGCAGACCTTCCAGGATCTGGTGCTGCGTCCGCGGGACCTGCCGTACAAGGTCATGTTCCCGGGTCCGACCGGCACCAACGCCGTCGAGTCCGCGCTGAAGCTGGCGCGGAAGGTGAAGGGCCGCGAGGCGATCGTCTCCTTCACGAACGCCTTCCACGGCATGTCCCTCGGTTCCCTCGCCGTGACCGGCAACGCCTTCAAACGGGCCGGCGCCGGCATCCCGCTGGTGCACGGCACGCCGATGCCGTTCGACAACT
Source organism: Streptomyces sp. NPDC027663 (assembly GCF_055566415.1). Classification (NCBI taxonomy): domain Bacteria; kingdom Bacillati; phylum Actinomycetota; class Actinomycetes; order Kitasatosporales; family Streptomycetaceae; genus Streptomyces; species Streptomyces sp. NPDC027663. The sequence continues at coordinate 2,190 of NZ_JBVHSK010000024.1, read as the reverse complement.
ACTTCGACGGCACCGTCCCGGACTTCCTGTGGTTCGAGCGGCTGCTGGAGGACCAGGGCTCTGGCCTGAACAAGCCCGCCGCGGTGATCGTGGAGAGCGTCCAGGGCGAGGGCGGCATCAACGTCGCCCGGCCCGAATGGCTGCGCGCGCTGAAGGAGTTGTGCGAGCGGCAGGACATGCTGCTGATCGTCGACGACATCCAGATGGGCTGTGGCCGTACCGGCGCCTTCTTCTCCTTCGAGGAGGCGGGCATCACGCCGGACATCGTCACGGTGTCGAAGTCGATCAGCGGGTACGGGCTGCCGATGTCGCTGTGCCTGTTCAAGCCCGAGCTGGACGTGTGGGAGCCGGGCGAGCACAACGGCACCTTCCGCGGCAACAACCCCGCCTTCGTCACCGCGACCGCGGCCCTGGAGGCGTACTGGACCGACGGCTCGGCCATGGAGAAGCAGACCCGCGCCCGCGGTGAGCAGGTCGAGCAGGCGCTGATAGCCGTCACCGAGGAGAACCTCGCCGACGTGAAGGAGTACCGCGGCCGCGGTCTGGTGTGGGGCCTGGAGTTCCACGACAAGGACCGTGCCTCGCGGGTCGCCCGGCGCGCCTTCGAACTCGGGCTGCTCATCGAGACGTCCGGCCCCGAGGGCGAGGTCGTCAAGCTGCTGCCGGCCCTGACCATCACCCCCGACGAGCTGGACGAGGGTCTGCGCGTCCTCGCCCGCGCCGTCCGGGAAACCGTCTGATCAGCAAGGAGGAGACCAACACCGTGATCGTGCGATCGTTCAAGGACATCGAAGGCACCGACCGGCACGTCAGAGCGAAGTCCGGCACCTGGGAGAGCAAGCGGATCGTCCTCGCCAAGGAGCGGGTCGGCTTCTCCCTGCACGAGACCATCCTGTACGCCGGGACCGAGACGTCGATGTGGTACGCCAACCACGTCGAGGCCGTCGTCTGCACCCGGGGCGAGGCCGAACTCACCGACCACGAGGCCGGGAAGACGTACACGATCACCCCGGGCACCATGTACCTCCTCGACGGACACGAGCGGCACACGCTGCGGGTCAAGGAGGACTTCCACTGCCTCTGCGTGTTCAACCCGCCCGTCACCGGACGGGAGGACCACGACGAGAACGGCGTCTACCCGCTGCTCACCGAGCCCGAGGAGGTGTGACGTCCCATGACCACCGTCACCGATCTCTACCCCACCCGCGGCACCACCGAGGTGACCGTCCCCCGCCAGGACCCGGTCGTCTGGGGCTCCCCGGACACCCCGGGCCCGGTCTCGACGGCCGATCTCCACTCGTACGAGCGCGACGGCTTCCTCGCCGTCGACCAGCTGATCACCCCGGACGAGGTCGAGGTCTACCGCAGTGAGCTGGACCGGCTGGTCGCCGACCCGGCGATACGGCTCGACGAGCGCTCGATCGTCGAGCCCAAGTCGAAGGAGATCCGCTCGGTCTTCGAGGTGCACCGGATCAGCGAGGTGTTCGCGAACCTGGTGCGCGATCCGCGGGTGGTCGGCCGGGCCCGGCAGATCCTCGGTTCGGACGTGTACGTCCACCAGTCCCGGATCAACGTGAAGCCGGGCTTCGGGGCGAGCGGCTTCTACTGGCACTCGGACTTCGAGACCTGGCACGCCGAGGACGGCCTGCCGAACATGCGCACGGTGTCCGTCTCGATCGCGCTGACCGAGAACCACGACACCAACGGCGGCCTCATGATCATGCCGGGCTCGCACCGGACGTTCCTGGGCTGCGCCGGTGCCACGCCGAAGGACAACTACAAGAAGTCCCTGCAGATGCAGGACGCCGGCACCCCGTCCGACGAGGCGCTGACCGAGCTGGCGAGCCGGCACGGCATCAAGCTGTTCACCGGCAAGGCCGGCTCGGCGACCTGGTTCGACTGCAACTGCATGCACGGCTCGGGCGACAACATCACGCCGTTCCCGCGCAGCAACGTCTTCATCGTGTTCAACAGCGTGGAGAACACGGCCGTGGACCCGTTCGCGGCCCCGGTCCGCCGGCCGGAGTTCATCGGGGCACGGGACTTCACTCCCGTCAGGTGAACCGAACACCGGGCCGGCCCCGGGGGGGGGGGGGGGGGGGGGGGGGGGGGGGGGGGGGGGGGGGGGGGGGGGGGGGGGGGGGGGGGGGGGGGGGGGGGGGGGGGGGGGGGGTGGGGGGGGGGGGGTTT
>NZ_JBVHSK010000023.1:21732-116343 GCF_055566415.1 Streptomyces sp. NPDC027663 | reverse complement strand
GCAATCCCCGCAACTACCTGGCCTTTCTCGGACTCGCGGCCGCCCTCTGCTGCTACAAGCGACTCGTCCGCCTCACCACGTAGGACACGGTCTTATGCACTACCGCCCCCTTGCTGGGGTACCTGGCATCGAGGTGCGCACCCATGCCACCACGCTCTACAACTCGATCTATCGTGCGGATGACCAGGCACTGGTCAATGCCCATGTCTGGGGCGTGAACGCCTACGGTGCTCCCGTGTGGCATCTTCGGCGCAGCGGAAAGGGCGGCATGTTCGACACCTGCGCCAGCAGCCTCGACGCAGTGTGGGAGACCGCGACGCCGGTACGAGAAGGGTGACCATGGCACGGACCGAGTACTACGCCGACCCAGCGGCACCAGAGCCGAACAGCCTGGTGGTCGCCGCGTCCGCCGTAGTCACCGACGACGAAGGGCGCGTACTCCTTCAGCGCCGCAGGGACAACGATCTGTGGGCGCTGCCAGGTGGCGGCATGGAGATGACCGACTCACTCCCGGGAGCGGCCGTCCGCGAGGTGGAGGAAGAAACCGGACTGGACGTAGAGATCACCGGGCTGGTGGGCACGTACACCGACCCTCGCCACATCATCGCCTACTCGGACGGTGAGGTGCGCAGGCAGTTCAACGTCTGCTTCACCGCTCGTGTGGTCGGGGGCCGGCTCGCGATCTCGGACGAGTCCACGGAGCTGCGGTTCGTCCAGCCAGAGGAGATTGATCAGCTGCCGATGCACCACACGCAGCGGCTTCGGATCCGCCACTTCCTCGAACATCGTGAGCGGCCCTATATCGGCTGATTGCGCCCGCGACACCCGCTCGGAACGCAGCGGCCAATTGGAGCATGATCGAAATGCGGTCGGTGTCGCGCACATTGACGATTGGGCTGAAGGGTGGAGCGCGAGGCTTGCTGGTGTCAGCCGAGCACTCCGCCGAGTCATGCGTCAAAGAAAGAGGAACCCATGACGGCAGCGACGGAGACTCCCACTCGTGAAAAGGCTGGCGTAGGCCAGGAAGAGTTCGGCGAGGAATCCGCCTTCGGCCCGCTTCTACTGGCAGCCTTGCTGTCCCGGCGTGAGGAGCGCGGCGAGGAACCGATCATCGAGCACCCGCTTCTCCTTGCCGCGCTCGCGCGTCGCCGTGAGGAGGGTCGCGAGGAGTCGGGCATCGAGCACCCCCTCCTGCTGGCTGCGCTCATGCGTCGTCGCCGCGAAGAGCGGGGCGAGGAGTCGGGCATCGAGCACCCCCTCCTGCTGGCTGCGCTCATGCGTCGTCGCCGCGAAGAGCGGGGCGAGGAGTCGATCATCGAGCACCCCCTCCTGCTCGCTGCGCTCATGCGTCGTCGCCGCGAAGAGGGCGGCGAGGAGTCGATCATCGAGCACCCCCTCCTGCTCGCTGCGCTCATGCGCCGCCGCCGCGAAGAGCGTGGTGAGTCGCTGATCCAGAATCCCCTCCTCCTTGCGGCGCTCATGGGCCGCTGACAGGAATCAGCGACACTCTGCCCTCCGGTGCCGGTAGTCGTCGGCACCGGAGGGCAGGTCCCGTACGGCAATCGAAGACCTGAGGAAACACGATGGCAGCTGAGTCCGACGACAAATCGGAGCGGGATCCGTTGGGGGCCTTTGTCGATGAGATTTTCGAGGAGATTGTGCGTGATGCCGGAGTCCCTCATGCCGGCGCCGGTGTCAAACACGGGAAAGACCCACTGGCGGGAGCCCTCATGGAAGCGGCCGTGACGTTCCTTTCCCAGTCGCCTGCTCGTTCCTCGGAACTGGAACGGGTGCTGCTCGCGCAGACCCTCGCGACCGCATTGGCAGAATCTCTCGCGCCCGCTCTGGCAGATGTGCTGGCCTCGGAGATCATGAAGGTGCTGAACCACCACACTGCCACCCAGAGAGGCGGCAGCCACGAAGCCGCTGGCGGGTCCGGCCGCAGCCACCGTTCTTCCGGCGGAGGCGAGCGATAACGGTCTCGTGAGCTCGCCACTTAGGTTGGCGTAGCGCCTTTGAGGCCGTGATCTTCGGTGCTCGCGGCAAAGTGGCTGCCTGAAGTCGCGGAGTCAACCGCCCTCGCCATGACGTCCCCCTTCTCTGACACCAAGCGACTGACTGCTGCGCGCGGCTCGCCGCAGGCGGGCCGCCTTGAACCCGTAGAGGAAGTGGTAACTCCAAGCCTGGCTGGGCCTGAAGTCCGGCGTACGCTGCGAGTCGGTTTCACCGGTCAGATCTGACGGCAACCCTGACGGCAACGACGGCACACAGAGACCGTTGATCACGACCGTCAGCGATCAGCCGGGAGGAAGGCGGAGCCTCCGCCCGCCAACCTGCCCGATCCTACGGATCAGAAGGTTGCAGGTTCGAATCCTGCCGAGTGCACACAGGTTAGAGGCCCCGGATCACTCCGGGGCCTCTTGCGTTTCAGAGGTGTGCGGCAACTGTGCACGGCAAAATGGGCCGGGCGGCAACGGCCGCCGGTGATCGGTGGCCGGCGTACCGATCGTGCCCGCCGGCTACGGGACACCGTGGAAGAAGCCGGACTTCAGGTCCCCGGTGATCGTGTCGAGCGGATGCCCGCTGACGATGAACGGTCCACTCCAGGGCGCGCTGAGTGCGAAGAGCAACGCCAGGCTGAGCCCGACCACACTCGCAACACCCACGACGAGCAGTGACGTTCGCAGACTGCTGCGGAAGACCAGCGCGCCGGAGTTCACGATCATGGCCAGGCCGCTGACCGCGAGCGTGACGACGTAGAGCGCGGAAACGTCGCGCGAGGCGGCCGCGACGCGGGCGCGACGGCTACTGGTGACACCGTCCAGGGAAGCCACCAGCTCGGTGCCTGTCGGGGTTCCCACCTCGGGCCGGGCCGCCTCGGTGCGCACACTCCGCTCCAGTCGTGCGATCGCGCGAGCGGTGGCCGGGTCGTCCCCGGACGACGCTGCCGGCCCCTCCCATTCCCTGGTACGCGTGGTCCGCAAGTAGTCCAGCAGTGCCGTATGGATCGGCTCCGACCGGACCCGCGGACTTGTCGCCGCCCAGGCCAGGCGGGAGGCCGAGGCCGCCTCGTCGCTCACCAGCGCCTCCGCCGCGCGCAGGTAGCCGGCCTCGCTGGCCAGTGAGAGTGCCGCAAAGATCGCGAAGGCGGCGCCGAGCGTCGGCATCAGAGGCATGGCGATCTGCGGCACCCGGTCCTGTTCCCCGGCCGGTACCAGCGCCCGGACGCCGACCCGCGCCGCGGCCGCGACCAGCAAGGCAAACACGAGCCCGCCCACGACCAGCGCCACTGCCGGCAGCGAGGTCAACCAGTTCACCAGATCACCTACAGTGCGTTCCGTGAGCGTCACACGACGGCGGCCATCGGCCCCGCGACCTGGAGCTGCTCATCGACCACTTTCCACGAACGCCTCATGATCACAGGTCGAGGACCTCTGACGTCCGCGACGCCCGGCACGGCAGCTCGCTTCGTTGCCCGAACAGCCGAGTACGACCCCGCAGAGGCTGAGCCACCCCGAGCACCCACCCCCACCCGGCCGACTCCGTGCGCTGACGCCTCCACGCCGCAACTGCGCTTCGTCGTCCCGCCGTTGGGACACCGAGTTCCGGGAGCAGGTCCGAGGGCCGCACCGCCTCGGTGGTGAGGACCCCGGACGGGTCAGCAGGAGGCGAGGGCGAGGGCGGCTGCGGCTGTCAGGGCTGACGGCACCGCCGCACATGCTGCTCAAGTTCCCGCCGCACCTGTTCCGGCCAGGGCTGTCCCAGGGCCCAGCCGAGGACGTCCTCTGCGATGCTGTGGAGCTTGATGTTGAGATGCTGGGACACGGTTTGCAGCGCGTCCCAGCCATCGGCGGCCGGCAGCTTGTACACGGCCATGAGAACGCCGATCGCCTGATCGATGACCGCATGGGACTCGACCGCCTGCCTGAGCTGGGCGTTCTCCTCCTCCAGCCGCGCCAGCTTCGCATTCATCGGCGATCGGTTCCCGTTCAGGCCCAGGTGGGGCGAGGACTCCGGTCCACGGGGCGAGGACTCCGGTTCACGGGGCGAGGTCATCACATGTCCCATGGTGTGGGGTCGGTGGTCACTGTTCAATTTGCCCACACCCGAGCGCCCGGACAACCCGGCACAACCCGAACAGGACTCTCCGCCGCCACCCGGCCGGGAACAGCCCCGGGGCCGCTTCCCCTCAGGGGCCCTCGTCCTCGCGGATGTCGTCGTCCTCGCGGGTGTCTTCGGCTGCGGGGGCGTCTTCGCTTGCGGAGGTGTCAGGGAAGATCAGCATCGGCGAGCCGCTGACCATCCCCAGAGCGCTCAAGCCGAAGGCCATGCGCCAGAGTGCCTTGGCGCCGTGCCAGTCGTGCGGCGCCCCGAAGACCAGCCAACTGGCCAAGGCGATGCCCGCGACCAGGACAATCAGTCCGCTGATACGCCGTAAGCCGTGACTCATGGAGTCATCGTCGCCCAACGGGGACACGTGATCAACTTGCGGGGCGAGGGTACTCCTGGAGCAGGCCGGCTCACCTGCCGAGCAGCGGACGCCTCACCTGCCGAGCAGCCGGACCTCACCTGCCGAGCAGTCCGACCTCCTCCCAGCCCGTTGTCAGAGCCGGCCCCTACCCTCGCAAGTGATGGCACAGGTGTGGAAGTGCTCGGGGCTGCGGTGGTCGCCGGACGGTCCCGTGCTGGGCTGGGACGGCGGGCGGCGCAGTGCGCTGCCCTGGGGGAAGCGGGTCGCCTTCGCGGTTCCGGAGGGGGGAGTGCGTACGTGTGTGGGGGCGCGCGGGCATGCCTGCCCGGCGCGGGCCGCCGTGCCGGGGCGCAGTACGGGGGCCCGCTGCGAGGAGTGCGCGCGGCTGCACCGGGCGCATTCCGTGGCCGCGGACACCATCGCGGACGATCCGCGGCCGTACCGGGTGTATCTGGCGTGGTTCGGACCGGGCATGGTGAAGGTCGGCATCACCGCTGTCGAGCGCGGGCCGGCCCGGCTGCTCGAACAGGGCGCCGTCTGCTTCACCTGGCTCGGCACCGGTCCGCTGATGGCCGCGCGGCGCACCGAGGAGTTGCTGCGGGCCGCGCTGCAGGTGCCGGACCGGATTCCGTACGCCGAGAAGCGGGCGGTGCGGTCGGTGCTGCCGGCGTCGGAGGGGGAGCGTGCCGCCGAGGTGCGGGAACTGCATGCGCGGGCCGTCGCGCTCGCCGGGTGGCCGGAGTCCTTGCGGGTGGAGCCCTGTCGCGTCGCCGATCACGTCGGAGCCTTCGGGATCCGGGGAGTCGAGGCGCCGTTCGGGGACGTCGTGGAACTCGTTCCGGGCGGTGCCGTGAGCGGTGAGCTGCTCGCCGCGGCCGGGCCCGATCTCCATCTGGCGGTCGGCGGACGCGGGGTGGCCGTGCTGGACACCCGGCTGATGACCGGCTGGGAGCTGTTGCCCGCGACCGCGGCCGAGAGCGGACTGGCCTTTCCCGTGCGGGAGTTCAGGAGGGAACCGGAAGGGCTGTTCTGAGCCGCGCCCCTGTTGCGCCCTCCCAGCCCTTCCCTGAGAGGTGCCTGTGTGTTTCTCAGGAAAAACACAGACTCCGAAAAGTGTCTTCTCAGAGGATCCCGACAGGGTGTCCACCATGACCACGACCTCGCCCCAGGGGCGCACCGAACTGCTGAGGCCGGACGGGAGCCCCGTCCGAGTGCTTGTGGTGGACGACGAGCTGTCGATCACCGAACTGCTGAGCATGGCTCTTCGTTACGAGGGCTGGCAGATCAGGAGCGCGGGGGACGGGCAGGGGGCCGTCCGGACGGCCCGTGAGTTCCGGCCCGACGCGGTGGTGCTCGACATGATGCTGCCGGACATGGACGGGCTGGCCGTCCTCGGCCGGCTGCGCCGCGAACTGCCCGATGTGCCCGTCCTCTTCCTCACGGCCAAGGACGCGGTGGAGGACCGTATAGCCGGGCTCACCGCCGGCGGTGACGACTACGTCACCAAGCCGTTCAGCCTGGAGGAGGTCGTCGCGCGGCTTCGTGGGCTCATCCGCCGGTCCGGAGCCGCCGACCGGCGGTCCGACTCCGTGCTGGTGGTGGGGGACCTGACCCTCGACGAGGACAGCCACGAGGTCTCGCGGGCCGGCGAGTCCATCCATCTCACCGCCACCGAGTTCGAGCTGCTGCGCTTCCTCATGCGCAACCCGCGGCGTGTGCTCAGCAAGGCACAGATCCTGGACCGGGTCTGGTCGTACGACTTCGGCGGCCAGGCCAACGTCGTGGAGCTGTACATCTCGTACTTGCGGCGCAAGATCGACGCGGGCCGCGAGCCCATGATCCACACCCGGCGGGGGGCCGGTTATCTGATCAAGCCCGCCGTGTCATGAGCGGGCGACGACGGCCGCGTACGCGGAGGCGACGTGAAGGTTCCCCCGTCCGGGCGAAGCCGGGAGCGGGGGAGGGAAAGCGGCGCACCCTGCGGACCCGGCTCGTCGTCGCGTCCGTGGTGCTGATCGCCGTGGTGTGCGCGGTGATCGGCACGGTGACCACGCTCGCGCTGCGCAGCCACCTCTACGACCAGCTGGAGGGCAAGGTCACCGAAATCGCCGTGCGCGCGGTCGGGCACATGCAGCAGGAGCCGGGCGGCACGGCAGGCCCGCAGGTGCCCGGCGTCCCGGACACCGCCACGCCGAGCACCAAGGTCGAGGACCTGCTGACGAGGGGGCCGACACCGCTCGGGACCATCGCCGCCTGTCTGCAGAACTCCTCGATCAGGAGTGCGGCCGTCGCCCGGCAGCAGAACGACGACAAGGGCTACTTCAAGCGCTCCCGCGCCGTCGCCCTGAGCACCGCCCAGAAGAAGGCGCTCGACGCCGTCCCGAAGGACGGCACGGCGCACACCGTGGAACTCCCGGGGCTCGGGAACTACCTCGTCAAGTACATGGCGAGCCGGGACGGCAGCGACGCCTTCTACGTCGCCCTGCCCACCAAGGACACCGACGACAACATCAACACCCTGATCCTCGTCGAGATCAGTGTCACCGCCGCCGGTCTGGTCGCCGCCGGAATCGCCGGCCATGTGCTCGTCGGCGTCGCCACCCGTCCGCTGCGCAAGGTCGCCGCCACCGCCACCCGGGTCTCCGAACTCCCGTTGCACACCGGCGAGGTCAACCTCAGCGAGCGGGTCCCGGAGTCGGAGTGCGACCCGCACACCGAGGTCGGCCAGGTCGGCTCGGCGCTGAACCGGATGCTCGACCACGTCCACGGCGCCCTGCACGCCCGGCAGCAGAGCGAGACGCGGGTACGGCAGTTCGTCGCCGACGCCAGCCATGAGCTGCGGACCCCGCTCGCCTCCATCCGGGGGTACGCCGAGCTCACCAGACGCGGGCGCGAACAGGTCGGCCCCGACACCCGGCACGCCCTCGGGCGGATCGAGTCCGAGGCCGGTCGGATGACCCTGCTCGTCGAGGACCTGCTGCTGCTCGCCCGGCTCGATGCCGGGCGCCCGCTCCAGTTCGAGCACACCGATCTCATCCCGCTCGTCGTGGACACCGTCAGCGACGCGCGCGCGGCCGGCATGGACCACGACTGGCGGCTCGAACTGCCCGACGAGCCGGCGCCGGTGTCCGCGGACGCGGCCCGGCTGCAGCAGGTGCTGGTGAACCTGCTGGGCAACGCCCGCAACCACACCCCGCCCGGTACGACCGTCACCGCGCGGGTGCAGCGGCGCGGGCCGTGGATGTGCGTCGACGTGGAGGACAACGGGCAGGGCGTCCCGCCGGATCTGCTGCCGCATGTATTCGAACGGTTCGCCCGCGGGGACTCCGCACGGTCCCGCGCCACCGGTTCCACGGGACTCGGGCTCGCCATCGTGGAGGCCGTGGCCACCGCGCACGGCGGTGCCGTGACCGTGGACAGCGCGCCCGGACACACGGTGTTCACCGTGCATCTGCCGGCGCTCACCCCGGCCGTTCCCCGGCCGGCGCCGGAACTGAACCGGCAACCGACTCCACAGGCACAGCACAGCGCCACCACATGGGCGCAACAGGAGGTCTGACGAGAGTCGGTGCCATGCGAACCGACTCTTCTCCCGGCACCTTGCCGGCGCGGGAGCACCTCCCGGCCGCAGACGCCGGATCGCCTGTCCTGGACGTGGTCATCCCCGTCTACAACGAGGAGAAAGACCTCCAGCCGTGCGTCCGCAGACTGCACGCGCACCTCACACGTACCTTCCCGTACGCGTTCCGCATCACGATCGCCGACAACGCGTCCACGGACGCCACCCCGCTGGTGGCGGCGCGGCTGGCGGCGGAGCTTCCCGAGGTCGCCGGCTTCCGCCTGGAGCTGAAGGGGCGGGGCCGGGCCTTGCGGACCGTGTGGTCGGGGTCGGACGCCCCGGTCCTCGCCTACATGGACGTCGACCTGTCCACCGACCTCAACGCCCTGCTGCCGCTGGTGGCGCCGCTGATCTCCGGTCACTCCGACCTGGCGATCGGCTCCCGGCTGGCCCGCTCCTCCCGGGTGGTGCGCGGCCCCAAGCGGGAGTTCATCAGCCGGGCCTACAACTTGATCCTGCGCGGTTCGCTCCAGGCCCGCTTCTCGGACGCGCAGTGCGGCTTCAAGGCGATACGGCGGGACGTGGCGCAGGTGCTGCTGCCGCTGGTGCAGGACACCGGCTGGTTCTTCGACACCGAGATGCTGGTGCTCGCCGAGCGGGCCGGCCTGCGCATCCACGAGGTGCCGGTCGACTGGGTCGACGACCCCGACTCCACCGTGCACATCGTGGAGACGGCCACCGACGACCTGAGGGGTGTGTGGCGGGTCGGCAAGGCCCTGGCCACCGGTTCGCTGCCGCTGGACCGGTTGACCCGGCCCTTCGGCGACGACCCGCGCGACCGCGATCTGACCGGCGTGCCGGGGGGCCTGGCCCGCCAGCTGGTCGGCTTCTGCGCGGTCGGCGCGCTGTCCACCCTCTGCTATCTGCTGCTGTACAGCCTTTTCCGGCAGGTCACCGGGTCGCAGTTCGCCAACGCCCTCGCGCTGCTGGTGTCGGCCATGGCCAACACGGCCGCCAACCGACGCCTCACCTTCGGGGTGCGCGGCCGCAGCGGCGCGGTGCGGCACCAGGCGCAGGGCCTGGTCGTCTTCTGTATCGGCCTGACCCTGACCAGCGGCTCGCTCGCCGCCCTGAACGCGGCCACCGACAGCCCTGCGCACTCCACCGAGCTGGCGGTGCTCATCGCCGCCAACCTCGCGGCGACCGTGCTGCGGTTCCTGCTCTTCCGTGCCTGGGTCTTCCCGGACCCGGACGGCAGCCGGAGCGACACGACCATGCGACTGCAGCCGGTGCGCCCTCACGACACCGATCCGGGGGATGCCCGATGACCACGCACCACGACCTGCCGGCCGCCCAGCGAAGCGGCACGGCCGCCGGGAGGCCGCAGCCCACCGCGCCACCACTGCGACCCGGGGCCGGCGAGCCCCGGCAACCGTTCGTGCGCAGACTGTGGCGAGGCCGTCCCGAGGACCCCCGCTGGGTCCGCCCGGCCTTCCTCGGTCTGCTGGCCGCCACCCTCCTGCTCTACCTCTGCAACCTCAGCTCCTCCGGCTACGCCAACTCCTTCTACTCGGCGGCCGTCCAGGCGGGCAGCACATCGTGGAAGGCGTTCTTCTTCGGTTCGCTGGACGCCGGCAACGCCATCACCGTGGACAAGCCCCCGGCCTCGCTGTGGCCGATGGAGCTGTCGGTCCGGGTCTTCGGTCTCGGCTCGTGGGCGATGCTGGTGCCCGAGGTGCTGATGGGCGTGGCGACCGTCGCCGTCGTGTACGCCGCCGTGCGCCGCCGGTTCAGCCCGGCGGCCGGTCTGATCGCGGGTGCGGTGCTCGCGCTCACCCCTGTCGCGGCGCTGATGTTCCGGTTCAACAACCCGGACGCCATGCTGGCCCTGCTGATGGCGGTGGCCTGCTACTTCGTCGTCCGGGCCGTGGAGGACGGCCGTACCGGCCGGCTGGTGTGGGCCGGTGTCGCGATCGGCTTCGCGTTCCTCACCAAGACCCTGCAGGCGTTCCTCGTCCTGCCGCCGCTTGCGGTCGTGTACGCGGTGTGCGCGCCGGTGCCGTTGAAGAAGCGCTTCGGGCAGCTGGCCGCGGCGACGCTGGCGCTGGTCGTCTCGGGCGGCTGGTGGGTCGCGGTCGTCGAGCTGTGGCCGGCCTCCAGCCGGCCGTACATCGGCGGTTCGCAGAACAACAGCTTCCTGGAGCTGACCTTCGGCTACAACGGCCTGGGCCGGCTCAACGGCGACGAGACCGGCAGCGTGGGCGCCGGTGGCGGCGGGAACGGCTCCGGCCGGTGGGGCGAGACCGGCTGGGACCGGATGTTCGACTCCGAGATCGGCGGCCAGATCTCCTGGCTGCTGCCGTCCGCGCTGATCCTGCTGGCCGCGGGGCTCGTGGCCACCCGGAAGCTGCGCCGGACGTCCGTCACCCGGGCGTCGTTCCTGGTCTGGGGCGGCTCGCTGCTCATGACCATGGCGGTCTTCAGCTACATGGCCGGCATCTTCCACCAGTACTACACCGTGGCCCTCGCCCCCTACCTCGCGGCCGTGACCGGCATGGGCGCCGGGCTGCTGTGGGAGAGGCGGCGGGAGTCGTGGGCGTCGGTCGCACTCGCCGCGTCCGTCGTCGCGGCGGCGGGGTGGGGGTACGTCCTGCTCGACCGCACGTCCGGCTATGTGCCCTGGCTGAAGTGGCTGGTCCTGGCCGGCGGGGCGGCCGCCGCGTTCGGTCTCGTCCTCACCGGGCGGATCTCCCGGCCTGCGGCTCTCTGGGCGGCGGCGGTGGGTCTGGTGGCCGCGCTGGCCGGACCGGCGGCATACACCCTGAGCACCCTGCAGGAGGGCCACACCGGCTCGATCGTCACGGCCGGCCCGGTGGGTGCGAGCACGATGGGCGGCCCCGGCGGCGGTGACGGCATGCGCGGCGGCGTCGCCGGGATGCCCGCAGGACCGGGCCGGCAGGGTCAGCAGGGCGGCCCCGGCAACGGCTTCCCCGGTGGTGGCGGCATCGGCGGCGGCATGCCGGGCCGGAACCAGCAGAACGGGAACGGGAACGGGAACGCCCCGGTACAGCCAGGACAGCAGGGGCAGCCAGGACAGCAGGGGCAGCCGGGGCAGCCAGGTCCGCAGAACGACAACGGCTTCCCCGGTGGCGGCCGGACGGGCGAGGGCGGCATGGGCGGCGGCCGTGGCGCCGGCGGTCTGCTGACCGGCGCGAGCGTCTCCACCGAGGCCAGGAAGCTGCTGGAGAAGAACGCCTCGCGGTACACCTGGGTCGCCGCCTCCATCGGCAGCCAGAACGCGGCCGGTTACCAACTCGCCACGGGGGACCCGGTGATGGCGATCGGCGGCTTCAACGGCACCGACCCGTCCCCGACATTGGCCCGGTTCAAGAAGTACGCGGACGAGGGGAGGATCCACTACTTCATCGCCGGCGGTGGCTTCGGCGGTGGCTTCGGCGGGGGCGGCGGCAACAGCGGCACCGCCTCGCAGATCAGCTCGTGGGTCCAGAGCAACTTCAAGAAGGTGACGGTCGGTTCGGCCACCTTCTACGACCTCACGCAGAGGACGAGCGGCTGAGACGGCCGCCCGAGGACCGGTTGTGAGGGCGGGCCGGTGGTTGAGGGCCGGCTGAGGCGACCCGCTGAGGCGGCCGGGCCGACCGGGAAACCGCGTTGTACACCGTATAGCGACCGCTATACGGTGTACGGCATGTCTGCCCCCACGGTCATCCCCAGCGCTGGATCATCCAAGAGCCGCGCCTTCGGCATGGGCGGCGCGCTGTTCCTGCTGACCCAGCACCTCCAGTTCGTGCTCGGCTACGAGCCGCTGGAGGCCGGTCTGCGGACCGCTCCGCTGGCGCTCACGGTGGTGGTGCTCAACTTCAGCGGACTGCCGGCGAAGTGGTCGGCGCGGCTGGGCACACCGGTGTCGATCGCGCTGGGCATGGTGCTGATGGCCGGGGGCCTGGTGTGCATCGCGGAGGTGGACTCCGGTGGTTATGCGGGGACGCTGCTCGGGCTGCTGCTGATCGGTGGCGGGTGCGCTGTCGCGAACCCGGCGATGGCACACGCCATCATGAGCGCGATTCCTCCGGAGAAGGCCGGGGTGGGGGCCGGGATCAACGGAACGTCGGCCGAGTTCGGGAACGGGCTCGGTGTCGCCGTGCTCGGTGCTGTGCTCAGCTCTTCCGTGGCCTCGGGGAAGTCGTTGTCCTCCGGTCTGGGCGCGGGGCAGCTGGTCGGGGCCGTCGCCGTGCTGCTGGGTGGGCTGCTGGCAGCGGGACTTCTCCGGCGGGCCGAGCGGGTGTCCGCCTGAGGACTCGGGGGGATGGGTAGTCGTTGTGCGGCTGCGGCTGCGGCTGCGGCTGCGGCTGCGGATGGGCGGTCGGGCGGTCGGGCGGCTGCGGGTGCGTTCCGGGTTGGTCGCGCTCACGTGGCGGCAGCCGTACATCGACACGGCCCGCGCCCCTCGGGCCGGCCGCAGCCCTAGCATCTTGAGCAGTGATCGGAATCGAGGAAGGGCCGCCGGTGACGAAGCAGGCAGGTCGGTCGGCGCGGGCCAGTGTGTGGCTGGAGAGGAAGGACCGGCGGAGCGGGCGCAGCGGGCAGCCGTCCGGGCTGGACCGTGAGCGGATCACCGAGGTGTCCGTGCGGCTGCTGGACGCCGAGGGGCTGGCGAAGTTCTCCATGCGGCGGCTGGCCGCCGAGCTGAACGTCACCGCGATGTCCCTGTACTGGTACGTCGACACCAAGGACGACCTGCTCGAACTCGCCCTGGACGCGACCTACGCCGAGCTGCGGCTGCCCGATCCGGAGAACGCGGACGAGGACTGGCGCGAGCAGTTGCGGGCGCTGGCCACCGCCTACCGGGGGCTACTGGTCCGCCACCCCTGGCTGTCACCGCTGGCCGGGCGCTACCTCAACATCGGCCCGAACTCGGTCGCCTTCTCCCGCGTGGTCCAGCAGGTCATCCGCCGGGCGGGGCTGCCCGTCCACGGGGTGACCGGGGCGATCGCGGCCGTCTTCCAGTTCGTGTACGGCTACGGGACGATCGAGGGGCACTTCCTCGGCCGGATCGCGGACACCGGGCTGAGCCCCGACGAGTACTTCGAGCAGGCCATGACGGTGGTGGCCGAGGTGCCGGGGACCGCCGAGGTCATGGAGGAGTCCAAGAACCTCATGGCGGCCCGCGGCGGCGACACGGTGGCCGAGATGATGGACCGTGACTTCACCTTCGCCCTGGACCTGCTGGTTGCGGGCATCGAGGCGATGGTGGCCCGCGGCTGACCCTGGCCGCCGGCCGTGGCCGGCTGTGGCCGGCTTTTGGTCGCCGGCCGCGGCTGACTCCTGGTCGCGGTGACGGCAGACCGCTGCCCGTCGCCCGAGGCTGCCTGATGCCCGGGCTTCCTGATGCCTGGTGCCTGTCTCCCGTGGCTGTCGCCCGCGGCCGACTACTGTTCGTCGGCCGCGGGCCGTGCCGGGAAGCCGCCCGTGGCCACCGGCCCCCAGCGTTGGGGTGTCACCCGGATGATCGACTTGCCCTGCTTGACCATCGCCTCCCGGTACTCGTCCCAGTCGGCGTGCTCGCCGGCGATGTTGCGGTAGTACTCGACCAGTGGTTCCACGGAGCCGGGTGCGTCGATGACCTCGGCGGTGCCGTCGATCTGGACCCAGGGCCCGTTCCAGTCGTCGCTGAGGACGATCAGGGCGACCCGGGGGTCACGCCTGGCGTTGCGGGTCTTGGCCCGCTCGGGGTAGGTGGAGACGACGATCCGTCCCGAGTCGTCCACCCCGCAGGTCAGCGGCGATGCCTGCGGGGAGCCGTCGGCCCGCCGGGTGATCAGCAGGGCACGGTGCCGGGGCCGTACGAAGTCCAGCAGCTCGTCCAGCGATACACGGGTGTTGGTAGCGATGTTCGGTGCCATGCCTGCACCCTAGGGCGAAGCGGGCCGGCCGTCCTGACCCTGCTGAGGACACCGACCGGGTGTCAGGCCATGGGCAGCGAGTCGCCCTGCACCGCCTGGATGTCCAGCTCCACCTTCAGCGTCGTGCCGATGGCGGCGATGCCCGCCTGGAGGACCTGGTTGTAGTTCATGGCGAAGTCCTCACGCTGCAGTTCGGCGGTCGCGCGGAACGCGGCGCGGGTGCCGCCCCACGGGTCCGCGCCGGTGCCCAGGTAGGCGAGGTCCAGGTCGACGGGGCGTACGACCCCGTGCAGGGACAGCTCGCCGTGCACCGTCCAGCGGTCCGAACCCGCGGCCGTCACGCCCGTCGAGCGGTAGGTGATCTCGGGGTGCCGCTCGACGTCGAGGAAGTCCGCGGACTTCAGGTGGGTGTCACGCATGGCATTGCCCGTGTCGACGGAGGCCGCGCGGATCACCGCCGCCACCCGGGACTTGGTGACGTCGTCCGGTGCGATCTCGATCGCGCCGCCGAACTCCGTGAACCGGCCGTGCACGCTGGAGATCCCCAGGTGCTGGGCGACCGCCGCGACGGAGGAGTGCGCCGGGTCGATGGTCCAGGGGCCGGGCGGCGGCAGTTCGGTGCCGCCCTGCCGGGCCAGAGTCACCGTGCCGACCTCGGCCCGGCCGCTCGCGGTGACGATCGCGCTGGACGCGGCGGGCGCGTATCCGACGGCGGTCACGATCACGGTGTACGCGCCCGGCGCCAGCTCGGTGGTGTCCCGTACGGCCCCTTCGGTGTCCGTCTCGGCCCGCAGCACCTGCGTACCGGTCATGTCGGTCACCGTGACGACCGCGTGCGACACGGCCCACCCGTCCCGCGTACGGATCCTCGCGGTCAGTCCCATCCCGTTCTCTCCCTGGAAAAGCTCAAAAACTGGTCGTATGAGACCGGCCCGCGGCGGGCGCGCCCTCCGCTCAGGGTGCGCACCGCCACGGGCCGGGGTGTGACTACTCGCCGGGGTGGGCGAGTTCGATGTCGTGGCCGTCCACTCCGGGGCCGACGACGGTCAGTGCGGTGGCCACCGGCGGGTAGCCGGTCGCGATGACGGTGTACTCGCCGCCGTTCAGGTCGGTGAAGGCGTACGCCCCGTCCACACCGGTGGTGGCCGTGCCGACCACGTTGCCCGCGTGGTCGACCAGGGTCACCCGGGCGTCGGCCAGCGGACCGTGCGGGGCGCGGACCACACCCTGGAGCCGGGCGCCGGCGTCCAGGTCGACCTCGATCCGGGTGACGCCGGTGACGCCGACCTCGACCGGCAGGGCGCGCGGCCGGAACCCGTTCGCGTTGACCGCGACGGTCACCGTGCCCGGCACCAGGTCGACGAGGGCGAAGTCGCCCTGCTCGCCGGTGGCGGCGGTGGCCAGCAGGTCACCGCGCACATCGGTGACGATCACCATCGCGTCCTTGACCGGCAGCGCGCTCCCCGCGGCCCGGACCACACCGGTCAGCCCGCTGGTGCCGCTGAGCAGGATGTCGTACGACAGCGGTTCCTCGCCCACCACGACGGTGGAGGCCTGCGGCTGGTAGCCGTCGGCGGCGGCGATCAGGACGTACGACCCGGTGCCGGGGGCGGCCAGCGCGTAGGAACCGTCGGCCTGGGCGACCGATCGGCCGAGCTGGCGGCCGGACAGCGAGATCAGCGTGACCGCGGCCTGCGGGACCGGGGCGCTCTCGGCGCCGCGGACGAAGCCGTGCACCGGGGTGCCGCCGGCCGCACCGGGCCCGGCGACGGTGGCGACGGAGGTGAGCTGCGTGCTCGCGGTCGCCGCGGTGCCGTCCTCGTCGGCCACCGGGCCGGCCCACCCGGGCACCTGCTGCCGGGCCGGAGCCTCAGCGGTGGCCGCCGCGACGGCGGCCTGCTGCTCGGCCGGGGTCCCGGCAGGGGTGCTGCCCTCGGCGGCCTGGGCCAGCGCACCCTTGGTCTTCAGCGGGACCTCCTTGATGAACAGCGTGATCAGGAAGGCGATGGCCGCGAGGGCACCCGCGATCATGAAGACGTCGGCGATGCCGTGGCCGTAGGCGCTCTCCAGCAGAGTCCGGATGGGCTTCGGGAGCGCGTCCATGTCCGGGATGCTGTCGGTGGAGCCGGAGCCGCCGGCCAGGGCCTTCTGGTACTTCGGGCTCAGCGTGGAGACGCCGTCCTCGACGTAGTGCGTGATCCGGCGGGACATCACCGCACCGAGGGCGGAGACGCCGACCGCACCACCGAGGGAGCGGAAGAAGGTGACCGTGGAGCTGGCGGAGCCGAGGTCGGACGGCGCCACCTGGTTCTGCGTGGCGAGGACCAGGTTCTGCATCATCATGCCGATGCCGAGACCCAGCAGGGCCATCCAGATGGCCATCTTCCAGTAGTCGGTGTCGTAGCGGAGGCTGCCGAGCATTCCCAGACCGGCCGTCACCAGCAGGCCCCCGCCGACCAGCCATGCCTTCCAGCGGCCGGTACGGGTGATGAGCTGACCGGAGACGGTGGAGGAGACGAACAGACCGCCGATCATCGGGATCGTGAGAACGCCGGACATCGTCGGGGACTCGTCACGGGCGAGCTGGAAGTACTGGCTGAAGAACACGGTGCCCGAGAACATCGCGACACCGACGAACAGCGAGGCCAGCGAGGCCAGCGTGATCGTGCGGTTCTTGAACAGGCGCAGCGGGATGATCGGCTCGCTCGCCCTGGACTCGACGAGCACGAACAGCCCGCCGAGGACGATCGCACCGCCGACCATCGCGTAGGTCTGCCAGGACAGCCAGTCGTACTTGTCACCGGCGAAGGTGACCCAGACCAGCAGCAGCGAGACGGCGGCCGAGATGAAGAACGCGCCGCCCCAGTCGACCTTGACCTCCCGCTTGACCACGGGCAGGTGCAGCGTCTTCTGCAGCACGAACAGGGCGATGATCGCGAACGGGACACCGACGTAGAAGCACCAGCGCCAGCCCAGCCAGGAGGTGTCGGTGATGACACCGCCGAGCAGCGGGCCGCCGACGGTGGCGACGGCGAAGGTGGCGCCCAGGTAGCCGGAGTAACGGCCGCGCTCACGCGGGGAGATCATCGCCGCCATGACGATCTGCGCCAGGGCGGACAGACCGCCGACGCCGATGCCCTGGAACACCCGGAAGGTGATGAGCATGCCGGGGTTCTGCGACAGGCCGGCCGCCATCGAGGCGACCACGTAGATGACGAGGGCTATCTGGACGAGCGCCTTCTTGCTGTACAGGTCGGCGAGCTTGCCCCACAGGGGAGTGGCCGCGGTCATCGACAGCAGGGCGGCGGTGACCACCCAGGTGTAGGCGGACTGACCGCCGCCGAGGTCACCGATGATCTCCGGCAGGGCGTTGGAGACGATCGTGGACGACAGGATCGCCACGAACATGCCGAGCAGCAGGCCGGACAGGGCCTCCATGATCTGCCGGTGCGTCATCGGGGCGTGACCTGCGCCTCCCCCGTGTTTGGCGTGAGCCCGCACACCGGCTGGTGTGGTCGTTGCCATGGGCTTCCTTCTCTTACGTGCTTGCGGGTGTACGGGTGGTCTCTTCGACTACGGGAGCGGGCAGCCGGAGCGGGGCGGACCGGCAGTCGCCGAAGGACGCGCGCAGGCGCGTCATCAGCCGGATCAGCTGGCCGACCTCCTCGTCGGTCCAGTCGGCCAGCCGCTCGGCGAGCAGGTGCGTGGTCCGCCGGGACAGCTCCTCGAGCTGCTCCAGGCCCTCGGGCGTCAGGCGCAGGATGCGTGAGCGCTTGTCCGCGGGGTCCGGGAGCCGCTCGATCCAGCCGCGTGCGGCGACGTGCGCGACGTGCCGGCTGGTCACCGACATGTCCACGGAGAGCAGCTCGGCGAGCTTGCTCATGCGCATGTCCCCGTGGCGGCCGAGCAGGGTCAGCACGGCCGCGGAGCCTGCCGGACACTCGTGCGGCAGGATCCGCCCCAGGTCCCGTTTCACGGCCCCGACGGCACTGAGCTGACGCGCCAGCTCCTCGAACTGCGCCTGCTCGGCCATCACACCTCCCGTATTCGTTGCTTGGGGCAACCATAGGCGTGTTTGGTTGCTGCAGGCAAACAAATCGGGGTGGGGTGACGCAAAAACTTGGCAAAGGCAAGTATTGCAACCGTAAATGGCCAGGTGGCTGCGGGTGGGGTGCCCCCGTCTGTCCCCGTGGCCCCCCACTTGGGTGCCCCGGCCCGTCTTCGCTAAGGTCTCGGGGCATGGCTAACACCCAGGGCCCCCAGGGCAACTACGACCCCGCCGGCAGCACCCAGATGTTCCGCGCGTTCGTGGACGAGGCTCCTCAGGGGAGCCGGCAGCAGGCGGCCTCCTCTTCCTCCGGCTCCCGGATCGGTCTCATCGTCGGTGTCGTCGTGGCGCTCGCCGTCGTGGCCGGCGTCGCCTGGCTGGCGCTGAAGTAGGACCTACTCCCAGCGGACGGACACGTCCCGCGTCTCGATGTGCATGCCCAACGGCACGCGCCAGGCGTCGACGCACACCGTCCAGGTCGGTTCCTTCCGTGCACCCGGCCCGATCGGCACCGGCAGCCCCACGGCCGACTCGACCGTCCCCCAGTCGATGCCGAGCGCGCCGATGATGTGCGTCCCGAACGTCACCTCGCCCGAACGCACCTCCGTACCGCCGGAGTTGCGGAATCCGACGGTCACCTCCTGGCACCAGCGCTTGTCGGCGGCCTCGGTCGCCGGTGCGCCCCAGGAGAGGTCGGCGGGTGCAGCGGGCGTGCCCGGTACGGCAGTTGGGCTCGGCGAGCCGGCCGGCGGTGTCGTACGGCCCTCCTGGCCGCCGCCCGGCTCCGGTGTGCCGGGGACCGGGGCCCTGCCGTGCCCTGTAGGGGTGTGGTGGGGCGTCGGCGTGGCGGCCGGGGGGCGCGCAGTGCCGGCTGAACCACTGGGAGCAGGGTTCGAGTTGGCCGTGCGCGGCCGGCCGTGCACGGCTTCTCCGCCCGTTCCGTGACCCTTCGGCCCGTCCAGCGGCACCAGCGTGACCGATCCCGTCGGCGCCACGGCCGTCGGACCGCCCGGTCCCGCGCCGACCGCGGTGTAACCGCCGCCCGGGCCGGAGCCCCCGCAGGCGGCCAGCACCCCGCCCAGAACGACGACGGCCGCCGACGCCGCCGTGACGGCGGTTCGGCGGCCACGCGTCCGTGCCGACGTGCGAACCGTTCCGGTGTGCAGCATCAGGTCATGCTGCCTGACGCTGCGTCATATGAGAAGCCTCGTGCACCGGGGCCCCTGCGCCTTGCGACGTGCCACGTCCGTCCGGCGGCTGCCACATCGCGGGAGCTGATCGCGCAGGCTCCCGCGCCCCTCGTCGGGGCTCGGGCCCTCAGTCCGCGATGAGGCCGTCCCTGAGCTGGGCCAGGGTCCGGGTGAGCAGCCGGGAGACGTGCATCTGGGAGATGCCGACCTCCTCGCCGATCTGCGACTGGGTCATGTTGGCGAAGAAGCGCAGCATGATGATCCGCCGTTCCCGGGGCGGGAGTTTGGCCAGCAGGGGTTTCAGGGACTCGCGGTACTCCACGCCTTCCAGGGCCGCGTCCTCGTAGCCGAGCCGGTCGGCCAGGGAGCCCTCGCCGCCGTCGTCCTCGGGGGCCGGCGAGTCGAGCGAGGAGGCGGTGTAGGCGTTGCCGACCGCGAGGCCGTCGACCACGTCCTCCTCGGAGACGCCGAGCACCGCGGCCAGTTCCGTCACCGTGGGGGAGCGGTCCAGCTTCTGGGACAGCTCGTCGCTGGCCTTGGTGAGGGCCAGCCGCAGCTCCTGCAGCCGGCGCGGCACGCGCACCGACCACGAGGTGTCGCGGAAGAAGCGCTTGATCTCACCCACGACCGTCGGCATCGCGAAGGTCGGGAATTCCACGCCCCGTTCGCAGTCGAACCGGTCGATCGCCTTGATCAGGCCGATGGTGCCGACCTGGACGATGTCCTCCATCGGCTCGTTGCGGGAGCGGAAGCGCGCTGCCGCGTACCGCACCAGCGGCAGGTTCAGTTCGATCAGGGTGTCCCGCACGTACACCCGCTCGGGGCTGTCCTCGTCCAGCGCGGCGAGGCGCAGGAACAGAGACCGGGACAAGGTGCGGGTGTCGAGGTTCGCCGTGGCCGGCAGGGCCGGGACAGCTTCCGCGGCCGGGCCGGCGGGCGGGGACGGCACGGCTTCGAGGGCCGTGACACCCTCGAAGCCGTCGAGGACGTCGAGAGCGTCGAGCTCCTTGGGCGCTGCCTCGCTGTTCGTGGGCGTCAGCACCTTCGAGCTGCCCTGTTCTGCGGACATGCCACCCCCTTTGGGTCGCGGGACGGTCGCGGCGGCGTTCTCTTCCGGGCAACGCAGCCTTCACCTGAATACCGGAGCCGGAGCCTCGGCAAACGCGCTTCCCGCAGAATGTCACATGTCGGCAACACGCTGTAGCGACATGTCGACATGCAAGATCCGAATCCGCCCTGGAAAGAAGGGGTCTGACGGTATTTCGGGCCGCAACTGTCGGCATCCGCCCTGGTGAGCGATTCGCTCGCGCCGGTTACCGATCGATCGGGTTTGCGATGCAGTCCCGTTCGAGCTGTGCTTCCGTGCGCCCGCTATGCATCAGCCGAACGCCCGATGTGCAACGGTCCGGCACCCGCTATGCGTCGATCCGATTTGCGGAACGCAGCCGCTGGAAGCTACGGGCGAGGAGGCGCGAGACATGCATCTGGGAGACGCCGAGTTCCGCGCTGATCTGAGACTGGGTGAGGTTGCTGTAGTACCGCAGGAGCAGGATCCGCTGTTCCCGCTCGGGGAGTTGGACGAGAAGGTGGCGGACCAGATCGCGGTGTTCCACGCCGTCCAGGGCCGGGTCCTCGTAGCCGATCCGGTCCAGCAGGCCGGGCAGCCCGTCGCCCTCCTGCGCGGCCTCCAGCGAGGTCGCGTGGTACGAGCGTCCCGCTTCGATGCAGCTGAGTACCTCGTCCTCGCTGATCCGGAGCCGGTCGGCGATCTCGGCGGTGGAGGGTGAGCGGCCGTAGAGCGTGGTCAGGTCCTCGGTCGCGCTGTTGACCTGCACCCACAGTTCGTGCAGCCGGCGCGGGACGTGGACCGTGCGGACGTTGTCCCGGAAGTACCGCTTGATCTCGCCGACCACGGTCGGCATCGCGAAGGTCGGGAACTGCACCCCCCGGTCGGGGTCGAAGCGGTCGATGGCGTTGATCAGGCCGATGGTGCCGACCTGGATGACGTCCTCCATCGGCTCGTTGCGGGAACGGAAGCGGGCGGCGGCGTAGCGCACGAGCGGGAGGTTCGCCTCGATCAGCGCTCCCCGCACCCGGTCGTGCTCCGGGGTGCCGGGGGTGAGCTGCTTCAGCTCGGCGAAGAGGACCTGGGTCAGGGCACGCGTGTCCGCGCCACGCCGTTTCTCGGGGGCAGGCGGGTCCGGAGTGGGCGCCTCTTCCTGGGGCGGCGCAGTACTGGCCGACACGGTCAACGCCACCTCTTCATCGGTCAATCATCCGTCAAAAGCGGTCATAGCATCACAAGACATGTGCACTGTGTGCAAGCACCGTATAACGCCGTGTTGTCGTCAAACGCTTACAAGTTGGG
Organism: Streptomyces sp. NPDC027663; assembly: GCF_055566415.1. Lineage (NCBI taxonomy): Bacteria > Bacillati > Actinomycetota > Actinomycetes > Kitasatosporales > Streptomycetaceae > Streptomyces > Streptomyces sp. NPDC027663. The sequence continues at coordinate 94,783 of NZ_JBVHSK010000023.1, read as the reverse complement.
GCGTAGAACGCGCGAAAGCCCCCCGCCGGATCCGGCGGGGGGCTCCCCGGGTGCGGGGGTCAGAACTCGTAGTCGGCGATCACCCAGGTGGCGAACTCGCGCCACAACGCGACACCCGCCTGGTGGGCCGGGTGCTCCAGGTAGCGCTTGAGGGCGTCGGTGTCCTCGACGGCCGAGTTGATCGCGAAGTCGTACGCGATCGGGCGGTCGCTGATGTTCCAGGCGCACTCCCAGAAGTGCAGCTCCTCGATCTGGCCGCCGAGCGCCCGGAAGGCCTCCACGCCCGCCACGACCCGCGGATCGTCGCGCTCGACGCCCTCGTTGAGCTTGAAGAGGACCAGGTGACGGATCATGCGGTGTACCTCAGCTCTTTCCTCCGTCGGCGACCCAGGTCATGAAGTCGCCCACGGCCTTGGCCGCGTCCGATATGCCCTCGAAGCCTATCTGTACGTAGTCGGCCGCCTTGGCCGGGTCCGTGATGATCACGTACAACGCGAAGACCACGAGCACGTACACGGCGATCTTCTTGGCGTTCACCGCCATCACGGCCTCCCCTGTGCCTGTGGCCCGAGGGCCTCTGCTGCCGGCCGCGAGTGTAACCTCCGGGCCCGCAGCCCCGGCCAACAGCCCGCCGGAGGCCGTTCGTTGTACCAGAGGGAGGTCTGTTCGTGCTGGTCAGAACATGATCCAGCGCCGTTCGGCCTCGTTCGTTCCCGTACTCACAGCTGACGCGTGAACCGCTGTGGACGGTTGCGGACGGGGGTGGGTGAGACGGAAACGGAGACGAAAGCCGAAGGGGCGCCCGGTTCGATGAACCGGGCGCCCCTTCTATCTGCGGTAGCGGAGGGATTTGAACCCTCGGTGACTTGCGCCACACTCGCTTTCGAGGCGAGCTCCTTCGGCCGCTCGGACACGCTACCGAGGGAGACCCTACAGCACAGTGGGGCGTGCCTCGAAATCGATATCCGGGACCGCTCGCGCGGGTCCCCGTCAGCGGTCCCGGAAGAACTCCGTAAGCAGACGGGCGCACTCCGCCGCGAGAACGCCCTCGATGACTTCCGGGCGGTGGTTGAGCCGACGGTCGCGCACCACGTCCCACAGGGAGCCGGCCGCGCCCGCCTTCTCGTCCCGGGCGCCGTAGACCACCCGGTCCACCCGGGACTGGACGAGCGCGCCCGCGCACATCGTGCACGGCTCCAGGGTGACGACGAGCGTGCAGCCGGTCAGCCGCCACTCACCGAGCCTGGCCGCGGCCCTGCGGATCGCGAGGACCTCAGCATGGGCCGTGGGATCACCGGTGGCCTCGCGCTCGTTGTGCCCGGCTCCGAGCACCGTCGTACCGTCCTGGGCCAGCACGACGGCGCCGACGGGGACGTCCCCGCCCCGGACGGCCAGCTCGGCCTCGTCCAGGGCGAGCCGCATCGCGGCCCGCCAGCGGTCGCGTATCGGGTCCGGGGTGCCCAGCGGGTCCTGTGGCGTGGTCAGCGGACGGTCTCCAGCACCTCCGAGGCGCCCAGGGCCTCGGCGATCGTGCTCAGCGCGTCCTCGGCGTCCAGAGCGCGCAGCTCCTTCTCGCCGATGCCCAGGTCGTCCAGGATCTCGCTGTCGCCCACCGGGCTGTGCGGCACCGCGTCGGCGGCACCCTCCTCGTCCTCGTCCTCGTCGGGCTCACCGTCCTCGGTGCCGTCGAGGTCCAGGGAGTCCAGGTCCGGGCCGTCGTCCGAGCCGGGCTCCCGGCCGAGCAGCTCGTCGGTGAGCAGCAGCTCCCCGTACGCGCTGCGCTGGGCGGCGGCGGCGTCCGAGACGTAGATGCGAGGGTCTTCCTCGCCGTCCACGCGGACGACGCCGAACCAGGCGTCCTCCTGCTCGATCAGGACGAGCACCGTGTCCTCGTCGGGAGAGGCTTCCCGGGCCAGGTCGGCCAGATCCGACAGGGTCTCCACATCGTCGAGCTCTGTGTCGCTCGCTTCCCACCCGTCTTCGGTGCGCGCGAGCAGTGCGGCGAAGTACACCGTGACTCTCCCACTGGTCTTAGGCGTGCCGGTTGGGGGTCCCCCCGGCGGAGGTACGTGGGCGGAGAGAGCCTGGGCTCCGAGCCCCACCCACTCGGAATCGTGGCAGAAACAAGGCGTTCAGGGGACGTCTTCGGCTCCCTGTGTCTGGCTGTTTCGAGCGTGGATGCGTCATCGGCTCACCAGCGCACTCATTGCCGCCACCTGCGGATCGTACGCGGCTTTTGCAGACGGTCACGCACGCCCGCCACCCCAACACCGGTGCGGGCATGGATCTTCCGCCCGTCGGACGGCCCCGCCGGACTACCAGCGGAAGGTCCGCATCCGCATCGCATGGCGCAGCCGGGCCGCCTTCGCACGCCGCGGCTGCACCCGGGCACGCAGCTCCCGCGCCTCGGCGAGATCGCGCAGGAACTGGGCGCGGCGCCGCCGGCGCTCGGCTTCGCTCTCGGGCTTTTCGGGATCCCTGCCCGCGGATCTCTCCGGTCCGGGCGTTGCGGGGCCGGTCTTGCCACCGGTGGGCCCGGAGGCGTCCGCGGGCAGGTCAGGCAGGTCAGACACGTCACACCACCCCAGTCCGTCCCTCCCACTTTCCCCCGGACGGCCGGTTTGACGCCAGCACGTAGGGGGCCCGTGGCGCAGGTACCGTTAGGGGCATGCGTCTCCACGTCGTCGACCACCCTCTGGTCGCCCACAAGCTCACCACGCTGCGCGACCAGCGCACCGACTCCGCGACCTTCCGGCGGCTCGCCGACGAACTGGTCACCCTGCTCGCCTACGAGGCCACGCGGGACGTACGGACCGAGGCCGTGGACGTCCAGACGCCGGTTGCGCGGACCACGGGCGTCAAGCTGGCCCGTCCCCGCCCGCTGGTGGTGCCGATCCTGCGCGCTGGTCTGGGCATGCTGGACGGCATGGTCCGGCTGCTGCCGACCGCCGAGGTGGGCTTCCTGGGCATGATCCGCAACGAGGAGACGCTGCAGGCCTCCACGTACGCCTCGCGCATGCCGGAGGACCTCTCGGGCCGCCAGGTGTACGTCCTGGACCCGATGCTGGCCACGGGCGGCACGCTGGTCGCGGCGATCCAGGAGCTGATCAAGCGCGGCGCGGACGACGTGACCGCCGTGGTGCTGCTCGCCGCGCCGGAGGGCGTCGAGGTGATGGAGCGGGAGCTGGCGGGGACGCCGGTCACGGTCGTCACGGCGGCGGTGGACGACCACCTCAACGAGCTGGGGTACATCGTGCCGGGCCTCGGGGACGCCGGGGATCGCCTCTACGGGGCTGCCGAGTAGCCGTTCGGAGGCTGCTGGGCGGGGCTGCGGCGCCTGCCCGGGGCGTGGCTCCGGCCGCCGTTCGCGGGTGCGCCGTGGTTGCCCGCGGCCCTGCGGCGGAGCCGCATGTCGAAGACAGCCCTGCGCCCCTTCGGGGGCGGCGCCGCTCAGCAGCTCTTCTTCGGTGATGCCGTCGGCTGCGGTGCGGTCAGGGCCGTCAGGGCGCGGTCGGCGGCCGGCTGCTTGGCCAGGCCCTTGTAGCCGTCCCCCAGGATGAGGTCGACGTCGGTTCCCTTGCGGCCGTCGGCGCGCAGTTCCGTGCCGCCGAGCTGGGTGCCGAGCACCCGCAGGGAGGTGTCCTGGGCGGCGGGCGGGCCGACGAGTATGCCCGTGCCCTTGACCTTCTTGTCGAACTGCTTGGACGCGTTGCCCACGTCGCCGATCTTGAAGCCGCGCTTCTTCAGCTCGTCCGCGGTGTCCTTGGCGAGGCCGGTCCGCGCGGTGGCGTTGTAGACGTTCACGGTGATCTGGCCGGGCTTGGGCAGGGACTTCACCTGGGCCGCGGGGGCTGCCGCCGTCCGGGTGCAGCCGGTCCCGGACCCGGACGCCCTGGACTTGCCGCCGCCGCCCGAGAAGACATCGATGAGCTGCAGGGTGCCCCAGCCGACCAGCCCGAGCACGGCGACGGACGCCACCAGGGCGGCCACGAGCCTGCCGTGCCGCCGGGGCGGACGCATCCGAGGGTATCTGTCCCCCGTGATGCGGTACTGGCCGCCCATTCCGGGGGGAGTCAGCATGCTCATGGGCGCAGCGTAGTGCGCCTGAGCGGCGATGCCTATCAGATGATCAGTCGATGCCGCTCAGCGGAACCCGAAAGGGTCAACGGCCGTGTCGCGAGGGCAACGGCCGTGTCGCGCCGGGTCAGTCGAGTTCGAGCACGCGTGCGTGCAGCACCTGACGCTGCTGGAGCGCGGCGCGGACCGCACGGTGCAGGCCGTCCTCCAGGTACAGGTCGCCCTGCCACTTCACGACGTGCGCGAAGAGGTCGCCGTAGAACGTCGAGTCCTCGGCCAGCAGGGTCTCCAGGTCGAGCTGCCCCTTGGTCGTCACGAGCTGATCGAGGCGGACCGGGCGCGGCGCGACGTCCGCCCACTGCCGGGTGCTTTCCCGGCCGTGGTCGGGGTACGGCCGGCCGTTTCCGATGCGCTTGAAGATCACACGGAAAGCCTACCGGTCAAGACGTTCCGGGCGCAGCCATGGCGGCCGAGTGCAACGCTTGAAAAGATGGAGCAATTCGGTCATACGGGCTACTACGGGAGCGGGGCCGGAGATGAATGACAGCGATACCGTGCCGCCCGCAGGCCCTCAGGGGGGCACGGCGCTGCCCGCGGAGGCGCAGAGAATCGCCTCCGGTTACGCCTTCACCGGCCCCGCCCTCGACCTCGGCGCGCTCCTGTGGGGCGGGCGTGCCACGCCGGTGCGCCGGTCCGCGTCCCGCTGCCGATGCTCAACCGGCACGGCCTGGTGGCGGGGGCCACCGGCACCGGCAAGACCAAGACCCTCCAGCTGATCGCCGAGCAGCTGTCGGCGCAGGGCGTGCCGGTGTTCCCCGCGGACATCAAGGGTGACCTGTCCGGCATCGCGCGGCCCGGGCAGCCCGGCGACCGGGTGCGGGGACGGGCCGCGGAGGTGGGCCAGGAGTGGACCGCGGCCGGTTTCCCGGCGGAGTTCCTCGCGCTCGGCGGCCTCGGCCACGGCATCCCCGTGCGGGCCACGGTCACTAGGGGTGGACGCCGGGCGGTGCACAACTCTCCGCTCCACGGCCGTTATGCACAGGCTGTGGACCGGGAATCGGCGTACGAGAGGCTCAGCGCCGCCCCGGCGCCGGAACCGGCGGAGGCAGCGAGGCCCATTGCCGCACACAGGGCCGGGCCCAGGGCCGCGGAGGAGGAGCCGTCGCTGGTCGAACAGGTCGCGAGCAGCGGGATGTTCAAGTCCCTGGCCCGCTCGGTCGGCACTCAGCTCGCCCGGGGATCACCCGCTCCCTGTTCGGCACTGCCCGGCGGAGGCGGTAGCCCGCCCCCGCCGGCCACGGATCAGCGGTCGCCTTCCCCGGGCGTCCGCTGCTGTTGCGGTGTCCGCTGGTCCGGTTTGGGCGCCGCGGCGCGCCGGGCCTCCGCGCGCAGCAGGGCGCGCAGGACGGCATAGGGATCTGTGGGCATGGCTGTACTGCTCCTTGCGTCGAGCCGGCTGACCTTGCGCGGAACACAGGTCCGTCAGCAGCGCAGGACCACCGCGCGGAGCAGGGGCGCGGTGTACGGCACCCGCGGCGTGGCGGGGCACGGCCGGGACGCCGGGCGGGCGGGCACCGGGCCGGGGAGAGGTGCCGGCCGTTCGGGTACGTCGGCCCGGTGGACGGTGCCGCCGGGTGGCCGCAGGAGGGTGTCGAGGGCGTCGTGCTCGGCGCTCTGGGCGGCCACGGCCAGGGCCGGGGCCGCCTGGGCCTGCGCATGCGCGCCGGGCACCCACAGGGCGAGGAGCAGCACGAGCGCCCGTGGCCAGGTACGGCTCCACGATGCGCTCCTGCTTCCGCTCACGGCACGTCTCTGCCCGGGGCGGGTGGCCGGGGCAGCACGCCGGGCGCGAGATCCGCCCGCTCGGCGTACCCGCGAGCGGTGTGGTTGACGGTGGTCACACCGTCTGCGGGACACGGCGGGCCCGGCCGCGCATGCGGAACGCGGTGACGATCTCCACGATCCCCACCGCGATCAGCCAGATGCCGCCGACCAGGGTCAGTACGGCGACCGACTCGAACGGCGAGTCGATGAGCACGATCCCGGCGACGAAGGTGACGATGCCGAGGAAGATCTGCCAGCCCCGGGCGGGCATCCGGGAGTCGTGCAGGGCGGCCAGGGTCTGTGTGATCCCGCGGATCAGCCAGCCGATGCCGATCCACAGGGCGAGCAGCAGGACCGACTGCATGGGCCCGCGGAAGCAGAACAGGCCGAGCAGGATCGACAGGGCGCCGCTGATGAAGGCCAGCACGCGCAGCGAGGTCGCCCGGTGCGTACCGAACGCGGACGCCAGCTGCAGAATCCCGCTGTACAGCAGATAGAGGCCGAACAGCACCCCGGCGGCGAACAGGGACGGCCCCGGCCAGACCAGCACCAGGACACCGAGCACCAGGGACCCGATCCCGGTGACCAGCACCACCTGCCACGCGGCCCGTGACAGGGCGTGCAGGGGGCCTTCGAAGGCGGGTTCGGGTTCGGGTTCGGGGTGCCCATGGGCAGCCGCCGAGGTGCGGGCGCCGGGCGGCGCCGTCTCATGAACCCGCCGGTCGTCGTACGCACGGTCCCGCTCCGGTCCGCCGCTGGGTGCCTCGCTCATGCTCCATGCTTGGACCGACGGGACGCGCGGAGCCAGGCGGGGTGGGCCGAGCGGGTGGTGGGGGCCGGGTGCGGTGGGCCGAGCGGGTGGTGGGCTGGGCGTCTGCGGTTTGGTGCCGGGGTGGGGTGCGAGTGCGGCAGGTGCGAGTCGCCGGGTGCAGCTGTGTCGGTGGAGTGCCGGTGTGGGTGCGCGTGCGTTGAGTTGTGGGCGCGACGGGTGTGGGCGCGACGGGTGTGGTGTGTCGGGCGCGGGCGCGATGGGTGCGGTGTGTCAGGCGCGGGCGCGTTGGGGTGCGAGTGCGTCAGGTGCGAGTCGCCGGGTGCAGCTGTGTCGGTGCAGCTGTGTCGGTGCAGCTGTGTCGGTGGGTGCAGCTGTGTCGGTGCAGCTGTGTCGGTGGGTGCAGCTGTGTCGGTGCAGCTGTGTCGGTGGGTGCGGGTGAGCTGCGGTGCGGGTGCGAGCACGGGTGTGGGTGCGGGTGTCGGGCCGGTGCCGTTGCGTCGTGGCTGGTCGCGCAGTTCCCCGCGCCCCTTCGGGCGCTCGTCGCTGCGGGCAGTCGTGCCGTCGGGGCGGCACGGGTGGGCGCAGCGGCACCCCGCGAGCGCGGGCAAGCGAAACCGGCCCGGCCGAGCTGCAGCCGACGGCACCCCCAGGGCACCGGCGGGTGATCCGACCCCCGGCCCCTACTTCTTCGTCGCCTTCGCCGCCGCCTTCATCTCCTGCTTGTGCGCCCGCACCTTCGCCAGTGACTCCGGCCCGGTGATGTCGGCGACGGACCGGAAGGACTTCGGCTCCCCGTACGCCCCGGCCGCCTCCCGCCACCCCTCCGGCGCGACGCCGAGCTGCTTGCCGAGCAGAGCCAGGAAGATCTGGGCCTTCTGTTTGCCGAACCCGGGCAGTTCCTCCAGCCGCCGCAGCAGCTCGGCCCCGCTGCCGGCACCCCGCCAGACTCCCTCGGCGTTTCCGTCGTAGTGCTCGACGAGGTACTGGCACAGCTGCTGGATCCGCTTGGCCATCGACCCGGGATAGCGATGCACCGCGGGCTTCTCGGAGAGCACCGCGGCGAAGGCCTCGGGATCCATCGCCGCGATCTCGTGCGCGTCCAGGTCCTCCGCGCCGAGCCGGTCCGCGATGGTCCGGGGCCCCTTGAACGCCCACTCCATCGGGATCTGCTGGTCGAGCAGCATCCCGGTCAGCGCGGCGAGCGGGGACCGTCCGAGCAGCGCATCGGCCGCGGGGTCCTGGGCGAGGTGCAGGGTGACGTCCATGCGTCGATGATCCCGCGCACCCGCTCCTGCCGCGCGCCCGCCCACTCCACGCACCCGCTCGGTCCGCGCACCCGCTCAGTCCGCCTGCGCCCCACTCCCTCTGCCCCCCGTTCAGTCCGCCTGCTCGCCCGCCACTCCGCGCGCCCGCCCACTTCGCGATGCCGTCGATTCCCCCCTACCCCCGCGCTCAGTCGGCTCGCTCGCCCACTCCACGCGTCCGCCCACTCCACCTGCCCCCCGGTCAGCGTCGCCCGTTCAGTCCGCGCGCCAGTACCCCAGTGCCTGCACCCGGTGCTTCGGTACCGCCAGTTCCTTGCGGACGTATGCCGTGAGCGTCCGCGTGGTCGCTGCGTCGCAGGCGATCCAGACGTACGGGTCCGGGGTGCCGGCGAGGACGGCGGGCAGCTCGGCGCGCACGCGTTCGACCAGGTGGGCGCCCGCGTCCCGGCGCGGCACCGGCCGTATCTCGTGCCGGTCCGGCTCGGCCCGGCAGGGCAGACCCGCCGGTTCCCCCTCGAACCAGACGGTCGCCGGTGCCGAACCCAGCGCGCCGAGCAGGGAGTTGATGGCGGGCAGCGAGGCCGGGTCGCCGATCGCGACGACGTGCGAGGGTGCGGGGTCGGGGTGCCGGAAGGCGGTGCCCTGCACGGTCGCCTCGATGGTGTCGCCGGGCCGCGCGGCCCGTGCCCAGTCGGAGGCCCGGCCCTCGTGCAGGGCGAACTCCAGGCCGAAGGTACCGGAAGCCGGGTCGGGGTCGACCAGTGTGTAGGCGCGCTGGTGCGGCCGGCCGTCGTCGGAGAACCAGAGCCGGACCCACATCGTGGGGTGGACGCCGGTCGCGGCGAGCAGCCCGCCGTCGCTCAGCCGCAGTCGCCGGTAGTGCGGAGTGACGTCCTCGGCCTCGAGGACGGTGCACGCGTAGTCCTTGGCCCGCAGCAGTCTGAGGACCGCACCTTCCCAACCCCGCCCCTGCCCCATGACCCCTCCGACGCTCGCGTACGATTCCCTACGAAACTTAGGGCAGGCTAACCTAAAATAAGGGGTTCACTCGGGTGACGACCGAGACTTACCGTGACGCCTGGGGCATCCCCCATCTGCGCGCGTCCAGCGTCCGTGAACTCGCCCGGGCGCAGGGCAGGGTCACCGCCCACGACCGGGCCTGGCAGCTGGAGGTCGAGCGCCACCGCTCCCAGGGCACCTCGGCTTCCTTCCTCGGCGCCGAGTCCCTCTCCTGGGACGTCCTCGCCCGCCGGGCCCGCCTCGACGACACCGCCCGCCGCTGCTTCGCCGCCCTCGAACGCCGGGACCCCGAGACGGCCGCCTGGGTCCGCGCTTACGTCGACGGTGTCAACGAGGGCCTGCCGGCGGGTGCCCGCCGCGCCCCCGAGTTCACCCGTACGGGTCTCACCCCCGGCACCTGGCAGCCCTGGACCCCGCTCGGCATCTGGCTCGCCACGCACATCCTCTTCGCCGGCTTCCCCGCCAAGCTCTGGCGCGAGCAGGCGATACGGCACCTCGGCCCCGACGCCGTCGAGCTGTTCGCGACGGACGGCCCCCGTACCGCGGGCAGCAACGGCTGGATGGTCTGCGGGGACCGCACCACCACCGGCCGGGCCCTCATCGCCGGCGACCCGCACCGGTTCATCGAGGACCCCGGCGTCTACCAGCAGATCCGCCTGTCCTGCCCCGAGTTCGACGTCGTCGGGCTCGCCGTCCCGGGCGTCCCCGGCATCGCCCACTTCGGCCACACCGGCACGGTCGCCTGGGCCATCACCAACGCCATGGCCGACTACCAGGACCTCTACCGCGAACGCCTGCGCCGCACGGGCGCCGGCATCGAGTCCCTCGCCCCGGACGGAACCTGGCAGCGGGCCACCCGCCACACGGAGACGGTACGGGTAGCGGGCGAACCCCCCATCGAAATAGAACTCGTCGAAACGGCCCGGGGCCCGGTGATCACCGGCGGCCCGGAGGACCCGGCCGCGCAAGTCTCCCCGGCCGACCCGGCGGCGCATGTCTCCCCGGCTGACCCGGCGGAACGTGTCTCCCCCCACGACCCGGCGGCCGCCGACGGCGGGTACGTCCCGCAGGGGCCACCCGCACTCGGCGACGAAAGCCGCACGGGTGGTGCGGGTGGGAACGGGATCGGTGCCGACGGCGCAGCCGAGGCGCTCGCCCTGCGCTATCCACCCCGCGTCACCGAAGACCTCGGCTTCAGCGCCCTCCTCCCCCTCCTCCGCTCCCGCACCGTCGCCGACATCGACAAGGCCCTCGACGCCTGGGCCGAACCGGTCAACGTCGTACACGCCGCCGACACCGCCGGAGGCACCCTGCACCGCATCGCCGGCCACGTCCCCGCCCGCGCCGAGGCCAACCGCATCCACCCGGTCCCCGCCTGGGAACCCGGCCACGAATGGCACGGCACGCACGAGACGCCGTACGCCGACCCGGCCGGAGAGGGCGGCATCGCCGTGATGGCCAACGCCCGCGGCCTGGCCACCCCCCTCGGCGTCGAGTTCGCCCCACCGCACCGCGCCGCCCGCATCCGCGCCCTGCTCGACGCGCGCCCCACCTGGTCCGCCGACGGCATGGCCGCGATCCACACGGACACCCACCTCGGGTCCGCCGCCCCCCTCCTGGACCGCCTCGCGGCCCTCACCGGCCTGACCCCCGCCGCGGCCGGACTCCGCGACCGGCTGCTCGCCTGGGACCGCCGCATGGAGGCGGACAGCACCGACGCGGCGGTGTTCGCGGCGGTGCGCAGCGCGGTCGTACGCCGGCTCGCCGCGCACCCCGTCTTCGCCCCGCTCACCGAGCCCCCGGCCTACCCGGACGTCCTGCTGCCCTGGCTGGCCCTCGTGCCGCGCATCGGATTCGCCCTGGAACACCTGTTGAGCGCCGAGGAGTTGTACGGCATCGACCGCGAGGCAGCCGTGCGCAGCGCACTGGAGGAGGTCGCCGACGCGCCCCCCACCGGCCCCTGGTCCGCCACCCACCGCCTGGCCCCCTGGCGGGCGCTCCCGGCGGACCCCGGCACCGAGGGGCACGAGCCCGGGCTCGCCGGCGACCACGACTGCGTGCTGTGCACCTCGGCCGTCCCCGGTCTCACCGACCGCAGCGCACGTGGTCCGGCCGCCCGCTACGTCTGGGACCTGGCCGACCGTGACAACAGCCGCTGGGTGGTCCCCTTCGGCGCCGACGGCGTCCCCGGCGCCGCCCACCACGCCGACCAACTGCCCCTGTGGCTCGGGGGAGAACTCGCCCCCGTCGTCACCGACTGGGCCCGGCTCACCCCCGAAGCACCCACGGACACCGCCTTCCCCGCGTCTGAGGAGACCGATGACTGACCTGCACGTCCAGCACGTCGACGGCTACGGCACCATCCGCATCCGCGCCCTCGACCCGGAGGGGGACGCGGACGTCGTCCACGCCTGGGTGAGCGAGGAACGCGCCGTGTTCTGGGGCATGAACGGCCTCACCCGGGACCAGGTCGCCGAGATCTACGCCCACATGGCCACGCTCGACACCCACCACGCCCACCTGGTCACCAAGGACGGCGAACCGGCCGCCGTCTTCCAGACGTACGAGCCGTCCGCCGACCGCGTGGGCGAGTGCTACGACGTACGCCCCGGCGACCTCGGCGTCCACCTCCTCCTCGCCCCCGCCGGCCCCGGCGGCCGCCGCCCCGGCTGGACGTCCGCCCTGCTGACGGCCATGGCGGCGTACGCGCTGCAGGTCCTGGACCGGCGGCGGATCGTGGTCGACCCGGACGTGCGCAACACCAAGGCGCTCGCCCGCTTCGAACGCCATGGCTTCCGGCGCGGCCCCGCCGTCGTCCTGCCCGAGGTCGACCTGCCCGATGTGTACCTGCCGGAGAAGCATGCCCAACTCGCGTTCCTGGACCGGGAGGTAGCCTTCCCCGGGTGACGACGCCCGATGAGCTGATCGCCCACTACGGCCTCGAACCCCTCCCTCGCGAGGGCGGCCTGTTCCGGCGCACATGGTCGGGACCCGAGCGGCCGGACGGCCGCCCCGAGGGTTCCGCCATCGTCGCGCTGCTCACCGCGGACGACTTCTCCGCGCTGCACCGGCTGCCCTTCGCCGAGGTCTGGCACTTCTATCTCGGCGACCCGCTCCAGTTGCTGCTCCTCGCACCCGACGGCACCACCGGCACCCCCGTCCTCGGCCCCGGCCTGCACGCCGGCCGGCACGTCCAGCTGACCGTGCCGGCCGGCACCTGGATGGGCGCGCGGGTGGCACCGGGGGGCGCGTGGACGTTCTTCGGCTGCACGATGGCCCCCGGATTCACCTGGGCGGACTACGAACACGGGACCGTGGCGGACCTCACGGCGCGTTACCCGGCCGAGGCCGCGCTGATCACGGAACTCTGCCGCCCATGAGCCTGCTCGACGGACAGACCGCCTTGGTGACCGGCGCGAGCGGCGGCATCGGCCGAGCCATCGCCCTGCGCTTCGCGGAGGAGGGCGCGGCCGTGGCCGTCCACTGCCGTACGGCGGTCGCCGCCGCCGACGACGTGGCCGGCCGCATCCGGGAGGTGGGCGGGCGGGCGGTCGTGCTCCAGGCGGATCTGACGGACGAGAGCGCCTGCCGGCGCCTGGTCGAGGAGACGGCGGCCTGGTCGGCCGGCCGCCTCACGGCCCTGGTCAACAATGCGGCCGTACAGCCGGTCCAGCCCCTGGCCGGGATGACTGCGGCCGACTGGCGCACGGTCGTCGACACCGACCTCACCAGCGTCTTCGCCTGCACCCAGGCAGCCGCCGCCCACATGCGCGCGCACGGCGGCGGCACCGTCACCCACATCGCCTCCATCGAGGCCGGCCACCCCGCGCCCGGCCACGCCCATTACGCCGCGGCCAAGGCGGCGGTCGTCATGCACGCCCGCGCCGCGGCCCTGGAGTACGGCCCCGACGGCATCCGCGTCAACGCGGTCTCGCCCGGCCTCATCGACCGGCCCGGTCTGGCGGAGGCCTGGCCGGACGGTGTACGGCGCTGGCTCGCCGCCGCCCCGGCCGGCCGCCTGGGCCGCCCCGAGGACGTGGCCGACGCCTGCGTGTTCCTGGCCTCGCCGCTCGCGGCCTGGGTCACCGGTCACGACCTGGTGGTGGACGGCGGCGTGACGGCCCGCCCGACCTGGTGAGCAGACGGCCCGTTCCCCTCGTACCTATGAGGAGGTCCTCTGGGGAGGCCTACCGCGAGGGCCCTTTGCGGAAGGCCTCGCCGCAGGGGAGCGGGCGCATGCGGGAACGGAGGCTGACGGTGCTGCGCGACGTACACCCACGACCGCGACGGCCGCGACGACCACGCGGGGCGGTACGGCTCTCGAAGGGCGGTGTGCTGCTGCTCCTCCCGGCCCTCCTGCTCGGCCTTCTCGCCGGTACGGCTGCCCCCGCCTCGGCGCACGCCGTCCTGCGCGCGACGGACCCCGCCGACGGCACCCTCCTGCGCACCGCCCCCCGCCACGTCACCCTCACCTTCACCGAGTCGGTCGGCCTGCTGACCGACTCCTTCCGGGTCTACGACCCCCGCAACCACCGCGTCCGCACCGGCCCCGCCGACCATGCCTCCGGCCGCTCCGACACGGCCCGCGTCACCCTCCCCGCCCGGCTCGCCACCGGCACGTACACGGTCGCCTGGCGGGTGGTGTCGGCCGACAGCCACCCGGTGTCCGGCGCCCTGACCTTCTCGGTCGGCACACGTACGGCAGCCCCGGCGGCCCCGCTCCCGGACCGTGCGGAGAACCGGACGACCACGGCCCTCCACACCATCGCGCGCTACCTCGCCTACCTCTCCCTGGCGCTGCTCCTGGGCATCGCCGCGTTCGTGGCGTACTGCCGCCCGCCGACGACCGCCCATCTGCGCACCCCCGCCCTGGCCGCCACGGCCGTCCTCCTGGTCACCACGGCCGCCCTGTACCTCCTGCGGGCGCCCTACGAGGAGGCCGCCTCCCCGACGACCGCCCTCAGCCTCTCCGCCCTCACCCGCACGGCGACGACCCGCCCCGGCCAACTCCTGCTGCTGCGCCTGGTCCTGCTGCTCCTGGCGGCGGCCTGCGCGGCCCTCATGAGAACCCACCGGGCCCGGCTCCCGCGCCGCGCCACCCTCGCGACAGCCGTGGTCCTCGCCCTCGCCCTGTCCCTGACCTGGGCGGCGTCCGACCACGCATCGGCGGGCATCCAGGTACCGGTGGCGATCGTCTCGACCACCCTGCACCTGCTGGCCATGGCGGCCTGGCTGGGCGGCCTGACCGCCCTCCTGTGGACCCTGCGGCACACCCGGGCACCGGCCGTCCTGCCGGCCACGGTCCCGGCCCGCTTCTCCCGGCTGGCCTCCGCCTCGGTGACGGTCCTCGTCCTCACCGGCGTCTACCAGTCCTGGCGGGGCCTCGGCTCCTGGCAGGCACTGACCGACACCACCTACGGCCGCACCCTGCTGGCCAAACTGGCGGCAGTGGCCGCCCTCCTCCTGGCGGCGGCCTGCTCCCGCACCTGGGCCACCCGTCTGACCCGGGCGACGACCCCCGCCCGAGCCCGCGTCCCGGAACCGGCCACGGGCCCCCCACTCCCCCCGGAGCCGACCATCGACCGTCCCCTCACCCCTCCCTCCGTCCACCACCACCTCCTGCGCCGCTCGATCCTGGCGGAGACGGCGGTCGCCGTGGTGGTCCTGGCCCTGACCACCCTCCTGACCAGCACCGTGCCCGGCCGTGCGGCCACGGAGTCCGTGCAGGCGGACACACCGTCGACCACGACGGGCATCCCCACGGCCTCCGTCACCACGATCCCCTTCGACACCGGCGCCCCGGGCGGCCACGGCAAGGTCCAGATCACCCTGGACCCCGGCCGGGTCGGCACCAACTCGGTGCAGGCGGTGGTCTACGGACCCGACGGCGGCCTCTCCACCGTCCCCGAGCTCCGCATCACTCTCACCCTCCCGGCCCAGCGCGTGGGTCCCCTGGACACCAAGGTGACGGACCGCGGCGGCTACTGGTCCACCCCTTCCTTCACCGTCCCCCTCCCCGGCACCTGGACGATGAAGGCGACGGTCCGCGTGTCGGATGTGGACCAGGTGACGGTGTCGGCGCCGGTACGGGTGACGCGCTAGATGAAGAGCTTCTCCCGTGGCGAAAAGGGCAGTTGATACATTCGCTGGTGTAACGGTGAACGATCACCGTACGGTCGACCGGAGGACGGGGGTCCCATGGCGTGGGAAGAGTGGGAGAGGGTCAAGGCCGCAGCGGCGGCAGGCCAGAGCGCACGGATGCAGCTGAACCAGGCCGGATCCAGCGGTTCCGGAGCCGCGGATCTGGTCGTGCACCAGGACGACCTGGGTGCCGTCGGTCATGAGGCGTTCATTCTCCACGGTGAATTGAGCAAGAAGGCCGACATCGCGGCCGCGGGCGCCGGAAACGAGGCTTCGGGGTCCACCATGCGGGCCGCCGCCGCACTCAAGAGCCACCACCTCGGTCTCGGTCCGGAGCTCGAATCGACCGTCGAGATCTGGACCTCACAGGTCAAGTCCGTCCTCCAGGCGTGTGCACACATCTCCAACCACCTCGACTACAGCAAGAAGCTGCACGCACATGACGACACCCACATCGCCGCGGACCTCAGCGGCCGTACCGGGCCGGTGCCCGTGTCGGCGCTGAACGACTACTTCAAGTAGGAGGAGCCATGGGGGACTTCACCTACTCGGATCTCATGGCCCTGGACCTCGGCAAGCTGGGCACGGCGGTGTCCGACTGGAAGTCGATGGCCGAGGGCCTGGCCGAACTGGCCACCGACGCGCGGGACGGCCTGGTCAAGAAATCCGAGGGAGCCCGCTGGAAGGGCGTCAACGCGGACGTCACGCGCGAGTTCGTACGCAAGACGGCCAAGGAGATCGCCGATCTCCGGGCGGAGGCGGAAAGCATCGCCGCCGTGCTCGCCGACGCGCACGCGGAGCTGACGACCTACCAGAAGCAGGCGAAGAGCCTCACCGACACGGCGGGCAAGGGCAACCCCGCCCACAACCCCCCGGACCCCGCTCTGATCATCACGGACGGACCGGGCGGCACCGTCCGTGTGATGGAGGCGATGTGCACACCGGAGGGCCCGAACCAGCGCACCAAGGACTACATCCAGTGGTACGCCGACACGCTCACCGGCATCGTCCAGCACGCCGCCGAGGTCGACGCCGCGGCGGTACGTGCGCTGCGCAAGAGCCACGGCAACGACCCGCACAACGCCGGGCACGCCAAGTACACCTCCCTCGACGAGGAACAGCTGCCCCGCGCGGAGGAACTGGCCGCACTGGGCGGTGACGCCGACGCGAAGCAACGAGCCGAGCTGAAACGCCTGTGGGAGTCGCTGAGCCCCGAGGCGCGGGCCCGCCTCTGGCTCGCGAAGAAGGACGACCTCATGGCGGCCGGCGTACTGAGCCCCACCATGCCGCAGGTCGCGGCCGACGCCGGGGCGGGGCGGCACGGATCGGAGTCACCCGGATTCGACGAGTGGGCCACCAAGCGCAAGATGGAACTGCTCGCGGAGGGCGCCGACTGGAAGGGCATGACGGACGCCTCCCGCAACATGGCGCACTACCTGGGGAACAGCGGCACTCCCATGGGCCTGCCGGTGGACAAGATGATGGCGGACGTCCCGGAGTTCAAGGCGTACGTCGACGACATCGTCCGGAAGAACCAGAACGGCTGGCGTCAGCAGGCCGTGCAGGAGTTCCGGGAGAGCGGCGGCAAGCCGGTCGCCTTCCCGGTCGAGGCGAAGCTGCCCGACGGCTTCTACTTCAGCAAGGACATCGACGAGAACTGGTTCTACGCGGTGGGCGGCGCCAACACCAACGTCACCGGTGTGGTGACGGCCGTACCGGATGCGCACGGCAACCCGAAGATCTCCGTCGACTACCAGGCGAACGTCTGGGACCGCTACAACTGGGACGAGGGCAAGGGCGTCACCGTGGGCCCGCTGAAGATCCCCGACGGCCAGATGGCCAAGCTCCACCGGGTCGGACTCGCGCAGGAGTTCGACATGACGGGGAGCAGCAGCGCCAACCACTACGATCTCGGCTCTTCGCAGCCCAACGACGCCCCGCTACCGGGTCCCGACGACAGCAGGGACGGACGCTCGGACCCAGGCCGAGAGCAGCAGCAGGGCCGTACGACGCACAGGTCACCCGGGAGGACGGCCGGCCGATGAACGACACGCCCGACAACGCAGGCGGCCGCCGCCGGACGCGCGCCGCCGGGGTGGCCCTCGGCGCGCTGGCCCTCCTGGGCGCCCTGACCGCGACAGGCTGCTCCGGTCCCGACCAGGCCGGTGACCGTGCGGCCGGCCGGTCTGCGGACGAGAGGTGGGCCAAGGGCGTCACACCGGGGTGGATGAGCGGGCACATGGGCATCGACATTCCGGCAGCGGCCCGGCACGCGCGGGCCGGATACCAGGTGACCTCCCGCTTCGACACCGGCGTGCTCACCTTCACGCTGACCAGGTCCCAGGCGCGGGCCTTCCTGGCCGAGTACCCGCCGGACGGCGAGCTGCTGGAGCCCACGGCGGCCGTGACCGACGTGAAGACCCGCGACTTCAGGCACCTGGGCGTGCCGGAACCGGAGTCGTTCAAGAAGGGCATGCGCTACGGCTCCGTCTGCCCCGGTGCCGACGCCAGGCCCACCGGCAGCCCGGACCCACTCGCCGACCCGTACGGCACCTCGGACCAGAGCTGCGTCAGCCTGTACGTCCACGACTACGCCCCGGACCGCACCCGCATCTACCTCCGCGACCACTACGAGCCGGGCATCAGCCCCCTGCCGACAACCTCGCCCACCCCCTCACCGGCCCGCTGACCAGCTCACACCGTCCGCGGGGCCGGGGCCGGGACGGACGAACGCCAGAGGGCCGGACCACTTTCATTCGAGACGGAAACCGAGACGGAAACCGAGACGGAAACCGAGTCGGACGGCGAGGCCAGGCTCGCTGGCATCCTCGCTACTGAAGGGGGAAGTCATGGCACTGGCCCGCAAGGGATCACGACGGATCGTCGTCGACGGCACGGTCTACCGCTGGCGGCTGCGAGGCAGGCCGACGTACTCCCAGGGCCTGACCTGGTCGCCGTGCACATTCGCGGTCGAGCATGCGGACACCCCGGGCATGACACTCGTGGTCACCACCGACCAGCCGCATCCGGGCAACTGGACCGGTCGCGAGGCAGAGCCAGTACTGCCGTCCGGTGTCGCTGTGGCTGTTCGGCTTGCCCTGCGTGAGGGGTGGACTCCGACAGCTCCGGGTTCCGCGTTCCTCCTCGACCAGTCCGCCGGCTTCACGCCTTTGCCCTGATCCGCCGGCTTCACACCTTTGCACTGAACAGAGCCAGTGAGTCGCGCGTGCACTTTTTCCACGGCGCTCGGTGGTCGCTGGTCAGCTCCTGTAGATGAGGGCCCGGAACTTCCATGAGAGGTCGTACTGCGGGTACTGCATCGATGAGTTGTCGCTGACGTCCGGATCATTCACCCCGAACAACAGTCGCACGGGGCGACTGTCCGTCCAAGTCATGCAGCCGCTGAACGCTGTGGCCTGGGCTGGGGGGCCGACCCAACCGCCGGGTTTGTTGTTGAACCTCAGGACGGAGGAGAACTGGAACAGATTCGGATAGGGCCATCCGTTGGCTGGTGCAGTCAGGAGGTTTCCGTTCGGTAGTGCCCAATTCCCCAGATAGTCGATTACGATCCTGCTCTTGAGGTCTGGGACAATCCGCACGACGTTGCCTTGGGTGAGGACGTTGTCCGGGTTCGGTCCGGAGGGGAAGCTTCCGGCCTCCTTCCCCCATACCCTGACCATCTCATCGCTGTCCCCCGGGGCATTTGCGGGCGCGCCTCGGCTGCATCGGTCCATGGCATTCGTTGCGGGCACAGTAGCCTTGTAGATTTTCACCCGGAACTTCCACATGCCGCCGTTGTCATCGAGTTTCGGATCGTTGACCCCGAAGAGAAGGCGTACAGGGAAGCTGCTGTTCCATGGCGTGCACCGCTGGAAAGCGCTGGCCTGGACAGGTGCACCCACCCAGCCTCCCGGGTTGTTGTTGAACCGCAACACCGCTGAGTGTTGGAACAGGCCGGGGTACGGCCACGAGGTGTCCGCGGCGACCCCGGTACCGTTGGGTCCCCAATTCTCTCCCCAACGAGAGACGCTCACCCGACTTTCGAATTCCGGGATGATGACGAATACGTCTCCCGGCTCCAAGACGTTCGGCGGGTCGACGCCGACCGGTTCACTGCCTCCCCCATTCCCATGGACAACAACTTCTGGGATGTCGCGATTCGGCACCTGCTGCTCGGCGCAGCGGGTCATTGCCGAGGCCGGTGGGCCGGCAACAGCAGGCGGCGCCAGGATGCACACCGCTATGAAAGCAGCGAGCAGAAGGAGGGTGAGGGACGCTAACCTGAATCTGCAGGCCGGCCAGCCGAAACGAATGGTCTTTTGTGCCACCGGGAACCCTCTCGATCTGCACGCACGACAACAGGGATTGGTTTGCTGTGCGCGACCGGAATGATTCTTGATGGAATCATATGAACCGGTCAAGACCTGCTTTCCGTAGAATTATCCACACCCGATACTCGAGGTGATGACGGGGCGGAGGAGGAAATTGTGCGCCCCGAACGCTCCAGGCCTCCGCGCACGCGTACGTGCGCGCCCAGCGCACACCGTACGCGTGCGCGCCTGTGGACCACGGGATGGACCAGTTCATCCCGGCCCCGGTCCACACGGCAAAGACCAGCCGATCGCCGAGCGGTCCGGTGGCGCGCTCTGGCTGCTAGCACTAGTCGTTGGATCTGTGGAGCGGCGGGCGGAGGCGGGCCAACCGGTGGAAGGCGGCCAACGCGTCCGGCAGTGATCGTGCCTCGATACGCCTCTGACGCGGGCGTACGAGACGGCCGTCTCCACTACGCTCGCCACACCGCCGCGACCGTGCTCCTGATCCTTGGTGTCCCGGACGTCGTGATCGACGCGATCATGGCCTGGGGGCCTGGGGGCCTGGGGGCCTGGGGGCCTGGGGGCCTGGGGGCCTGGGGGCCTGGGGGCCTGGGGGCCTGGGGGCGCGCCCGATACATGCATGTGACGGGAGTCATGCTCCGGAAAGTCGCTCAGCAGGTCGGAGACACGCTCTGGATGCCGCCTGGCACCAAAGACAAATCCGACTGGGACGGAAACTGAGACGGACAACGTCGAAGGGCCCCACTGCGAACAGTGGGGCCCTTCGACAACGTGCCCGGTGAGGCACTGGCGGAGGATACGAGATTCGAACTCGTGAGGGGTTGCCCCCAACACGCTTTCCAAGCGTGCGCCCTAGGCCTCTAGGCGAATCCTCCGCCGGAAACATTACATGACCGAGGGGAGTGCTCGCGAACTCGTTCCCGCAGGCCGTCCCCGGGTGGGGTCGCGGCCCCGATCGGGTACTGACCGCAGGCCGCCATCGGGTAGTGTGGAGCGCAGCCCCTCACGCGGCGCTATCTGACTGAACTCCCCCAGGGCCGGAAGGCAGCAAGGGTAGGTCGGCTCTGGCGGGTGCGTGGGGGGCGCTTGCGTTTCCCGGTCTTGTCGCCCGGTCTCGTTCCCGGCTCTCGTCGCCGGGTCTCGCCCCCGGATCTCGTCGCCGGGCCCTGTTTCCCGGGGTCGGTCCCGTTCCCGGCGTCTGCGGGCGGAGCCCGTTGTCAGTGGGCGCCATTAACCTCGTAGGCGTGTCGTCTCTCGCGCTGTACCGCCGCTATCGCCCGGAGACCTTTCGCGAGGTCATCGGGCAGGAGCATGTCACCGACCCGCTGCAGCAGGCGCTGCGGAACAACCGGGTCAATCACGCGTACCTGTTCAGCGGGCCGCGCGGGTGTGGCAAGACGACCAGCGCGCGCATCCTGGCCCGCTGCCTGAACTGTGAGCAAGGTCCCACCCCGACGCCGTGCGGGGAGTGCCAGTCGTGCCGGGACCTCGCCCGGAACGGGCCGGGTTCGATCGACGTCATCGAGATCGACGCGGCTTCCCACGGTGGCGTGGACGACGCCCGTGAGCTGCGCGAGAAGGCCTTCTTCGGGCCCGCAGGCAGCCGGTACAAGATCTACATCATCGACGAGGCCCACATGGTCACGTCGGCCGGTTTCAACGCGCTGCTGAAGGTCGTCGAGGAGCCGCCGGAGCACCTCAAGTTCATCTTCGCGACCACCGAGCCCGAAAAGGTCATCGGGACCATCCGGTCGCGGACCCATCACTACCCGTTCCGGCTGGTGCCGCCCGGAACCCTCCGGGACTACCTCGCCGAGGTGTGTCAGACGGAGGACATCCCGGTCGAGGACGGCGTCCTCCCGCTCGTCGTGCGCGCCGGTGCCGGGTCCGTGCGTGACTCCATGTCCGTCATGGACCAGCTCCTCGCCGGTGCCGGCGCGGAGGGCGTGACGTATGCCATGGCCACGTCCCTCCTCGGCTACACCGACGGCTCCCTCCTCGACTCCGTCGTCGAGGCCTTCGCCACCGGTGACGGGGCCGCCGCCTTCGAGGTCGTGGACCGCGTCATCGAGGGGGGCAACGATCCGCGCCGGTTCGTCGCCGATCTGCTGGAGCGGCTGCGCGATCTGGTGATCCTCGCCGCCGTGCCGGACGCCCTGGAGAAGGGGCTCATCGACGCCCCCGCCGACGTGCTGGAGCGCATGCAGGCGCAGGCCGGGACCTTCGGTGCCGCCGAGCTGAGCCGCGCCGCCGACCTGGTCAACGAGGGCCTTACCGAGATGCGCGGCGCCACCTCGCCCCGCCTGCAGCTGGAACTGATCTGCGCCCGTGTCCTGCTCCCCGCCGCCTACGGCGACGAGCGCTCGGTCATGGCCCGCCTCGACCGCCTGGAGCGCGGCGTCAGCTTCTCGCCCGGCGCCGGTGCGCCGGCCATGGGCTACGTCCCCGGTCCGGGGGCCCACGGCGGCGCCTTCGCGGCAGGCGCAGGCGCCGCTACGGGTGCGGCGGGTGCGGGTGCGATGCCCGGGCCGCCCGGTGGAGGACCTGCGGCGGCCCGCGCAGCCGTACGGGCCGCGGGCGGTCCGGGGGCCACGAGTCCTGCCGCTGGAGCACCGGCCGCGGGCCCCGCGGGTGGTCCGGCTGTCGCTGGCTCGGTTCCCGGTGGTCCGGTTCCCGGTGGTCCGGCTGTAGGTGGTCCGGCCGGCGCGGGTGCGGTCCCTGCCGCTCCGTCGGAGCCCGCGACTCCCGCCCCCGGTCCTGCCCCGGCGTCCGCCCCCGCGTCCGCCCCCGCCTCGCCCCCCGCGACCGCCCCCGCTGCCCAGGCCCCGGCGCCCTCGTCGGACGCCCCGGCCGCTCCCGGCGCCTGGCCCACCGCCGCATCCGCCGGCAGCGGGCGCCGCCCCGGTGGCTGGCCCACCGCCGCTGCTCCGGCGGGCCGCCGGCCCGGTCAGGGGCCCGGCGGGGCGGCACCGGCGCAGCCCCAGTCCCCGGCCCAGCAGCAGGCGAGGCAGCCCGCTCCCGCGGTCCCGGCCCCGGCGCCCGCTCCGGCCGCCGCCCCCACCGGCGGGCTCGACCCCCGCGCGCTCTGGCCGAACATCCTGGAAGCCGTCAAGAACCGCCGCCGCTTCACCTGGATCCTGCTCAGCCAGAACGCCCAGGTGACCGGCTTCGACGGCACCACGCTCCAGCTCGGCTTCGTCAACGCCGGTGCCCGCGACAACTTCGCGGGCAGCGGCAGCGAGGACGTGCTGCGGCAGGCGCTGGCGGAGCAGTTCAGCGTGCAGTGGAAGATCGAGGCGGTCGTCGACCCGTCCGGCGGCGGCTCTGCCCCGGTGACCGGCGGCCCGTCCGGCCACGGCGGCTCCGGCGGGAGCTACGGCGGCTTCGGCGGCGCTCCCTCCGGCGGCTCCGGCGGCGCTCCCGGCGGCGGCTACGGCGCCCCGGCCGCGCCCCGCCCGGCGGCACCCCAGCCGGCCCCGCAGGCTCCCGCCGCTGCGCAGGGCGGCGCCCCGGCCGCGTCCGGCGCGCCCGCGGCTTCCCGGCCGACGGCCGCTCCCGAGCCGCCGCCCGTCGCCCCCGAGGACGACATCCCCGAGGACGACGACCCCGATCTGGACGAGTCGGCCCTGTCCGGCCACGAACTGATCGTGCGGGAACTGGGCGCGACGGTGGTCGAGGAGTTCACCAACGAGTAGCTCGGCCCGGTGCCGGCCCGGGCGCTGCGGTGGCCGGGGAGTTCGGCGCCGAGTGGCCCTGTGCGGTGTCCGCCGGCGCGTCCGCGTGGCCGCGTCCGGCGGTCCCTCGTAGGAACGTACAGCTTCCCCGGCCCCCGGTCTTCGGCAACCTTGCCATTAGGCTGACCCCGTGAAGGTCCTCGTCATCGGCAGCGGCGCCCGCGAACACGCCCTGTGCCGCTCCCTGTCCCTCGATCCCGACGTCACCGCGCTGTACTGCGCCCCCGGCAACGCCGGCATCGCCGAGGTGGCCGAGCTGTACCAGGTCGACGCGCTCGACGGCGCCGCGGTGGCCGCGCTGGCCACCCGCCTCGGTGCCGAACTGGTCGTCGTCGGCCCGGAGGCCCCGCTGGTCGCCGGTGTGGCCGACGCCGTCCGCGCGGTCGGCATCCCGGTGTTCGGCCCGTCCGGGGAGGCCGCCCGGCTCGAGGGGTCCAAGGCGTTCGCCAAGGACGTCATGGCGAAGGCCGGGGTGCCGACCGCCCGCTCCTACGTCTGCACCACCGCCGAAGAGGTCGCCGAGGCCCTCGACGCCTTCGGCGCCCCGTATGTCGTCAAGGACGACGGTCTCGCCGCGGGCAAGGGTGTCGTCGTCACCTCCGACCTGGAGGCCGCCAAGGCGCACGCCGCCGGGTGCGAGCGGGTGGTGATCGAGGAGTTCCTCGACGGCCCCGAGGTGTCCCTGTTCGCCGTGACCGACGGGGACACCGTCGTCCCGCTGCAGCCCGCCCAGGACTTCAAGCGCGCGCTGGACGGCGACGAGGGACCCAACACCGGTGGCATGGGCGCGTACTCGCCGCTGCCGTGGGCCGACCCGAAGCTGGTCGACGAGGTGCTCCAGACCGTGCTGCAGCCGACCGTGGACGAGATGCGGCGGCGCGGCACGCCCTTCTCCGGGCTGCTGTACGCCGGCCTCGCGATCACCTCGCGCGGGGTCCGGGTCATCGAGTTCAACGCCCGTTTCGGCGACCCCGAGACCCAGGTCGTGCTGGCCCGGCTGCAGACCCCGCTGGCCGGTGTCCTGATGGCCGCCGCCACCGGCAACCTCGCCGACCTGGCGCCGCTGCGCTGGAGCGACGAGGCGGCCGTCACGGTCGTCGTCGCCTCGCACAACTACCCCGGCACCCCTCGTACCGGTGACCCGATCACCGGCCTGGACGAGGTGGCGGCCGAGGACGCGCCGCACGCGTACGTGCTGCACGCCGGCACCAGGCAGGACGGCGACGCCGTCGTCAGCGCGGGTGGTCGTGTGCTGTCCGTCACGGCGGTGGGCGCGGGCCTGACCGAGGCGCGCGAGCGGGCGTACCGGGCGGTGGGCCGGATCCGGCTCGACGGCTCGCAGCACCGCACCGACATCGCGGCGAAGGCGGCCGAGGCGGCGCAGGCGTAAACCGCCGGTACGCAACCGAACGCGCCGGTCGGGCGCACTCTCGTCACCCATAGGGCCCCGGACGGAATCCGGGGCCCGATCTTTGCTGTCTGTCACCCACCTCTGACCAAGGCCATTCCATCGAGTGAGCAATGCCCTATACGGCTGACGGGGGCCTGGGCCCCAACTAGGGTGCCGCGCAAGCGTTCCGGCACTTGGCCCACCGACATTTGCGATGTCAGCGGCGGGTGCCACAGTGGGGGAGTGAGCAAGACCAGGACAGCACGCGATCGGCGGGGAGGGGGCGAGGTCGGCACGTGAGCGGAATCGGTGTGGAGGTGGGCGCGCAGGCAGCGCGCTCCCGGGCCCTTGCGGTGCTGCGGGTCCGGGGCCGGGCGCTGGCGGTGGCCGTGCTGCCCGCGGGCGCCGCGGTGATCCTGCTGACCGGCGCCTCCTCCGGCCATCTCGTCGGCCGGGGCTGGGACGCCGCCCGCTGGACCGTGGGCTTGCTCGCCGTGCTGGTGCTGCTGGCCGCGGCCGGCATCGCCCTGGTCGTCGCCCGGGCCCGCCCCGCCGTGAGCCCCACGGTGCCGATCCCGGAGCAGTCCGCGCCGGACCTGTACCGGCTGGTGCGCGACCTGGCCGAGCGCCTGAACGTGCCGGCCCCCTCGGCCATAGCGCTCACGCCGGACTGCGACAGCTGGCTCGAGGACCGCACTCATTCGGCCCACGGCCCGCCCCCGCGTCCGGTGCCCGACGAGATAGCGGGCCCCGGCCGCCGCCGGATCCCGGTCGCGCCGGTGCTGGTCATCGGCTCCCCGTTCCTGTGGTGGATGCGCGTCGGCGAGCTGCGCGCGGTCCTCGCGCCGGTCGTGGCCGGTACCGGCCCCTCGGCGCACCCCGACATAGCCGCCGCCCGCCGTTTCGTGCGCGGACTCGACGCGGCCGTCGCCGTCGCCGCCACCCCGGGCCGCTGCCCGCTGACGCGCGGGATCTGCGCGGCCCTCGGCTGGGTGGCCCGGCTGCTGCTGCGCGGCTGCCGGGAGCATGCCACGCAGATGGAGCGCGGAGTCGCGGCGGCGGCGGCCGAGCGCGCCCAGACGGTGGACTACGGCCTGCGGATCGTCGCCCAGGAGCAGGTCGGGCTCGCCTACGCCGGCTGGGACCGGCTGCTGACCCGGGTCGCGCTGCCCGCCTGGCGCATGGGCCGCTGGCCCTCCCGGCTGGACGCGGGCGTGGTGGCGGCGCTCACCGAGCTGTCCCGCCGCGACCGGCTAGCCGAGGGCTTCACCTCCCGGCTGGGCGAGCGCCCCGCCTGCGATCTGCTCGAGGAGCCCGGCGTGGTGGACGAGGCGGCCTCGCTGCTCGCCGCCCGCCTGTTCCACGGCGGCCCCGCCGAGTCCGGTCCCGCCTGGGCCCCGGTGGACTGGCAGGCGTATCCGGAGGAGGTCGTGGACCGCACCTGGCGCGCCGACGCGGCCCGGCTGCACCGCGTCCTGGACGCCCTGGGTGTCCGCCCCGCCCTGGACCCCAGGGCTCCCGGCCCCGGCGGCTTCACGCTGGCCCGCGTCCTGGACCACCTCGCGGAACGGCCCGCCCCCGGCTGTGAGAGCCCCGGCGCCGGCGGCGAGCCCGCCCGCCGTCCTCCCTTCGAGGACGAAGAGGATCCCGACCCCACGACCGAGCGCAGTGCCGCGCTCGCCGCCGGGCTGAGTGCCGCGCTGGCCCGGGAGGAGGCCGCCGTGCCGGACGGTGCCGACGCGGCCCGGTGCAGCCCCGAGAGCGCCCTGTGGGACGACGGCGGGCTGCCGCTCTTCCCGCTCCAGGCCCCGCGTACCGCACGTGAGCTGCTCGCCGACCACCTCACGGCGATGGTGTGCTGCGCGGCCGTGGACACCGCCGGTGCGACGCCCGCACTGGACTGGCTGGACGGCCCGTCGCTGCTGCTGGGCGGCGAGCGGGCCGCTGATCTGACGCCCAGGGTGCTGAGCCTGATCGAGGAGGGAGACCCGGGCCCGCTGCGCGACTGGCTGGCCGCGTCCGGGATACGCCCCGAGAAGCCCGTGCGGCTCGTCTGACCCCGCCGCAGGACCGACAGGACCCGGATCCGGACGCCGGTCCGGACGCCGATCCGGCCGTCTTAGCGGAAAGGCGACTTCCACTTCAGGTCAATTCGCAACGACTAGTGACCGGGCCCGTGCGTTATGTGATGTGCTGGGATCGACCACGCCTTTGGCAAAGGCTTGCGACATACGACAGCCCTTGCCGAGCACGGCGAGCACGTCCCGAGCACACAGCGAGCACGACCCGGGCACCACCGAGACAGGACCACGGGGGGCATGAGGGAGGGGAGCGACCATGGCCTCGGACCACATCCGCCGCTGGGAGTCCGGAGCATTCGCACACGCCGTCACGGACCCCTTCGGCCAGGGCCCGGTGCCCTGGCTGCGCGGCAGTGAGACGTACTTCGACGACACCGGTCACGTCGTCCCCTGGTACGTCGACGCCGGCCCGCAGCAGCTCACCGGCGCGCCCGGGGCGCGCGTCCCGGCGCCGCGGTCGGCCGGCACCGGGCCCCGCTCGGCGGACGACGTGCGACGTCAGATCAAGGGGTTCACCTCCACCGGCACGGTCACGCCCGGCGAGGCGATCGACTTCCGCATCACGGTCGATCCGCCGCAGGAGTTCAGCGTCGACATCTACCGCATCGGCCACTACGGCGGCGACGGCGCGGCCAAGATCACCACCAGTCCGCGGCTGTCCGGCATCGTCCAGCCCCCGCCGCTGGCCGCCGACCGCACGGTCTCCTGCCACCACTGGTGGCTGTCCTGGCGCCTCCAGGTGCCGTCCTACTGGAGCATCGGCGCCTATGTGGCCGTCCTCACCACGGCCGACGGCTTCCGTTCCCACGTGCCCTTCACGGTCCGCGACGATCACCCCGCCGACCTGCTCCTGCTGCTGCCGGACGTCACCTGGCAGGCGTACAACCTGTACCCGGAGGACGGCCGCACCGGCGCCAGCCTTTACCACGCCTGGGACGAGAAGGGCCGGCTGCTCGGCGAGGCCGACGCGGCCACCACGGTCTCCTTCGACCGCCCGTACGCGGGCGCGGGCCTGCCCCTGCACGTCGGCCACGCCTACGACTTCATCCGCTGGGCCGAACGCTACGGCTACGACATCGCCTACGCCGACGCCCGCGACCTGCACGCCGGCCGCGTCGACCCCTCCCGCTACCGGGGCCTGGTCTTCCCGGGCCACGACGAGTACTGGTCGGTGCCGATGCGCCGGGCCGTGGAGGACGCCCGCGACCACGGCACCTCGCTGGTCTTCCTGTCGGCCAACACCATGTACTGGCAGGTGGAGCTGGGGCCGTCCCCGTCCGGCGTCCCGGACCGGCTGCTGACCTGCCGCAAGCGCAAGGGCCCCGGGAAGCCGGTGCTGTGGCGGGAGATCGACCGGCCCGAGCAGCAGCTGGTCGGCATCCAGTACGCGGGCCGGGTGCCCGAGCCGGCCCCGCTGATCGTCCGCAACGGCGGCCACTGGCTGTGGGACGCGACCGGCGCGCACGAGGGCGACGCGATCGAGGGCCTGGTCGCCGGCGAGGCGGACCGGTACTACCCGCGCACCCCGCTGCCCGAGCACGACGAGCGGATGCTGCTCGCCCACTCGCCCTACACCGACAACGACGGCGTCCTGCGCCACCAGGAGACCTCGCTCTACCGGGCCCCCTCGGGCGCCTGGGTGTTCGCCTCCGGCACCTTCGCCTGGTCCCCGGCCCTGGACCGCCCCGAGCACGTGGACCCGCGCATCCAGCGGGCCACGGCCAACCTGCTGGACCGTATCTGCAAACGCGACTGACCCCTGGCCGCACCCCGACCACCCGGATACGGGAGAATCGAGGCACTTGGACAGAGCCACGGGGAGGAACCGTGTCCGGATTCGTAGAAAAGCCCGAGCCGATCGAGGTTCCGGGCCTGGTGCACCTGCACACCGGCAAGGTGCGCGAGCTGTACCAGAACGAGGCGGGCGACCTCGTGATGGTCGCCAGTGACCGCATGTCCGCCTATGACTGGGTGCTGCCGACGGAGATCCCCGACAAGGGCCGCGTCCTCACCCAGCTCTCCCTGTGGTGGTTCGACCAGCTGCGCGACCTGGCCCCCAACCACGTCATCGGCACCGACGTCCCCGAGGGCGCCCCGGCCGACTGGCAGGGCCGCACGCTGGTCTGCAAGTCGCTGAAGATGGTCCCCGTGGAGTGCGTGGCCCGCGGCTATCTCACCGGCTCGGGCCTGGCCGAGTACAACGAGTCGCGGACCGTCTGCGGCCTCGCCCTCCCGGAGGGCCTCGTCGACGGCTCCGAACTCCCCGGCCCGATCTTCACCCCGGCCACCAAGGCCGAGGTCGGCGAGCACGACGAGAACGTCTCCTACGAGGAGGTCGCCCGCCAGGTCGGCGCGGAGACCGCCGCCCAGCTGCGCCAGGCGACGCTCGCGGTGTACGCGCGCGCCCGGGACATCGCCCGGGACCGGGGGATCATCCTGGCCGACACCAAGTTCGAGTTCGGCTTCGACGGCGACACCCTCGTCCTCGCCGACGAGGTCCTCACCCCGGACTCCTCCCGCTTCTGGCCGGCCGACCGGTGGCAGCCGGGCCGCGCGCAGCCGTCGTACGACAAGCAGTTCGTGCGGAACTGGCTGACCTCGCCGGAGTCCGGCTGGGACCGCAAGAGCGAGCAGCCGCCGCCGCCGCTGCCGGAGCAGGTCGTGGCGGCGACCCGGCAGAAGTACGTGGAGGCGTACGAGCGCCTGACGGGCACCGGCTGGAGCTGACGCCCCGGCCCCGGTTCCGGCCGGGGCCACCCGCACGACCGCTCCCGGTTCCGGCCGGGGGCACCCGCACGAACGGCCCCGGTTCCGGCCGAGGGCGACCGCACGAAAGGCCCCCGGTACCGGCCGGGGGGTGACCCCCACGAAAGGCCCCGGCGGAACTCAGGGGCTGACGCAAGAACCCCCGGCGGAACCGGGGGCTGACGCAAGAAGCCCCCGGCCGGAACCGGGGGCTTCTCCATGGAGCGGACGACGAGGCTCGAACTCGCGACCTCAACCTTGGCAAGGTTGCGCTCTACCAACTGAGCTACGTCCGCATTGCGCCGTGGCGCGAGAGCAACTATACCCAACCTCGCTCGCGTGCGAGACGCACTGCCGCATGTCGGTTTTCGGCGGCGAGCTTCGTGACCGCCGAGGACAGATAGTTCCGTACGGTCCCCGGCGACAGCGCGGCCCGCTCGGCGATCTCCGCGACGGGCGCCCCGTCGGCGGCCAGCTCCAGCACCTGGGTCTCCCTGGCGGTCAGCGGGGAGTCCCCGGCGGAGATCGCGTCGGCGGCCAACTCCGGGTCCACATAACGGTTCCCGGCGTGCACGGTCCGGATGATCTCGGCGAGCCGCTGGGCGCTGACGGTCTTCGGGACGAACCCGCGCACACCGGCCGCGAGCGCCCGTTTCAGGTGGCCGGGCCGCCCGTGCCCGGTGACGATCAGCACCTGGCAGCCGGGCAGTTCGGCACGCAGGGATGTGGCGACCTTCACACCGTCGGCGCCGGGCATCTGGAGGTCCAGCACGGCGACGTCGGGCTCGTGGGCGCGTGCCATCGCCAGCGCCTCGGGCCCGCTCGCCGCCTCCGCGACGACCAGCAGGTCGTCCTCCAGCGAGAGCAGAGCGGCCAGCGCACCCCGGATCAGATGTTCGTCGTCGGCGAGCAACAGCCGTACCGGCACACTCACGAAGTGACTCCTTTCACAGCCGCCAACGGGACCTCCGCCACCACCCGGAACCGGTCCCGGCCGGCGCCGGTGATCCCCGCCTCCAGGGTTCCGCCGACGGCGGCGAGCCGTTCCCGCAGCCCGGCGAGTCCGTTCCCGCCACCCCCTCCCGGGCTCGGGGACACCCCGTCGTTCTCCACCGTCAGCACCACACGCCCCTGAAGCACCGACAGCCCCACATCGCACCGGCCCGCGTCACCGTGCCGCAGTACGTTGGTGGTCGCCTCGCGCACCACCCAGCCGAGCGCGGACTGCACCTCGGCAGGCAGTCCCGCGGCCTCCGCGCGGACCGCGCAGTCGATCCCGGCCGCTGCCAGCACGCCCTGGGCACCGGCGAGTTCGGCGCCGAGGTCGGCCTCGCGGTAACCGCGTACGACGGCCCGTACCTCGCGTTGGGACTCCTGCGCGATGCGCTGCACCTCGATCATCTGCTCCACGGCCTCCGGCCGTCCCCGCCGGGCCAGTTGGACGGCCAGTTCGCTCTTGAGGGAGATCACGGACAGGTTCCGCCCCAGCACGTCGTGCAGGTCCCGCCCGAACCTCAGCCGCTCCTCGGCGACGGCGAGGCGGGCCTCCACCTCACGGGCCCGCTCCGCCTCCCACAGCACGGACAGGGTCCAGGCGCCGCATCGGGCGGCCGTCAGGGCGAACAGCGTCGCGAACGCGGACATCAGGACCGTGGCGAGTGCTCCGGGCCCGCTGGGGTCGGCACAGGTGAGAGCGATCGTGATCACGGCGGAGAGGACCGTGAACCGGAGCAGGTACACCCGGATGGTCACGGTGAGCGCGTAGACCAGTCCGAAAGCCGTGAGCGCCGCCCCCACCGCGAGCCGGAGGGTGAACGGATCGGTCCCGCGGACCGCGGCCAGCACCAGGATCAGACCGAGCGCCGCGGCGAGCAGTACGGCGGGTACGCGCTGGGCGCGGGACGGCAGCGCGGCGCGCTGCAGGTAGTGGTCGAGCGCGGGCCGCAGCAGCCGGCCGGCCGCCGCGCACTGGAGCAGCCCGGCGAACAGCAGCAGCCCGCCGAGCACCAGGGACAGCGGCTGCCGGTGCAACCCGCCCACCAGCGGCATCAGCAGCCACCCCAGCGGGAACAGCCAGATGGTGGCGTGCCAGGTGATCAGGCTCTGCAGCTCGACCCGTTCCGCCTTGCTGCGGTCGCGCCAGTGCCGCTGGTGCCAACCCCGTATCCGCCCCACCATGCGCGCCCCCCGTTCCTCAGCGCCGGGGCTCCCACCGGAACCACCGCCGTACAGCAAACACCGCCACCACGGTCCACGCCAGCGCGGTCGCGACGGTGCCGAGGGCCTCGTACGCGCTCAACTGTCCGGTCCAGCCCGCCCGGACCAGCCGGACGGCCGGGGACAGCGGGAGCAGTTCGCAGACGGAGGCGAGCCGCTCCGGCATGACTTCGGTGGGGAACATGATTCCCGAGCCGATCATCGACACGAACACCAGCGGCGACGCGGTGACCTGGCCGCTCTCCACGGTCCGGGTGAAGGACGCGGTGAGCGCGGCGAGTGCGGCGCTCAGCACCAGCCCGGCCAGCAGCCCCAGCAGGGTCAGGTACGGCGCCCTGGGCGCGCCGGCGTGCAGCAGGACCGCGCACCCGACGCACAGCACCAGCGCCTGGGCGAGGCCGAGCGCCAGGGCGGGCAGGGCGGTGCCGGTGAGGATCTCGGTGTCGGAGAGTTCGCCGGTGCGCAGTCGTTTGAGGACGAGTTCCTCGCGGCGGGCGACGTAGGCGTTGACCAGCGAGGTGTAGACGGCGAACAGGAAGGAGAAGCCGATCGCGGCCGTGAGCATGCCCGCGCCGAGGCTCACCCCGTGCTTCTCCGCCTCCATCTGCTCCAGTGCCGGCCGCACGCTGAACGGCAGGGCGAGCGGCACCAGGAGCGCGGTGAACACGACCCCGCGGTTACGGCCGAGCAGGGTCAGCTCGGCCCGCGCCAGCGCCCGCAGCCGGCGTACGGAGGGTGCGAGGGCGGCCGTCGTCGGGCTGCTCATGCCGCCACCTCCCGGCTTCGTCCGAGCGGGGGGACGCCCGGCCGCGCGATCTCCAGGAACGCCTCCTCCAGAGAGGCCGAGCGTACGTCCAGCCCGCGCAGTGCGACGCCGGTCCGCTCGGCCCAGACGAGCACGGCGGTGGCGGTCCGCTGGAGTTCCCGGGTGTGCAGCCGGACGGTCCTGCCGTCGCTCTCGTGTCCGCAGACGCCGAGGCCGGCGAGGGGTGGCAGGTCGCCGAGGAAGTAGCCGTCGGGCAGTTCGAAGGAGATCCGGGAGGGGCGGCCGGCGGTGACCTCGGCCGGGGTGCCGGAGGCGGCGATGAGGCCCTCGTGCAGGATGGCGAGCCGGTCGGCGAGGCCCTCCGCCTCCTCCAGGTAGTGCGTGGTGAGCAGCACCGTCGTGCCCGCGTCGCGTAGTTGACGCACCAGCGCCCAGGTGTCCCGGCGGCCCTCCGCGTCGAGCCCGGTCGTCGGCTCGTCGAGGAACAGCACCTCGGGGTCGCCGAGCAGTGCGAGCGCCAGGTCGAGGCGCCGGCGCTCGCCGCCGGACAGCTGCTTGACCCGCACCCCGCGCCTGGCCGTGAGCCCGGCCAGCTCCAGCGCCTCGTGCTCCGGCCGTGCCCCGGTCGTGCACCCGGCCCACATGCGGGCGGTCTCCGCGACGGTCAGCTCGGAGGGGAAGCCGCCTTCCTGGAGCATCACGCCGGTGCGGGACCGTACGGCGGCCCGCTCGTGGAAGGGGTCGTGGCCCAGGACCCGCACCCGGCCGCCGGCCGGGGCCGCGAGTCCTTCCAGCAGTTCGACCGTGGAGGTCTTTCCGGCGCCGTTGGTGCCCAGCAGGGCGAAGATCTCGCCGCGTGCCACGGAGAAGGTGATTCCGCGTACGGCCTCGAACCCGCCCCCGTAGACACGTCTGAGGTCGGCGACCTCGATCACGCGCTCGTGCCCGTCGATGTTCATGACTTCAGCGTCGCGGCGGCGCGAACCGACCGGCAGTGCGCGGTGTCATCACTCGGCATGACAAATGTCAGAGCCGGTTCCGGGCGACTGCCGGGCAACGAAAAGACCCCGGTCCGATGGACCGGGGTCTCATTCCCGAGCGGACGACGAGGCTCGAACTCGCGACCTCAACCTTGGCAAGGTTGCGCTCTACCAACTGAGCTACGTCCGCACTGCTCCCGACCGGCTCCCACCGATCGGTGCGAACACCAGCCTACCCGACTCACAGCAGTGGTCGTGACGGCGGTGCAGAGCGGGTGACAGGGATCGCACACTGCGCCTTCCCCCTGGAAGGGGGATGTTCTACTACTGAACTACACCCGCATGGTCCGGGGATCCGACCTTCCGGCCTCGCCCCTCGGCGTGCCCCAGACATTAGCTGATCAGCAGGGGGGTAGCGCAAGTCGGTTCCCCTGTGGCCCCATTTGCCCCAAGTGCACGGCCCTCAGGGCCCACTGACGGGCCCTGAGGACTCGCCCCTTCGCGGGCTCACTGCGCGGCGCTGAACGCCTCGTAGACCTTCTTCGGGATGCGTCCGCGGGCCGGCACGTCCATCTTGTTCGCCTGGGCCCAGGCGCGTACGGCCGCCGGGTCGGGGGCGACCTCCGTCTGCTTGTACGCCTTGCCGGACCGTGACCGCTTGCGGCCGGCCTCGACGTAGGGCGCGAGCGCCTTGCGCAGTTTCTTGGCGTTGGTTTCGTTCAGGTCGATCTCGTACGACTTGCCGTCGAGTCCGAAGGCGATCGTTTCCGCCGCTTCCGAGCCGTCGATGTCGTCAAAGAGAGTGACCACGACCTTTTGCGCCACGAATATCGGTCCCTTCGTGCGGCACGTCGTTACAGCTCAACGCCGACGACGTGCCGAGTATCGGCTATTGCCAATTCATTTGTACAGTGCCCGGCAATGCAAAGTGAAGCCCGACTAAATCCGTCCGCGTGTCCGGGCGCAATAGGCGGGACGGGGCGGACTGTGGAACTTTCCCAGAACTTTTCGCGGGCGCGCGGCTTCGACACCCGATCGTGATGCGCCTCACGTACTTTCCTCCAACTCTACTCGCGTAGAAATTTTGTGCGGGTAGTCTGAAGGAACCTGCTCAGCACCACACATCGGGAGTGCCAGTGGCACGCGTCGTAGTCGACGTCATGCTCAAGTCGGAGATCCTCGACCCCCAGGGCCAGGCGGTCCAGCGTGCGCTGCCGCGCCTGGGATTCGAAGGGATCTCGGACGTACGTCAGGGAAAGCGTTTCGAACTGGAAGTTGACGGGCCGGTCGACGAGGCCGCGCTCGCCCGTATCCGCGATCTTGCGGAATCCTTCCTCGCCAACACCGTGATCGAGGACTTCACCGTCCGGGTCGACGAAGTCGCGGAGGCGGCGAAGTGACCGCTCGGATTGGCGTCGTCACTTTCCCGGGCAGCCTGGACGACCGTGACACCCAGCGTGCGGTCCGCCTCGCGGGCGCCGAGCCGGTCGCCCTGTGGCACAAGGACAAGGACCTCAAGCAGGTCGACGCCGTGGTGCTGTGCGGCGGTTTCTCCTACGGCGACTATCTGCGCGCCGGCGCCATCGCGCGCTTCTCGCCGGTGATGGAGTCCCTCATCGAGCAGGCGAAGGCCGGCCTGCCGGTCCTCGGCATCTGCAACGGCTTCCAGATCCTGACCGAGGCGCACCTGCTCCCCGGCGCGATGCTCGGCAACGACCACCTCCACTTCATCTGCCGCGACCAGAAGCTGCGGGTGGAGAACGCGGAGACCGCCTGGACCAGCGACTACCGCGCCGGCCAGGAGATCCACATCCCGCTGAAGAACATGGACGGCCGGTACGTCGCCGACGAGTACACGCTCGACAAGCTGGAGGCGGAGGGCCGTGTCGCCTTCCGCTACCTGGACTTCAATCCGAACGGCTCGCTGCGGGACATCGCCGGAATCACCAACGAGGCCGGGAACGTCGTCGGCCTCATGCCGCACCCCGAGCACGCCGTCGAGCCGCTGATCGGTACGGGCCGTACCGACGGGCTCCCGTTCTTCACCTCGATCCTCAAGAAGCTGGTGGGCGCATGAGCCGGACGCCTCTGGACACGGTCGAGCACGCGACCGCGACCCCCGACGTCGAGCTGCCCTGGTCCGAACTCGGCCTGAAGAAGGACGAGTACGAAAGGGTGGTGGAGATCCTCGGCCGCCGCCCGACCGGCGCCGAACTCGCCATGTACTCGGTCATGTGGTCCGAGCACTGCTCGTACAAGTCCTCCAAGGTCCACCTCCGCCAGTTCGGAGAGAAGGCCCCCGAGTCCGACGCCCTGCTCGTCGGCATCGGCGAGAACGCCGGCGTCGTGGACGTCGGCCAGGGCTACGCGGTCACCTTCAAGGTCGAGTCGCACAACCACCCGTCGTACGTCGAGCCCTACCAGGGCGCGGCCACGGGTGTCGGCGGCATCGTCCGCGACATCATCGCGATGGGCGCCCGCCCGGTCGCCGTGGTGGACCCGCTGCGCTTCGGCGCCCCCGACCACCCCGACACCAAGCGCGTCCTGCCGGGCGTCGTCGCGGGCATCGGCGGCTACGGCAACTGCCTGGGCCTGCCCAACATCGGCGGTGAGGTCGTCTTCGACGCCTGCTACCAGGGCAACCCGCTGGTCAACGCCGGTGCCATCGGTGTGATGCGGCACGAGGACATCCACCTCGCCAAGGCCTCCGGCGCGGGCAACAAGGTCATCCTGTACGGCGCCCGGACCGGCGGCGACGGCATCGGCGGCGCATC
The DNA here is from genome assembly GCF_055566415.1 of Streptomyces sp. NPDC027663. Classification (NCBI taxonomy): domain Bacteria; kingdom Bacillati; phylum Actinomycetota; class Actinomycetes; order Kitasatosporales; family Streptomycetaceae; genus Streptomyces; species Streptomyces sp. NPDC027663. The sequence continues at coordinate 58,663 of NZ_JBVHSK010000023.1, read as the reverse complement.
GATCCTGGCCTCGGAGACCTTCGACGACGCCAAGCCGTCGAAGCGCCCCGCCGTCCAGGTCGGCGACCCCTTCCAGGAGAAGCTCCTCATCGAGTGCACCCTGGAGGCCTACCGGGAGAAGCTGGTCGTCGGCATCCAGGACCTCGGCGCGGCCGGCCTGTCCTGCGCCACCTCCGAGCTGGCCTCCAACGGCTCCGGCGGCATGCGCGTCACCCTGGACGACGTCCCCCTGCGCGACTCCACGCTGTCTCCTGAGGAGATCCTCATGAGCGAGTCGCAGGAGCGCATGTGCGCGGTCGTGGAGCCCGGCAAGGTCGACCGCTTCCTGGAGATCTGCGAGAAGTGGGACGTCATCGCCACCGTCATCGGTGAGGTCACCGAGGGCGACCGGCTGGAGATCTTCTGGCACGGCGAGAAGATCGTCGACGTCGACCCGCGCACCGTGGCGCACGAGGGCCCCGTCTACGAGCGCCCCTACGCCCGCCCGGACTGGCAGGACGCGCTCCAGGCCGACGACGCCAACAAGCTGCCCCGCCCGGAGACGAGCGAGGCGCTGAAGGACCAGGTCCTGAAGCTGGTGGCCTCGCCGAACCAGGCGTCGAAGAAGTGGATCACTTCCCAGTACGACCACTTCGTGCAGGGCAACACCGTCCTCGCGCAGCCGGAGGACTCCGGCATGATCCGCGTGGACGAGGAGTCGGGCCTGGGCGTCGCCATCGCGACCGACGGCAACGGCCGTTACGCCAAGCTGGACCCGTACACGGGCGCCCAGCTGGCCCTGGCCGAGGCGTACCGGAACGTCGCCACGACCGGTGCCAAGCCGCTCGCGGTGTCCGACTGCCTGAACTTCGGCTCGCCCGAGGACCCCGCGGTGATGTGGCAGTTCGCCGAGGCCGTGCGCGGTCTGGCGGACGCCTGCCTGCAGCTCGGCACGCCGGTGACCGGCGGCAACGTCTCGCTCTACAACCAGACGGGCGACGTCGCCATCCACCCGACCCCGGTGGTCGCCGTCCTCGGTGTCATCGACGACGTCGCCCGCCGCACCCCGGTCGCCTTCCAGGAGGAGGGTCAGCTGATCTACCTCCTCGGCGACACCCGCGAGGAGTTCGGCGGCTCGGCCTGGTCGCAGGTGGTCCACGACCACCTCGGCGGTCTGCCCCCGCAGGTCGACCTGGAGCGCGAGCGGCTGCTGGCCGAGATCCTGATCTCCGCCTCGCGGGACGGCATGATCGACTCCGCGCACGACCTGTCCGACGGCGGTCTGGTCCAGGCGGTCGTGGAGTCCGCGCTGCTCGGCGGCAAGGGCGCCCGGCTGGTCGTGCCGGACGGTCTGGACGCCTTCACCTTCCTGTTCTCCGAGTCGGCCGGCCGCGCCATCGTCGCCGTGCCGCGCTCGGAGGAGGTCCGCTTCAACGACATGTGCGGTGCGCGTGGCCTGCCGGCCACCCGGATCGGTGTCGTGGACGGCACCGCGTCCGATCCCGGTGCGGTGGTGGAGGTCCAGGGCGAGTTCTCGCTCTCCCTCGCCGAACTGCGCGAGGCGCACGAGGGGACGATCCCGGCGCTGCTGGCGTAAGCGCCGCAGGCCCGTGTGAAGGCCCCGTCCGGACAGCCGGGCGGGGCCTTCCTCATGCGGCCACGGGTTCCTCCACCGGCCGGGCCGGCACGCCCCTGGGCAGGCGCAGGGCCAGCAGCAGGCACAGCGCCATCACGCCGGCCCCGCCCAGGAACACCGTGTCCGTCGCGGAGACGTAGGCCGCCACTGCCTGCGTGTGCGCCGCTCCGCGCAGCCCGGCCAGTGAGCCGGCGTCGCCGGGGCCGTCGTACAGGCGGTTCAGGAGTGTGCCGAACAGGGACGCGCCGAGGGCCGTGCCGAGGGTCTGGAAGAAGCGGACGGCGGTGGTGGCGACGCCGAGCTGGTGGCGGGGCGCCGCCTGCTGCACGAGCTGGACCAGCTGGCCCAGCAGCTGGCCGAAGCCGAGGCCGACGAGCAGCATGGCCGCGCGGAGCTGCCACAGGGAGGTGTGCGCGTCGGTGGCGGCCAGCAGCAGGAAGGCGGCCGTGCCGACGGCGGCGCCGCTGATCACGAAGGTCCGCTCGGACCAGCCGAGCCGGGTGAGCCGCCCGGTGGCGACGCCGACCGCCATGATGCCCGCCGCCATCGGGATCAGGTACAGGCCGGCGGAGGAGCTGGTGATGCCGCGGGCGAGCTGGAGGTAGAGCAGCACGTAGTAGATGGCGCCCGTCATGGCCGCACCCATCAGTCCCTGTATCGCGAAGCCGAGACGCAGTTCGCGAACGCGGAAGAGCGACGGCGGCAGGATCGGTTCGACGGCCGAGAACTGGCGGCGCAGGAAGAGGGCGAGTGCCCCCGCCGAGGCCAGGGCCAGTCCGCTGATCTGCGGGGACGCCCAGGCGTACTGCTTGCCGCCCCACTCGGTGATGAGCAGCAGCGTGGTGGAGAACGCGGCGGCGAGTGCGGCGCCGGTGAAGTCGATGGCCCGGCTGCCGGTCTGCCGGGGCAGTTTCAGGACGACCACGGCGGTGGCGAGCGCGGCGATGCCGAGCGGCAGATTGACGTAGAACGCCCAGCGCCAGCTCGCGTGGTCGGCGAGGAAGCCGCCGAGCCACGGGCCCACGGCGATGGCGCCGCCCGCGACGACGCCGCCGGTCCCGGCGCCCCTGTTCTTGTCCTGGTCGGGGCCCGCGAGCTGGGCGATGACGACCATCGTCACGCTCATCAGCCCGCCCGCGCCGAGCCCCTGCACGGCCCGGGAGGCGATCAGCCAGCCCATCGAGGGAGCCGCGCCGCACAGCGCCGACCCGGTCAGGAAGACGCCGAGGGCGCCGAGGAAGACGTACTTGGCGCCGAGGGCGTCGCACAGCCTTCCGTACAGCGGGAGCATCGCGGCCGAGGCCAGCGAGAAGGCGCTGACGAGCCAGGGGATCTTGTCGACGCCGTGGTCCGGGTCGAGGTCCCGGACGATCGGGACGGTGGCCGCGGACACGATCTGCATGTCCAGGACGGCCAGGACGATCGTGACGAGGCAGACGATGAAGCCGATCTTGCGCTGGGTGCCGGTCATGACGGCACCATGCCGCGACTTCGTGTACTGAGTCAATGTTTTATCTGTATCGATATTTCAGCCGAACCTAAATTTCGCCTTGGTAAGCTGCCAACATGGCTGAGGCGATGGGGCTGCGCGAGCGCAAGAAGCTGCAGACGGCGATGCGGATCTACCGGGTGGCCGTCGACCTGTTCGCCGAGAAGGGCTTCGACGAAGTCTCCGTGCAGGAGATCGCCGACGCCGCCGAGGTGTCGAAGATGACCGTCTTCAACTACTTCGGCACCAAGGAGGAACTGGTCTTCAAGCCGATGGTGGAGCACTTCTCCGACGCCGCCCGGGCGGTGCGCGAGCGGGCGCCCGGGGAGTCCGCGGTGGGGGCCGTGCGCCGGCAGTTCCTGCAGATGGTGGAGGGACGCGACCCCTCGATCGGCCTGAACAGCGAGCCCTTCGCGCGCCGGATCCGTGCGGTCGTCATGGCGACGCCGGTCCTGCGCGAACGCGCCTACCTCGAGTCCGAGAAGGGCGCACGGGAACTGGCCGGCCTGCTTGCCGAGGAGACCGGCGACGCCACCCTCGCCATGATCGGTGCCGCCACGCTCACCGCCGCCCGCAACGCCCTCGTGGAGGAGCACCACCGCCGGATCGAGGCCGGCGAGAGCGTCGGACAGGTGGCCGCCGACGCCGCCGACCGCGCACGGCAGGCCTTCGACCTGGTCGAAAAGGGACTGAAGGACTACGCGGTCAGGGCATAGGCTCACCGCCATGCCACCGGCCAAGAAGCGCGCCCGCAGCTACGACCCCGCCAGGACCCGCGCCGCGGTCCTCGCCCAGCTCGGAAACGTACGGGAGGCCGTCCGTGGCCTCACGCCCGGACAGCTCGCCCTGCCCACCCGGCTCGGCGACTGGACCGTACGGGACCTGGTCGCGCACATCGGCATGGCCGTCACGGCCGTGCACCGCGCCGCGGCCCAACCGGCCCCGCCGAAGCAGGACGTCCAGGTGGTCCAGTGGCCCTTCGCCACCGTCGCCTCCGCCGCCGCGATCTCCGAGTTCACCCGGCAGCTCGCCGCGGACCACCCCGACCTCGACGCCTACCTCACCGACGTCGACCAGAGCCTGCGCACCCTGCTCGCCGAGCACCCCGGCGGCCGGCTCCTTCGGACCAGCGCCGGCGCCATGCCGCTGGACGACTACCTCGTCACCCGCGCCGTCGAACTCGTCGTCCACACCGACGACCTGAACGCCGCCGTCGCGGACCTCGACGTGCCGTACGACCGGCAGGCCCTCGCCGCCGCCACCCGGCTGCTCGCCGACGCCCTCGCCGTGAAGGCGCCCGGCGGTTCCACCGAGGTCCGGGTGCCGCCGTACGCCGTCGTGCAGTGCGTCGAAGGGCCCCGGCACACCCGAGGTACCCCGCCAGGCGTCGTGGAGACCGACCCGCTGACCTGGATCCGGCTGGCCACCGGTCGCCTGGCCTGGAAGGACGCGGTGGCCGATGCGAAGGTCAGCGCGAGCGGGCAGCGGGCGGACATCGGGGAGCTGCTGCCGGTCATGGCCTAGGAACCGGGCGCGCCGCTCGCCCGTCGAATCCGTATGAACCGGTACAAGCAGCGCGTGACCCTGAGGGTGGCCGCCGTGCTTCTCCCGTGGGTGGTGGCCTGTGGCAGCCAGACGGGAGACAGTGGTGCGGTGAGTGTCCAGCAGCCGGTGACCGGGATCGACTGGCGGGTCGACAGCATCACCGCCGGCGGTACGACCCGGCACGCACCCGCCACCGCCCGGCTCCGCATCGACGAGGACGGCAGGGCCGCCGGCAACCTCGGCTGCAACCACTTCAGCGCCCGGGCCACCGTCGACGGTGACAAGATCACCATTGGTGACCTGCGCACCACGAAGATGGCCTGCGACCGGGACCGGATGGACTTCGAGCGCGCCCTCGCCCGCACCCTCACCACCGGGACGCTCACCGCGAAGGCCGACGCTGCGAAGCTGACGCTCACCGACGGCGACGGCGACCGCGTCCACCTCAGCCGCAGCGCGCCCGAATGATGTGCGACACCTCACTCACGTACGGGCGCAAGCCCCCCGCAATCGGCCGGTCCGATCCGTCCGGGATCCGGGGCCACTTGCTGACGCCCCGCGTTGACCTGCACAAACTCAGGAACGTCCAAGGTGATCGGCGTCGCTGTGTCGGTTGTGGGCACGATCCCCAATTCGGACCAGTGGTCGACCTCGCCTACACTCGGAGACGTGCCACGTGGTGACGGTCGACTCAATCACGATCTGCTTCCCGGCGAGAAGGGCCCCCAGGACGCTTGCGGCGTCTTCGGCGTCTGGGCTCCGGGGGAAGAGGTCGCAAAGCTCACGTACTTCGGGCTCTACGCCCTCCAGCACCGGGGTCAGGAATCCGCGGGAATCGCGGTCAGCAACGGCTCCCAGATCCTCGTCTTCAAGGACATGGGCCTGGTCTCCCAGGTCTTCGACGAGACCTCTCTCGGTTCGCTCCAGGGTCACATCGCGGTCGGACACGCCCGCTACTCGACCACCGGGGCCTCCGTGTGGGAGAACGCCCAGCCGACGTTCCGCGCCACCGCGCACGGTTCCATCGCGCTCGGCCACAACGGCAACCTGGTCAACACGGCGCAGCTCGCCGAGATGGTCGCCGAACTGCCGAACGACAACAACAGCCGCTCCACCCGGGTCGCGGCCACCAACGACACCGACCTGCTGACGGCCCTGCTGGCCGCCCAGGTCGACGAGAACGGCAAGCCGCTGACCATCGAGGAGGCGGCGCACCAGGTCCTCCCGCAGGTCCGGGGCGCGTTCTCCCTCGTCTTCATGGACGAGCACACCCTCTACACCGCCCGTGACCCGCAGGGCATCCGCCCGCTGGTCCTCGGCCGCCTGGAGCGCGGCTGGGTGGTGGCCTCCGAGTCCGCCGCCCTGGACATCTGCGGTGCCAGCTTCGTCCGCGAGATCGAGCCGGGCGAGTTCGTCGCCATCGACGAGAACGGCCTGCGCAGCTCGCGATTCGCAGAAGCGAAGCCCAAGGGCTGTGTCTTCGAGTACGTGTACCTGGCCCGCCCGGACACCGACATCGCCGGCCGGAACGTGTACCTCTCCCGCGTGGAGATGGGCCGCCGCCTGGCCAAGGAAGCCCCCGTCGAGGCCGACCTGGTCATAGCGACCCCGGAGTCCGGCACCCCGGCCGCCATCGGCTACGCGGAGGCCTCCGGCATCCCCTTCGGCAGCGGTCTGGTGAAGAACGCCTACGTGGGCCGGACCTTCATCCAGCCCTCGCAGACCATCCGGCAGCTCGGCATCCGCCTGAAGCTGAACCCGCTGAAGGAAGTCATCAAGGGCAAGCGCCTGGTCGTCGTCGACGACTCGATCGTGCGCGGCAACACCCAGCGGGCCCTGGTCCGCATGCTCCGTGAGGCGGGCGCCGCCGAGGTCCACATCCGGATCTCCTCCCCGCCCGTGAAGTGGCCCTGCTTCTTCGGCATCGACTTCGCCACGCGCGCGGAACTGATCGCCAACGGCATGACCATCGAGGAGATCGGCACCAGCCTCGGCGCCGACTCGCTCGCCTACATCTCCATCGACGGCATGATCGAGGCGACCACCATCGCCAAGCCGAACCTGTGCCGCGCCTGCTTCGACGGCGAGTACCCGATGGAGCTGCCGGACCCGGAGCTGCTCGGCAAGCAGCTGCTGGAGACCGAGCTGGCGGCCGGTCCCGCCGCCACGGCCGCGGCCGACGCGATCCGTCGCCCGTAACCGCCCGCGTACGACACGAAAGCTCTCACAGTCATGTCTGCTGAATTCGATCAGCGTGCTCCGCACGCGGGAACTGGTGCCAGCTACGCAGCGGCGGGCGTCGACATCGAGGCGGGCGACCGCGCCGTCGAGCTGATGAAGGAGTGGGTGAAGAAGACCCAGCGCCCCGAGGTCCTGGGTGGCCTCGGCGGCTTCGCCGGGCTCTTCGACGCCTCCGCCCTCAAGCGCTACGAGCGCCCGCTGCTCGCCTCCGCCACGGACGGCGTCGGCACGAAGGTCGACATCGCGCGCCGCATGGGCGTCTACGACACCATCGGCCACGACCTCGTCGCCATGGTCATGGACGACATCGTGGTGTGCGGCGCCGAGCCGCTGTTCATGACGGACTACATCTGCGTCGGCAAGGTCCACCCCGAGCGCGTCGCGGCCATCGTGAAGGGCATCGCGGAGGGCTGCGTGCTGGCCGGCTGCGCCCTGGTGGGCGGCGAGACGGCCGAGCACCCGGGCCTGCTGGGCGCGGACGACTTCGACGTCGCCGGCGCCGGGACCGGCGTGGTGGAGGCCGACCAGCTGCTGGGCGCGGATCGCATCCGCACGGGTGACACCGTGATCGCCATGGCGTCCTCCGGGCTTCACTCGAACGGGTACTCCCTGGTCCGCCACGTCCTGCTGAACACGGCGGGCCTGGCCCTGGAGACCGAGGTCGCCGAGCTGGGCCGCACCCTCGGCGAGGAACTGCTGGAGCCCACGAAGATCTACTCGCTGGACTGCCTGGCGCTGACCCGCACCGCCGAGGTGCACGCGTTCAGCCACATCACCGGCGGCGGTCTGGCCGCCAACCTGGCCCGGGTGATCCCGGACGGGCTGCACGCCGTGGTCGACCGGTCCACCTGGGCCCCGGGCGCGATCTTCGACCTGGTCGGGAAGACCGGGAACGTCGAGCGCCTGGAGCTGGAGAAGACCCTCAACATGGGCGTCGGCATGATGGCGATCGTCCCGGCGCAGTCCACCGAGGTGGCCCTGGCCACCCTGGCGGACCGGGGTGTCGACGCGTGGGTCGCCGGCGAGATCACCGAGCGCGGTGCCAAGGAGACCGGTGCCGAGCTGGTGGGGGACTACGCGGCCTGACCGTGCGGACAGCACAAAAGCCGGTCGGTGGCTCTGCCACCGACCGGACGGGTCAATGCAAGGTCAAGCGCCGCGACGGTGCTGCGAGGAATCCTCATCCTCATCCTCGTCGTCGTCCTCATAGAGGTCGGCGTACCGGGAGTACAGGTCGTCGTCGTCATGCTCATCGTCCTCGAAGCGGTCGCCGTTCCGCGACTGGTTCGACGTCGATGCGCCCAGCTCCTCGGCCAGGCGTGAGAGGTCTGTCCCACCGCTGTTGTACTTCAGCTGACGGGCAACCTTCGCCTGCTTGGCCTTGGCCCGGCCGCGCCCCATGGCTCGACCCCCTCAACGACGGGGCTCGACGGCCCCAGAGTCTGACACGCGTTCATGATCTGGAACGGACTCTCCATGGAGAGGCCGGTCCGTAGGGCTTCCACGGTACCTGAGCCCGCGCCCATACGGTACGTCGCCCGCAGCACGCGCGTGTGCCCAGCACCTTCGAGGCGCCCCGTCCTCGCTGGTCAGTGGCGATTTTAACCACTTATCGGGGAACGACCCGCCGGTGGAAGTGAGAGTTCTCTCTAAGTTCCCGCCGACGGGTACCGCTCACCTGTTCGACGCGGTCAGCGCCCGGCGCCGCGCGCCCGTGCCTCGGCCATCCGCTGCTCGGCGATCCGGTCGGCCGCCGCGGCCGGCGGAATGCCGTCTTCCTTTGCCCGAGCGAATATGGCCAGCGTGGTGTCGAAGATCTTCGACGCCTTCGCCTTGCACCGGTCGAAGTCGAACCCGTGCAGCTCGTCCGCGACCTGGATGACCCCGCCCGCGTTCACCACGTAGTCCGGCGCGTAGAGGATGCCCCGGTCCGCGAGGTCCTTCTCGACGCCCGGATGGGCGAGCTGGTTGTTGGCCGCGCCGCACACCACCTTGGCGGTGAGGACCGGGACGGAGGCGTCGTTCAGGGCGCCGCCGAGGGCACAGGGGGCGTAGATGTCCAGGCCCTCGACCCGGATCAGCTCCTCGGTGTCGGCGACAGCCGTCACGCCCTCGGGGTACTGGTCGAGGATCCGCTGGACGGCGTCCGGGCGCACGTCCGTGATCACGACCTCGGCGCCCTCGTCGCGCAGGTGCCGCACCAGGTGGTGGCCGACCTTGCCGACACCGGCGATACCGACCTTGCGGCCGCGCAGCAGCGGGTCGCCCCACAGGTGCTGGGCGGAGGCGCGCATGCCCTGGTAGACGCCGAACGCGGTGAGCACCGAGGAGTCGCCGGCGCCGCCGTTCTCCGGGGAGCGGCCGGTGGTCCAGCGGCACTCACGGGCGACGACGTCCATGTCGGCGACGTACGTGCCGACGTCGCACGCGGTGACGTAGCGCCCGCCGAGCGAGGCGACCATGCGCCCGTAGGCGAGGAGCAGTTCCTCGGTCTTGTCGCGCTCGGGGTCGCCGATGATCACGGCCTTGCCGCCGCCGTGGTCGAGACCGGCCATGGCGTTCTTGTACGACATCCCGCGCGCCAGGTTGAGGGCGTCGGCGACGGCCTCGGCCTCGGTGGCGTAGGGGTAGTAACGCGTGCCGCCGAGGGCCGGGCCCAGGGCGGTGGAATGGATGGCGATCACGGCCTTGAGGCCGCTGGCCTGGTCCTGACAGAGCACGACCTGCTCATGGCCGCCCTGGTCCGAGTGGAACAGGGTGTGCAGGACATCAGCAGGCGCGCCGGTTACGTCGGTCACTGTGGTGACTCCTGTGTAAGTAGCGGCGAGTGGGGTCGGACCCCGTGCGGGTGGCGGGGTGCCGTGGCATGAGCGTAGAGCCTCGGCACGACCACCATCCGCGCAGTGTTCAGGATCACTCTCGCGCGCCGCTCGTGCACGTAAGGGCATGGGACGATTTGCAAGGGTTTCGAGCCGGGTCCGGTGGGGAGGGAGCAGGCGTGCCGAAGGTGTCCTCCGTGGTCGTCCCCTATGCCGCGTACCTGCGCGTGTACGAGCCGCTGGGCGCCTTCCCGGAACCCGAGCGCAGCCACTGGACGCGCTACGCCCGCCGGTCCGAGCGCCCCTCCTACCAGGACGAACTGCGGCGCTCCCTGGCCGACTTGCTGCCCACCCCGCCGGTCGCGGTGCCGGTGCACGAGAGCAGTGACGCCTTTGTGCTCGAGGTCGACGGGGTGGTCTGCGTGTGCCCCTGGCGGACCCGGCTGCGCGGCTGGCAGGCCCTGGACGAGCTGGGCGACGAGCTGCCCCCCACGGTGCTGGACGCGGTGCTGCCGCCGCTGGTGCGCCACCAGGCCGCCCAGGACTACGAGCGCTGGCTCGCCCGCAACCCCGACGCCCGCCCGTGGATCCGCACGGCGACCTGGCAGGTGCCGCTGAACTGGTTCGTGCTGGTCTCGGACGAGGAGCGGCGCTACGACAAGGGGACCGCCGAGGTGCCCCCGGTGCTGCGCTACCGCACGCCGATGGTGCAGGCCAGGCGCCGGGTGGCGCGGGCACTGCGCACCCTGAAGGACGCCGTCGAGGAAGGCCCGCTGATCGACGGCCTGGTGGACGTCGGCCGCTGGCTGGAGGAGTTCCACCCGCGCTCTCTGGTGGAGCTGGACTACGGCGGCCTGGTGCACGTCCTGCCGGCGGGCGAGCTGGAGGACGACCACTCGGCGGCGGACGTGGCCACCGGGATCGAGGCGCTGCGCCGGGGGGACGGGACGGCCGCCGGGGAGGCGTACGGGCGGCTGGTGGAGCGGTGGCGGGCGGTACGGGATCTGCGCTCCGCGAACTGAGCGCCATCGAGTCGAACACAGTGACGTACATCACGGCCCAAACCGCGGCGAACCACGTACGGTCTATGGCACTTGCCCATCTGACGGGACGTTGGTCCCGATCTGGACTTTTGTCTCAAGGGTGATGGACAGCACTTACCTGGCTCTTGCGCCTCTTGCCACCCCTCGTGCCAAAATAGGACAAGGAGTCCGGGGAGGGCTCCTTCCGCCCAACTATGCTCCACTGTGGGCGGATTCTCAGCATTGCACGCTTTGGGGGGTCTGGTGACTCCTGATCGCCCTGTGACTGATCGTCACAGTGGCGTGACTGTCCGCTATGGCATGGTCCATCGGCTTCCGTCGCTGATGAACACCTGGGAGGGCAATTCCATCGGTTTGGCCGACGGGGCTGGACAGATGGTGTAGTTGTAGTGCCGAGGACAAGCCGTTCGTCCTATAACCGACTCGACTCGCGTCCGCCATTTCGGGCAACGCGGGTCAAGGTGCAGAATTTAGAGGAAAGAACCGAGAAGGTTCGGTTCTCCCGAGGAGGCCGCTCATGACCGCTCGCACCCCTGATGCTGAGCCGCTGCTGACCCCGGCTGAGGTCGCCACGATGTTCCGCGTCGACCCCAAGACGGTCACGCGGTGGGCGAAGGCAGGGAAGCTCACTTCCATCCGTACGCTCGGCGGGCACCGCCGCTATCGCGAGGCCGAGGTTCGCGCCCTGCTTGCGGGCATCCCGCAGCAGCGCAGCGAGGCCTGAACAACTTCATAACCGGGCAGAACGGTCGGTCCCCCATCCGGCCGAGGCGCCCGAAACCCTAGCTCCAAGCGACGCGGGACCTGCCCCAACAGGCCCCACGCCCAAGCCGAGAGAACGTTGCAGGCAAGCTTCACAGGGTGCGTCGTCGATCGCGCTGGACTCCGCCGGGTCCAGCGCGATCTTTTTTGTGCGCAGGTCGGGGGCGTGGGGTGCCGCTGTGAGTGTCCTTGTCGGAGTCTGGGCAGGCCTGTCGGAACGGCTGTGCGGGACCTCTGGGAGCGGTGCAATTGCACATATAAAATCGACCAGTTGTATGAAGGGGGTAAGTACCGCTGTTTGAAAAACTCATGCGGTGACTCCCGTCACACGGCTGGGCGCTTGTTGCCCACGGCGTCCGTGCGCTAATGGAAGCGGCCCTTCCAGCATCCCCCGCCCGTACGGCGGTTGAGCCGGGCGGAGGTCATGCGGTGCGGGGGCTTTCGTCGTCCTCGGCGGCCTCCTGCTCGCCCTCCTGCCCGCGCGGGCCGGCGTCCATCGCCAGCCGCAGCAGGCGGTGGCAGATGGGGCAATGGCGGGTGAGGTGCCGGTAGGACGAGGCGGCCGACAGATGCGCCCTCAGAAGCGCCCGCGTCTCATGCCTGACCGACGCCGCCATACGCCACCTCCGGGGCCGCACAGGAGGAACGGGGTTCTGCTCCCTGGGTACCGACGGAACGTGACGCCGTCAAGGGCGCCGACGCCGGCCCGAGCCGCCCCGCGCCGCCAGGGGCCCCTTCCGGCCTTGCACAGGCGGTCCTGGGGGGGGGGGGGGGGGGCGGCACGCAAGAGGTCCGCCCCCTGCCGGACGCGGGCCTGTGCGGTCCTGACGGGATACGGCCGAGGCCCGCTCCCTCGCGGGGCGGGCCTCACTCATCTTGCGGTCCTGACGGGATTTGCTGTGTGGATTGCGGCTGCGCCGCGGGCGCGGCCTCCGTCTGGGCAGGGTGATGTGCGGGTGCGGGTGCGGATATGAGTGAGGCCCGCTTCCCTTGCGGGGCGGGCCTCACTCATCTTGCGGTCCTGACGGGATTTGAACCCGCGGCCTCCACCTTGACAGGGTGGCGAGCACTCCAAACTGCTCCACAGGACCAGGTTTCGCGGCGCTTGACTTGCCGTCCTGCGCTGCGAGACAGACTGTACAGGAGGTGGGCCCGCCTGGTCGAACTCACCGCCCGTGAGTGACCGGCTACGGTGCGGCGGCGTCGATCGCCTTCACGATCCGCTTGTCGGAGACGGGGTACGCCGTGCCCAGGGCATGGGCGAAATAGCTGACCCGCAGCTCCTCCAGCATCCAGCGGATGTCCAGGACCGAGCCCGGGACCGGCCGGCCCTGGGGGAGCTGTTCCAGGAGCCAGGCGTACTCGTCCTGCATCTCGTGGACCTTCTCCATGCGGGTGGTGTCCCGCTGGACGTTCGTCGGCATCTGCTGCAGGCGCCGGTCCGCGGCCACCAGGTACCGCATGAGGTCGGGGAGCCGTCGTATCCCCGCCCACGTCACGAAACCGGGCTTCACGAGGGCGTCCAGCTGCTTGCGGACGTCCGTGAGGTTTGCGAGCAGCGTCGGGCTGCTCACGGACTTCAGGCGGCGCTCACAGGCCTGCCAGGCGGCCAGGACCTGCTGCACCTGGGCGACCGTACGGACCGTCGTGTCCACGATCTCCGCGCGCACCTTGTCGTACAGCTTCCGGTAGGACTCCTCGTCCCACGCCGGCCCGCCGAAGTCGCCGATCAGCTTGTCCGCCGCGGCCATCGCACAGTCGTCGAACAGGGCCTGCATGGAGCCGTGCGGATTCGCGGACAGGGCGAGCTTCTGCTGGTTCGTCAGCTTGTCCGAGGCGAACTTCGCCGGGTTCACCGGGATGTTGCGCAGGATCAGCCGGCGGGTGCCCTTCCACATGGCCTCCGCCTGCTCGGCCTCCGTGTCGAAGAGGCGGACGGAGACCGTGTCGCCGTCGTCCACCAGCGCCGGGTACGCCTTGACCGGCTGCCCGGCGCGGCGGGTCTCGAAGACACGGGTGAGCGTGCCGATCGTCCAGTCGGTCAGGCCCTTGCGCTCCAGGGACTCGCCGCCCTCGCGCGACGCGGTCGCCGCCGCGGCCTGCGAGAGGGCCTGGCGGGCCTTCGGCTTGAGGCGCAGCTTCAGCGCCTCGAGGTCCTTGTCCTCGGCCAGCTTGCGGCGCCGCTCGTCCACGATCCTGAAGGTGATCTTCAGGTGGTCGGGGACCCTGGCCCAGTCGAAGTCGTCCGCCTCGAAGGGGACGCCGACCATGCGCTTCAGCTCGCGGGCCATCGTGACCGTCAACGGCTCCTGCAGGGGCACCGCCTTGTCCAGGAACGCCTTCGCATAGTTCGGCGCCGGGACGTAGTGGCGGCGGACCGGCTTGGGGAGGGAACGGATCAGTTCCGTCACGACCTCCTCGCGCAGGCCCGGGATCTGCCAGTCGAAGCCCTCGCCGGTGACCTGGTTGAGGACCTGGAGCGGGACGTGGACGGTCACGCCGTCGGCGTCCGCGCCCGGCTCGAACTGGTAGGTGACCCGAAACTTGAGGTTGCCCTGGCGCCAGGTGTCCGGGTAGTCGGCCTTGGTGACCGCCTCGGCCGACTCCCGGATGAGCATCTCGCGCTCGAAGTCCAGGAAGTCCGGCTGCTCGTGCCGCTTCCGCTTCCACCAGGAGTCGAAGTGGGCGCCGGACACCACGTGTTCGGGCACCCGCTGGTCGTAGAAGTCGAAGAGGGTGTCGTCGTCCACGACGATGTCCCGGCGCCGGGCCCGGTGCTCCAGCTCCTCGACCTCGCTGAGGAGTTTGCGGTTGTCGGCGAAGAACTTGTGGTGGGTGCGCCAGTCACCCTCCACGAGCGCGTTGCGGATGAAGAGCTCGCGGGAGACCTCGGGGTCGATACGGCCGTAGTTCACCTTCCGCTGGGCGACGATCGGCACGCCGTAGAGCGTGACCTTCTCGTACGCCATCACGGCCGCCTGGTCCTTCTCCCAGTGCGGTTCGCTGTACGTCCGCTTGAGGAGGTGTTCGGCGACCGGCTCGACCCATTCGGGCTCGATCCTGGCGTTGACCCGCGCCCACAGCCGCGAGGTCTCCACCAGCTCGGCCGACATCACGAACTTCGGCTGCTTCTTGAACAGCGCCGAGCCGGGGAAGATCGCGAACTTGGCGCTGCGTGCGCCGAGGTACTCGTTCTTGTTGCCGTCCTTCACGTCCTTCATCCCGATGTGGGAGAGGAGGCCGGCGAGGAGCGAGGTGTGGATGCGGTCGGCGGGGGCGTCGGTCTCGCTGAGATGGATGCCCATCTGCTTGGCGACCGTGCGCAGCTGGGTGTAGATGTCCTGCCATTCGCGGATGCGCAGGAAGTTGAGGTACTCCTGCTTGCACATCCGGCGGAACGAGCTGGAGCCCCGCTCCTTCTGCTGCTCGCGGACGTACCGCCACAGGTTCAGATAGGCCAGGAAGTCGCTGGTCTCGTCCTTGAAGCGGGCGTGCTGCTGGTCGGCCTGGGTCTGCTTGTCGGCCGGGCGCTCGCGCGGGTCCTGGATGGACAGCGCAGCGGCGATGACCATGACCTCGCGGACACAGTCGTTCCTGTCGGCCTCCAGGACCATGCGGGCCAGCCGGGGGTCGACGGGCAGCTGGGCCAGCTTGCGGCCGGTGTCGGTCAGGCGCTTGCGCGGGTCCTTCTGGGCCGGGTCGAGGGCGTGCAGCTCCTGGAGCAGCTGCACGCCGTCGCGGATGTTGCGGTGGTCCGGCGGGTCGATGAAGGGGAACTTCTCGATGTCGCCGAGGCCGGCCGCGGTCATCTGCAGGATGACGGAGGCGAGGTTGGTCCGGAGGATCTCCGCGTCGGTGAACTCCGGGCGGGCGAGGAAGTCGTCCTCGCTGTACAGACGGATGCAGATGCCGTCGCTCGTACGGCCGCAGCGGCCCTTGCGCTGGTTGGCACTGGCCTGCGAGATCGGTTCGATCGGCAGCCGCTGGACCTTGGTGCGGTGGCTGTAGCGGCTGATCCGGGCGAAGCCGGGGTCGATGACGTACTTGATGCCGGGGACGGTGAGGGACGTCTCGGCGACGTTGGTCGCCAGAACGATCCTGCGCCCGGTGTGCGGCTGGAAGACCCGGTGCTGCTCGGCGTGGGACAGCCGGGCGTACAGGGGCAGCACCTCGGTGAACCTGTACTTCTTCTTCTCGAGCGCGTCCGCGGTGTCCCGGATCTCCCGCTCACCGGAGAGGAAGACGAGGATGTCGCCCTGCCCCTCCCCCATCAGCTCCTCGACGGCGTCGGTGATGGCCGTGATCTGATCCCGGTCGGCGTCCTCGGAGTCCTCTTCGAGGAGCGGGCGGTACCGCACCTCCACCGGGTACGTCCGCCCGCTGACCTCGACGATCGGGGCGTCCCCGAAGTGCCGCGAGAAGCGCTCCGGGTCGATGGTCGCCGAGGTGATGACGACCTTCAGGTCCGGGCGCTTCGGCAGCAGCTGGGCCAGGTAGCCCAGCAGGAAGTCGATGTTGAGGGACCGCTCGTGGGCCTCGTCGATGACGATCGTGTCGTAGGCGCGCAGCTCGCGGTCGGTCTGGATCTCGGCGAGCAGGATGCCGTCCGTCATCAGCTTGACGAAGGTGGCGTCGGGGTTCACCTGGTCGGTGAAGCGGACCTTCCAGCCGACGGTCTCGCCGAGCGGGGTCTTCAGTTCCTCCGCGACACGCTCGGCGACGGTACGGGCCGCGATCCGACGGGGCTGGGTGTGCCCGATCATCCCGCGGACCCCACGGCCCAGCTCCATGCAGATCTTCGGGATCTGGGTCGTCTTGCCGGACCCGGTCTCACCGGCGACGATGACGACCTGGTGATCACGGATGGCCGCCGCGATCTCGTCCTTCTTCTGGCTGACGGGCAGCTGCTCGGGGTAGGTGACGGCCGGCACGCGGGAGCGCCGCTCGGCCATCCGGACCTCGGCCTTGCCGATCTCGGCGTCGATCTCGGCGAGAACGGCGGCACGGGCCTCGGGCTTACGGATCTTGCGCGCGCCCTCCAGCCGCCGGCCGAGCCGGTGCGCGTCGCGCAGCGACAGCTCGGTCAGGCGGGGGGCGAGGGTGCCGAGGGCGGGATGCGTAGACATACGCGGTCCAGGATCTCACCCCCGTCGAAAAAGACGCGAACGATTTGACCGGGGGAGACACGGCGCCCCGTGAAGGACTGCCGGGCCACCACCTAGCGTGGTCGAAATGCCCGATTCCACCCATGGGAGCCGCGGTCGTCCCCCGACGCGTGCGGAACGCTGCTCGGCGGGTTCACGATCGCCGCCGTGGTGGACCGGCTGCTCGCCGCGCTGAAGCTGCCGTTCGTGCAGTCGTGGATGATCCTCGTCCTGACGACGTTCGCCTCGGACGCCCGGCCAGACCGGCCCACGCGGCCCATGTGCACTGATCAGGCCCCGCCGGTGGCGACGACGTTCTCGATCGATACGTCCAGGGCCTCTCTCATCCGGCCCCGGCCGGATGAGAGAGGCCCTAGGTGCGCTGGGCCGGCGGTGCCGGTGGGGCCGCCTCGGTGTGCCGGCGGGCGGCGCCTTCGCCGAGGGCGATGGACCTCGCGGTGTTGGAGATGGCCTTGATGCCCAGGTAGGCAGTGGTCATGCTGCTCACCGCGGTGAAGGCGGCGGTGAGGACGCCGACGATCACGGCCTTGTCGCCGTTGAGCTGCCACACACCGAAGATCGCGACTCCGGCGATCGCGAGGTTGCTGGTGACGACCGCGAGCAGCCCGTAACGGGCCCGGTCCTTCTCCAGGTCGGTATCCCGAATGGCTCTGGCCTCGTCCCGGCTCATGTCTCCCCCACCGCCGAACACCACGCTCGATCAGCTGAACGTAGCGCCGAGCGAGCGTGGTGCCAAGGTCACCGCACGTCGACGTAGTCCTCCGTGCCGCTGCCGACGAAGTGCTTGCTGTCGGGGTACAGCAGGACGGGCACCCAGGTGCCGTCCTGCCGGGCCGTGAAGCCCTTGCTGAACGAGCCGTTGCTCTTCGTGGTGACCGTGGACATCACGTACCAGGCCTTCGCGCCCTTGGGCCGGAAGAGGATCTGCACCTTCTTGGCGCCGTACGCCTTCCACGTCGGGGAGCCGGCCGCGCGCTCCTGGAGCACGCCCTTCACGGTGATCGTCCGGCCCTTGGTCACCGGCTCGGGGGAGGCGTTGGCGTCCTTGACCCGGGTGAGGGCGCGGTAGCGGCGCAGGCTCTTGCTGACGCCGCCCTTGATGTCCTTGGCCGTGGAGCCGGCGTAGTGCAGCCGCCAGTAGCCGTCCGTGTAGCCGGGCAGCTTCTCGACGACGAACTGGGCGCCGTTGGTGGTCTGCACGGTCTTCTTGGTGGTCCAGCCCGTCCTGCCGTTGGGCGAGTACTGGATGTCCACGGCGAGCCGGTCCGTGGTGTCGCGCCCGACCAGGTCCACTTCGCCGGTGACGTCGAGCTGTGCGTACTTGTCCAGCTGCGCGGTGAACTCGGCGAACTTCGGCGTCGCGCTGACCGCCACGGTGACGTCCGCGGTCGCGGTGCGCCGGATGAAGGGGTTGTACGGGTACGGCTGGAAGGCCACCTCGTAGACGCTCTTGCTGCCGTACGGGTACTTCGCGAAGGAGAAGCGCCCGTTCGCGTCGGTGGTCGACTCGACGGGGTTGCAGGTGGTGCAGTCCTTGTAGTCCATCTCCAGCGGGACGCCGGAGAGCGGCTTCCACTCCGCGCCGCTCTGGTACTGGAGCGTGCCGGTGACGTTGATCTTGTCGCCCGCGGTGACGTGGAAGCTGTTCTTGTCGAGGACGAAGCGGGTGGGCGCGGCCTTCGGCCGGACGTCGATCCAGGGGCTGCCGGCGAAGCCCAGGCCGCCGTTGTAGTCGGCGAAGGTCCAGCCGCCCTGCGTCGTCTGGTGGGAGGCGGAGAAGTGGCCGGTCTCGTCCGTGACGGCGGTCGACTTCACGCTTCCCCCGTCGAACGTGAGGTCCACGGTGGCGCCGGGCAGCGGCACGCTCTCGCGGGTGCTGGGGTCGCGGACCACCAGGTTGCCGCCGGCCGTGACGGTCTTGTGCTCGATGTCCGGTTCGGCCGGTGTGACGGCGAACCCGGTGAAGACGGGCTGCTTCTGGTAGTGCAGCGTGCCCGCGTTCTTCTCGACGGTGGTCTCGCCGTCGCTCTCGGTGGCCACGATGTCGACCGTGTAGTCGCCCAGGGCGTCCAGGTGGATCGGCTGGGAGGCCCAGACGGCGTCCCACGAGCTGTACTCGTACCGCTTCGTGAAGTCGGTGATCGTGGCAACGGGCTCGTCCGTGTCGCTGCCGCCGGCCGGGCGGAGTTTCGCGGTGATCTTGTCGATTCCGCCGCTGTAGTTGAGGCGCACGTCGAGAACCGACCAGTCGGCCTGGTCGCTGTGCGCGTCCGTGACGTTAGGCCCCGCGGCGTGAGCGGTGCCGGGCAGGGTGAGCGTGGCGACGAGAACGGCGCCGACCGTGACCATGCCTCGGGCGATCTGTCTCAAGAACCCCCCTCAGGGTCTCCAGAAATGACGAAACCCCCCTTCCGACTGCTCGGGAGGGGGGTTTCGTTCTGGTGGCTGGGGCCGGGGTCGAACCGGCGACCTTCCGCTTTTCAGGCGGACGCTCGTACCAACTGAGCTACCCAGCCACGATGTTTCACGTGAAACATCAGCGGTCCTGACGGGATTTGAACCCGCGGCCTCCACCTTGACAGGGTGGCGAGCACTCCAAACTGCTCCACAGGACCAAGCGTGCGTGCAACAGTGTCGCACACGGTGTTGCGTGCCCCCAACGGGATTCGAACCCGTGCTACCGCCTTGAAAGGGCGGCGTCCTAGGCCGCTAGACGATGAGGGCTATCGGCCCGCCTGGGCGCTTCTCAGCGCGTCGGGGACGTGAGAAGCATATGGGATGGCGAGGGGTATCGCCAAAACGGTTTACGGCGAGGTGCTGGAGGAGGCGGGGGACGGGGAGGGCGGAGCACCGGCGCCGCCGGGCTGGTTCTCGTCCGCCAGATGGCGGCTGACCTCGGCAGTCGTCAGACCCAGACCCCCCAGCTTGATCGCGTCCCAGGCCTGGAGGCGGCGGTTGTCCCGGTCGAAGTAGAGGATCGAGGCCTCGATCGGAGCCGGGTACTTGCGCTCCACCGCCCGCAGCCCGCTGCCGCCGGTCGAGCCCTCCATCCGCAGCCGGGTGCCGTGCGGCAGCATCTCCGTCCCCTCGTGGTGCAGATGGCCGCAGAGCACCAGCGGCACCAGACCGTCCGTCTCCCTGGCGGCCGACGGCTCGTGCGCGAGCGCCACGTCCACGGGCGTGCCGGCCGCCTGCTGGTCGCGCAGGGCGCTGGCCAGCCGGTCGCCCGCCAGCTGCTCGGACGCGTCGCCGCCGGGCACCACCGAGCGGTCGGGCGTGAACTGCGGATCACCCATGCCGGCGAACCGCAGCCCCCCGACCGTCTGCGCCCGGCCGTCGTCCAGGACGTGGACGTTCTTCATGCGCTCCAGGTAGCGCTGGGTGGTCCGCGAGTCGTGGTTGCCCCGCACCCACACGTACGGCACGCCCAGGTCCCCGACCGGGTCCAGGAAGCCGTTCTCGGCTGCCGCCCCGTGGTCCATCGTGTCGCCGGAGTCGACGATCACGTCCACCTTGTACTGCTCCACCAGCGAGCCGATGATCTTCCAGCTCGCCGGGTTCAGGTGGATGTCCGACACGTGCAGGACCCGGATGGTGGAGGGGTCCGGCCGGTAGGCCGGGAGGCTGGACGTGACGTCGTAGAGCTTCGTCACGTTCGTCACCAGGCGCGCCAACTCCTTCTGATACACGTCGAATTCCGTGACGATGCTGCGGGCGTTGCCGACCACCGACGGTGCCGAGCTGAGCAGCCCGGAGAACCTCGGCTCCAGGACCGACTTGGGGTTCCAGGTGGCGTACGCCGACGCGCCCGAGGCGGCCAGCAGGGCCAGCGCCAGTCCGCCGGCGGCCAGGGCCCGGCGCGGGCGGCGGTAGACGGCGAGGCCGAGGGCCGTCGCCCCGGAGACCACCGCGACGCCGGAGCGCACGGCCAGGTCGAGCGTGCCGTGCTCGACGTCCCGGGCCACCTCGTCCTGGATGCCGGAGATCCGCTCGGGATGGTCCACCAGGGCCTGGGCGCGCAGCGGGTCCAGCTGGTCGACGTTGACGTCCAGGCGGACCGGCGCCACATGACTGTCCAGGGTGAGCGCGCCCAGCGGGGACACGTTGATCTTCGTGCCGCCGGTGAGGGAGGGACGCAGCGCCATCGTCGTGTCCATCGGTCCGACCGGAGCCCGGACGTTGCCGACGATCAGCAGGCCCAGCCAGGCGCCGACGAGGACCACAGCGGTGAGGCCGAGGGCACGCAGCCAGGGGCGGGGCCGGGCGGCGAGTTCCAGGCCGGGGAGCGGGCGGGCGGGGCGGTTGCGCTTCCGGATCCGGTTCAGCATGGGGTTCAGGGCTGCGACGGGGACGCGGGCCATTGGTCCCGTATGCCCATGACCCGGTGCGGATATGCGACCGGGCCGGGGCCGCCGGAAGGTCAGCCCCAGCCCAGTTCGTGGAGCCGCGCGTCCTCGATGCCGAAGTGGTGCGCCACCTCGTGGACGACCGTCACGGCCACTTCCTGGACCACGTCCTCCGCCGTCTCGCAGTAGCGCAGGGTCGGGCCCATGTAGATCGTGATGCGGTCCGGGAGGACTCCGGCGTACCACTCCCCGCGTTCCGTGAGCGGGGTCCCCTCGTAGAGCCCCAGCAGCTCCGGGTCGTCGGCGGGTGGCTCGTCCTCCACGAAAACGGCCACGTTGTCCATGACCCGCGTCAGCTCCGGCGGGATCTGGTCCAGGGCCTCGCTCACCAGCTCTTCGAACCTGTCGCGTGTCATCTCCAGCACAGGGCCATTGTCGGGGAGGACCTGCCGAGTCGGGAGGATGCGGGGCGGGCCCCGGCCGATCCAGGGCGCTGTGTCGCCGTCCCGCGGGAGCGTGCCGCCGGGGTGCGGGCCCGGGGCGAAGCGGTGCCGGGGCTCCGCCTCGTACCGCGTCAGGCGTTCATTGCCGGCGTCGTGACGAGCCGGAACCGGTCCTCGCCGGGCCGGCCGTGCAAGCGGCCGTGCGCGCCCGGACCGCCCGCCGTTTCGGCATCGACGACGCCCGGCCGCACGCCCTCGGTCACCGCTGGGCGGCTGTTCGAACGCGGCGCGTGTCCTCTTGCGGGCGGCGGGAGTTGGGCATGTCGACTTCTTTCCTTGCCCCCGGAGGTGGCCGCCGTGCGCCCCTTGTACGTACCCGTCCGTCTCGCCGTGGCGGTACTGGCCGTGACCGCCGCCGCCGGCTGTGTGAACGTGGGTGACGACGCGGGCCGGGCCCGGCCCTCCCACTCGGCGGGGCAGCGCGGCGGCGAGGCACCCGACGGCGGTCCGGTGGCCGGCCCGGGTGATTTCGGGCACGAGGAGGCGGCGGCCGACGGCAAGCACGGGCGCGGCGGCAAGAAGAAGCGGGGGAAGTCGGCCTCGGCGTCGGCCCGCCCGTCACGGGCGGGCAGCGCCTCCGCGGTCCCGGCGAAGCCGGGGAAGACCGACAAGCCCGGGGAGCCGGAGCCGAGCGAGGCACCGCCGACCCCGCCGGCGTCCACCCCGCCGCCCGAGCCGCCGGCCTCCACGCCGCCTCCGCCGGTCTCGGAGCCGCCGTCGGCCGAGCCGTCGTCCTCGGCGCACGAGGAGACGCAGCCCCAGCTGGTGCAGCGCGAGCCGGCGCCTGCGGCGGGCGTGGCGGTGTGATGTCGGCGACGTGAGTGCGGTGCGCGGGGTGTGCCGGGGGATGCGTGCGGGTGCGTTTCGGGAGTGCCGCGGGTTCGGCACCGCCGGACCACGCCGTGGTGGACGAGCGCTGTCGCGGCGGAGGGGGAGAGCGGCCGGGCTGCCGTGGCGCGGAGCGTCGGGCCGTGGCCGTCAGGGGCGGTGAGCTGGGGCTATGGGCTCGGTTTGCCTTTGCGGGTGGTGAGTGCGTATGGTGGTAGATCGTTTGATCCCATTTGCCCGGCGCCACCACAGAGCGCGCCGTGTGGCGCGTACTCTCCTTTGCCGTGGCGGACCGCATTGAGGCGGTCGTGAGCGATTCACGGAGTTGACGGGCGCGTGCCGAAGAGACTCCGGAAGGTTTCGCATTCGCATGTCCGTGTCCAGTACTGACCAGATCGTCGTGTCCGAGAACGAGAACGAACTCACCGACGTGACGACCGAGGTCACCGAGGCCCCCGAGGCCGCTGACACCACCCCCCAGACCACCTTCGCCGACCTCGGCCTCCCCGAGGGCGTCGTGCGCAAGCTCGCGCAGAACGGCGTGACGACCCCCTTCCCGATCCAGGCGGCGACCATCCCGGACGCCCTGGCCGGCAAGGACATCCTCGGCCGTGGCCGCACCGGCTCCGGCAAGACGCTCTCCTTCGGCCTGCCGACCCTGGCCCAGCTGGCCGGCGGCCGTACCGAGAAGAAGCGGCCCCGCGCCATCATCCTCACCCCGACCCGTGAGCTGGCCATGCAGGTCGCGGACGCCCTCCAGCCGTACGGCGACGTCGTCGGCCTGAAGATGAAGGTCGTCTGCGGCGGTACGTCCATGGGCAACCAGATCTACGCCCTGGAGCGCGGTGTCGACATCCTCGTCGCCACCCCGGGCCGCCTGCGCGACATCATCAACCGCGGCGCCTGCTCCCTGGAGGACGTGCAGATCGCCGTCCTGGACGAGGCCGACCAGATGTCCGACCTGGGCTTCCTGCCCGAGGTCACCGAGCTGCTCGACCAGGTCCCGGCCGGCGGCCAGCGCATGCTCTTCTCCGCCACGATGGAGAACGAGATCCAGACCCTGGTCGACCGCTACCTGAACAGCCCCGTCTCCCACGAGGTGGACGCGGCCCAGGGCGCGGTGACGACCATGTCGCACCACATCCTCATCGTGAAGCCCAAGGACAAGGCGCCGGTCACCGCCGCGATCGCCTCCCGCAAGGGCCGCACGATCATCTTCGTCCGCACCCAGCTGGGCGCCGACCGCGTCGCCGAGCAGCTGCGCGAGGCCGGCGTGAAGGCCGACGCGCTGCACGGCGGCATGACCCAGGGCGCCCGTACCCGCACCCTGGCCGACTTCAAGGACGGCTACGTCAACGTCCTGGTCGCCACCGACGTCGCCGCGCGCGGCATCCACGTCGACGGCATCGACCTGGTCCTGAACGTGGACCCGGCCGGCGACCACAAGGACTACCTGCACCGTGCGGGCCGTACCGCTCGCGCCGGCCGCACCGGCACGGTCGTCTCGCTGTCGCTGCCGCACCAGCGCCGCCAGATCTTCCGCCTGATGGAGGACGCGGGCGTCGACGCCGCGCGCCACATCATCCAGGGCGCCGGCACCTTCGACCCGGAGGTCGCCGAGATCACCGGCGCCCGCTCCATGACCGAGGTCCAGGCCGAGTCCGCGGGCAACGCCGCTCAGCAGGCCGAGCGTGAGGTCGCGCAGCTCACCAAGCAGCTGGAGCGCGCCCAGCGCCGCGCTGCCGAGCTGCGCGAGGACGCCGACCGGCTGGTCGCCCGGGTCGCCCGTGAGCGCGGCGAGGACCCGGAGGCCGCGGTGGCCGAGGCCCAGGCGGCCGCGGCGGAGGCCGTGGTCGAGGCGGCCGTGACCGAGGTGCCGGCTCAGCGCGAGGCCGAGCGCGAGGAGCGTCCGGCGGCTTCGGCGCCGTACGAGCGCCGCGAGCGCCGTGGCTCCGACCGTGACCGTGGCTTCGAGCGCGGGGACCGGGGCGAGCGCGGTGGGCGTTCCTTCGAGCGCCGTGACGACCGTGGCGGCCGTGGCTTCGAGCGCCGTGACGACCGTGGCGGCCGTGGCTTCGAGCGCCGTGACGACCGTGGCGGCCGTGGCTTCGAGCGTCGCGACGACCGTGGTGACCGCGGTGGCCGTGGCTTCGAGCGCCGTGACGACCGTGGCGGCCGTGGCTTCGAGCGTCGCGACGACCGTGGCGAGCGCGGTGAGCGCCGTCCGTTCGACCGTGACCGTGGCTTCGAGCGCCGTGACGACCGTGGTGACCGCGGTGGCCGTGGCTTCGAGCGCCGGGACGACCGCGGCGGCTTCCGCCGGGACGAGCGCGGCGGGCACCGGGGCAGCGACCGCCCGTTCAACCGTGACCGCCGCGACGACCGGCCGGGCTTCCGTTCCGGTGGCCACGAGCGCCCCTACGGCCGCCGTGACGACCACCGCGGCACCGGCTCCTTCGGCCGCCGCGAGGACAAGCCGCGCTGGAAGCGCAACGGCTGACACCGGGTGAACTGAGGAAGGGCCCGTACGACTCCGGTCGTACGGGCCCTTCCGGCGTTTGCGGGGGCGGCCGGAGCGGCGGCGGCGCCGAAGAGCTTCCACCGCGGCTCGCGACGCCCGTACTCAGCTGCCGGAACCGGTGTGACGGTTGCGGCACCCCCGCGCTCGCGTGGCGGAGTGAGGCCTCGTCCGCCCGCGCGCGGTGCAGCCGTTCGCCGCGCCGGCCGGCAGGCCCGGACGGCGGGAAAGCCGATGCTGACGGCCCCACACCGGTACGGACGCCACCACGCGCGTGGGCCGCCCTGCCGGCCGGGTACACCGCCGGCCAACGACGGCTGACCTGAGCGGTGGCCGCCGCGCGGGGGAAGAACGGGCCCGGCCGGCAGGGCTACAGGGCATTTCCAGCCACATCCGGTCCCCGAGTGACGCATGTCACGCCCTTCGTGAGGGAATTGCTGGGGGCATGACAGATGACGCGAGAGCGAGCGGAACACAGGGAACACCCGGTCTCTCGGACGAGGAGCGGCTGGCCCAGCTCGGCTACACCCAGGTCCTCGCCCGCCGTATGTCGGCATTCTCGAACTACGCCGTCTCCTTCACGATCATCTCGGTCCTCTCCGGATGCCTGACCCTCTATCTCTTCGGCATGACCACCGGCGGCCCCGCGGTGATCACCTGGGGCTGGGTGGCGGTGGGCCTCATGACGCTGTTCGTGGGCCTGTCGATGGCCGAAATCTGCTCGGCGTACCCGACCTCGGCCGGCCTGTACTTCTGGGCCCACCGGCTGGCACCCCCGCGCTCGGCTGCGGCCTGGGCGTGGTTCACGGGCTGGTTCAACGTGCTCGGCCAGGTCGCGGTGACCGCGGGCATCGACTTCGGCGCGGCCTCCTTCCTGGGCGCCTACCTGAACCTCCAGTTCGACTTCCGGGTGACCCCGGGCCGTACGGTCCTGCTCTTCGCCGCGATCCTCCTGCTGCACGGTCTGCTGAACACCTTCGGTGTCAGGATCGTCGCGTTCCTGAACAGCGTGAGCGTGTGGTGGCACCTGCTCGGCGTGGCGGTGATCGTCGGCGCGCTGGCCCTGGTCCCCGACCAACACCGGTCGGCATCCTTCGTCTTCACCCACTTCGTCAACGAGACGGGCTGGGGCAGCGGCCCGTACGTCGTCCTTCTCGGCCTCCTCATGGCCCAGTACACCTTCACCGGCTACGACGCCTCCGCCCACATGACCGAGGAGACCCACGACGCGGCCACGGCGGGCCCGAAGGGCATCGTCCGCTCGATCTGGACCTCGTGGATCGCCGGCTTCGTCCTGCTCCTCGGCTTCACCTTCGCGATCCAGTCGTACGACAAGGAGCTGACGTCCCCGACCGGCGCACCCCCCGCCCAGATCCTCCTGGACGCGCTGGGAGCGACGACGGGCAAGCTGCTGCTGCTGATCGTGATCGGCGCCCAGCTCTTCTGCGGGATGGCCTCGGTGACCGCCAACAGCCGCATGATCTACGCCTTTTCACGGGACGGCGCGCTGCCCTTCTCCCGCGTCTGGCACACGGTCAGCCCACGCACCCGGACCCCTGTGGCGGCGGTCTGGCTGGCCGCACTCGGCGCGCTGGCCCTCGGCCTGCCCTACCTGATCAACACGACGGCCTACGCGGCGGTGACGTCGATCGCGGTCATCGGCCTCTACATCGCGTACGTCATCCCGACCTACCTCCGCGTCCGCAAGGGCGCCGCCTTCGAGCCGGGCCCCTGGCACCTGGGCCGCTGGTCGGGGTTGATCGGGCTCGTCTCGGTGACCTGGGTGGTCGTGATCACCGTGCTCTTCATGCTTCCCCAGGTCTCCCCGGTCACCTGGAAGACCTTCAACTACGCCCCGGTCGCCGTCCTGGTCGTCCTCGGCTTCGCGGCCACCTGGTGGCTGGTCTCGGCCCGCCACTGGTTCCTCGCCCGCACCCGCACGGGCACTCCGGTACCGGCCGAAAAGTGACCATCTCCCCACTCCGACCGACGCGGACGCGGCCGCGACCCCGATACCCGATCGGCGACACGGCCTCGTCCGGCTATGCTCGGACACGCAACATCGCCTGGGCCCTTAGCTCAATTGGCAGAGCAGTGGACTTTTAATCCATTGGTTGTGGGTTCGAGTCCCACAGGGCCTACCGAGGCAGGGCGGGTTCACCCCCCGCTGACCTGCGTGGGAGCGCCTCGACCGGTTCCGACTGGTCGGGGCGCTCCGTCGTGTTCGGCAACAACGCCGTTCCCGCGGTCAGTGCTGCGGGTGCGGGTGGGCGTGGAACAGGGACCGCCGCTGCCTGGGGGTCGTGCCCCGGGTCAGACGGCCGGCTTCGACACGCAACTGGACGGCATGGAACACCTCGACGACACCCACGACGATGGCCATGATGCCGACCGTCAGGGTGAGCGTGCCGATCGAGCCGAACGGCAGGACGATCACCACGATGCCCGCGAGCAGAGTGAGGATCCCCAGGGTCAGCAGCCAGCCGCGGGCCGGCAGGTCGGGGGACGACGCCGCGGCCGCCGTCATCGTGACGCCCCGCAGCAGCCACCCGAAGCCGATCCACAGCGCGAGCAGCAGGATCGACTCCAGAGTGCCCCGGAAGCAGACGAGCCCGAGCAGCACACACAGTGCACCGGTGATGAAGTGCAGCGCGCGCAGATGCACGGGCACCTGCGTGCCGAAGGTCGCGGTCAGCTGGAAGACCCCGGTGACCAGCAGGTAGACGCCGAAGGCGATGCCGACGACGCGCAGTGTCTCGCCCGGCCAGGCCAGGACGACGACACCCAGAGCCATCGATGCCAGACCGATGGTGAACAGGGCCTGCCAGCCGAGGTTCGCCAGGGCTGTCAGGCCTTCGCCCGGTGGCGCGCCGGGTTGCCGGGTCTCGCTCGGCCGGCTCGTGCCGGGTGAATCGGAGGGGAAGGCCATGTCATCCACCTCGAATCCCATCGGGTTGAACGGTGAGGTGAGAACACACCCATCGTCACCCGTTCGGTCCCATCGCGCCTGAGGAGCGGGGACGCGCGCCGGAGGGGAGCGGGTGCGCGCGGCTGAGGAGGGCGGGTGCGCGCGCCGGGGGGGAGCGGGTGTGCGCGATTGAGGAGGGCGGGTGCGTGCGCCGGAGGGGAGCGGGTGCGCGCGGTTGAGAGAACGGGTGCGTATGCCTGAGAGAACGGGTCCGTGCGCCTGAGGGAGCCGGTGCGCGCTTCCGGTTTCCCGGGCGGTCTAGGAGTTCTGCACGATCCGCTCCACCGCCGCCGTCACCAGTGCGTCCCGTTCCTCCTCGGTGAGGACCTCGGGCAGCGTCAGCTGTTCGACGATCAGCCAGTTCAGGGTCAGGTAGAGGAGTTTGACGGCCATGGTGTCGCCGGGGAGGCCGCTGGCCTCGTGATAGGCGACGTTGGCGTCGAGGTCGGCGCGGACGCGTTCGGTGAGGACCGTGCGCAGTTCCGGACGGCGGGTGGCTTCCAGGCGCAGTTCCAGCAGGGCGAGATAGCCGGTGCGGAAAGAGGCGACGCGGCCCACGACTTCGCGCATGAGCCCGACATAGGAGGCCCGGTCACGGGGAGCCGTCCGCTGGCGTTCGAGGAGCGCCTCGTCGGGCTGCAGCCGTTCGTAGACACGGGCGCCGGCCTGGGTGAGCAGGTCGTCGCGGCTGGTGAAGTAGTTGGACGCGGTGCCCGTGGGTACGGCCGCCTCGGCGTCCACCGCCCGGAAGGTCAGCCCCCGAGCGCCCTCTCGCGCCAGTACCTCGATCGCCGCGTCGACGAGCGCGGCGCGCCGTTGGTCGTTCCTTCTCACCATGTCCGTCCCAGCCCTGGGTTTTGCCCTCGATACACCACTGCGGGCAGAGTACTGCACGTGGAGTTGTCTGCGAGGCGCCGCGTCGGCCGCGCAGGCGTCCGCCGGATCCGTGAACCGTTCCGGCGGGTCCTGTGGAGCCGTTCGCTAGGCCTCGTGAGGCGTCCGCTGAGTCCCGTACGCCCGAAGGAACGCGCTCACCCCGCCCCTGATCAGGCGCTCCGTCTCCGCCGTCGGCAGCGGCAGGACGCCGTAGTGGGTCGTCTGGATGATGCTGTGCGAGATCAGGGCCGTGAAGTGGCCCGCCGCCAGTGCCGCGTCGCCGTGGAGGTTCAACAGGCCGGCGTCCTCCAGGCGGGCCATCGCCTCGGTGACGGCCCGGGCTACCGGTTCCGGGCCCGCCTCGTGCCAGGCCGCCAGGACCTCCGGGGGCACGTGGTCGGCCTCCGCGTGGATGTGGCGGACCAGGGCGAAGTGGTTCGCGTAATCGGTCAGGAGTCCGCTGAAGCCACGTGCCAAGGCGACCAGCGCGCGCTCCAGGTCGTCGGGGTGCGGCGGGCGCTCCGGGTCGAGTGCGGCGCGCAGGCGGGCCAGCTGGGCGTCGCGGACCTCGCTCGACGTCCAGGTCACGACCGTCTGGAAGAGCTGGGCCTTGCCGCCGGGGAAGTGGTTGTAGAGCGTCCGCGTGGAGACGTCGGCCGCGGCGGCGAGCGCGTCGACCGAGGCGCGCGTGTACCCCTCGCGGCCGAAGACCGTGCAGGCCGCACTCGCGATCGCCATCTGCTTCTGCAGCTTGCGCGGTGACACCTCGTGCCGTGCACGCTCCAGCCGGGACTCGTTCGTCTCGCTCACGCCTGCCTCCTTCGTGACCAGTCGACTCTAACCGAACTACAACGGTCGTTGTAATTTTTACAACGACCGTTGTACCTTGCTGGTGAGGCGACCACCGGGTGTGGTCGCCCGCCATCGGATGCCCAGATCAGAGGGGGACAGCTGTGTCCGTTACCGAATCCACCGCCGGTGCCCGTACCGCCGAGGACCGTCCGCTCCGCGTCGCCGTCGTCGTCGGCAGCGTGCGAGAGGGGCGCCTGGGCCGGGCCGTCACCGACTGGTTCCTCGCCACCGCCGCCGCGGACCCGGGGTTCGAGTTCGACGTCGTCGACCTCGCCGGCGTGGACCTGCCGCTGGTGCTGCCCGGCTGGGGCGGTACGCCGAGTCGGGAGGCCGTCGCCGCGCTGCGGGACGTGTCGCCGCGGCTCGCCGCCGCCGACGCGTTCGTCGTCGTCACGCCCGAGTACAACCACAGCTTCCCGGCGTCCCTGAAGAACGTCATCGACTGGCACCACCGCGAGTGGCAGGCCAAGCCGGTCGGCTTCGTGTCGTACGGCGGTCTCGGCGGCGGGCTGCGCGCGGTCGAGCAGCTGCGGTTGGTCTTCGCCGAACTGCACGCGGTGACCGTGCGCGACTCGGTGAGCCTGCACGGGCCCTGGTCGGGCCTCGGCGAGGACGGCGTCCCGCGCGACGCGGACGTGTGCGCCGGCGCCGCCAAGGGCATGCTCGGCCAGCTCGGCTGGTGGGGCCGGGCGTTGCGGTCCGCACGCACCGAACGCCCTTACGCGGGCTGAGGAGCGCCACGATGACCACCCTCCAGCCCTCCGGCACCAGTCGTTCCGCTCCCGCGGCCGACGAGGGAGCCTCCGTTCCCGCGGCCGGCGAGGCAGCTCTCGTTCCCGCACCCGGCAACGGAAGCCCCGTTCCCGCGGCCGGCGAGGCAGCCCCCGCCTCCTCCGCCCTCTACCGCATCGTCACCGTCGTGGTCCTGGGCTCCGTCATGGCGGTGCTCGACATGACGATCGTCAACGTCGCGATGCGGCACCTCTCGGAGTCCTTCGGTGCCCCGCTGGAGACCATCCAGTGGACCGCGACCGCCTACACGCTCGCGCTCGCCGCCGTCATTCCGACCGCGGGCTGGGCGATGGGCCGGATCGGTGCCAGGCGGACGTACATGCTCGCGCTGGCCCTCTTCACGCTGGGCTCCCTGCTCGCCGCCTGCGCCTGGGACGCGGGCAGTCTGATCGCGTTCCGCGTGCTGCAGGGCCTGGGCGGCGGCCTGCTGCAGCCGGTGGGCATGACGATGGGCATGCGGGTCGCCGACCGGGCCCGGCTCGGCCGGGCTATGGCGCTGCTGGGGCTGCCCATCCTGGTCGGCCCGGTGGCCGGCCCGATGCTCGGCGGCTGGCTGGTGGACGCCGCCTCCTGGCACTGGATCTTCCTGATCAACCTGCCCGTCGGAGCGCTGGCCCTGCTGCTCGCCGTCCGGCTGCTGCCGGCCGACGCCCCGGACGCCCGCCGTGCGGACCCGCCCCGGCTGGACGTCCCCGGCCTGCTGATGCTCTCGCCCGGGCTGGCCCTGCTCCTGTACGGCCTTGCGCGCGGCGGCGAACGCGGCGACTTCACGGCGCCCGGCACCCTGCTGCCGACGCTCGCCGGTACCGTGCTCGCGGCGGCCTTCGTACGGCGCTCGCTCGCCGTCCGCGCACCGCTGCTGGACCTGCGGCTGCTGCGGAACCGCACGTTCGCCGCCGGCATCGGCACCCTCGCCCCCTTCACCTGCGGGTACTTCGGCTCGATGCTGCTCGGGCCGCTGTACTGGCAGCAGGAACGGGGACTGAGCGCGGCAACGGCTGGGCTGCTCGGGGCGCCGGTCGGGCTGGTGGTCGGTACGACGATGCAGATCGCGGCCCGGCGGATGGACCGGGTCGCACCGCGCCGGCTGATCGCGGCCGGGTGCGCGGTGGCCACCCTCGGCATGGGCCTGCTGGCGTGGCAGACGGGTACGGCCGGGGTGGCGCCCTGGCGGATCGTGGCCGCGGGCATGGTCATGGGCGTCGGCGCCGGGATGACGCTGATGCCGGCGATGACCACGGCGACCCGGGATCTGCCTCAGGAACGGCTGGCCGGGGCGAGCACCGCGCTGAGCATCAACGCCCAGCTGGGCGCGTCCGTCGGTACGGCCGTGCTGTCGGTGGTGCTGGGCGCGAGCGGCCCGGCCCCGGCCGGTTTCCGGCTCACCTACGCCGTGGCGGCGGCGTTCCTCGCCCTCGGCGTGCTGTCGGCACTCCGGCTCCCGGACCGGAGCCGGGGCTGAGACCCGGGGCCCGGGGGCGGCGGGACTCCCTAGCCGGCGTTCAGCTCCGTCAGCTCCGTCAGCTCCGTGAGGTCCGGCAACTCCGTCAGTTCGGCCAGCGGCAGGGTGTGCTGGGTCTGCAGGACCTTGGCGCGCAGGTAGCGGACGTTGTGGGCCGTGGTGAAGACACCGGTCGGCACCCGGTCCCGCACGGCGACTCCCAGTGAGCGCAACTGGTCTGCCTTGTCGGGGTTGTTGGACAGCAGGTCCAGCTCGGTGATGCCGAGCGCGTCGAGCATCTGCGCGGCGGCCGTGTAGTCGCGGGCGTCCTCGGGGAGGCCGAGGGCGGCGTTCGCCGCGTAGGTGTCGAGGCCCTGGTCCTGGAGGGCGTAGGCGTCGAGCTTGTTGTAGAGACCGATGCCGCGGCCCTCCTGGCGGAGGTAGAGCAGGACGCCGCCGCGGTCGGTGATGCGCTCGACGGCCTCGCGCAGCTGGGGGCCGCAGTCGCAGCGGGCCGAGCCGAAGACGTCACCGGTCAGGCACTCGGAGTGCAGCCGCACCAGCGGGACGGGGCCGGGCTCGCCGAGGACGACGGCGATGTGCTCCTGGCCGTCGGCGAGGCCGTGGAAGGTGACGATCTCCGCGTCGGCGCGGTAGCCGTCGGCGAAGCGCAGCGGTACCCGGACACGGGCGCGCGGGGTGGCGGCGGTGGCGGCGGGGATGTCGGGCATGCGGGTCTCCGGGTTCCGTTCCGTCGAGGCACCTGCTTCAGATTTGAAGCAGATGCTGGCTCGGGACCCTCCCCCATGCTTCAAACTTGAATCAATGTCTTCAGTCGGACGGCGTACCGGAGCACGGCGACGACCGCCGGCGCCACGGCACCTCTTCCGTCCCGGCCCGCGCCCCGTCGTCCTCACCCTGCAGCCCGCGCGCGATCCCCGTGCAGATCGCCTCCAGCTGCCCCACCTGCTCGGGGGTGAGCCGGTCGAAGAGCGTGCTGCGCACCGTCTCGACGTGCCCGGGTGCCGTACGCTCTAGTACGGCCATCCCCTCGTCCGTCAGCAGTGCGAGCGAGCTGCGCTTGTCCTGGCTGCAGTTCTCGCGGCGCACCAGTCCGTCCCGCTCCAGCCGGGTCACCACGTACGTCAGCCTGCTCCGCGTGATCTTCAGCGTCTCGGCGAGATCGGTCATGCGCAGCTGCCGGCCGGGCGCCTCGGACAGGTTGGCCAGCACCGAGTAGAACAGGTGCGGCATACCGCCGTCCTGCTGGAGCTGCCGGTCGATCGCGTCCTCCAGGAGGCGGGACGCGGCGATGTAGGCGCGCCAGGCGCGCTGCTCCTCGGGGGTGAGCCAGCGAGTCGTCATGTCGCCAGTGTAAGTTTGCTTCAAACTTGAACCAAGCGGTCTGCCTGTCGACCGTCCGCCCTCCGGAAGAGAGTGCGCCGATGCCCCTGCCGTACGTGCTGCTGTCCGCCGCCGTCTCCCTCGACGGCTACCTGGACGACACCGGCCCCGAACGGCTCCTGCTGTCCAGCCCGGCCGACTTCGACCGGGTCGACGAGGTGCGGGCCTCCGTGGACGCCATTCTCGTCGGCGCCGGCACCATCCGCGCCGACAACCCGCGCCTGCTGGTCAACTCCGCCGAGCGCCGCGCGGCCCGCACCAGGGCGGGCAGGCCCGAATATCCGCTCAAGGTCACCGTCACCACCTCCGGCGACCTCGACCCTGCGGCCAACTTCTGGCACACCGGCGGCGACAAGCTCGTCTATACGACCGACAAGGGTGCCGGACGGGCCTCGCGCCTGCTCGGGAGCACCGCCGACGTCGTCCCGCTCGGCCCCGATCTGGACTGGCGTGACCTGCTGGAGCACCTGCACGACGTGCGCGGGGTCGGGCGTCTGATGGTGGAGGGCGGCGGACGGGTCCACACCCAGCTGCTCCGGCAGGGCCTCGCCGACGAACTCCAGCTGGTCCTCGCCCCGCTGTTCGTCGGCGACCCCGCGGCCCCGCGCCTCTTCGGGCCGGGTGGCTACCAGGGCGGACGCCTGCGGCTGCTCGACACCCGCCGGATCGAGGACGTCGTGCTCATGCGCTACGAGCCCACGGCCCCCGGCGCCGGCCCGGCGCCCACCGCCGCCGACCGCCACTGGCTGCGCACCGCATGCGAGCTGGCCGCGCTGTGCCCGCCTTCCGAGACGGCGTTCAGCGTCGGCGCGGTCGTGGTCGCCGCCGACGGTACGGAGCTGGCCCGCGGCCACTCCCGCGAAGGTGCCGACCCGGTGGTCCATGCGGAGGAGGCGGCCCTCGCGAAGGCCGACCCGGCCGATCCGCGGCTGCCCGGCGCCACGGTCTACAGCAGCCTGGAGCCCTGCGCCCGCCGCGCCTCACGCCCCGCTCCCTGCGCCGAGCGGATCCTCGCGGCGGGTGTGCGCCGCGTCGTCACCGCCTGGCGGGAGCCGGACACGTTCGTGGCGGTTGCCGACGGGACGGGGGTGCTGCGGGCCGGGGGTGCGCAGGTCGTCGTGCTGCCGGAGCTGGAGGAACTCGCCAAGGCGCCGAACGCCCATCTTCTGCGGTGACGGGCGGCCTGCCCGTGGCGAGCGCTCCCCCAAGGTGAGCGGCTTCCCGGCACGAGCGGCTTCCCGAGACGAGCGGCCCTTCCAAGGGGGCCGGAAACACTCAGGGCCCGGAATCCGATGGATTCCGGGCCCTGAGTTTTCAGTAGCGGGGACAGGATTTGAACCTGCGACCTCTGGGTTATGAGCCCAGCGAGCTACCGAGCTGCTCCACCCCGCGTCGTTGTGGTTACAGCATACGCCATACGCAGGACCGCCTGCACACCGGTTTCCGTGGGGACCGGCCGGACGAGCCGCGTGTTGTCACGGAAGGTGAGCGGATGGAAGCCCTCCGCATGACACCTGAGTCACCATCAAACAGCGAGTGACTACTGAACATTCCCCAAGTACGGCCAACTCGCCCGGTTTGGTCGCCTACTTGCCGATAGTTCCGCAGGCAAAAACGTTAATGATCAAGTCGAACGGCTTGGAAAGTGACCGGCAGGTCTATTAACGTTCGATAACGCAGCGCGGTCGTCCCAGCCGTCACAAGAGGCGGCTCCGTGCGCACGCGCCGAATCCCGCAAGGGAACCGGGGAACCACCATTCTGGGGTGAATCACGCGAATGCCGCGGTCGTGAACTCACGGAGTCCACGACCGGTATACGCGCGTAGGAGACCTTCCTGCTCCGAACCCGTCAGCTAACCCGGTAGGCGGAGGAAGGAAAGGAGTACGCCCGCGTGGCGTCCAACCGGCCTGCCCCCGAAGCCCCGTTCATACCGGCACAGCGCGAGTCCGAGACCTTCGGCTACGGCGCCTACCGTGCGGAGGAGGGCCCCTGGGAGGAATGGAATCCCACCGAGGAGTCCATCACCCCCGTCCGTGGCCGGCACCGCGTCGCCAAGCAGCGCGGCGGGTTCGCACGCAGCTCCACCGTCCTCGGCGTCGGCGTGATCGCCGCGGTCGGCGCGGGCGGCATGGCCAGCGCCAACACCGGCAAACCGCCGGTCTCCATCTCCCTTCCCGACCTGCCTTCCGTCGGCTCCCTCTTCGACGACGACGCCGACAAGGCTCCCGAGGCCACCACCGCGCTCAGCGGCGTCGGCGTGACCTCCGCCGAGGCCGAGCAGGGCGGTGACGCCGGCGAGACACTGCGCAACCGGATCATGGCCCAGGCCGAGCAGCAGCAGGGCCAGGCCGAGAGCAGGGCCCACGCCGTCGCGCTCGCCGCCGCCGAGAAGCAGACCGCCGACGCGGCCGCCAAGGCGGAGAAGGAGGCCGCCGCCAAGGCCGCCGCCGCCAAGGAGAAGGCCGAGGCCGACGCCGAGCAGAAGGCGGCCGAAGCCAAGCAGGCGGCCGAGGAGAAGCGCCTGGCCGAGCTGGCCAAGCAGTACGCGCTCCCGACCTCCTCGTACACGATCACCTCGACGTTCGGCCAGGCCGGCTCGATGTGGTCCTCCGGCTACCACACCGGTCTCGACTTCGCCGCCCCCACCGGCACCCTCATCAAGGCCGTCCACAGCGGCAAGATCACCGAGGCGGGCTGGGCCGGCTCCTACGGCTACCGCACGATCCTCACCCTGGACGACGGCACCGAGCTGTGGTTCTGCCACCAGTCCTCGATCAGCGTCTCCGTCGGCCAGAAGGTCGCCACCGGCGATGTCATCGGCCGCGTCGGCGCCACCGGCAACGTCACCGGCCCGCACCTGCACCTGGAGGTCCACCCCGGCGGCCAGGCCACCGGCATCGACCCGATGGCATGGCTGCGGGGCAAGGGCCTCAACCCCTGACACGTCCTTCCCGGGAGCCGGTGACGGCCCTTCGCGGGAACTCGGACGCCGGCGGCGGAATGCGATCATCCACCGCCGGCGTTGACGTAGAGCATGACTTCTCTGCACAAACTCGGTTCCACCGACCTCGAGGTCTTCCCCCTCTCCCTCGGCGGCAACGTCTTCGGCTGGACCGCCGACGAGCAGACCTCGTTCGCCGTCCTCGACGCCTACACGGCCGCCGGCGGCAACTTCGTCGACACCGCCGACAGCTACAGCGCCTGGATCGAGGGCAACCAGGGCGGTGAGTCCGAGACGATCATCGGCAAGTGGGTCAAGGCGCGCGGCAACCGCTCCGACGTCGTCATCGCCACCAAGGTCAGCCAGCACCCCCGGTTCCAGGGCCTGTCAGCGGCCAACATCAAGGCTGCCGCCGACGCGTCCCTGCGCCGCCTGGACACCGACTACATCGACCTCTATTACACGCACTTCGACAAGCCCGAGGTGCCGGTCGAGGAGATCATCGGCGCGCTGGACGAGCTGGTGAAGGCCGGAAAGGTCCGGCACATCGCCGCCTCCAACATCACCGCCGAGCGCCTGAAGGCCTCCCTCGACTTCTCCGACAGCGAGGGCCTGGCCCGCTATGTGGCACTCCAGCCCCACTACAACCTGGTCTCCCGGGACACCTACGAGGGCCCGCTGCAGGACTTCTCCGACAGCGAGGGCCTGGCCCGCTATGTGGCACTCCAGCCCCACTACAACCTGGTCTCCCGGGACACCTACGAGGGCCCGCTGCAGGACCT
>NZ_JBVHSK010000023.1:0-21637 GCF_055566415.1 Streptomyces sp. NPDC027663 | reverse complement strand
GACCTCGCCGCCCGCGAGGGCCTTGCCGCCGTCCCGTACTTCTCCCTCGCCTCCGGCTTCCTGACCGGCAAGTACCGCCCCGGTACGACGGTGGACAGCGCCCGTGCCGGCGGAGCCGCCAAGTACGCCGGGACCGCACGCGGCCAGAAGGTCCTGGCCGCCCTCGACGAGATCGCCGCCGCCCACCAGGCCCCGGTTCCCACGGTCGCCCTCGCCTGGCTGGCCGCCCAGCCGACGATCACGGCCCCGATCGCCTCGGCGAGGACGGTGGAACAGCTGCCGGCGCTGCTGGGACTGGCGGAACTGAAGCTGACACAGCAGGAACTGGACCGCCTCACCGAGGCTTCCGCGTGACCGCCTGACCTCCTGCCCGCGCCCCCGGCGGAAGGCCACCCGCCCGTCTTCCCTGCCGCCGCTCCCTGCCGCCGCCATCTCCGGCTGCCGGCCACCCCGCCGAGATGCTCGGGTCTGTCCGTCCGGCCAGTGATCAGTGATGCGACACACGGACCGACAGGCTCGCGATCGCCTGCAGGCCGGAACCTAGGTCCGGTACGGGTTGTAGGCGGGGTGCACGGAACTCGGCACCGCGGGATGCGGCATCGCGGGATGCGCGGGATACGGCACCGCCGGATATCCGTACGGTGCCGCCGCCCAGTACGCCGGTGCCGGAACCGAGGCCCTGCCGGCGTACTCCAGCGCCGGCCGCGCCACATGCCGGCGCTTCCACAGCTCGTCCAGCAGCTCCCGCTCCCGTACGACGAAGTCGGCCCCCGCCTTCCCCTTGCGTCCCCGCTGCCGCAGAGCCGCGAGCGACGTGGCGTACCCCTCGTACTGGGCCACCGTCCGTGCCGCCGGACGCCCGTGGTGGTGCCGGGCGTAGTCCCGGGCCATCCGCCGCGCCCGCATCGACCCGAGTGCGAACGGTTCCCCCGGCCCCAGCCACCCGGCCACCACATACGCCGGCAGCTCCGCGCGCACGGTCCGCAGCTCCCTTTGCCGCGTCCAGATCGCGAGCCAGGTCAGCACCGCGAACGCGGGCACCATGAAGGCGCCGTACACGGCGAAGAAGCCGTACTGGCCGAAGGTGGAGGAGCCGTTCCAGAAGGCGTGCATGCTCATCGCGAGCAGCAGCCCGCAGACCGGCAGCAGGACCCGCCGCACGTGCTGCCGCTCGGCGGACAGCGCGGCGATGCCGAAGCCGATGCCGGTGAGGACCGTGAACAGGGGGTGCGCGAACGGGGACATCACGATGCGCACGAAGAAGGTGGCGGCGGTGACGGAGGCGATGCCGCGGTCGCCGGTGAGCTGGTCGGTCCCGAAGGCCGTACCGAGGTAGAGGATGTTCTCGGTGAACGCGAACCCGGTGGCGGTGACCCCCGCTATCACCACCCCGTCCACGATCCCGGTGAAGTCACGCCTGCGGAACAGGAAGACCAGCAGCACGGCCGCGGCCTTCGCGGACTCCTCCACGATCGGTGCTATCACCGTGGCGCCGAGGGTGTCGGCACTGGCCGGATCCGCGAACGAGGTGGCGATCCACCTGGTCGCGAAACTGTTGGCCACGATGGCTATCAGCGCCGCCGCACACGCTCCCCAGGCGAAGGAGAAGACCAGGTTCCGCCAGGGGCCCGGCTCCACCCGGTCCAGCCACCGGAAGGCGGCTATCAGCCAGGGCACGGGCAGCACGGCCAGCCCCAGCCCGACGAGGAACCCCTCCGTTCCGGTCTGCCGCCGCACGAGCGCGAGGATGACGAGCCCGGACAGCGCGAGCAGGGTGCTCAGTGCCCCGTACCGCACCCATCTGCGCTGCCACCAGTGCGGGTGGCGCAGGAGCACACCGTCGCCGGGGCTCGGCGGATACGTCGGAAACGGGGGACTGGTGGCCACAGGCATCGACCCTAACGGCGACGGGACGAGGGGCTGGAGCGGATTATCGGTCCTGGCTGTGCGGTACGCGCCGGAACAGCAGATCGTTCACCACATGTCCCTTGTCCAGTCCCTGTCCCTCGAAACGGGTCAGCGGACGGGACTCCGGGCGTGGCGCGAAGCCGCCGCCGGTCTGGGTGTTCTCGAAGTCGGGGTGTGCGGCGAGCACGTCCAGCATCTGCTCGGCGTACGGCTCCCAGTCGGTCGCGCAGTGCACGATCGCGCCGGGCTTCAGCCGGGTCGCGGCGAGCGACAGGAACTCGGGCTGGATCAGCCGGCGCTTGTGATGCCGCTTCTTCGGCCAGGGGTCGGGGAAGTAGACGCGCAGCCCGTCCAGCGAGTCGGGGGCGAGCATCTCCCGGAGCAGGATGATCGCGTCGCCGTTGCCCACCCGGACGTTGGCCAGGCCGTTCCGGTCGGCGAGATTGAGCAGGTTGCCCTGGCCCGGGGTGTGCACGTCCACGGCCAGGACGTTGGTGTCCGGGTCGGCCGCGGCCATCTGCGCGGTCGCCTCGCCCATCCCGAACCCGATCTCCAGGACCACGGGATGGTCGTTCCCGAACAGTTCGCCGAGGTCGATGACCCGCTGCCCGTCGATGTCCAGCCCCCACTTGGGCCACAGCCGCTGCAGGGCGTCCGCCTGCCCGGCGGTCACCCGGCTGCGCCGCGGCTGGAAGCTCCGGATCCGCCGCTCGAAGTGCGACCCTGCGGGATCGGCCCTGGGCCCGTCCGGGAAACGAGGCTCACCCTTCGCCCGGGTGTGCCGGATGGAGCCACCGGGCGTGTGGGGGGCCGAGGGCGGGGCGTCGGGGGAGTCAAGGGAGTCAGACACAGTAAGCACAATTTTAAGGCGCCCATCCGGGGCGACCGACCAGGCGGCACGTGACGGCACTCTCCAGCCGGCGACCGGACAGCACCTGTGACGGCACCCTCCCAGCCGACAGGAACGGGCGGCACGTGACGGCCCCCTTCGGCGTGATGGCCCCCTTCGGTCTGACGGCACCCTTCAGCCGGCCGATCAGGCGGCATCTGTGACGGCACCTTTCCAGCCGACGGTCATGGGCGGGTGGGTGGGCAAGGCGGGGGTCCAGGGGGCGGAGCCCCCTGGGAGGGCCACTACAGCGAACCGAGCATGGCCAGCACCCGCCGCCCGACCTCCCGGCCGATCGGCAGCGAAGCGGTAGCCGCAGGCGACGGCGCATTGAGCACATGGACCGCCCGCGCCCCCTCCCTGATCAGGAAGTCGTCCACCAGCGTGCCGTCCCGCAGCACCGCCTGCGCCCGGACCCCGGCAGGGGCCCGCACCAGATCACCGGCCTCCACCCCGGGCAGCAGTCTCCGCACCGCCGTCAGGAACGCCCCCTTTGACACCGACCGGCGCAGCTCACCGGCCCCGTACCGCCAGTGCTGCCGCGCGATCGCCCAGGACCCCGGCCAGGCCACCGTGCCGGCCAGCTCCCGGGGCCGTACGACCCCCCAGCCGTACCCCTCCCGGGCCAGCGCCGGCACCGCGTTGGGGCCGATGTGCACGCCTCCGTCGATGCCGCGGGTCAGATGCACCCCGAGGAACGGAAACGCCGGGTCCGGCACCGGATACACCAGCCCCCGCACCAGCTCCGGCCGGGCCAGCTCGTAGTACTCCCCGCGGAACGGCACGATCCGCACCTCGGGCTCGTCCCCGGTGAGCCGGGCGACCTCGTCGCAGTACAGGCCGGCGCAGTTCACCAGCACCCGCCCGCGGACGACGTCCCCGGCCGCGGTGAGGACGGCCACGCCCCGGTCCGGCCGCCGGTCCACCCGGACGACCCGTGCGCCGTACCGGATCTCCGCCCCCGACGCCCGCGCCAGCTCCCGGGCGACGCCCACGAAGTCGCACACCCCGGTCGTCCCGACGTGTATGGCGGCCAGGCCGCGCACCTCCGGCTCATACCCCGCGATCTGGGCCGGGCCCAGCTCGCGCACCGGGATCCCGTTCTCCCGGCCACGCTGCACGAGCGCATGCAGCCGGGGCAGCTCCTCCCGCTCGGTGGCGACGATCAGCTTGCCGGTGACGGCGTGCGCGATGCCGTACTCGGCGCAGAACTTCACCATCTCCGCGGCGCCCCGCACCGCGTACCGCGCTTTGAGCGAGCCCGGGCGGTAGTAGATCCCGCTGTGGATGACGCCGCTGTTGCGTCCCGTCTGGTGCCGGGCAGGGCCGGGCTCCTTCTCCAGCACCGTCACGCGCGTACCCGGTGCGGTCCGCGTGATCGCATACGCCGTCGACAGCCCGACGATCCCCCCACCGATCACCAGCACGTCGCAGTCGTACGCCCCGTCTCGCACCGAGCACCACCTCCCACCTCGATAGTGCACTGCGCCACTGACAGCGGCTTCAAACGCAGACGGGCACAGGGCCCCGCCAGGGGCGCGGGGAACTGCGCCACGAGCCGCCTGCGGCCCGCACCCGCCGGATCACCTCGGCCCGGCGGTCTCGCATGCGGCTTCTCCTAGGCCGGAGCCATCAGCAGCGGACGGGCCCGCTCCCGCAGCTCCACCACCCGTGGTTCGTCCCCGTACGGCTCCAGCCGGTGCAGAAGGTCCTTCACGTACTCCGTCGTCCGGGCCGAGGAGATCCGCCCGGCCACCTCCACGGCCCGCACCCCCTGCTCGCAGGCCGCGTCCAGGTTGCCCGACTCCAGCTCGGCCACCGCCGAGACGACCAGCCGCAGCCCGTGCGACCGCACGAACTCCTCGGTCGGCTTGGACAGCGCCTGCTCGGTGAACCGCCGCACCTGCCGCGGCGCCTTCAGGTCGCGGTAGCACTCGGCCGCATCGGCGGCGAACCGGTCGTATCCGTAGAAACCGAGCCAGGAGGGGTCGTTGTCGCCTTCCCGTGACCGCTCCAGCCATCCCTCGGCCGCCTTCAGCGCGGCGCCGGCCGCCTGCGCGTCTCCCGCGCGCGCGTGTGCCCGTGCCTCGACCAGCCGGAAGAAGCTCATCGTCCGCGCGGTCGCCAGCCCCCGGTTCCGCTCCAGCGCGGCCTGTGCCAGGTCGACGCCCTCGTCGCCGAACCCCCGGTACGTCGCCTGCAGCGACATGGAGGCGAGGACGTACCCCCCCAGCGGGACGTCGGCCGCCGCGCGCGCGAGGCGCAGTGCCTGGATGTAGTATCGCTGCGCGGCCTCCTGCTGCCCGGTGTCGAAGGCCATCCAGCCGGCCAGCCGGGTGAGTTCGGCGGAGGCGCCGAACAGGGCTCGGCCGACCTCGTCGGAGTAGGAGCCGAGCAGCAGCGGTGCCGCCTCGACCCGCAGACACTCGGGCACCATGGACGAACGCCAGTCGCCGCCTCCGTACTTGGAGTCCCAGCGTCTGGCGTCCTCGGCGGCCTCCCGCAGCTTCTGCACATCACTGTGGCCGACTTTGATCGGTGCGCCGGAGCCCTCGGCGGAGCCCGCCTCCCGCGCGACCGAGCTGTCGGCGGGGGTTATCAGCCATCGTGAGGCGGGCGTTGCGTATGCGCTCACTGCGAACGAACCGGCGAGGGACTGCCAGATGCCGCCGGAGCCGGCCCGGCGCCCGGCGAAGTCGAGACGGTACAGCTCCGTCGCCGACTTCACCGCCTGTCCTACGTCTCTGGGGAAGGCGAGGCCCACTTCGGGCGCGGGGTCCGCATCCGCCAGGCCGATCTCGTGGAGCGGCACGGGGCGGCCGAGCTTCTGGCCGATGGCGGCGGCGATGAGGTGCGGCGCCGCACCCTGCGGCACCATGCCCTTCGACACCCAGCGCGCCACGGACGTCTTGTCGTAGCGAAGAGTCAACCCGCGTTGCGCACCAAGGTCGTTGACGCGTCGCGCGAGCCCTGCGTTGCTGATTCCCGCGAGGGCGAGAACGGCGCCGAGCTTTTCGTTCGGCCCGCGTTGCTCCCTGGACATGCGCCACCCCTCGACACAGACGGCTGTCGCGCTGGCATAACCACGCGGCATTCGTAAACCCAGCGTAGTTCGCCGCATCCCAAGCGTTAAGGGGCATTGTTCCGGATGGCGGGATTGTGGTCGGTACGGAAGCGCGGCCCTGTACGCACCGTGCACGGTCTGTCGCCGCGTGCCCCCGGCCGTGTGGCCGTGCGCCCGTCCGTGCGCTCTTCTCCGGCCACCGGGGGAGCGGTTCCATGGCTTCTGCGTGGGTCGGCCCGCTGTACTGGATCCAGTGGGCTGGGGGACACCGCCGCCTTCATCCCCGCGGGTGGCGGACCGGTCCGGGAGGCGACACCCGCCTCCCGGACTGTGCGCGTGTACGCGTCACCGCGCGCTCCACAGGCCTGTACGGAGAGTGCTCATCTTCCGCCGCCCTCCGCGTATTTGGCCGAAAATCGACCCCCGTGGTGCGCGGTGAATTGCCCTCGCGACCATGCAACTTGAGGGCGTGAAGGGCGTCTTGGGGGAGCGCATTGGGGGCGCATTCACGCCGTACCCATCGGACACCACCCAGGGCCGGCGTACCCCGCACGCTTCCGCCGCCCGCCGACTTCCCGGGCGGGCCACGGGAACTTCACACGGTCCAAGGCGGTGCCGCCGCCCCTCTCCGGCGCGTTCTTCATGGCAGCATGGGGATCCGGTTCGTACGGTGCAGTGGTTGTCCACGGTCTGTGGAGGCGTCGATGCGGTGGTTGGTGGGTTGGAGCAGCACCGCCGCGGGCGTCGCCGGGACCGGTTCCGCGGGTGCCACCGGATACGACGGCGAAACCCTGCATCCGGTCGGCTCCCAACTCCTGTGGGGCGACCCGGATCCGCTGTGGGCCGTGGGCGACTGGCGGCCGGACGAGGTGCGTGTGGTGCACGCCGACCCGCAGAACCGGATCGCCGTCCTCGGCATCTGCGGCGCCTCCGACGAGGAGCTGCGACGCGGCCTGTTCACCGCGCGCGGGGGCGCACTGCGCCACCTGACCACTTGGCCCGGCAGCTACACGGCCGTCGTCCAGGCCGGCCGCCGCATCACCGTCTGCGGCGATCTCGCGGGCGCCCGGC
The DNA here is from genome assembly GCF_055566415.1 of Streptomyces sp. NPDC027663. Lineage (NCBI taxonomy): Bacteria > Bacillati > Actinomycetota > Actinomycetes > Kitasatosporales > Streptomycetaceae > Streptomyces > Streptomyces sp. NPDC027663. The sequence goes on along the minus strand of NZ_JBVHSK010000023.1, from coordinate 14,705 downwards.
CGGTGTTCCACACCCCCTGGGCCGGCGGCACGGCCTACGCCACCGCGGCCCTGCCCCTCGCCGACCTCGTCGAGGCCAACCTCGACTTCACCCACCTCGCCGCCCTGCTCGCCGCCCCGGACGTACCGGCCGCGCTGCGCGACACCACCCCGTACGACGGCGTACGCCGCATTCCGCCGGGGCACGCGCTGGTGCTGCGCGCAGGGGCACGCGAGATCGCCGGGTACGAGCCGGTCGCCTCCCTCGCCGTGGCCGCGCCGCCGGCCGACCCCGACCGCGCCGTGGACGCCGTACGGGACGCCCTGGTGGAGGCGGTCCGCACCCGGCTGTCGGCACCCCGGCACGTGCCCGACCTGGATCCCGGGCCGGTGCCCGGCATGGGGCCGGCCGAGCGGCGGGCCGCGCGCGGGATGCCGGTCCCCGGCATCGGCGCCGACCTGTCCGGCGGGCCCGCCTCCGGCACCCTCGCGCTGCTGGCGGCCGGGCTGCCCGGCAGGCCCGGCACGCTCCTCGGGCACGGCACGGGCGCGGGCGAACGCCTCCTCGCCGTCACCTTCAACGACCTGGCGGTGTCCGGCCGCGAGGCCGAACTCGAGCGCGCCGGCGCCCTGGCCGCGAACCCCCGCCTGCACCACGTCGTGGTCACCGGCGGCGAGGAGACCCTGCCGTACGCCGAACTCGACGGCCCCCTGACCGACGGGCCGGGCCCCTCCCTCGTGCTGGCCGCCCGGCACCGGGCACGGCTCGCCGCCGGCAGTGCCGACCACTTCACCGGCCACGGCGCACGCCAGGTCCTCGACGCCCACCCCGCGCGCCTCGCCGACCTGCTGATGGACCGCCGGCGGCGGCACCTGGTCCGGCCGGTCGCCGCGCTGGCCCGCGCCGACGGCTCCGTCATGGTCCCCGCGCGCGTGTACGGCGCGGCCCGGCGCCTCGCCCGCACCCCCTACCGGGCGGGCCTGGAGGCACTGTCCGAGCGGCTGATGCGCCGCCTCTTCGACGAGCCCAAGGGGGCGGTCGGCGCGTCCCTCGCTGCGCTGACCTGGGCCAGACCCGGGCCGGCCGCCCGCTGGCTGACGGGCGAGGCGCTGGCTGAAGTATCGGTTCTGCTGCAGGCGGAGGCGGACCGCTCCGGCACCGGCGCGCAGCGCCCCGGCGACTACCGCGCGCGTGCGGCACTCGCCCGGTACGCCGCCGACCTCCGCGTCCTGGAACAGGCCGCGGAGATCCGCTCCCAGCGGCTGCACGCCCCGTTCCTCGACAACCAGGTCGTCCGCGCCTGCCGCGAACTCCCCGAAGCCCTGCGCGTCCAGCCCGGCGCGCGTGCCGCCATCCTCCGTACGGTCCTGGAGGGCGCCGGCGTCACCGATCTCCCGCCCGGCTGGGGCGCCCCCTCCCACGCCTCGTCGGCGGCAGCCGCGCGCGCGGGCCTGCGCGCCGCGGCCGACCCCCTCATGGACCTCTTCGCCACGCCCCTCCTCGCCGACGCGGGCCTGGTGGAAGCCCGCGTCATCCGCAAGGCACTGCGCGCCACCGCTGCCGGCGAACCCCTTCCCCTGGACGGCCTCGCCGAACTCGTCTCCCTCGAACTCTGGCTCCGCCGCCTCCTCTCCCGCCGAGGCACCTGCTGGACGGGGACGCCCTCGCGGGCCCGAGCGGTGCCCACCGGGATCCAGCCGCGGCGGGGCGCACTGGCCCCCGGCGCCTGACGGGGACGCCCCTCGTGGGCGTGAGCAGTGCATACCGGGGTCCAGTCGCGGCGGGGTGCGCCGGCTTCCGGTGCTTGACGGGGACGCCCTCGCGGGGGCGAGCGGTGCCTACGGGGACGGCCTCGCGCGCGCGAGCGGTGCCTACGGGGATTCAGCCGCGGCGGGACGCGCTGGCTTTGGTGCCTGACGGGGACGCCGAGCCGTCGACCCGGGCGCGCCGCTGACCGATGCGCCCCACCGACCGCACAGCCGTCACCCCCGATGCCGATACCGCCGTGCTCCCACTCTCCGCCCCACCGACCGCACAGCCGTCACCCCCGATGCCGATACCGCCGTGCTCCCACTCCCCGCCCCCCGCGACAATGACCAGGTGCGGTACAGAATCCTGGGCATAACCCAAGCAGCGGACGAACAGGGCACCGCCCTGCACCTCGGCGGCCAACGCCTCCGCACACTCCTCGCCGCCCTCGCCCTGCGCCCCGGCCGCACCACCTCCCCCGACACCCTCATCGACGACATCTGGGCGGACGACCCGCCCCAGGACGCTCCCGCCGCCCTCCAGGCACTCGTCGGCCGTCTCCGCCGTACCCTCGGCAGACACACCATCGTCTCCGGCCCGGGCGGCTACCGCCTCGAAGCGACCGAGGACGACGTCGACCTCCACGTCTTCGAGCGCCTCACCCGCACCGGCACCACCGCCCTCTCCACCGGCGACCCGGCCACCGCCCACCGCACCCTCACCGAAGCCCTCGCCCTCTGGTACGGCCCGCCCCTCGCCGACCTCCCCGACCGCGCCGCCGCCACCCGCCCGGAGGCGCTGCGCCTGGATGCGTCCCGCGCCCGCGCCGCCGCGGCACTCGCCCTCGGCCGCGCCCAGGAGGCCGTACCGGAGCTGAAGGAACTGACCGAAGCCCACCCGTACGACGAACCCCTGCACGCCCTCCTCATCCGCGCCCTGCGCGACACGGGCCGCCCGGCCGACGCCCTCGCCGCCTACGAGTCCGCCCGCCGCACCCTCGCCGACACCCTCGGCACCGACCCCGGGCCGGAACTCCAGGCACTGCACGCGTCGTTGCTGAAGCAGGAGCGGTCCACCCCGCCGGCGCAGGGCACACTCCCGGCACCCCCGCAGCCGCTGCCCACGGCTCACACCCCGGAGCGCACGGGCAATCTGCGCCCTCGTCTGACCTCCTTCGTCGGACGGGAACCGGAGCTGGAGGCCATTCGTTCCGATGTGCACAGGGCCCGCCTGGTCACGCTCACCGGACCGGGCGGCTCCGGAAAGACCCGCCTCGCCGAGGAGGCCGCCACGGCGTTCCCCTCGGCATGGCTGGTCGAGCTGGCCCCGCTCGACCACCCGGAGGCGGTGCCCGGCGCGGTGGTCAGCGCGCTCGGTCTGCGCGAGACCGTGCTGCGGACCAACGACCTGGCGACCCCGCAGGCCGACCCCACGGCCCTGCTGATCGAGTACTGCGCCCCGCGCAGCCAACTCCTGGTCCTTGACAACTGCGAGCACGTCATCGGCGCGGCAGCCACCCTCGCCGAAACCCTCCTCACCCACTGTCCCGGGCTCACGATCCTCGCGACCAGCCGTGAACCCCTGGGCGTCCCCGGTGAGGCGGTGCGCCCGGTCGAGCCCCTCGTCCCGGAGCAGGCGCACCGCCTCTTCGCAGAGCGCGCGAAGGCCGTCCGTCCCGACGCCGGCTCGGTGCTCGCCGACACCGAGGCCGTGGCGGAGATCTGCCGCCGCCTGGACGGACTGCCCCTGGCCATCGAGCTGGCCGCGGCCCGGCTCAGGCTGCTGACCCCGCGGCAGATCGCCGACCGGCTGGACGACCGCTTCCGCCTGCTCACTTCCGGCAGCCGTACGGTCCTGCCGCGCCAGCAGACCCTCCGCGCGGTCGTCGACTGGTCCTGGGAGCTGCTGGACGAGCGGGAGCGGACCGTCCTGCGCGAGGTGTCGGTGTTCGCCGGCGGCTGGGACCTCGCCGCCGCCGAGGCCGTGTGCACCGGCCCGGCGGCGGACCTGATCGGCGCACTGGTCGACAAGTCCCTCGTGGTCGCCACCCCGCACGGCCCCGACGGCACCGGCATGCGCTACCGCATGCTGGAGACCATCCACGAGTACGCCACCGAGCGCGCGGCCGAGGTCCCCGGCCTGTGCGCGGCGGCCGAGCGCCGCCACCGTGCGTGGGTGCGCGCGCTGGTGGAGGAGGCCGAGCCGCAACTGCGGTCCGCGGCCCAGCTGCCCTGGTTCTCCCGCCTGGAGACCGAGCTGGACAACATCCGCGCGGCCCTGGACCGTGCCCTGCGCGCAGGCGACGAGGCACAGGCGGGCGCCGTCGTCCTCGCGATCAGCTGGTTCTGGTGGATGCGCAACCACCGCCAGGAGGCCGTGACCTGGGTACGGCTGGTGCTCCGCCTGGGCGTCGCCCTGGACGCCCTGCCCGCGCATGCGCCGGCCGACGACCTGGCGGCACTGGACGACCTGGCGGCACTGGCGGAATCGGCCGACCCCGTGGGCGCCTTCCTCGCCCTGCCGCCCGACGCCGGGGCCGGCCATCCGCTGCACGAGCTGCGGATGGACCTGCGCATGCTCGACCTGTTCCTCACGTCGGAGTCGACTGCGGCGAACCTCGCGGCCGACGAGCGGGCCGTGGAGTACATCGCGCGCGTACGGGCTGCCTACGAGCCCGGTGGTCCCCGGGCCGCCCGGCTCCCGGGCATCGTCTGGCCCCTGACCACCTATTACCTGGGCGGCCCGGCCGATCTCGGCCCCGCCATGACGAGGTCCGTCGACAACTGCCGCGCTCACGGCGGCGACTGGGAGGTCGGGGTCGCCCTGATGTACCGCGCCCATGTGGCCGTCGACTCACCGGGCAACCTGCGGGGCGTGGACGAGGACCTGGCCGAACTGCGGACCCTCAGCCGGCGCGTCGGCGACCGCTGGATGCGGGCACAGGTGTGCAGCGCGGCCGGCGAGGCGGCCATGGCCCGGTGCCGGTTCGACGAGGCGCGCGGCGAGTACGAGGAAGCGCTGCGGCTCGCCTACGAGGTGGGCGCATACGCCGAGGCGCCGTTCCTGATGGCGAGACTCGCCGAGATCTCCTACCGCTCCGGTGAACGGGACGCCGCCCTGGCCGCCCTGGACCAGGCGGAAGCGGGCGCCGACCGGTACACGGCGCCGGAGGCGCGGGCCTTCGTGCTGCTCCTGCGCGCCCACATCGCCGTGAGCGACGGGCAGACCGCCCGCGCCCGCGAGCTGTACGAGGCGATCTGCGCGGTGACGCTGGGTGGCACCCCGCCCCCGCAGTTCGTGGCGGCCCAGCGGATGGTCGAGGCGCTCCTCGCGGCCGGCGAGTCCGGGCCGGCGCACGGGGTGGGGGTCATCGCGGAAGGACTGCGCGAGGCCGTGGCCCACCGGTGCGCCGAGGCGGTCACGGCCGCACTGGTGGACGTGGCCGCCGGACTGCTGGCCCGCATGGGCGACCTGCCGGGTGCGATCCGCCTGTACACCGCCGCGGACCACTGGCGCGACGGCCGTCCCCGGCCCGAGCCGGAGCACAGCGACGCCGTCCGGGTACACGCCGGCGCCCGCGCGGCCCTGCCGGCCGACCGCTACGTGGCCGAATGCGCCCGGGGCACGACCCTCGGCGTGGCAGAGGTCCTCCGCGAGCTGGACGCGGCGGCGCCACCCACCGAAGGCCACCGCGACCGACGACCGGCAGACGAACCGGGCCCGGCGACCGGCGGGTGACTGTGGATCCGGGATCCGGGCTCCGGGATCCGGCAGCCGGCTGTGGGCCCCGGGACCGGCGGCTGAGTGTCGGTCCGGCGCTCGACAGGTAAACCGGGCCCGGCGACCGGCGGGTGACTGTGGATCCGGGATCCGGGATCCGGGATCCGGCAGCCGGCTGTGGGCCCGGGGGCCGGCGGGCGAGTGTCGGCCCGAAGACCGGCAGGTGAAGCGCGGATCGGCTACCGGCAGGAGAAGCGCGGGTCGGCTACCGGCAGGTGAACCGGGAATCCGCCCAGTCCGCCAGCGCCGCCCGGTCGAAGGCTTTGCCGTGCGGCTCCGCGACGAGCCGTACGGTCTTGCGCCCGGTCAGGTTCACATGGACGGGGAGGGCCTGGTCACGGCCCTTGACCAGGTCCGACGACCACAGCCGGACCCCGTCGGCGTAGACCGAGAAGAAGACCTTGCCGAGGCCGAGGGTCATGTCGTCCACGCCGGCCAGTGCGTCGTAGGCGCTGCACTGCCGGTTGAGGGCGATGGTGACGGAGGACTCGCCGTGGACGGTCGCTCCGCGCGCGTACCGAGTGCCGGCGATCGACATGCCGTACCGCTGCCACACCCAGCTGCTTGCGTGCAGCGCGATCTCGGGCCGGGTGCCGTCACCGACGACGTCGTAGCGCAGGTCGCTCAGGTGGTAGACGGTGGACGCGGGCGGCGGAGTCGGGGTCGGCGTCGGCACGCGCGTCGGCGCCGGGGCGGATGTCGGAGTCGGGGTCGGTGTCTGAGCGGGCGCCGGAGTGGGCCTGGGGGCCGGCGGCACCCTGTGTGTCGGGGTGCGCGTCGGGGTAGGTGTCGGCGTCGGCGTCGGCGTCCGAGTGGGGGCCGGCTCAGGGGCGAGGGCCACGGGCTCGGGCGAGGGCCTGTGGTGCGGCGGCGCGGACGTCGGCGACCCGGGCCGCGCGATCGATGCGGACGGTGCCGGCTCGGCGACCTCCTTCGCCGGGTGGCTGTCGTTCACCAGGGCCAGCGTCACCGCGGCGGCGGCCACCGCCACCACACCGGCCGCGATGCCGGCCTTGACCGGCGCGCCGAGCCCCTCCGCGGCCACACCCCCGCCCGCGCCTCCCGCGCTGCCGGACGACCCGCCGGCCACGGCCGCGGCACCGGCCGCTCCGGCCCCGGCGCTGCCGGCCACGATCCCGAGGGCCTTGGCGTACCCGGCGGCCCCGAACCAGCCGATGACCGCCACCGGGACGACACCGGGGATCCCGCTCGCGACCTCTTCGATCTGCGCCGCCGCCAGCCGGCACCTGGCGCACTCCTCCAGATGCTTGCGAAGGCCCCGCTCGGCACGGATGCGCAGCTTGCGGCGAGCGTAGGTGCCCAGCTGGTCGGCATAGCGGGCGCACTCCTCGTCGTGGGCGAGGGCAGCGCTGACGTGGGCTTGGAGATAGGCCTGCTTCAGCCCTTCCCGCGCCCGGCTGGCGAGTACCCGGGTGCCGTTGGCGTCCAGCCCGAACAGCCTGGCCACTTCGCTCGGGGACTCGTCCTCCACCTCGGTGTGCCAGAGCACGGCCTGCCAGCGTTCGGGCAGCGAACGGAAGGCCTGCATGGCCATGGACTGCTCGGCCTCGTGCATGGCGCGCGCGTCGGCGCCGAGGCCGAGGCCCGCTCCGAAGGAGCCGATGGATGCAGTGTCGTCGGACACCTCCGAGGGCCGTGCGGCCTGCTGGGCGAAGACGGCGAAGTCGTCGACGAGCTGCTCCCGCCGGGCGGACTTGGTCCAGTGCGCGGCGACGCGCCGCACGGAGGTCAGCAGATAGGCCCGTACGGCGTGCTCGGGCCCCGACCCGCCACGCACCGCCTGCAGCATCCGGGCGAACACCTCGGCGGTGAGGTCGTCGGCGGTGTGCGCGTCCCGGCAGCAGGTGCGTGCGTACCGCCGCACCGCATCGGCATGCCGCCGGTACAGCTCCTCGTAGGCGGTGTCGTCCCCGCCGCGCATCCGCGCGATCAACTCGCCGTCGGCAGAGGGCACCTCCCGGGGCGGTGGCAGCACGCTGCCTTCGCGTTGCGCCGGCACGCTCCTGTCCCGGGGCCTGCCGGAGGAAGCGCCGCGCCCGTCACCGGACCTGCCGGAGGAAGCGCCGCGCCCGCCTTGGTTCGGTACCTGTGGCGAGGCCGGCCCGTGCTTCTCCAGGCCCCCTTCGCCACCGCGCGACTCGCCCCGCCCGTCAACGCCCATCGCGGAAAGCCCCCGAAACCGGCCCAGCCCAACCCGTCACCGGCTCAGAGTGCCACACCAACTTTCCGAAAGGACCCTCCTCGCACCCCATCCACCCATCCGAGCGCACTTGCCCCCAACGCCCGGGTCGACAAGCCAAGAACCACGAACGCGAGTACGCCCCCGACAACGGCGCCCCCCGAACGCGAGGCGCCGCCGACCCTACGCCGGCCGGGACCGCAGGCCCTCCAGCAGGATGTCCAGCAGCCGCGCGGACGCCGCCGCCTGCTGCGCCGCATCCGGCAACGACGGCGCCGCCGTGGCGATCACCAACAGCACGTCGGCCACGGAAACATCCGTCCGCAGCTCTCCTGCCGCCCGCGCCCGCTCGACCAACTGCCCCACCACATCGAGCAGCGCCCCGGCCCCGGCGTCATCGGCCACCGCCGCGGCCCCGTCCGACACCAGCCGCAGCTCACCACCTCCCGGCTGCGTCCGCTGCTGAGGCACCCGGGCCTCCTCGACCGAGCCGACCGAGCCGAGCGACCCGGCGGATGCGACCGGGTCAGAGACCCCCGACTCGGCCGAACCGGCGGAGCCGACCCGCAGGACCTGCGGCGGCAGCAACCGCCCGGCCCCCGACGCAACGGACGTCCGCAGGAACCGCGACAGCGCCGACCACGGCTCGTCCTCCTGCCCGAGCGCGGCCCGTGCCTGCTCGGTCAGCCGCGCCGTCTCCTCCTCGGCGATCCGCCGGACCAGCACGTCCTTGCTGGGAAAGCGCCGGTACACCGTGCCGACCCCGACCCGCGCGCGCCGCGCCACGTCCTCCATCGGCGCGCCGTACCCCAGCTCGCCGAACACCTCACGCGCCGCACGCAGCACGTGCTCCAGATTGCGCTGTGCGTCCACCCGCAGCGGCGCCGTGCGCGCCCCGTCGGAACGTCCGTTGCCCGCCGCCGCGTTCACCGCCGCGTTCATCGCCACACCACCCGGCGCGACGACGGCTGCAGATGACCAATGCGTGTCCTGAACATGCATGTCTTCCCCCGGTAATGACGTCTCCCCCCGGAGACTCCCCGCCACTGAATGCGAAGTGCGCGGTAGTGGCATCGGTCCCGACCGGATCCGCCCGTCGCGGACCCGTTCGACCACATTCCCTACACCCCGTCGACACACGAACATAGTTGAGAGGCAGTCAATTCAGAAGGGGCAGGTTCCGCACACTGCGCCCCCCGATCGGAGTACGGGGGGTGTACGCACCGATTCCGCCCCTTCGCCCCCAGTCGTCCGCCCCTGCTGACCTGCTCCCTTTCGTCCTGCACGGATACCGGCCCCACCCCTGCGCACACCCGGCCGCCGGTCACACAAATTGCCGGGGCTGTGGACAAACAACAGCGACGGGTGCGTCATGGGATGGTGAAGGAACGTGCGCGCATTCTGGTTGTCGGCGGCGGCTACGTCGGGATGTACACGGCCCTGCGCCTCCAGCGGAAGCTGAAGGGCGAGCTGAGGCGGGGCGAGGCCGAGATCACAGTCGTCACTCCCGACCCGTACATGACGTACCAGCCTTTCCTCCCCGAGGCCGCCGCGGGCTCGATCTCCCCGCGCCACGTGGTCGTACCACTGCGCCGCGTCCTGGACCGCTGCCACGTCGTCATCGGCGAGGTGACGTCCATCGACCACGCGATGCGGACCGCCGCCGTCACCACGCTCGCCCACGCCGAGGCGGGCAGGGCCGCCGAACTCCTCGGCTACGACGAACTCGTGCTGGCCCCCGGCTCGGTCTCCCGCACGCTGCCCATCCCCGGCCTCGCCGAGTACGGCATCGGGTTCAAGACCGTCGAGGAGGCCATCGGCCTGCGCAACCACGTCATCGAACAGATGGACATCGCCTCCTCCACCCGCGACCCCGCGATCCGCGACGCAGCCCTCACTTTCGTCTTCGTAGGCGGCGGCTACGCGGGCGTCGAGGCCCTCGGCGAGCTGGAGGACATGGCCCGCTACACCACGCGGTACTACCACAACCTCCGTCCCGAGGACATGAAGTGGATCCTCGTGGAGGCCACCGACCGCATCCTCCCGGAGGTCGGTCCGGCGATGGGCCGCTACACGGTCACCCAGCTGCGCCGCCGCAACATCCAGGTGCTGCTGAGCACCCGCCTGGACTCCTGCGCCGACCGCGTCGCCGTCCTCAGCGACGGCCAGCGCTTCCCGACCCGTACCGTCGTGTGGACGGCCGGCGTCAAACCGCACCCGCTGCTCGCGGCGACCGACCTCCCGCGCACCGACCGCGGCCGGCTGCGCTGCACGGCCCAGCTGACCGTCGACGGCACGGAACACGCCTGGGCCGCGGGAGACGCCGCCGCCGTCCCCGACGTCACCGCCGACGAACCCGGCGCCGAGACCGCGCCCAACGCCCAGCACGCGGTCCGCCAGGCCAGGGTCATCGGCGACAACATCGTCCACTCCCTGCGCGGCGAGCCCCTGGAGACGTACGCGCACAAGTACGTCGGCTCCGTCGCCTCCCTCGGCCTGCACAAAGGCGTCGCCCAGGTCTACGGGCGCCGGCTGAAGGGCTACCCTGCCTGGTTCATGCACCGCGTGTACCACCTCAGCAGGGTGCCCACCTTCAACCGCAAGGCCCGCGTGCTCGCCGAATGGACCCTCGCCGGACTCTTCAAACGGGAGATCGTCTCGCTCGGCTCGCTCGAACATCCTCGAGCGGAGTTCGAACTCGCGGCCGGTGGAAAGCCTCCTCACAGCCCTTCCGACGACCCGAAGGGGTCGTCCTGACCGGACCCAGGAACTCCACGAACGGCTGAGGCGTCTGACCCATGTCGCCGTGGCCCGTCCCCTGCCACACTGCCCCATGTCCTCGGACGGGCCGCCCGCCCGCCCACAGCACTCACGAGGCTTTTTCCACAGTGAACTTCACGCGCTGGAGCGCCCGCCTCCCCGGAACACAGCGCCGCGCCGCCGCGCGGACCGACACCCCGGTCTCCCCGGACCGGCGGGGGGAAGGCTCCGTGCCCGCGGCCCGCGCCGAACAGCCCGCGGGCGAGACCCCACCGGTGCCCGCCGTCGACGAACTGCCCGCGCGTGACGTCCTCGACCGTGTCCCGGCCCTCGTCGCCCTCGTCCACGGCCCCGACCACCGCATCGCCTACGTCAACGACGCCTACACGGCCGCCTTCGGCGTCCGCCCCACCGGCGCCGCCGCCCGCGAGGCCCTGCCGGAACTCGCCGAACTCGGCCTGCTCCCGTTGCTCGACCAGGTCCTGCGCAGCGGCAAGCCCCGCACGCTGAAGTCCCGCAAGGCCGTCGACGGCCGCTCGTACACCTTCACCTGCACCCCGGTCGCCGAGGACGGTGACCGCGACGCCGGCGTCCTCGTCTTCGCCACGGACGTCACCGACCACGCCGAGGCCGCCGAACGCCTGCGCGCCAGCGAGCGCCGCCAGCGCGAAACGGCCGTCACCCTCCAGCGCTCCCTGCTCCCGCAGGAACTGGAGCAGCCCGACGACCTGCGCATCGCCGCCACCTACCAGCCCGGCGGCACCGAGGCCGCGGTCGGCGGCGACTGGTACGACGTGATCACCCTCGGTGGCGGCCGCACCGCCCTGGTCATCGGCGACGTCATGGGCCGCGGGGTCCGGGCGGCGGCCGTCATGGGCCAGCTCCGCACGGCCGTCCGCGCCTACGCCCGACTCGACCTGCCCCCGCACGAGGTGCTCCAGCTCCTCGACGGCCTCGCCACCGAGATCGACGCCAACCAGATCGCGACGTGTGTCTACGCCATCCACGACCCCAACGAGGGCCGCCTGGTGTACGCGTCCGCGGGCCATCTGCCGATCCTGGTCCGCGACGAGAACGGCACCGTCTCCCGCGCCGACGAGCCCACCGGCCCGCCGCTGGGCACCGGCGGCTGGATCCACGCTTCCGGCTCCATCGCCCTCGGCCCCGGCGCCACGGCCGTCCTCTACACCGACGGCCTGGTCGAACGCCGCAACGAGGACCTGGACGAGGGCATCGCCGCGCTCGAAGGCGCACTGGCCGGCGCCACCGGCACCCCGCAGGTCGTCTGCGACCGCCTGGTCCGCTCGGCTGGCGTCACCGCCGACCACGACGACGACGTGGCGGTCCTCGTCCTCCAGCACCCGGCCCGTACCGGACCCGACGGCGATCTCTTCCGCAACGCGGCCCTGGAACTTCTCGGCGGCGTCGAGGCGGCCCCCCGCGCACGTGCCTTCGCCTCCGGCGTCCTCGCCAGCTGGCGCTTCCCCGCGGAACTGCACGACCTCGGCGTCCTCGCCACGAGCGAACTGGTCGCCAACAGCCTCCAGCACGGCACCCCGCCCATGCGGCTGCGGCTCCGCCGCACCGACCGCCGTCTGATCATCGAGGTCACGGACGGCGACGACCACCTGCCCAGACGCCGCCGCGCCGAACCGGGCGACGAGTCGGGCCGGGGCATCGCCATCGTCGCGACGATCGCCTCCAGCTGGGGCTGCCGCCGGACGCCCGGTGGCGGCAAGGCGGTGTGGTGCGAGTTCGTGCTGCCGAGGGGCTAGGGGTTCCGAACGACACCCCCCGGACGCCATGAGCGTCGCTGTCCGGTGCGGGGGTGCGGGCGCGGGTGCGCGGTGGCTGACCGCACAGCCCGCCGCGCCCCGTCGGTGCCTCAGGCCTCCGCGCCCACCGGCTGCGCCGGTGCTCCGCCGCGCGTGACCACACGGGTACCGCGTGCCAGCCACGGACGGTCCTGTACGGCGGTGAGCTGCCGCCCCAGCCGCAGCGCCAGGTAGGTGATCCCCAGCGAGAACAGCAGGAACGTCACGACGTACGGCCCGTGCAGCGAGGCGCCCAGGGGCCCGCCCACCGCCGGACCGACCGCCAGCGCAAGCTGCTTGACCAGCGCGAACGCCGAGTTGTACTGCCCGGCCATCCCCTCCGGCGCAAGGTCGGCGACCAGCGGCGCGACCGTCGGCGACAGCATCGCCTCACCCAGCCCGAACAGCGCGTACGTCGACACGAACGCAGCCGTGGCCATCTCCTGGCTGCCGTGACCCAGTCCCGCATACCCGGCGGTCAGCCAGGCCACGGCCCAGATCAGGCCGACCCCGGCGATGACCCGGGAACGGCGCCGGCGCTCCACGAACCTCAGCACGGCGAACTGGGCCACCACGATCATGAGGGTGTTCGCGGCCAGGGCCGTCCCCAGCGCGGAGGTGGATATCCCCGCGGCCTCCACGCCGTACGCGCTCAGACCGGACTCGAACTGCCCGTAGCAGGCGAAGAACAGCACGAAGCCGAGCACACACAGCTGCACCATGGCGCGGTTCCCGAGCAGCTGCTTCCAGCCGCCCTTCGCCGTCCGCGCGGGCGCGTCCTCGATCCGCGGCGAGTGCGGCATCCGCACGGTCGCCATCACACCGACCAGCAGCAGGAACATCGCCGCCTCGATCGAGAACAGGAGCGTGAACGAGGACACGCGCGTGGTGTCGACGAGGTGACCGCCGATGAGACCGCCGACGCCGAGCCCCAGGTTCTGCAGGAAGAACTGCATGGCGAACGCTCGTGAGCGGGTGTCCGCCGTCGAGCAGTCCACGATCATCGTCGCCAGCGCCGGCTGCATCACGGCCTGGCCGGCACCGAGCGCCGCGGCGGCCGACAGGACGGTGGCGGCGCTGCCCGCGAGGCCGAGGCTCAGCGCACCCAGAGAGGCGGTCACCAGAGCGGCGAGCAGGACCGGCAACGGGCCGCGCCGCACGATCGCCCGGCCGGCGAACGGCAGCACGATCAGCGCGGCCACGGCGAAGACGGCGAGCACGAGCCCCGCCGTCATGGCCCCCAGGCCCCGCACCTGCGCCACATAGACGTACAGGTAGGGGACCGTGAAGCCGAGCCCGAAGGCGCTGAGTGCGTTGCCCACGTGGATCCGGCGCATCGCTGCGCCCATCGCCCTGGTCACGTTCACCTCTCTCACTAGTTAAGTCCGAAGACTTCAAAGCTAAAGTTCGAAGCTAAAGAGTACATGGTGAAGGACTTCAAGGCAAAGGGGTCGCGTGCCATACTGCGCCCATGGCCGACACACCCGGCGCCCCGGACACGGAGCCGACGCTCGAAGAACAGATCGCCGCGTACCAGCGCGAGTTCCGGGACCTCGATCCCCAGGTCGAGAAGATCGTGTCGGCGCTGTCGCGGCTGAACCGCCGTATGAACGTCGCGTACGGCCGCCAGACCTCCGGCCTCGGGATCAGCAACGCCGAGTGGGAGGTCCTGAAGGCGCTGGTCCTCTCCGGCGCCCCGTACCGCATGGGCCCGAGCGAACTCGCCAAGCGCTTGGGTCTCACCCCGGCCGCGATGACCCACCGGATCGACCGCATGGTCGGAGAGGGTCTGGTCACCCGCGAACGCGACGAGTCCAACCGAGTCCGGGTCATCGTCGAGCTGACGCCCGAGGGCCGCGAGAAGTGGCTGGAGGCGATGCGCCTGGCGACGGTCTTCGAGGAGGACCTGCTCCAGGACCTCACTCCCGCGGAGCGTGCGGTGCTCGGCGAGGTGCTGACCCGGCTCCTGCGCAGGGTGGAACATGCACAGCCGGATGCCGGCGGCCGGCTCAGCGACCTGGACTGAAGGGCCCGGTCCGAAGCGCCGCAGCTCCGGTAAAAAGATCTTGACAGGGGCTGTTGACACGCCCCTGCTCGTTCCGTAAAGTTCTTCGGGTTGCCACGGAGCCGTAACGGTTCTCCGGCAGCACCTCAGCCGCCCTCGAGCGGCGCCCCTCACACCATCAGCACGATCTCCTGAGCGGATTGTATTCGGCGTGCCCGAATTCAATTCGAATGGAAGCCCGGCGGCCCGATTGGGAATCGCCGAGCGGATCCGCTAAGGTTTGAGACGTCGGAACGGCCCAACGGCCGGGAGGACAAGCCCCCCTGACTGGGAGTCAGACGCCGAAAGGATCTGATAGAGTCGGAACCGCCGGAAAGGGAAACGCGAGAGCGGGAACCTGGAAAGCACCGAGGAAATC
>NZ_JBVHSK010000022.1:59217-121247 GCF_055566415.1 Streptomyces sp. NPDC027663 | reverse complement strand
GCGGCCGTCCGGCCGGCCCCCCGCCCCCGGACCACCCAGGGGCTCCGCCCCCGGACCCCCGGCCCTCGCCCACCCACCCCCCGACTCGGTGGGCCGAGAAGCTCGGCTCGAAACCTCCCGGCGGCCGTCCGGCCGGCCCCCCGCCCCCGGACCACCCAGGGGCTCCGCCCCCGGACCCCCGGCCCTCGCCCACCCACCCCCCGACTCGGTGGGCCAAGAGGCTCGGCTCACAGCCGCCCCCGCCTCTCAGCCGCCCGAGTCGTCCGCCCCGCCCTCCGGCCGCCCGAGTCGTCCGCCTTGCCCTCCGGCCACCCGAGTCCTGCGCCTTGCCCTCCGGCCGCCCGAGTCGTCCGCCATGCCCTCCGGCCACCCGAGTCCTCCGCCCCGCCCTCCGGCCACCCGAGTCCTCCGCCCCGCCCTCCGGCCGCCCGAGTCGTCCGCCTTGCCTCTCAGGCGGACGAGTCGGTGGGTGGGTGAGGGTGGTCAGAGGGACGGGGTTGCCGGTTCGGCTTCCGGTACGCGGCGGCGGCGTCTGCGCTTGAGGAGCGCCCAGGGGCCCCGGGGCCCGGTCGGCATCGCCGCCGTGACCTCCGTGCCCGCCTCGGAAGCGGCCTCCGCGGCAGCCCGCGCCACCGGCAGGAAGCCCTCACGACGCGACACGTCCGGCCGCTCCTCCTCCGCCGGCCACAGGCCCAGCGCCGCGCACACCGTGGGCAGGACCGCCATGGCCGCCGTGGCGTACCCCTCCGCCGAGGGGTGGTAGTTGTCCGGGCCGAACAGCTCCCGCGGGTTCGCCTCGAACTCCGGCCCCAGCAGGTCGCCCAGCGACACCGTGCGCCCGCCCTGCTCCACCACCCCGATCGTCTGAGCCGCCGCCAGCTGCCGCGAGGCCCGCCGGGCCAGCCAGCGCAGCGGCTGCTGCACCGGCTCGATGGTGCCGAGGTCGGGACACGTGCCGACCACCACCTCGGCGCCGGCCGTGCGCAGCCGTCGTACCGCCGCCGACAGGTGCCGTACCGAGCGCGTCGGCGGCATCCGGTGCGTCACGTCGTTCGCGCCCACCATGATCACGCAGATGTCCGGGACGGGGACCGAGGCGGACAGCACCAGGGCGACCTGGCGGTCCAGGTCGTCGGACTGGGCCCCGGGCAGCGCCACGTTCCGCAGCTCCACCGGCCGTTCCGCCACCGCGGCCAGCCCCGACGCCAGCAGGGCGCCCGGGGTCTGGCCCGCCCGGTGCACGCCCTGCCCCGCGGCAGTGGAGTCACCGAGGACGGTCAGGCGCAGGGGCGGTTCGCCGGGGATGTCGTACGCGTGGCCGTACACGCCGTCGGCCACCGGTAACCGGCCGCTGCTGCCGTTGCCCACGTGGCGCCTGGCCAGCCGCACCTCCGCCAGCAGCAGACCGACCGCGGCGGCGCCGACCAGCCCGACCCCGCCGCCCCCGTACGCCGCTCCGGCCGCGATGCGCCGGGCCACCCTCGCCCTCGACATGCTCGTCATGCGTCGCCGCCACCTCCTCGTAGCCGTACCCACTCCTTGCCCCGTACGGACCGTGCGTCAATCTCGACGGGCAGTGAACGGCCGCTCCGGCCGCACGGGTGGCCTTAGGCTGGCGACACCACTACGAACACACCTTTTGCAGCGACCGGAGACAACGGTGCAATTTCACGACTCGATGATCAGCCTCGTCGGCAACACCCCGCTGGTGAAGCTCAACAGCGTGACCAAGGGCATCCAGGCCACCGTCCTGGCCAAGGTCGAGTACTTCAACCCGGGCGGCTCCGTGAAGGACCGCATCGCCCTGCGCATGATCGAGGCCGCCGAGCAGAGCGGCGAGCTGAAGCCGGGCGGCACGATCGTCGAGCCGACCAGCGGGAACACCGGTGTGGGTCTGGCGATCGTGGCGCAGCAGAAGGGCTACAAGTGCATCTTCGTCTGCCCCGACAAGGTGAGCACCGACAAGATCAACGTGCTGCGGGCGTACGGCGCGGAGGTCGTCGTCTGCCCGACCGCCGTCGATCCGGAGCACCCGGACTCCTACTACAACGTCTCCGACCGGCTCGTCCGTGAGACCCCGGGCGCCTGGAAGCCCGACCAGTACTCCAACCCCAACAACCCGCTCTCGCACTATCACTCGACCGGCCCCGAGCTGTGGGAGCAGACCGAGGGGAAGATCACCCACTTCGTGGCGGGCGTCGGCACCGGCGGCACCATCTCCGGCACCGGCCGCTACCTGAAGGACGCCAGCCAGGGCAAGGTCAAGGTCATCGGCGCCGACCCCGAGGGGTCGGTGTACTCCGGCGGCTCCGGGCGGCCGTACCTGGTCGAGGGCGTCGGCGAGGACTTCTGGCCGACCGCCTACGACCGCACCGTCGCGGACGAGATCGTCCCGGTCTCCGACAAGGACTCCTTCCAGATGACCCGCCGGCTGGCCAAGGAGGAGGGCCTGCTGGTGGGCGGCTCCTGCGGCATGGCCGTCGTCGCCGCGCTGGAGGTCGCCGAGCGGCTCGGCCCGGACGACGTCGTGGTGGTCCTGCTGCCCGACAGCGGCCGTGGCTACCTCAGCAAGATCTTCAACGACGAGTGGATGGCCGACTACGGCTTCCTCGAGGACGAGGGCCCCAGCGCCCGCGTCGGCGACGTCCTGAACGACAAGGCGGGCGGCTCCATCCCGTCCCTGGTGCACATGCACCCCGAGGAGACCGTCGGCCAGGCCATCGAGGTGCTGCGCGAGTACGGCGTCTCGCAGATGCCCGTCGTCAAGCCGGGGGCCGGACACCCCGACGTCATGGCCGCCGAGGTCGTCGGGTCCGTGGTGGAGCGCGAGCTGCTGGACGCCCTGTTCAACAAGCGCGCCTCCCTGGAGGACCCGCTGGAGAAGCACATGTGCGCCCCGCTGCCCCAGGTCGGCTCCGGCGAGCCGGTCGGTGACCTGATGCAGGTGCTGGGCACCGCGGACGCGGCGATCGTCCTGGTCGAGGGCAAGCCGACCGGTGTGGTCAGCCGGCAGGACCTGCTGGCCTTCCTGGCCAAGGGCGGCAACAAGTAGCCAACGCCGGGTGAACCGCCCGTGTGCGCAGCGAACTTGCTCCGGGACGGGGTTCGCGGAAGTGGTACGAGCGTGTCATGTGCGCGCAGCACCCGCTTAACACGGGTCCGGCACATTGGTGGGTGTCGGCAGGGCGATGGAGGTACCTCCCAGGCGTCACGCGCCGGGGGAGCCTCCCCGCCCGGGCCGGCCCCGATCGGCGTCAAGGACCTCCGGAGCGGCTCCCGGACCTCCATGGACGCCACGGACGCGTCAGCCCGGCCCTGACCCGGCCCGCGTCCCTCGCGGGGACCGCCGTCGTCCCGCCCCCCGGTCTCCGGGGGTGCGGCGGTCCCCGCGCACTCTTCCCCCCGGTTGCGCTCAGTCGTCGCCGGCGGGCCGCTCCCGGCCGTGGCGGCCGGCGAACAGTTCCGGGTTGAGCCTGACCGCCTGCACCGCATTGACGCCGACGATGCCGAGCCAGGTGACCACCATCCCGGACAGCCCGGCGAGGGCGCCGGCGATCGACGACAGCGGGATCGCCAGTACCAGCGTGATGAGGGCGAAGCCGTAGCGCTCGCCCCAGGAGTCGGCCGGCTTCGGCCGCCGGGACCCGCGCACCCTCGCCATCTGCTGCTCGGCCAGCCGGCGCCGCACCCCGCGGTCCACCGCGTCGTCGATCCGCTGCTCGACCTTCTCCAAGAACGAGTCCACGAGGGCGGAGTCGTAGTCGTCGCCCAGTTCCCGGCGCGTCCGCACCGTGGCGTCCAGGTCCTTCCTGAGCTCGGCGTCATGCGGATCGAGTGAGTTCATGCCGGTCAGCTTAGGGAGCGGCCGGTCTGCCGCGCACTGGGGAAGACCCCCCGGTCAGGGCCCTGGTCCGGGTGAGGGACGGGGGCCGGGGAACGCCGCGCTATTCCCGCGGAACGCCTTCGTCCAATTACGCCGGGACCTTGAGTAAAGCAACGGTACGCGGACGGAACAGAAACGGACCATGGCTGCTCGAAGATCGCTTGTGTCTGAGAAGATCTTTCAGATCGAGGGGGAATCATGCGTAGCAAGCTGGCGGGCCTGATCGGCATTGTCGCCTTGGCCGTTGCTTTCGGAACCGGACTGATGGTGCACAACACGGGGGTCGACGGGACCGGTAAGGGTGTGCACGTTCTGGCCACCAATGAGGGGCCGGGTTCCAGCCACCAATAACAAGCCGGACTACTGAGCCATGTCCTGAGTCCGTGTGCCGCAGCAGAAGGAACCAAGCGTGCAGCACGCAGACGCACGGTCAGGCGAGTTCAGGATGGCCCGGGGGATGTTCATCGCAGTGAACAGTTCTTCTGCGCTGCGCAGGTGCTCCCGGGCGACTTCCTGCTTTCCCAGCGACTTCTCGGCTTTTGCCATGCCGTGCAGTCCGTGCGCCATACCCATGCGGTATCCGATGCCCAGTGCCCTCTGATGGGCACTGCGGTGCAGGTCGAGCGCCTTTTCGTGGTCGCCTCCGTACTGGTGGACCAGTCCCGCGATGTTCTCGACCTCGCACTGCCAGGTCACGGTACCCAGGGGGCTGACGAGCGCGAGTGCTTGATCGATGTACGTCATCACCTCGTCGCCCTGTCCGTTCCGCTGGTGGAGGACGGCTCGCAGAGCCAGGGACATGGCCCGGTTCCTGGGCATCGCGGAATCCTCGCCGAGTGCCAGGGCCCGGTCGAGGTACCTCTGCGCCGATGCGTCGTCGCCGCCGTCCAGATGCGCGATGACCAGGTCGTTGAGGGCGGCCACTTCGTGCTCCTGCTCCCCGACCTCCCGGCACAGCATGACGGCCCGTTCCGCGGCGGCGATCGCTTCCGCGGTCCGGCCCTGCCACAGGTGCAGGGTGCTGAGGTTGCACAGCGCGATGGATTCGCGCCTGACGTTTCCCAGCTCGCGGTGCAGCCCGATTCCGCGCAACAGCAGGCCGTATCCCTCGGAAAGGCTGCCGAGCACGATGTGTGCCCAGCCGAGCAGGTCCAGGAAGGCCGCCTCGCTGACGGGGTCCCCGTGCGACCGTGACACCCGCAGACCCTCCTCCGCCGCCTCCGTCGCCGAGCGGAACTCTCCGAGTATCTGGTGGGCCGAGGCCAGGTTGGCCAGGCTCAGACACAGGGCCTGGGTGTCCGCCGCCCGGCGGGCCGCGGTCACCGCGACCTCCGCCAGTTCCCGGAAGTCCCGGATGGCTCCCTGCGCATGCAGGTGGAGCACCGTGTTCCTGGCCAGGTAACTGGCCAGACGGTGGAAGTCGTGTTTCTGTCCCAGCCGGACGGTGGCCTGCAGGGCCCGGCTCTCCCGGTCGTACCAGCGGCGGGCGGACGGTGCGTCGCCGAACGCCGGAAGCCCCGACGCGTTGCCGGTCGGAGCCGACGCCCACCGGCGCAGGCCGGGAAACAGGATCCGGCACGCCTCGTTCGTCGCGCCCAGGTAGTGGTTCAGGAGCCGGCCGACCGCCGTGTCCTTCTGGTGCCGCACGGAATCGTCCCAGAGGCTGAGGGCGAAACTGCGGATGAGGTCGTGGAAGGAGTACCGCCCTGCCTCGTGCTGCTGCAGGAGCTGCGAGTCGAGCAGGTCCTCCAGCATCTGCTCCGCGTCTCGGGGCGTCATGTCCGTGAGAGCCGCGGCCGCATGAGGGTCGAAGTTGGGCCCGGGATGTACTCCGAGGAGCATGAACGCCCGGCGGTGCTCCTCGCCCAAAGCCTCGTAGGACAGCTGGATGGTCGTGGCCACGCTGCGCTCGGTGGAGCGCAGCTCCGTGAGCAGGGCGTCCTCCTCGCGGAGCCGGTCGACGAAGTACTGCAGCGTCCAGCGGGGGCGGTTGTGGAGCCGGGCCGTGGCGATGCGCAGTGCGAGCGGCAGATGTCCGCAGAGAGTGGCCAGGGACTTGGCGGCTTCGGGGTCGGCGGCCACGCGGTCCTCGCCGAGGGTCCGGGCGAGCAGCGCCGCGCTCTCCTGCGGCGCCAGTGTTCCCAGTGATATCCAGTGCGCCCCGTCGAGGTCGAGCAGTCGGCCACGGCTCGCCACCAGGACCAGGCACTCGGACGTGACGGGCAGGAGCGGGCGTATCTGAGCGGCCTCGGCCGCGTTGTCGAGGACGAGGAGCAGTCTGCGCGAGGCCGAGGCCGCCTGCCACATCACGAGACGGCTCTCGGTGTCATCGGGGATGGCGTTGTCGGGTGTCCCGAGGGCGCGCAGCAGGATGCGCGTCGCCTCCTCGGGCGCCAGGGGGCGTTCCCCCGGGGTGAAACCGCGCAGGTCGATGTAGAGCTGGCCGTCCGGGTACGAGGCGGCCAAGCGGTGCGCCGCACGCACGATGAGGGTGGTCTTGCCGGCGCCGCCCATCCCGTCGACGGCGACGATCCGCACCCCTTCGCCCGTCTGTCCCCGGTCGAGCAGGTAGCCGAGTTCCAGCTGACGGCCGGTGAAGTCCGGTAGTTCGTACGGCAGGGTGCACGGGGGGTTCTCGGCGGCTCGCGCCCCGTCGGACGGCCGGACGGGAGGGACCGAAGGCGCCGGGGAGGGCGTGTCCAGTTCGGGGCTGGCCCGGAGGATCTTCTCGAACAGGCCGGTCAGGTCCGGGCAGGGACTGATCCCCAGCTCCTCCGCCAGCAACTCCCGTACGGCGGCGTACTCGTGCAGCGCCTCGGCCTGCCGGCCGGCACGGTACAGGGCGAGCATCAGCTGGGCGCGCAGTCCCTCGCGCAGCGGGTAGGCGTCGGCGAACTCGCGTATCTCGCTGACGAGGTCGCTGTCCTCGCCCAGCTGGAGCCGGAGCGCGAAGAGCTCCTCCACCGCGGCCAGGCGCCGTTCCTCCAGGACGGTGGAGGCCGCGTCGAGGACCGGCCCGCCCGTCCCGTTCAGCACCGGGCCCCGCCACAGCGCGAGGGCCTTGCGCAGCTCCCCGGCCGCCGCACCGAGCTGTCCCGCGGAGCGGCCGGACGTGGCCGTCTGGACATGGTGCGAGAAGAGGTGCAGGTCGACTTGGAGCGGCTGTACGGACACGCGGTACCCGGCGTCCTCGGTCACGATCAGCGCCGGACCGTCGGGCAGGCGCCGCCGGAGGTCGGCAATGGCTTTGCGGACCTGCTGCTTGGCGGTATCGGGCGGGGTTTCTCCCCACGCCGTCTCGATGAGGCGCTCGATGGGCACCGTCCGTCCCGACTCCAGGAGCAGCGACGTCAGAATGCGGTCCTGAAGCGGCCCCCCGAGCTTGATCCGATGCCCGTCGGCCAGGCATTCCAGGGAACCAAGAACGTTGAACCGCAGCCCGCGATTATCTGCACTCGTCATGCGCCCCCCCTGTGCCCCTGGAAAATACCAGGTCAAACGCCTACTGCCACAGCCTAGGTGACTGCCGCAGCGAGCGGTACCGGACCGGTAGGTGAGTGGTATCACCGCCAGGCAGGCTCCTTGCAGCCACCGAAAGTGGCGCTGCTCCGCGCATCCCGAGGCACCCCCCACTGGTGCCCGGAGGGTGCGGACCGGGAATGCGCTCGGACCGAAACCCCCGCGCATACAACGGCGCCGGCAAATCCTGCGCCGCCAATTCACCTGAAGGAGTCATGATCATGACACTTGCGGCAACTGTCGCCAGCTGTCTCGTATGCGACACCGAATTCGAGGTGCGCGACGACTGGGAGAAGGGCGAGATCACCGAGTGCGGCGCCTGCGGCCAGGAGCACGAGGTCGTCGAGAAGTCCGCGGCGGGCGTCCGCCTCGACCTTGCCCCTGAGGTGGAAGAGGACTGGGGCGAGTGACGACCTCCGACCAGGTCCTGCTCTCGGTCACGATGCTGCGCCCGGAGGAGAAGCTGCTCCTCGGCGCGCTGCGTGACGAGGGCCTGACGGCGCAACCGCTGCTCATGGAGGATCTGGCCGAGATCGTGGCGGGCCACTCCGGCCCGCCCGCTCTCGCCCTGATCAGGAACCTCTCCCACCGGGACGCGATCAACGTCTCCCGCCGCCTGGAACACGCCGGGGTCCCCACCCTCAACCGCGCGGCCACGATCGAGACGTGCAACGACAAGGGCCTGCAGTCGCTGCTCTTCGCACGGCACGGCATTCCGCACCCCACCACCCGGCACGCCTTCAGCTTCGACCAGGTCCGCCAGAGCGTCGCCGCCCTGGGCATGCCCGCCGTGGTCAAGCCGGTCAGCGGCTCCTGGGGACGCGGGGTCAGCAAGATGACCCACGCCGACTGCGTGGAGGCGTGGGCCGCGGGCCGCGAGTCCGCCGACGCCACGGGAAAGCAGTTCCCCGTCGTCGTGCAGGAGTACATCGACAAGCCCGGCCACGATCTGCGGGTGGTGGTCGTCGGCCGGACCCCGGTGGTGGCCATCCAGCGGGTGTCGGACGACTGGCGCACCAACACCCACCTGGGCGCCGAGGTCCGGCGCGTCGAGGTCAGCACGGAGATGGAGAAGCTCTGCGGGCAGGTCGTCGACGTCCTCGGCCCCGGCTTCTACGGGGTGGACCTGGTCGAGGACCGGTCCACGGGCGAGCTGCTCGTGCTCGAAGTGAACGCCAATCCCGAATTCGCCCGCTCCTCCGCCCAGCACGGAGTGAACGTGGCCGGCCACCTCGCCGCCTACGTCGCGGAGACCCTCACGGCCTCGGCCGTGTGACACGGAGAAGATCCATGGAACTGTTCGACACCGCAACGGTGCTCGCCCGCGTCCTCACCACGGGCGTGGTCATGAGCATCGAGAAGAGCGACCGGGAACTGCCCGGACTTGAACGACTGCTGACCAAGCAGACCGGACGCGCCCGGGCCGTCCTCGTCAACAGCCGTACCGCCGCGATCCACGCGGCGCTCGCCGGCCAGGGCATCGGGCACGGCGACACCGTCGCCGTCCCCGAGCCGGACGCCGCGACCGGCCGCTTCCTCGGCTGGCTCGGCGTCAAGACCGAGGGCCAGGGGCCGGTCGCGTACGACTACGTGTCCCTGGACTCCGCCAACGCCGACCGGCTGGGCGAGCTGACCCGGAACGCCACCGCCCCCACCCTCGTCGTGGACCTCACCGGACTCGGCTTCGGACCGGCCGCCGCCGTCCTCACCGACGACGACGGGGTCTGGGCCCGTGCCGAGCGACTGAAGATCTTCGGCGCCTACGACCTGCGCACCATGTGGACGCAGGAGGAGGCCGACGCCTCCCTGGTGCCCGGGGTCCAGTTCAACTACCGGCTCAGCCCCCTCGTGGCCGCCTGCGTGCGGATGGCCCTGACCCAGGCGGCACGTCCCGCCACTCCCACCGGAGCGCGCTCATGATCACCGATTTCCCGGCAACGCCGCTGCCCCTGCCCGACCCCGCC
Source organism: Streptomyces sp. NPDC027663 (assembly GCF_055566415.1). NCBI lineage: Bacteria > Bacillati > Actinomycetota > Actinomycetes > Kitasatosporales > Streptomycetaceae > Streptomyces > Streptomyces sp. NPDC027663. Next base: position 111,881 of record NZ_JBVHSK010000022.1, on the reverse strand, counting down.
GAACTCGACTCCGAACTCGCGGCACTCGGCGGCGGAGCCATGATTCCCAAGGCGTCGCGTCGCACCCTCTTCCCGGTCATCACCAAGGAAGACGTCTTCAACCTGATGCTCGCCCAGCGGCAGACGCCCGAGAAGGTCGTCGCCGACTTCGCCGAGGCCTACCGCTCCTACGTCGGCGCGGCGCACGCGCTGCCCACCGCCAGCGGCACCTCCAGCCTGCACATGGCCCTCGTGGGCGCCGGCGTCCAGCCCGGCGACGAGGTCATCGTGCCGGCGTTCACCTTCATCGCGACCGCGCAGGCCGTCGTCGCCGCGCACGCGATCCCCGTGTTCGTCGACATCGACCCGGTCACCTACTGCATGGACCCGCAGGCCGCGGCCGCCGCGATCACCGACCGCACCCGCGCGCTCATGCCGGTGCACGTGCACGGCCTGCCCGCCGACGTGTCCGCCCTGCGCGCACTCGCCGACCGGCACGGCATCGCCCTCGTCGAGGACGCCTCGCACGCCCACTCCGCGAAGGTCGGCGAGCAGGTGGCCGGCTCCTTCGGGGACGCCGCCGGCCAGAGCCTGATGGCCGACAAGAACTTCCCGCTCGGCGGCGAGGGCGGCATCGCGTTCTTCGCCACCGAGGAGAGCTACGACCTGGCCCGGGCCTACCTGGAGCAGCACGGCATCGACTACGGCATGTCGTGGGTCGCGGCCGCCTTCGGCGCCAGCCAGCTCAAGCGGCTGCCGTACTACGACGAGATCCGGGCCCGCAATGCCGCGCTGCTCGGCGAGGCCCTGCACGGGACCGGCCTGTTCACCCCGCCGCACGTCCCCGGCGGACACGTCCACGCGTACAACATGTACCGCATCACCCTGCACCCCGAGGCCGTCGGCCTGGGCGACATCCCGGTGTTCGCGGTCAAGGAGGCCGTGCACGAGCTGCTGGTCGCCGAGGGCGTCCCGGCCCGCGAGTGGCAGAACACCCCCATCCCGTGCCACCTGCCCTTCCAGCACCGGGACGGCTTCGGGAACGGCTACCCGTTCACCCTCAACCCCGGCGCCGTGCGCGACCACCGGCCCGAGGACTTCCCGGTCACCCTCGGCATGCTCGACAGCACCCTCGTCCTCTGCCGCGAACTGCGCTCCCCGGTGGAGTACGAGCGGATCCTGCGCTACGCCGACGCCTTCCGGAAGGTCGCCCGCCGTCCGGACGCCATCCGCAAGCTCGTCGAGACGCGCGACTACCGCCGTCCCTACGACAAGGCGGCCCGCCTTGGCTGACGCAGCGCACGAGAAGATACGCGTCGCCGTACTCGGAGCCAGCGGCTACACCGGCGGCGAGGTGATCCGGCTGCTCCTGGAGCACCCGCAGGTGGAACTCGCGTTCCTCTCGGCGGAGCGCTCCGCGGGCGCCGCTGTCGGCAGCAGCCACCCCTGGCTGCGCAACCACCCCAAGGCGTCCAACCTCACTTTCCGGCCGCTGGCCGAACTTGCGGACACCGACACCGTCGACATCGCCTTCGGCTGCCTGCCCACCGGCGCACTGCCCGAGCAGCTGGCGCTGGTCGCCGACCGGGCCAAGCGCGTGCTGAACCTGGGCGGTGACTTCCGGCTGCGCGACGAGAAGGAGGTGAGCAGGCATTACCCGGGGACCGCGGCCCACCCGCCGCTGGACGAGTTCGCCTACTACGTGCCGGAGTTGAGCCCCAGCATCCCGGACAGCCGGTTCGTCAGCCTGCCCGGGTGCATGGCCGTCACCACGATCTACGCCCTGTACCCGCTGTTCGCCGGCGCCGCTCCGCTGGTCGCCGACCGGGTCGTGGTCGACGCCAAGACCGGGTCCACCGGCGGCGGCCGCGGCAGCGGCGAGCAGCCGGCCGAGCGCAGCGGCAACTTCCGGGTGCACAAACTGCACGGTCACCGGCACGCGCCGGAGGTCCAGCAGGCCATCGCCGACTTCACGGGCGCCGCCGTCGACCTGAGGTTCTCCACGCACAGCCTCGACGTGTCGCGCGGCATCATGGTGACCGCCTACTCCGAGCTGCGGGACGGCGTCACCGCCCTCGACGTCAAGCGTGCCTACGCCAAGGCGTACGTCGGCAAGCCGTTCGTGCGGGTCCGCCCGGCACCCAAGGCGCCGCAGGACTTCCCCATGCTCAAGGCCGTCACCGGCTCCAACGTCGCCGAGGTCGCGGTGTCCGTCCGCGACGGTCAGTGCGTCACGGTGGCCGCCCTCGACAACCTGATCAAGGGCGCGGCCGGCCAGGCCATCCAGGCCATGAACCTCATCCACGGCTTCGACGAGGCAGCCGGGCTGCCGATCACGGCGGTGTCGCCGTGAGCCGACCGCTGTACGTCATCAAGGTCGGCAGTGCGACGCTCGACCGCGAGGTCATCCACAAGGAGATCGCCGACGTCGCCGCCCGCGGCGCCCGGGTGCTCCTGGTGGCGGGCGGGGCCACGGGCATCGAACGCCACTACGCGGCGATCGGCCGGCCGGTCCCCACGCTCCGGCTCGCCAACGGCGACGTGGTGCGCTACTGCCCGCCCGAGGAGATGGACCACCTCGTCGACGCCTACGAGCGGGTCACCCTGCCCGCCGTCGAACACGGCCTGCGAGCCCAGGGCCTGCGCACGTTCACGGCCGTCGCCGCGCGCAGCGGCCTGGTCGTCGGCCGGGCCAACCGCCCGTTGAAGGCGCTGTCGGCCGAAGGCCGCCCTGTCGTGATCCGCGACCACCGGGCGGGCGTACCCGCCGACGCCGACACGGAGGCGCTGAACGCCCTGCTCGACGCGTACGACGTCGTCTGCCTGTCCCCGCCGGTCGCGGACCGGGACGGCGGCGCCCCGCTGAACGTGGATGCCGACGTACTGGCCGCGGTGCTCGCGGTCGCCCTGGACGCCGACCACCTCCGGCTCGTCACCGGCACCGCGGGACTCCTGACCGACCCGGACGACCCGGACTCGACGCTGCGCGACGCCTACCCGGGCGACGGGGCGCAGTACGCCGGCGGCCGCATGCGCCAGAAGGTGCGCGCAGCCGAGATCGCTCTGCAGGGCAGCAGCGCCGACGTCGCCATCACCGGTCCGCACACCATGGGCGAGGCGGCGGGATGGACCCGGTTCTGGCGCACCCGGGGGCCCGCCGAGGACCTCGACCTGCTCACGCGCGCCGTCTCCGTGTCCTCGGTCTCCGGCGACGAGGCGGAACTCGCCTCCTGTCTCGCCGAATGGTGCCGGGCCCGGGGCATCGAGGCCCGCATCGACCCGGCGGGCAACCTCGTCGCGTCCCGGGGCACCGGTTCCCGCCGGCTGTTGCTCATGGGCCACCTCGACACGGTCCCGCACCGCTGGCCCGTCGAGTGGCGCGACGGTGAGCTGTGGGGGCGCGGCAGCGTCGACGCCAAGGGCAGCCTCGCCGCCTTCCTCGAGGTGCTGGCGGACGCGGAGGTCCCCGAGGACGGCCAACTGGTCGTGGTCGGTGCCGTCGAGGAGGAGATCTCCTCCTCGAAGGGCGCGTTCCACGTACGGGACAACTACCCGGCCGACGCGGTCGTCATCGGCGAACCCAGCGGCTCGGGAAAGCTGACCCTCGGCTACTTCGGCCTCTTCAAACTGGCGGTGACCGCCTCGGTGCCCACCGGCCACTCGGCCGGCATGGACGCGGTCTCGGCCCCGGACCGGCTGATCCGGGTCCTCGCCGAGATCCGCGCGTCGGTGCTCGAGCAGGCGCCCGAGGCGCTCAGCGCGGTCATCGACATCCGGTGCGAGCGCGGACGGGAGCGCGACCGGGCGCACGGCATCCTCAACTTCCGGGTGCCGCCGGGCGCCGACCTGGAGGCGCTGCGCACCGCCGCGCTCCGGCACGCCGGTGACGGCGTCGGGATCGAGGCGCTGCGTGCCACCCCGGGTCACCAGGGCGGCCGTTCGGGCCCGCTGGCCAAGGCGTTCGTCCGCGCCTTCGCCGAGGCCGGGGTCAGGCCCCGCTTCGTGGTGAAGAAGGGGACGTCGGACATGAACACCCTGGCGACCACCTGGCACGACGTGCCGATGGTGGCGTACGGGCCGGGCGACTCCGCCCTCGACCACACCGACGAGGAGCGCATCGGGGGCGAGGAGTACCGCGCCGCCCGCGCGCTGCTCGCCGACGCGGTGAGCCGCTGGTTCGCCCTTGCGGAAGGGAGCCGCCGATGACCGCCGTGCTCGAGAGTCCCACGGGCGCCGGGGCACTGGTGTCCCCCCTGGCCGAGCGGGCCCTCGAGGCCCGGCGGCTGGTCGTCGACATGGCGGCGTCCGAGCGCGGCTGCCATCTGGGCGGCAGCCTGTCGGTGCTCGACATCCTGGTCGCCGCGCTGCACCGGGCCTCCGCCGGGGACGGCACGGAGGTCGTGCTGAGCAAGGGGCACGCCGCCGCCGGCCTGTACGCCGCGCTGTACGTCAGCGGCATGCTGCCGGAGAACCCGGCACCGCTGTACGGCCGGGCGGGCCAGCCGTACACCGGTCATCCGGGCCCCAAGGTGCCCGGGGTCCGGTTCCCCACCGGCAGCCTCGGTCACGGCGTCCCGTACGCGGCGGGCTGGGCCCTGGCCCGCCGGATCGGCGGACGCAGCGGCCTCGGCATAGCCGTCGCAGGCGACGGCGAGCTGCAGGAAGGGCTGGTCTGGGAGACCTGCCAGGTGGCAGCGGCGCAGCAACTGGGCAACTTCGTGCTCGTCGTGGACCGCAACGGCGGCCAGAACGACGGGCTCGTCGCGGACATCTCGCCGCTGCCCTCTCTCACCGAGCGGTTCGCCGCCTTCGGCTTCGAGGTCACGGAGACCGACGGGCACGATCTGGCGGCGCTGACCGAGCTGTTCGCCAGGGACCGGTCGGCCGCACGCCGTCCTCTCGCCGTCGTCGCCCACACCGTCAAGGGCAAGGGCGTGCCGGCCGTGGAAGGCAAGGCGGGTTCTCACTACGTGACCATCGACGCCACGCGCGCCGCGAAGTGGAAGCGAGCGATCCGATGACTCTCTCCGGCCGTGACGCCTACCGCGAGGAGCTGACCGCCCTCGCCGTCGAGGACACTTCCCTCGTCTGCCTGGAGGCGGACCTGGGCGGCAAGAACCACCCCTTCCAGACCGCCCACCCGGACCGGTTCTTCAACGTCGGCATCGCCGAGGGCGCCATGGTCGACATGGCGGCGGGACTGGCCGCCGGCGGCTACAAGCCCTTCGTCAGCACCTTCGCCCCGTTCGCGGCGCTGCGGGCCGCGGAGAGCCTGAAGCTGACGCTGGGCTACCTGAACGCCGGGGTCACCGTCGTGGCACCGTACGCGGGCGTGTCCGGCGCCTGGTTCGGCACCACCCACCACTGCCTGGAGGACCTCGCGGTGCTCCGCAGCGTCCCCGGCGTGACCATCGCGGCCCCCTACGGCGAGGCCGAGATGCGTGCCGTGGTCCGGTCCGCGGCGCGCAGCGGAAAGCCGCACTACATCCGCACGGGCCGGAACGCCACGTACGAGTCGCTCCCGCTGCCGGACGGTGAACTGCCGCTGGTCAACTGGGAGTCCGAGGCGGATCCCGAGGACGTCTGCCTGGTGTCCGTGGGCGAGGAGGGCACCCGCCTGGCGCTGGCCGCCCGCGCCGCCACCGGGGCCTCCCACGCACACCTGGTCCACCTGGACCACGAGCACCTGACCGAGGCCGCCGCGGAACTGGCCCGCCGGCACGACCGGTTCGTCGTCGTCGAGGAACACCGCAGCCAGGGCGGAGTGGCCGAGGCGCTCGCGCTGCTGCTGCCCCGGTGCGAGGTCACGGCGGTGGGCGCCGGCCAGGAATGGCCCTCGACCGGCGGTGACCACCAGGAGGTCATGGCGTCGCTCGGCCTCGATCTGCCCGCCGTGCTCGCGGCCGTGGCAAGGGCACGCCACGGCCGGCCGACGGCCGCGGCCGCCGACGGGCACGCCCACGCCTGCGTCCGGTGAACCCCTCGTCCCGGGCGACTTCCCACCCCCACCCCCAACTCACGGAGCGCTGACATGCACATCCTGATGATCGAATGCAACCCCAACGGCATCGCCGGCATCGCCAACGCCCTGGAACTGGGCCACGACGTGACGCTGGTGTCGGTGGACCCCGACTTCTACCTCGCAGCCTCGCCCCTCGCCGAGGCGGCCTACGCCCACCCGAACTGCCAGGTGATCAAGAGCGCCGAGGCGTTCTCCCTCGACGAGCTGACGGCGCTGGCCCGCAAGCTGCACTCCGAGAAGCCGATCCACGGCGTCACCACCTACAGCGAGTACCACACCGTCCACACGGCCGCAGTCGCCGAGGCCCTGGGCCTGCCGGGCATGAGCGTGGACGGCGCCCGCAACGCCCGCCACAAGCACCTGACCCGGCTCACCCTGGACGGCAAGGGCGTGCGCCAGCCCCGCTTCGTCCACGTGGCCGACCCGAAGGACGTGGAGGCGGCCGTACGCGAGATCGGCTTCCCCTGTGTGGTCAAGCCGTCCGACGGTACGGCCAGCCTGCACGTCCTGCATCTCAAGGACGAGGAGGACCTGCGCGCCTACCTCGCGGAGCTCGCCGACGTGGCCGACTACGGCCGCGGCGTGGTCCGTGTCCCGGACCTGCTGATCGAGGAGTTCGTCACCGGCGAGCTGATCTCGGTGGAGTCCTGCGTCCTCGGCAAGGGCGAGGTGGTCAACCTCGGCCTCACCGACCGCCCGCTGAGCGGCTTCCCGTACTTCATCGAGATGGGCGCCACCTACTTCAGCGGGCACCCGCTCCAGGACGAGCTGTTCGACCTGACGACGCGCCTGCTCAACGAGCTGGGCGTGGACTTCGGCTTCATCCACACCGAGTTCCTCCTCGGCCCCGACGGCCCGGTGCTGTGCGAGGTCAACGGCCGGCTGGTCGGCGGCATCGTGCCGAGCCTGATGGAGCTGTCCTCCGGCGTCGACCCGTACCTGGAGGTCATCCGGCAGGCGCTCGGCGAGCGCCCCGAGCTGCCGCACCCCGGCGAGACCACCGCCGGCGGCCGCTGGTTCGGCGCCCCGATCGGCGGAACCATCGAGTCCATCGGCTTCGACGGCCTGAAGGAGCTGCCCGGCTTCCACAGCGCCCTCGCGTACAAGAAGCCCGGCACCGAGGTGAACCGGCTCTCCAAGAGCAACTTCGACTGGATCGGGCACACCATCTTCACCGGCGCCGACCGCACCGAGGTCAACAAGCGCTGCGTCGAGGCCCTGGACCGCATCGACCTGCGGATGAAGGTCGAGGTGGCCCGATGACCGCGGACCCGCGGCGTCAGGAACTGCACGGGGTGGCGATCCCCTCGCTCGACGACGGGGCCGTGTTCGACGTCACCGTCGAGGACGGCGTCTTCACCCGCGTCGAGGCCTCGGGCGGCCGCCACGGCGGCGAGACGGAGCTGTGGCCCGGCTACACCGAGACCCATGCCCATGTCTCGCTGCCCGCCAACTGGGACGACACGGCCGACGACCCGCGGATCGTCGCGCTGCAGTACGTCTACCACGGCGTCACCCACGTGGTGGACATGTTCGGCTTCCCGCTGGTGGCCGACGCCTGGGCGGCCGGCCGCGAGGCGTCCACGGTGCCGTACCCGGAGATCGTCCACTGCGGCTACGCGGTCACCGCGATGACGAACGCGGCCGGCCTCACCGGCCACGGCGTCGAGTTCCCGGCCCCGGTGCACATGATCGCCACCGAGACCGACCTGGAACACGCGATCCGTTCCAACGTCGAACGCGGCGGCACCTTCCTCAAGGTGATGTTCACGGACGGCACCGAACAGCCGGACAGCCCGGTGAAGTTCTCCCGGCTGTCCCGCCGGGTGCTCGAGTTCTCCGCCCGGATCGCCGCCGAACGCGGCCTCACCGCGGTCATCGACTGCAACACCCTCCAGGAGACCCGCTGGGCGTACGAGTGCGGCTTCCGCCTCTTCGCCCACAGCGTGCGCGACCGGACCCTCGACGCGGCCGACTGGAAGGAGTTCGAGGGCGCCCGCTTCGTCTCCACCCTGGCCGGCCTGCGCCCCATGGTCATGACGGGCGAGGAGTTCCGGGCCGAGTACGGGCGCGAGGGCTTCGCCGAGACCCAGGACATCCGCAACCTGGAGTTCGCCCAGGGCATCGAGAAGCCGTACGGCATCGAGTTCGGCTGCCAGGAGACCCGCACGGCAGCGCTGGCCGACATGCGCCGCAACGCCCTGGCCACCCTGCGCACGGGCAAGCTGCTGATCGGCACCGACTCCGGCAACACGGGCGCGTACCACGGCTACTCCTTCCTGAGCGAACTCGACCTGCTGCGCGGCGACGACGCCTCGCTGGAGGAGCGGCTGCGGCACCAGGCGACGGTCGGTGGCCGCCGCTACTTCGACGAGCTGAGCGGCGACACCCGGGACGTCCATCCGCTGAGCACCGGCGAGGCCGCCACCTACAACCTGCACGCTCCGGGACGGCCGCTGTCCGCCCTTCCGCTGCAAACGGTCGTCCGCGGCGTGCCGATCGACCGGCAGGCCGTCGCGCGCACCATCGCCGAGCTGCGTGCCGCGAACCCGGACCGGAAGGAGGCGCTGTGATCAGGGAGCGCAAGCGCGCACTCGTCGGCGTGATCGGCGGCATCCTCCTGGCCAACACCGGCAGTTACATCTGGTTCCCCGTCCTCGTCGCCACCCTCGGCGGGTCCGACAGCGGATTCTGGGCGGGCGTGGTCATGTGTATGACCTACGTCGGCCGCCTGCTCGCCACCTTCTGCTACGAAGGGATCGCGGCGCGCACCGGTGTCCGTGGGGGCGTGTTCCTCGGCACCGCGCTGGAGGCCGTGGCGCTCGGGCTGATGGGGTTCGCCGACGGCGTGCTCGCGTACAGCGTGCTCGCGTTCTTCATCGGCTTCGGCTCGGGGACCTCCTTCCCGGGGCTGAAGAACGTCCTGGTCTCCTTCCCCGAGGAGGAACGGGCCAAGGCGTTCTCCGCGTTCCAGATGGCGGGACAGGTCGGCCTTTTCGGGGGCGCACTGCTGGGCGCCGCACTGGCCGACGTGGAGCTGCGGACCCTGTTCTCCGTGGTGTTCGTGTTCTTCCTCGGCTTCTGCCTGATCACCTCGGCACTGATTCCCCGAGGCGGTTCCGGGAGTGCGCCGGACGCCGCGGCCGGGCGGGTTCCGCTGTTCAGCCTGACCGCGTTCAAGGGCATCGAGGTACGCGGCGCCACCCGCTATTTCCTGCTGTCCGCCGCGTTCTGGTTCCTGTCCCTGGGCTTCGTGGTCGGCATCCCCCTGCACATGGAGGAGTACGTGCCGGGGTGGGCCCCGTCCGCGCCGTTCTGGATCACGGGGCTCAGCATCCTGGTGCTCCAGTACCCGCTGTTCAAGCTGTTCGACAAGCGCTTCAGCCCGGGCACGGTCATGGCCGTCGGCCTGGCCGGGATGACCATCGCGTTCGTCTCCTTCGGGGCCGGACGCACCGCCCCCTGGGTGGTGGTCGGCTGTCTGACGGTGGTGCTCGGGGAGATCCTCTTCGTGCCGTCGTTCGACCTCTGGATCGCCCGCAGGGTTCCCGCGGACCGACTGGCCCGGGCCATGGGCGCGATGCACTTCTTCCGCAGCGCGGGCAACATGGCCGGCTCCCTGGCCGCGGGAATCCTGTTCGACCTGTCGCGCTCCGTCGGTGTGGCGGGCGGCAACTGGTACGTCGCGGCCCTGCTGGCGGCGGGCTGCGCACTCGTCTGCCTGAGCGGCCGGCACTCCGGCACGGCCACCGGGATCGACGCCACCGAGAACGATGTCACGCAGAGCGAAGAAGCAGTGAGGGAAAATGTCTGACATTTGCGTCATCGGGGGCACCCGGTTCTTCGGCAAGGTGCTGGTGCAACAGCTGTTGGACGACGGGCACCGGGTCACCCTCGTCAACCGCGGACAGACCCCCGACCCCTTCGGCGACACGGTGCGGCGGCTGCGCGCCGACGTCAACGTCCCCGGAGAGCTGACCGCCGCGGTGGCGGGCGAACGATTCGACGCGGTGATCCACCAGATGTGCTACACGCCGAACGCCGCCGTGGAGGCGTGCGAGGCATTCGGCGAACGGGCCGGGAAGATCATCATGACCAGCACCATCGAGGTGTACAACAAGGACACCTTCCGCTGGCGGTTCCCGGCCCCGCCGTTCGGCGCCCGCGCCCGCGAAGAGGAACTCGACCCCGCGGCCTACGACTTCGACACCAGCCTGCCCTGGTACACGCCCGGCTATCTGGACGCCCACTACGGCGAGGGGAAGCGCCAGGCCGAAGCCGCGCTGACGGCTCGCGCGAAGGTGCCGGTGCTGCTGGCCCGGGTCGCGCACGTCCTGGCCGCGGAGGGCGACTTCACCGGCCGGCTGCGGTTCCACCTCGACCGCATCATGGCCGGGCAGCCCGTCGTCGCCCACACGGCGCCCGGCCGGACCTCACTGGTACGGGCCGAGGAAGCCGCCGGCTTCCTCGCCTGGGCGGCCCTCTCCGATGCCACCGGAGCGGTCAACGTCACCTCCCCGGACACCGCCGACGTCTATGACGTCTGCGCCGCGGTGGAGAGCGCCACCGGGCTGACGGCCGACGTCATCGAGAAGGAAGACCCCGCCGGCGACCCCGGCCTGTCCCCGTTCTCCTGCCCGTCCGACTTCGGCATGGCGAACGACCGGGCGGCGGCCCTCGGCTACCACTTCACCCCCATCGCCCAATGGCTCCCCGCGGTCGCCCGTGCCGCCGCGGCCGGCCGGACCGACACCCCCCACTCCAAGGAGCAGTGATGTTCGACCTCATCGTCATCGTCCGGGTCCCCGAGTCCCACGACATCGCGCCGGTGGCCGACGCCCTGGCCCGGATGCGGCCGCTGTGTCTCACCGAGGACGGCTGCGTCAGCTGGGAGGCGTACCAGTCGCAGGACGACCCCGGCCGCTTCGTCCTCGTCGAGCGCTGGGCGAGCCGCGCCCACTGGGAGGCTCACGACTCCGGCGACGCCATCCAGAAGATCTACCTCCAGGAGATCATGCCGCGCATCGAACGCGAGGTGCACCCGAGCAGCCCGGTGAACAGCGCGCAGGAGCAGGTGACCGGCGCGCAGTAGCGGACGAGCAGGACGACGGGATGTGGACCGACTTCGCCAACGTCCACGCCCCGTCCCGGGGACACCGATTCGGCACGAACACGGGGGTGCATCAACGATGGAAATGGCTGGTCACGGCATGCGTGATCTCCCTTCACGCGCGATCGCGGTCGTCGGCATCGGCTGCCGGTTCCCGCAGGCGGACGGGCCGGACGCGTTCTGGCGGCTGCTGCGCGGCGGCGGCGACGCGATCACCGGCCGGCGCGGCGGCCGGGGCCCGGCACGCGGCGGATTCCTCGACCGGGTGGACGGGTTCGACCCCGAGTTCTTCGGTGTCTCACGACGTGAGGCCACAAGCATGGACCCGCAGCAGCGGCTGGCCCTCGAACTGGCCTGGGAGGCCCTCGAGGACGCCAGGACCCTGCCGGGCGACCTCGCGAACAGCCGGACCGGCGTGTTCCTCGGAGCGATAGCCGACGACTTCGCGACCCTGCTGCACGGCCTGGGTCCCGACGCGGTGACCGGGCACACGCTCACCGGGCTGCAGCGCGGTGTGATCGCCAACCGGATCTCCTACACCCTGGGCCTGAACGGGCCGAGTCTGGTGGTGGACTGCGGGCAGTCGTCGTCGCTGGCCGCCGTGCACCTGGCGTGCGCGAGCCTGCGGAACGGCGAGTCCGAACTGGCCCTGGCCGGCGGGGTGAACCTGATCCTCGCACCACAGAGCACCCTCGCCCTGGAGCGGGCCGGAACGCTGTCGGCCGACGGACGCTGCTTCACCTTCGACGCTCGCGCCAACGGTTACGTCCGCGGCGAGGGCGGCGGGATCGTCGTCCTCAAGCTGCTGGAAGCCGCCGTCCGGGACGGCGACCGCATACATGCCGTGATCCGCGGCAGTGCCCTGAACAACGACGGTGCCACCGAGACGCTGCCGACGCCGGGCCGTGCGTCGCAGGAGCGGGTGCTGCTCGCCGCCTGTGCCGACGCGGGCGTCGAACCGGGCGAGGTCCGGTACGTCGAGCTGCACGGGTCGGGGACACGGGCCGGCGACCCGGTCGAGGCCGCCGCGCTCGGTGCGACGCTGGGCGCGGCCCGCACCGAGGACGCCCCGCTCCTGGTCGGGTCGGTGAAGACGAACATCGGTCATCTGGAGGGCGCGGCCGGGATCGCCGGGTTCATCAAGGCCGTCCTGTGCGTCGGCGAGCGCGAACTCGTCCCCAGCCTGAACCACTCCGGGCCCGGCGAGCGGATCCCCCTCGACGAGCTGCGCCTGCGGGTGAACACCGAGACCCGTGCCTGGCCGGTGCCGGAGGGGCAGCTGGTGGCGGGAGTCAGCTCGTTCGGGATCGGCGGCACCAACTGCCACGTGATTCTGTCGGACTGGCAGGACGCGGAACGTGCCGGCGGCGAGACCGACGCCGGGGCGCTGCCCTGGGTCCTGTCGGGGCGGGACGAGTCCGCGCTGCGTGACCAGGCGGCACGGCTGCGCGCCCATGTGGAGGAGCGTCCGGAGCTGGGCGTGGCCTCGGTGGCCCGGTCCCTGGGCGTCACACGCACCGTGTTCGAGCACCGCGCCGTCGTCGTCGCACACGACAGGGACGGCTTCCTCGCCGGACTTCGGGCACGGTCGGCCGGGCAGCCGTCGGCGGCCGTGGTGGAGGGCCGGCACGAGGGGCCGCCGGTCCGGCCGGTCTTCGTCTTTCCCGGCCAGGGCTCGCAGTGGGCGGGCATGGCAGCGGAACTGATCGACACCGCACCGGTGTTCGCCGAGCGGATCGGCGCGTGTGCCGACGCTCTGCGCCCGCACGTCGACTGGTCGCTCCTCGATGTCCTGCGCGGTGCCCCCGGTGCGCCGCCGCTGGACGGCGACGAGGTGATCCAGCCCGCGTTGTGGGCGGTGATGGTGTCGCTGGCCGCGCTGTGGCGCTCGGCCGGGGTGGAACCGGCCGCCGTGGTGGCCCACTCGCAGGGCGAGATCGCCGCCGCCACCGCCATGGGTGCCCTGTCGCTGCAGGACGGCGCGCGGATCGTGGCCCTGCGCAGCAGGGTGCTGAACCGGATCGCGGGCCGCGGCGGACTGCTGTCGGTGGAGCTTCCTGCCGAACGGGTGCGGCGGGACCTCGCGGCGGTGGCGGCCTCGCTGTCGGTCGCGGCGGTCAACGGCCCCGCGCACACGGTGGTCGCGGGTCCGGGGGCCGCGCTCGACGCACTGGCCGCCCACTACGGGCAGGAGGTGCGGACCCGGCGGCTCCGGATCGACTACGCCTCGCACAGCGCGGCCGTCGAGGAACTGCGCGAGGAACTGCTCGGCGCCTTCGCCGGGATCGTCCCGCGCTCCATCGGCGTGCCGTTCCACTCGACCGTCACCGCCGCACCGATCGACACCGCCGAACTGGACGCCGGGTACTGGTACCGCAACCTGCGCGAGCCGGTGCGGTTCGGACCGGCCGTCGAGGAACTGCTGCACTCGGGCCACTCGACGTTCCTGGAGATCAGCCCGCATCCGGTGCTGGCGATGGGCATCCGGCAGACGATCGACGCGCACGGTGGGGACGGCGCCGCGCTGAGCACGCTGCGGCGCGGCCACGGGGACCGTCACCGGTTCCTCACGGCGGCGGCCGAGGCCTTCGTGCGCGGCGTCGCGGTGGACTGGGCGGCACTGCTGCCCGGCGCGGCACCGCTGACCGACCTGCCGACCTACCCGTTCCAGCGCCGCTCCTGCTGGCCGTCCGGGATGCCCGGGGTCACCGAGCAGATGCCCGACACGACGCCGGCCCCCACCTCGTCCTCGGCGCAGGCTCCGGCCCTGTCCTCGGCGCAGGCTCCGGCCCTGTCCTCGGCGCAGGTTCCCACCTCGTCCTCGGCGCAGGCTCCCGCTCTGTCACCGGCCGATGCTCTGTCCCCGGCGAACGCTCTGTCCCCTGCCCCGGCCCAGACCTCGGCTCCCGCCCTGTCCCAGGCCTCGGCTCCTTCCCCTTCTCAGGCCCCCTCCCCTTCCCCGTCCCAGGCCTCGGCTGCCTCCCCCTCCCCCTCCCTCTCCCCTTCCCCGGCCTCGGCCCTGTCCCCGGCCGGAGTCCCGTCTCCGGTCCCGTCCCCTTCCCCGGCCGGCGACAGGGGATCGGTGCTGGAGCTGGTCCGTAGCGTCACGGCGGTCGTGCTGGGCGCAGAGTCGGCCGGTGACGTCCGGCCCGGCCGGACGTTCCGGGAGATGGGCCTGGACTCGGCCATGACGCTCGAACTACGCGACCGGCTGTCGGCCGCGACGGGGCTGAACCTGGAGAGCACCGTCCCGTACGACCACCCGAGCCCGGCCGCCCTGGCCACTGCGATCGGTGAGCTGAAGGCGGGCGCGTGCACCGGCGGTTCCCCGGCTGCCGTGCGGGAGCAGGCACACCCCGGCGCCCCCGAGAACACCAGCGACCCCGAGAACGCCGGCGCCCCCGAGAACGCCGGCGCCCCCGAGAACCCCGGCGCCCCCGAGAACGCCGGCGACCCCGGCAACACCGACGAAGCCGGCGACCCCGTGGTCGTCGTCGGCATGGCCTGCCGGTTCCCCGGCGGGGTCCGCTCGCCCGAGGACCTGTGGAGCCTGGTCGACAGCGGAACCGATGCCACCGGCGACTTCCCCGACGACCGCGGCTGGGATCTGGCGACGCTGCACCATCCGGATCCGGAACGGATCGGCACGTCCTACGTCCGCCGGGGCGGCTTCGTGCGGGACGTGACGGACTTCGACGCGGAGTTCTTCGGGATCAGCCCGCGCGAAGCCCTCGCCATGGACCCGCAGCAGCGGCTCCTCCTGGAGGTCGCGTGGGAGGCGCTGGAGCGCGCCGGGATCGATCCGGCGACGCTGGCGGGCAGCCGGACCGGCGTGTTCGCCGGGGCGATGCACTCCGGCTACGGGCCGAGCATGGAAACGGCCGGGCACGGCGTCGCGGGTCATCTGCTGACCGGCACCAGCGCGAGCGTCATCTCCGGGCGGATCGCCTATGTCCTCGGCCTCAACGGACCCGCGCTGACCGTGGACACCGCATGCTCGGCGTCGCTGGTCGCGCTGCACCAGGCGGTGCGGGCCGTGCGGGGAGGAGAGTGCTCGCTGGCCCTGGCCGGCGGGGTCACGGTCATGGCGACCCCCGGCATGTTCGTGGAGCTGTCCCGCCAGCGGGTACTGGCCGCCGACGGCCGCTGCAAGGCCTTCTCCGCCCAGGCGGACGGCACCGGGTGGGGCGAGGGCGCGGGCATGCTCGTCGTGGAACGGCTCTCGGACGCCCGCCGCAACGGCCACCCCGTGCTGGCGGTCGTCGCCGGAAGCGCCGTCAACTCCGACGGCGCCTCCAACGGGCTGTCCGCGCCGAGCGGCGTCGCCCAGCAGCGCGTCATCGCGGACGCTCTCGCCGATGCCGGGCTCGCCCCGCAGCAGGTCGACGCCGTGGAGGCGCACGGGACGGGCACCGCACTCGGCGACCCCATCGAGGCCAACGCGCTGCTGGCCGCGTACGGGAGGGACCGGGACCGGCCGCTGTGGCTGGGGTCCCTCAAGTCCAACATCGGACATGCGCAGGCGGCGGCGGGCGTCGGCGGCGTCATCAAGATGGTGCAGGCCATCCGGAACGCGACCCTGCCCGCCACGCTGCACGTCGACGAGCCGTCCCCGCACGTGGACTGGACGTCCGGCTCGGTGGCCCTGCTGCACGAGGCCCGTCCCTGGCCGGAGACCGGTGAGCCCCGGCGCGGCGGCGTCTCCTCGTTCGGCATCAGCGGCACCAACGCGCACGTGATCCTCGCGGAGCCGCCGGCCGAGGCCACGACCGCCGGGGAACCGGTGCGGCCGCCCGTGGTGCCGGTCGTCCTGTCGGCCCGGACACCGCAGGCGCTGCGGGAGCGGGCCCGGGCACTGGCCGCCGAGCCGCTCGACCCGGTCGGCGCGGCACCGGCCCTGACCGCCAGGGCGTCCCTCGACGAGCGCGCCGTGGTGATCGCCCGTGACGGGCAGGAGGCCGACCGGGCCCTGGAGGCGCTGGCCCGCGCCGAACAGGCCCCCGGTGTCGTCACCGGCCGCGCGGGCGAGCCCGGCCGGACCGTTCTGGTCTTCCCCGGACAGGGCGGCCAGTGGCGGGGCATGGCATCGGCGCTCGCCACCGAATCCCCCGTCTTCGCCGCCCGCCTGGCCGAGTGCGAGCGCGCGCTCGCGCCGTACATCGACTGGTCGCTGGCCGACGTCCTGGACGGGGCGCCCCTGCTCGACCGGGTCGACGTCGTGCAGCCCGCGCTGTGGGCCGTGATGGTGTCACTGGCCGAGCTGTGGCGGTCGGCCGGGCTCGTCCCGGACGCCGTGGTCGGCCACTCCCAGGGCGAGATCGCCGCCGCCGTCGTGGCAGGGGCGCTGTCCCTCGACGACGGCGCCAGCACCATCGCGCTGCGCAGCAGCATGGCCGTCGAACTGATGGGCAAGGGGGCGATGGCCGCGATCCCGCTGCCCGCGGAGCGGGTGCGGGAACGACTCGGCGCGCTGAGCGTCGCCGCGGTCAACGGACCGGCCACCACCACCGTGGCCGGAGCCCCGGACGCGATCGCCGAGCTGGTCGGCACCTACCAGGCCGAGGGCGTCAACGCCCGCGTGGTCCCTGCCGCCTTCGCCTCGCACTCCCCGTCGGTCGAACCGGTCCGCGACAAGCTCCTGGCCGAGCTGGCGTCGCTGGCGCCGCGTACCGGCGAGATCGCGCTGATGTCCTCGGTCACCGCCGACTGGCAGGACGGCGGCGAGCTGGACGCGTCCTACTGGTACCGGAACCTGCGGCACACCGTGCGCTTCCAGGAAGCCGTCGAGGCGCTCATCGCGTCCGGCCACACCACGTTCGTCGAGGTCGGCCCGCACCCGGTGCTGACCGGCAGCATCGGCCAGATCCTCGAGAAGGCCGGCGCCGACGGGATCGTCACCGGCTCGCTGCGCCGCGACGAAGGCGGCCTGCGCCGGTTCCTCACCTCCGCCGCCGAGGCCTACGTCCAGGGCCTGCCCATCGCATGGGAACGGCTCACCGGAACGGCCGCCGGCCACGCCGACCTGCTCGCCCTGCCCACCTACCCCTTCCGGCGCCGCCGCTACTGGCTCACGGGCACGGCCGGGCCGTCCGGTACGGCCGACCTCGGCCAGGCCCCGGCCGGCCATCCCCTGCTCGGCGCGGCCGTCGATCTCGGCGACGGCGAGACGGTGTTCACCGGGCGGCTCTCGACCCGCACCCATCCTTGGCTGGCCGACCACGCCCTGTCGGGGACGGTCGTCGTACCGGGCACCGCGTTCCTGGAGATGGCCCTGCACGCGGGCGCGAGTGCCGGCACGGCACGGATCGAGGAACTGACGGTCTCCGCGCCGATGGAACTCCCGGAGGACGGCGCCGTCGACCTGCGCGTCCGGGTGGCGGCCGAGGACGGCGCCGGGCTGAGGACCTGCCGGATATCGGGCCGGGTGACCGGCGGAGAGTGGATCGAGCACGCCACCGGCACCCTCGGCCCCGGCACGGCCACGGAACCGGCCCCCCTGGACTGGCCGCCGGCCGGCGCGACGCCGGTGTCGCCGGCCCGCACGTACGAGGACCTCGGCCTGCACGGGTACGAGCACGGGCCGGTGTTCCAGGGGCTGCGAGCCGCCTGGCGACGCGACGGCGAGCAGTACTCCGAGGCCGTCCTGCCCGAGCCGGAGGCCACGAACGCCGGGGCCTACCACCTGCACCCCGCCCTGCTCGATGCGTCCCTGCACGGCCTGATCGCCGACGCCACGGGCCGCGAGGGCCGGCGCATGCAGCCGCTGCGCTGGCGCGGAGTGTCCCTGTTCGGTGCCGGGTCCGGTGCCGGGGGCCGCGCGTCCCTGCGGATGCACGCGGCAACCGCCGCGGACGGAGGCCTCGTCCTGACCCTGCGCGACGCCTCGGGAGACCCGGCGGGGCTCGTCGAGTCGCTGGAACTGTGCCCGGTCGCGGTCGGCCGCCCGGCCGATCCCGCCGCCGTGGCGCGTGGCTCCCTGTTCGCACTGGGCTGGGAACCGCTGTCCGGGCCGACGGCCGCAACACCGGCCGGACAGGTGCCCGTCCCGTGGGACGCCACCCTCCCGGACACGCTGCTCGCGGCGGCCGGGCCACCCGCGCACGCCGTCGTGGCCTGCCCCGCCGGCGAGGACGAGACCGACCCGGCGACAGCGGCCGGGAACGCGGTCCGGCGGACGCGGGACCTGCTCGGCCGATGGCTTGCCGAGGACCGGCTCGCCGGGTCCCGCCTGGTGCTGGTGACCCGCGGGGCCGTCGCCGTACGGCCCGGCGAGACCGTCCGGGACCTCGCGCAGGCCGCGGTCTGGGGCCTGGTGCGGACGGCACAGGTCGAGCACCCGGGCCGGTTCGCCCTGGTCGACCTCGCTCCCGACGCCACCGAGGTCCCGGCCGCGGCACTGGCGCCGGACGAGAACCAGACGGCGGTCCGTGGCGGCGCCGTCCTGGTGCCCCGGCTCGTGTCCGCGGTGGGGGACCCGGCGCTCCGCGTCCCCGAGGACGCGCCCGCCTGGCGCCTGGACATCCCCGAACGCGGCACCCTCACCGCGCTGGAGCTACGGCCCTGCCCCGAGGCCGCCTCCGAACCCGGCCCCGGCCAGGTCCGGATCGCGGTCCGCGCCGCCGGGCTCAACTTCCACGACGTCCTGGGCGCGCTCGACATGCACCCCGGCGACCCCGGCCCGCTCGGCCTGGAAGGCGCCGGCGTGGTCACCGCGACCGGGCCCGGTGTCACCGGCCTGGCCGCCGGCGACCGGGTGATGGGCCTGTTCCCCGCCGCGTTCGGCACACTGGCCCACGCCGACCAGCGCACCCTCGTCAAGATCCCCGACGGCTGGTCGTTCACCCGGGCCGCCGCCGTACCGGTCGCCCACATGACCGCCCTGCACGCCCTGACCGAACTGGGCGGCGTGCGCCCGGGCGACCCCGTCCTGATCCACGCCGGGGCGGGCGGCGTCGGCATGGCCGCCGTCCAGCTGGCCCGGCACCTGGGCGCGGAGGTCTACGCGACCGCGAGTCCCGCCAAGTGGCCCGCCCTGCGCGCCCTCGGCGTCGACGACGACCACCTCGCCTCGTCCCGCGAGCCCGGATTCGGGACCCGCTTCGGCGCGGACGGCCGGCGCATGGCCGTCGTGCTGAACTCGCTGACCGGTGAACTCGTCGACGAGTCCCTGCGGCTGCTGCGTCCCGGCGGGCTCCTGGTCGAACTGGGCAGGACCGATCCGCGCGACCCGGCCGAGGTGGCCGTCACCCATCCCGGTGCCCGCTACCAGGCGTCCAACCTCCTCCAGTTGCCGCCCGAGCACCTCGGCCGCCTCCTGCACCGAGCGGTCGAGCTGTTCACCGAGGGCGCGTTCACCTGGCCCGCCGTCACCGACATGGACGTCCGGCACGCACCGGAAGCCTTCGGGCTGCTGCGCCAGGGGACCCACGTCGGCAAGGTCGTGCTCACCGTCCCGCCGCTCCTCGACCCGGACGGAACCGTCCTGATCACCGGCGGTACCGGCGCCATCGGCCGGGCCATCGCACGGCACCTGGTCACCGAACACGGCGCACGACGGCTCCTGCTGGCCGGACGCCGCGGCGGTGACGCGCCCGGAGCGGCCGGGCTGGCGTCCGAGCTGAACGGGCTCGGCGCCGAGGTGAGCTTCGCGGCCGTGGACGTCGCCGACCGGGACGCCGTAGCCGCGATGATCGAAGCCGTCCCCGGCCGGCACCCGCTGACCGCCGTGGTGCACGCCGCGGGCGTGGTGGACGATGCGCCGGTCACCTCGCTCACCCCCGGGCAGATCGACCGGGTGATGCGGGTCAAGGCCGACGGCGCCTGGCATCTGCACGAGCTGACCGCGGGCCACCCGCTCACCGCGTTCGTCCTGGTCTCCTCGGTCATGGGGACGCTCGGCGGCGCCGGACAGGGCGGCTACACCGCCGCCAACGCGTTCCTCGACGCGCTCGCCCGGCACCGCCGCGCGCAGGGGATGCCCGCCCTCGCGCTGGCCTGGGGCCTGTGGGACGACCCGGACGGCATGATGGGCGCCCTCACCCCCGCCGACCGCGCCCGCTTCGCCCGGGCGGGGCTCGTGGAGACGGCCCCCGAGCACGGCCTGGCCCTGCTGGAGGCGGCACTGCCGTCGGCGCACGCCGTCCTCGTGCCCGCCCGGCTCAACCGCGAGGTCCTGCGCGGCCTCGGAACGGACCTGCCGCCGGTGCTTCGCCAGATCGTGGCCGCCGCCGGCCCGGGCCGGCCCGCGCACGTGCCCGGACAGCGGCGGCACCGGCCGCTGCGGGAGGAGCTGACCGGGCTGACCGCCGCCGAACGGGCCGGGATCCTGGCGGACCTGATCCGGACCCACATGGCCGCCGTCCTGGGCTCCCGGCCCGAGGCGATCCCGGACGACAGGCCGTTCGGCGAGCTGGGCTTCGACTCGCTCACCTCGGTCGAGTTCCGCAACCGCCTCAACACGGCGACGGACCTCAAACTCCCCCTCACCCTGCTGTTCGAGGCGCCGACGCTGCCCGAGCTGGTCACCGTCCTGGACACCGGACTCGTACCGCCCGAGGAGGTACCGGCCGCCCCGGAGGACGCCTTCGGGGACCTCGGAACGGACGTGGCGGCGCTCGTCGAAGCCGCGACCGCCGAGGAACTGCTCGACTTCATCGACCGCGAGCTCTCCGGCTCCTGACCCGCCTACGGAGGACCGATCCGTCATGGGATCAGAATCGAACGAGAAGCTGCTCGGATATCTCAAGCGGCTCACCCTCGACCTGCACCAGGCACGCGAGCGCCTGCGCGAGCTGGAGGACGGTGACCGCGAGCCGATCGCGATCGTCGGCATGGCCTGCCGGTACCCGGGCGGGGTCGACTCGCCGGCCGCCCTGTGGCGGCTGCTGGCCGAGGGCGGGGAGACCGTCGGCGCGTTCCCGCGCGACCGCGGCTGGGACGACGGCCTGTACGACCCCGCCGGCGGCGGCCGGAGCGTGACGGGCTCCGGCGGCTTCCTCTACGACGCGGCCGACTTCGACGCCGGCTTCTTCGGCATCAGCCCGCGTGAGGCCCTGGCCATGGACCCGCAGCAGCGGCTGCTGCTGGAGACCGCCTGGCGGGCCTTCGAGGACGCCGGGATCGACCCGGAGTCGGTGCGCGACACCGAGACCGGCGTGTTCACCGGGCTCTCCTGCAGCGACTACGGGCAGGGGCGCGGCGACCTGCCCGAGGAGGCCGAGGGCTTCCTGACGACCGGGACGGCGGGCGGCGTCGCCTCCGGCCGGATCTCCTACGCGCTCGGCCTGCGCGGCCCGGCGATCACCGTGGAGACGGCCTGCTCGTCCTCTCTGGTCGCACTGCACCTGGCCGTCCAGTCGCTGCGCCGCGGCGAATGCACGATGGCGCTGGCCGGCGGCGCGACGATCATGGCCACACCGCAGCTGTTCACCGAGTTCACCCGCATGCAGGGCCTGTCACCGGACGGCCGGTGCCGCCCGTTCTCGGCCGCCGCCGCGGGCAGCGGGTTCTCCGAGGGCGTGGGCGTGCTGCTGGTGGAACGGCTGTCGGACGCGAGGCGGCTCGGTCACCCCGTGCTGGCCGTGGTGCGCGGCAGCGCGGTCAACCAGGACGGCACCAGCAACGGCTTCACCGCACCGAGCGGATCGGCGCAGCAGCGGGTCATCCGGCAGGCGCTGGAGGACGCGCGGTTGTCGCCCGGCGACATCCAGGTGGTGGAGGCGAGCAGCACCGGTACCCCGCTCGGCGACCCGATCGAGGCCCGCGCCCTGCTGGCCGCCTACGGCCGTGACCGGGACCAGCCGCTGCGGCTCGGCTCGCTGAAGCCCAACATCGGCCACTCCCAGGCGGCGGCGGGTGTCGCCGGGGTCATGAAGACGGTGCTGTCGATGCGGCACGGCAGGCTCCCCGCCACCCTGCACGTGGACGAGCCCACTCCGCACGTCGACTGGTCGGCGGGCGCGGTCGAGCTGGTCGCCGAGGAGACCGCGTGGCCCGGGACGCCGGGGCCGAAGCGCGCTGCGGTGTCCTCACAGGGCATCAGCGGCACCAACGCACACGTGATCATCGAAGAAGCTCCGGCCGTCCCCGACGAGGCGCCGTCCGGGGAGCATGCCGGGTCGGGTGAGCATGTCCGGTCGGGCGAGCATGTCCGGTCCGGCTCGGGGGTCCCGTCGGGCTCGGAGGTTCTGTCCGGCTCGGGGGTGCGGTCGGGCTCGGAGGTTCTGTCCGGCTCGGGGGTGCGGTCCGGCACGGAGGTTCGGTCGGGCGAGGAGGTCCGGTCCGGCACGGAGGTCCGGCCCGCCGGGCAGGACGGGCCGCGTCTGCTGACCCTGTCGGCCAAGACACCGGCCGCGCTCGCCGACCTCACCGCGCGCTACGCGGAGCTGCTCGCCGACGGTGCCGACGGTGCTCCCCTCGCGTCGATCTGCCGCACCACGAGCCTCGGGCGGGCGCACTTCACGCACCGGCTCACGGCCGTCGCGTCCTCGCGCGCCGAACTGCGGGATCTGCTCACCCGGACGCGCCCGCACGAGGCGCCGCCGCCCGGCGTCCGCGTCGGCGCGCGGGCCCCGGAGACCAGCCGTGGTCCGGTGTTCCTCTTCACCGGCCGCCCGGACCCGGGGTACGCCGACGCGGCCGTCAGGCTGGCCGAGTCCGAGCCGGTCTTCCGCCGTGCCCTGGACCGGTGCGCAGAGGCGGCCGCTGGACCGGCCACGTCGGATCCGGTCTCCCCTCGCGAGGCGGACCGGTACACCGAGGCGTCCGGCGGCCGGCCCTCGCCGTTCGCCGTCGCGTACGCGCTCGCCGAGCTGTGGCGGTCGTGGGGCGTGGAGCCCGCCGCCGTCCTCGGCCACGGCACCGGCGAGCTGGTGGCCGCGTGCGTCACGGGCACGCTGCCCCTGGAGGACGCGCTGCGGTCGGCGGCCCGGACTCCGGCGGACGCCGCCGAGCCGGAGCGGTTCACCGACGGGATCGCCGCGCTGCTGCGCGACGGCCATCGGAGCTTCGTGGAGATCGGGCCCGGCTCGCCGCTCCTCGACCAGGTCCGGACGGCCGAGCACGCCGCGTTCCTGCCGTCGCTGCGCGAGGGCGAGGACGCCCGGCGCACTCTGCTCGACAGCCTCGGCGCGCTGTACACCCGAGGCGTCCGGATCGACTGGACGCGCGTGCACGGCGAGCCCGCCGGGCCGCCCACCGCCCTGCCCGGATACCCGTTCCAGCGCGAGCGCTACTGGCTCTGGACGGGAGACGTCCGCCGGGAACAGGCACCGTCTCACGGCGGGCCTCTGGTCGCGCAGGTCCGGCTGGTCGGCGCCGACGGCAAGCCCGTGGCGCTCGCCGAGGGCGTACGCCTGGAAGCGGTGCCCGGTGCGGCCGAGCCTGCCGCATCCGGAACCAACGCGCAGGCCGCGCCCGCGGTCAACGCGCCTGCCGCACTCGGAACCAACGCGCAGGCCGCACCCGCAGTCAACGCACCGGCCGCACTCGGAATCAACACGCCGGCCGCGCCAGGAATGCAGGCACCGGCAGCGCCCGGAACCCCCGCACCTACCGCGTCCGGAACCCCCGCACCTACCGCGTCCGGCTCCCACGCACCTGCCGCGCCCGGCTCCCACGCACCTGCCGTACCCGGATCCCACGCACCCACCGCGCCCGGCCCCCGCACGCCGGCCGCACCCGGGACCGGTAACACCGCCGAGCAGGTGGTAGGCATCGTCGGCCGGGCGCGCGGCGCGGCCGTCGCCGGTGACGACCTGCACCTGCCGCTGCGGAGCCTGGGCATCGACTCGCTGATCGCGATGGACATCCGGCAGACCCTCGCCCGGCGGCTCGGCGTCGACGTCCCGCTGCCCGAGCTGCTGGACGGCCGGAGCGTCGCCGAGCTCGCGCGCACCGTCCAGACGGTCCGCGGCGGCGCGGACCGTACCGCCGAGGCGTCCGGGACCGGGGAGCCCGGGACCGGGGAGCCCGGGACCGGGGAGACCGGGACCGGGGAGCCCGGGACCGGGGAGCCCGGGACCGAGGAGCCGGGGACCGGCGAGTCAGCGACCGGGGAGCCCGGGACGACGTTGGTCGCCGACCCCGCGGCCCGCCACGAGCCGTTCCCGCTCACCGACCTCCAGCAGGCCTACCTGGTCGGCCGTACCGACGCCTTCGAGCTGGGCAACGTATCCACCTCCTTCCTCGTCGAGATCGACCTCGAGGAGACCGACCTCGACCGGCTCGCCGTCTCCTTCCGGCACCTCGTCGACCGGCACGACATGCTCCGCGCGGTCGTGTCCAGGGACGGTCACCAGCGGGTGCTCGCCGAGGTCCCCGAGTACCGGATCGCCACGGTCGACCTGCGGACGTGCGACGACGCCGAACGGTCCCGCCGGCTGGCGGAGATCCACGAGGAGATGCGCCACCAGGTCTTCGACACCGAGGTCTGGCCGCTGTTCGACGTCCGGGCGACCCTGCTCGACGCGCGCACGACCCGGCTGCACCTCAACTTCGACGCGCTGATCGTGGACGGCCGCAGTTCCGGGCTGCTGTTCCGGGAATGGGCGCAGGCCTACCGCTCCGGGACGCCCACGGCGCCCGCCCCCGCCGTCACGTACCGCGACTACGTGCTCGCCGCCGCCCGGACGGATGCCGCGCAGCGTGAGAAGTCGCTCGCCTACTGGCAGGCCCGTACCGCCTCCCTCCCGCCCGCGCCCCGCCTGCCGCTGCGCCCGGGACCCGCGCCACGGCGGCCGGTGTTCACCCACCGCACGGGCCGGATCGAGCCCGGGGCGTGGCAGCGCTTCAAGGACCATGCCGCCGCGGCGGGCATCTCGCCCTCGGCCGCCCTGTGTACCGCGTACGCGCAGGTGCTGGGCGCCTGGAGCGCCTCGCCGCGCTTCACGCTCAACCTGCTGGCGTTCAACCGGCGGCCGCTGCACGACGACGTCGGCAGAATCATCGGAAACCTCAGCGCGACCACCCTGCTGGAGGTCGACGCCGCCCCCGGCGTGGACTTCACCTCGGGCGCCACGCGGTTGCAGAACCAGTTGATGACCGACCTCGAACACGGACACGTCAGCGGCGTAGAGGTGCTGCGCGAGCTCAACCGCGCCCGGGGCGGCACCGGCCTGGCGGGCATGCCCGTGGTCTTCACCAGCACGATCGGCTTCTCGGGGCAGGACGGCGGTGAGCGTGGCGCACTCACGGCCCTGACCACCCTCGGCGCCTCCGGCACGCTGGCGTCCAGCTCGGTCCGGACACCGCAGGTGTGGCTCGACCACCAGGCCCTGGAGGAGGCCGGGGAACTGGTCCTCAACTGGGACGTGGTGGAGGAGATGTTCCCCGACGGCGTCGTCGACGGGATGTGGGACGCCTATCTGGACCTGGTGCGTGACCTGTGCGGCGAGGCGGCGTGGCGTCGCCCGCCGACCGTGCTCGCGCCGGTGGCCGACCTGGAGCTGCGGCGGGCCGTCAACGCCACGGACGCCCCCCTCCCCTGCGAGCTGCTGCACGACGGGTTCCTGCGGCAGGCCGGGAGCCGGCCGGACGCGCCCGCCGTCATCACCGCCGCGCGGACCCTCGACTACGGTGAGGTCGACCGCCGCTCCGACCGGATCGCCCGGTGGCTCCTCGAGCGCGGCGCGGGTCCGGGCGTGCTCGTCGGCATCGTGATGGACAAGAGCTGGGAGCAGGTCGTCGCGGCGCTCGGCATCCTCAAGACCGGGGCCGCCTATGTGCCCGTGGACGCCGCCGTGCCCGGCCGCCGACTCCGGACGATCGTGGAGACCGCCGGCATCGAGCTGGTGCTGACCCGGTCGGCGCTCGCGGACGGACTCGACCTGCCGGACGGCACCCACACCCTGCACGTCGACACCGAACCGGAGGACACCGGTGCGAGCGGCCCCCTGCCCCCCTCCCCGGCCGGGCCGGACGATCTCGCCTACGTCATCTTCACCTCGGGTTCCACCGGGGTCCCGAAGGGCGTGATGATCGAGCACGCCGGCGCGGTCAACACCGTCCAGGACGTCAACGACCGGTTCGAAGTGACCGAACGCGACCGGGTCCTGGCCCTGTCCGCGCTCAACTTCGACCTCTCCGTCTACGACGTGTTCGGCCTGCTCTCGGCCGGCGGCGCCCTGGTCCTGCCCGACGCGTCGGCGCAGCGTGAACCGGCCGCATGGCTGGACCTGGTGAACCGGCATCAGGTGACGGTCTGGAACAGCGTCCCCGCGCTGATGGACATGTTCGTCGAACACGTCCGGGCCCTCGGCGGCCCGCCGTCGCTGCGCGTGGTGATGATGAGCGGCGACTGGATACCCGTGACCCTCCCCGCAGCCATCGCCTCCGCCCTGCCGGCCGCGCGGGTCTGGAGCCTGGGCGGCGCGACCGAGGCGTCCATCTGGTCGATCCAGTACCCGATCACCCACGTGGACCCGGACCGGACGAGCATCCCGTACGGCAGGCCGATGCGGAACCAGCGTTTCCACGTGCTGGACCAGGCGTTGCGGCCCTGTCCGGTCTGGGTCCCCGGCGACCTGTACATCGCCGGTGCCGGCCTGGCCCGCGGCTACCTCGGGGACGAGGAGAAGACGCGCGCGGCGTTCCTGCGCCACCCCGTGACGGGAGAACGGCTCTACCGGACGGGTGACCTCGGCCGCTATCTGCCGGATGGCGACATCGAGTTCCTGGGCCGCGTGGACTCCCAGGTGAAGATCCAGGGGCACCGGATCGAGCTCGGCGAGGTCGAGGCGGCCCTGCTGCGCCGGCCGGACGTGCGCGCGGCGGCCGCGGTGGCCGAGGGCGAGCGGGGCGGCCCCAGGCGGCTCGTCGCGTACGCCGTGTCCGGTACCTCCGAGGAGGAGCTGCGCGAGGCGCTCGGCCGGGAACTGCCCGGCTACATGGTGCCCGCCCGCGTCGTCCTGCTGGACGAGCTGCCGCTGACCGGCAACGGCAAGGTGGACCGCCACCGTCTGCCGTCGCCCGGACAGACGGCCCCGCGCTCCGGCGCGGCGGTCGCACCGCGCGACGCGACCGAACAGCTCCTCGCCGGGATCTGGGCCGAGTTCTTCGAGACCGCCGGCGGGCGGATCGACGTCACCGCGAACTTCTTCGACCTCGGCGGCGACTCGATGCTCGCGGTGCGGATGATGACCCGGATCCGGCAGCACACCGGCCGGTCGCTGCCGGTGGCCACGCTGCTCGCCCGGCCGACCGTCGCCTCGCTCGCCGAGGTGCTGCGCGACCGGCCCGGGGACGAAGGCCGGGCGGCCCTGGTCACGCTGCGGGAGACCGGGACCCGGCCACCCCTGTTTCTCGTCCACCCGGTCGGCGGCGACGTGCTCTGCTACGCCGGACTCGGCGCCCTCCTGGACGACGACCAGCCGCTGCACGCCCTCCAGTACCCCGACACCGAACCAGCGCCGCAGACCGTGCCCGGCCTGGCCGCGCACTACGCCGACGCGATCACCGAACGGTTCCCGGACGGCCCGTACCGGCTCGGCGGCTGGTCGATGGGCGGCGTCATCGCCCTGGAGACCGCCCGCCTGCTCACCGGACGGGGCAAGACGGTGGAACTGGTCGCGGCCGTGGACCTGCTCGAACCGCCCGGCCGTGCCGAACCCGCCTCCGACGCGGCGCTGCTGGCCCGGTTCGCCCGCGACCTGGCCGGACTGGCGGGAAGCGGCTGGAACCCGGGGCCGGCCGAGTTCGAGCCCACGGGTGACCGGTCCCCGGTCCAGGAACTGCTGACGCGGGCCCGGCACGCCGGCGTCCTGCCGGACGACATCGACGCCGCCACCCTGGAGCGGCTCGCGGGCCGGTTCCTGCGCCTCAGCCGCGCACTGGCCGAGCACGAGCCCGCCCCGTACCGGGGCAGGGTCCGGCTGCTGCGGGCCATCGACGGGGCCACCCCCGCGACCACCCGGCAGTGGCTGGACCTCCTCGGCGACCAGGCGGAAAGCATCGACGTACCCGGCGACCACTACAGCGTCATGCGCTCGCCGAACCTCCAGACGCTGGCAGCCGAGCTGGGCAAGGCCCTGGAAGACCTGTGACCGGAACCTGCCCGCATCGGTCGCATCGGTCGCATCGGCCGCATCTGCGGCACCTGCCGCACCGGCCGAACCCACCGAACCAAGAGAAGCAACAGAACCAGGAGGACCGGATGACCGTCGTGGAACTGCCGACCCGGGCCGAGCCGGGCCTCACCGTCGCCGCGGTCATGGACCGGGTACGGGCGTACGCCCCCACCCTCCCGTCGCGCGCGCCGGAGATCGAGCGGAGCGGCCGGCTACCCGGTGACGTCCTCGACGGCCTGAAGGCCACCGGCCTGCTGCGGGCCGCCCTGCCACCGGCGCTGGGCGGAGTCGAGATGACCGTGCCGGAGATCACGCGGGCCGTCGATCTGCTGGCGGAGGGCGACGGCTCGGTCGCCTGGTGCGCGGCCGTCGCGCTGAACGCCGCGCTGGCCGTGGTCTCGCTGCCCGTGGAGGTGTTCACCGAGCTGTACCCGGACCCGGACCTGATCACCGCGACGGTCCTGCCGCCGGCCGGGCGTGCGGTCCGGCGGGACGACGGCTACGTCCTGTCGGGCCGCTGGACCTCCGCGAGCGGGATCACCCACGCCGACCGGGTGATGGCGGGGTTCCAGACCCCGGAGGGCGCCCCGAGGATCGCCGTCTTCGACGCCGCGCACGCCCGGGTGGTCGACACCTGGCACACCACCGGACTGCGCGGCACCGGCTCCCACGACTTCGAGGTCGCCGAGCTGTTCGTCCCGGAACGGCACACGTTCGCTCTTCGGCCGTCCGGCTCCCGGCAGGAGCCGCTCCACCTGCGTGCCGACAACCTCGCCCTCAAGATGGCGGGCGTACCGCTGGGCCTCGCCAGGTCCGCGCTGAACGCGGCCCGGGAGCTCCTCGCCGCCAGGCGTTCCGCGCTGCCCCGGCCGGGCGTCCCTGCCGACCTCGCGCACGCCGAGTCGCTGATCGGCGCCGCGGACGCCTACGTGTACACCACGCTGGAGAACGCCTGGGCGGCACAGGCGGCGGGCCTGGCGCCGGAACGCGGCACGGCCGCCCTGGCCCGCCAGTTCGCGCACCGGGCCTGCCGGGAGGCCGTCCAACTGCTGTACGACGCCGTGGGATCGGCCGCGGTCTACACCGAGCTGACCCCGCTCGACCGGTGCCTGCGCGACCTCATCACGGCCGGCCGCCATGTCGCGTCCTCGGAGAAGATCCTCGACGGCGTCGGCGACCTGCGACTCGGCGGCGACCCCGCCTCCCCCCACCTCTGAACGTGTGCGAGCCGACGTAGGAAGTGAGAGTCGCCGGATTCGGCACCACACTCGCACACGTGTGAGCCCATTCCGAAAGGGGCGCCTCTCGCCCGCTGGTGATTCAGACGCCGGCGGACGTCTCGGGTGCGACCGGCGCCGTCACTGCGACGCGCACAGCGCCGGTGACCGACGGGGCGGGGGCGTGTACGTGGGGCGCGGGCCCCTGATCGGTGTAGTGAGCTGCCCTGGAGACCTGCCCGCACCACGCTGTATAACGGTATGCAGATGTGCGCTCCCTGAATAGGCGGCCCGTGTCGGTCAACGTCCCGGCGCTGTACTCTCCCGGGGCGTCGAGCACTCGCAGAGGGGGAGTACGTCATGAGCGCGACCGACAGCCCGGCCAACCGGCTGCAAACGCTGTTCGAGGGCCACCGGCTCACGCCGACCCAGCGCCGGATCGCGCACAGCATGGTGCGCCGGGCCGCCGACGTGCCCTTCCTGTCCAGCGTGGAGCTGGCGGAGCTGGCGGGGGTCAGCCAGCCGTCGGTGACCCGGTTCGCGGTCGCCCTCGGCTTCGACGGCTACCCCGCCCTGCGCAAGCACCTGCGGGAGGTCGTCCCCGCCGGGCCGGCCGCCGGGGCCGGCGCGTTCAACGAGTACCAGCAGGCCGTCGAGGCCGAGATCGAGAACCTGAAGCACCTCGCCGAGCTGCTGGCCGACCCGCGCCCGGTGCAAAGGGCCGGCCGGATACTCGCCGCCTCCCGTCCGCTGCCGGTGCTCGGCCTGCGTGCCGCCGCCTCCCAGGCGTACGGCTTCGCCTACTTCGCCGCCAAGGTCCACCCGGACGTCCGGCTGCTGAACGAGGGCGGCACGATGATCCACGACCGTATCGACGCCGCGGTCCGCGCGGGCGCCACCGCCCTGCTCTGCTTCGCCCTGCCCCGGCATCCCCGCGAGGTCGTGGACACCCTCGCCTACGCCAAGGACGCGGGCCTGACCGTCGTCACGGTCGCCGACTCCGCGTTCGCGCCGGTCGCCAAGTACTCCGACCTGCTGCTGCCCGCCGCCGTCGGCACCGGCCTCGCCTTCGACACCGCGTGCGCGCCGATGCTGCTCGGCCGGGTGCTGCTGGAAGCGGTCTGCGACGACCTGCCGGACGCACAGGCCCGCCTGGAGGAGTTCGACACGCAAGCGGCGGCCCGCGGACTGTTCGTGGAATGACCCTCCCGGACGCGCTCTCTCAGACTCGTCTCACGTTCTGCCGTTACCTTCCCTGCGAGACAGGGCGCTTTGCGCAGACGTGACGCGGGAGGCTGACGTGGCGCGCGGAGGACGCGGAGGACAGGGGCTGGCGCGGGTGGCCGTCGTCGTACGGGCGGGGGCCGCGCCGCTGTGGTGGTCCGGGGTGGCCGCCGCCGGGATCGGTGCCGTACCGGAGGGGCTGACCGGGCGCCGGATCGGGGTGCTGGCCGGAGCGGCGCTGTTCCTGATCGGCGCGGCCGTCGTGGCGCCGGCCCGGCGCGGCCGGTACACCGCTCTCGCACGTGGGGCGGCCCGCGCGGGCAAGTACGACGTGCTGCAGGACAGGGCGGTCACCGTGCGCGTCTGGCGCCGGGGGCACCGCTGGTTGCTGCTGCTGGGCTGGGTGGTCGCGTTCGGCTCCGCGTTCGCGGTGCCCGCGGCCGGTGGGATGCTGCTGGCCGGGCTCGGCGCCGGGCTGCGGCTGAAGGCCGCCTGGCTCGGGCGGCTGGAGCGAGCCGGGCAGACGCTGCTGTGGGTGCGCGTCGACTGGCTCGACCGGCGCGGCGGACGCCCGGCGGGCAAGGCCGTGAAGGGCCTGCGGAGTACGGGCGTCGCGGCCGGCGACGCGGCCCCGGGCGGGGCCCGCCGCCGTACCGCGGCACTGATCTGAGGCTTCGTCAGACCTCCAGCTCCGCCTCGATGTTCTTCAGCTGGTGCCGGGCCATCGCCAGGTTGGCCCGGCTCGCGTCCAGGACCAGGTAGAGGAAGAGGCCGTTGCCGCCGCGGCTGCTCAGCAGGCGGATCAGGTGGTACTGGTCGGACAGGGTGATGAGGATGTCCTCGATGCCGCCCTTGAGCCCCAGCATCTCCATCGTGCGCATCTTGGCACGGATCACGTCCGTGTTGCCGGCGGCGGCCACGTTCAGGTCGAAGCTCTTGCTGCCGCCCATCGTGCCCAGCGCCATCCCGCTGGTGTAGTCCACGAGCGCGACGCCGGTGGCCCCCTCGATGGAGGTGAGGGCTTCCTTCAGTGCGGTCTCGGTGTTGGCCATGGTGGTCCTCTCAGCTGTCGGTTGCGGTGCGCGCTTCGGCACTCGTCGTGCGGGGCGTGCGGGTTCGGACGGGGGGCGCCGTACTGACGGACCCCAGGGGTCTTGTGCTCGGCCGGGTGGCGCGGGCGGCGGCCTCGGCGGCGTCCAGCAGCTCCCCGACGCGGGCGCCGGCCCGGCGGCCCTCCAGGTGCAGCCGGCCGACGTTGACCCGGTCCTGGGCGAGCAGGGTCAGTACGGCGGTGCGGCCGGCCGCGTAGGTGGCGATGTAGCCGCGCTCGCCGCGCACCAGCAGCTCCCGGAAGCCGCCGTGCCCGGTGGCGTCGGTGACCCGCATGGCGATGCCGAGCTGGGCGGCGGTGAGGGCGGCGAGGCCCTCCGGATCGACACCGGGGGTGTCGTGGGCGACGACGAGGCCGTCGACGCCGGCTGCGAGGGCGCCGGTGAGCTGCGGTACGCGGGTGCGCAGCCGGCGCAGCTCGTCCAGGACGGCCTCCAGGTCCTGCTCGGGCACCATCAGTTCTCTCCTCTCGGCGGGGCGGTGCCGTTCAAAGCGCCTCCAGCGCATCCCTGAGCCTCTTCAGCAGCGCGATGTCGGGGTCGGTGGTGACCTGGTGGGGCGAGGGTGTGGGCGACGGGGCCTGGGCCGGGGGCACCGGCACGACGTGCCCGGCCGCGGCGAGCCGGCGGATGTCGACCAGCGTGTGGAACGCCTGCCGGCCCAGGTTCCGGGCGAGGTCGGTGGCCGTGCGGACGCCGTCCACCCGGTCCAGGACCGCTCGCTGGCGTGGGGTGACCGGGGCGCCGGCGGCCGGTCCGGCGGGGTCCGCGCGGATCAGCGGGACGCTGTCGGCGGCCGGGTCGGGCCACAGCCGGTGCAGCAGGAGGCGGCGGCGCAGCGTCTCGCGCTCCAGTGCGACCACCGGGACGGAGGGCAGCGGGCCGAGCCGGGGCGCGTTGTCGTACCGGAACCGGCCCGGGGTGCTGCTCGGGGCGAGCGCGAAGTACCCGGCGTCGTACAGCGCGTCCAGGTGGCACAGCTCCAGCGCGCCGGTGGGCAGCACCCCCGCGTGCAGCAGGAGTTCGGCCGCGTGCAGGGGACCCGGGGTCCGGGCGGCGGCCCGCTGCCAGGCGGTGCCCGCGAGGGTGCCGTGGGCCGTGAGGAGCACGTCGAGGCCGGGGGCGAGGGGGCTCTCGGCGTGCACCACCCGGCCCTCGGCGAGGTGCAGGGTGCCGTGCTCGCGGACCAGGATGCCGGTGGCCCGCTCCTCGGCGAGGCGGGTCAGCATCGGGGACAGGGCGCGGGTGGCCCGCTTGTCCCGCACCGGCAGGGCCGGCGGAGGGGTTTCGACCACGGTCATCCCAGCACCAGCCTGGCGGCCATCTCACCGAGCCGGATCCGGGCGAGCGCGAGGTTGCCCTCCTCGCGGCCGAGCCACAGGTGCAGGAACACGCTGCTGTCGAAGGACGTGTCCACGAAGCGCAGCAGGTGGTAGCTGTCGCCGTTGCTGACGATCAGGTCCTCCACCGGCGGCAGGTCGTCCCCGCCGGCCGCGAAGGTGCCGTGCTCGGCGGCCATCCGGGCCAGTTCCGCGGCCTCGGCGGCCGTCGTCTCGTGGTCGCCGCCGGGTGCGTCACCGACCGTGCCGAGGGCCAGTCCGCTCGTCCAGTCCACCAGCGCGGCTCCCCGGGCACCGGGCAGCCGCATCGCTTCGAGTAGGCACTCGTCTATTCCGGGCACCGTGGCTCCCCTCCCGCCTGGGACTCCGGTTGAGTGACGCCGACACTACGCAACGTGTGCGCGGGAGGTGAGGCCTTTGGCATTTTCCGGTGGAACGTGCGTCCGGCGTACTAGTGTTGGTCAACTGACGTGTGTCTCACGGCCGTTGATCCATTTGTTCGAGAGTCTGCGGGGGTGTGTCAACGGCTCCCGGGCGCCCGCAGGGTGGTGAGCGCCGACGCATGCGCCCCGCCGGATTCGGCCACGACCTCGGTGATCGTCTGCGGCGGGCGCACGGTCGCGAAGGCCACGCCCCCGTCGCCGTCCGGTGCGAAGCCGTGGACGCCCGGCCGGGCCAGGGAGTTGTAGGCGTAGTGGTGGGCGAAGTAGTACGCGCCCGTGTCCAGCGCCGCCACGTAGTCACCCTGCTCCAGCAGCGGCAGGGTGCGTCCCTCGGCCAGCAGGTCGCCCGAGAAGCAGGCGGGACCGGCCACGTCCTGCACCACCTCCGGACCCGGCTTCGGGCGTCCCTTGGCGTCGTACGCGGCGATTCGCAGCGGCCACGCCCCCGGCGCGTACACGGTCCGCGTCGCCACCTGCACGCCCGCGTGCGTCACCGCGATGCGCCGCCCGCCCGCGCTCTTGGCGTACTCCACGCGGGCCACCACCGTCCCGTGCTTGGCCAGCAGCGACCGTCCGAACTCGGTCACCAACCCGTACCGCCCGTCGAACAGTCCCGGCACCTGAGCCGCCAGCAGCCGCGCGTACTGCGCGTACGACGGTGTCGTCCCCTCGGACGCGAAGTTCACCGGCAGCCCGCCGCCGATGTCGACGGTGTCGACCTGCCGCCGTCCGACCCGCTCGTTGATCTCCTCCGCGAGCGCGTACGCCTCCGCCACACCCCGGGCCAGCAGCGACAGCGGGATGCCCTGCGAGCCGGTGTGTGCGTGCAGCCGGGTCAGCCACGGCCGCTCCGCGTACGCCCGTACGACCCAGGCGCGCGCCCCCTCGTCCTGCAGCGCCACCCCGAACTTCGAGGTCGCCGTCGCCGTCGAGGTCGCCCCGATCGTGCCGCCGCCGATCTGAGGGTTCACCCGGAGGCCGAGCGGAGCCCGGGGGGCCGCGGAGCCGACGAGCGCGTCCAGCCGGTCCAGCTCCTGCGGGTTGTCCGCGTTCACGGCGATGCCCAGGGCCAGCGCCTCGCGCAGCTCCGCCGGGGTCTTCGCCGGAGCGTCCAGCACCGTCCGGCCGGCCGGGACTCCCGCCGCCCGCGCCAGCGCCAGCTCCCCGGGGCTGGCCACCTCCGCGCCGATTCCCGCCTCGTGCAGCAGTCGCAGCACCGGCACCAGCGGGGTCGCCTTCACCGCGAAGGCGTGCAGCACCGGTGTCCCGGCCGGTACCACCGCGTCGAACGCCGCCCGCAGGGCCGCGGCCGACTCCCGGATGCCGGTGACGTCCAGCAGGCCCAGTACGGCCGCGTCCGGCCCCAGCAGGCCCTGCTCGACCGCCGCCCGCACCGCCTGGTCGCGCCGGGCGGCGCGCTCCTGCGCCTCGCTCTCGATGTCGTGTTCCACGGCGTCCCCGTCCTGTCTCGGCTACCGGTGCTTCCAGCCAAACACCCGCCGCTCGCCGACGCGGCCTTCCCGGCGTATTGACTAGTTCTATTCAGGAAGCCAGGATGTGAATAGACGTAGGCACAGGAGGAGGCAGACGATGTCGGGACCCCGCCCCGTACGAGCACCGCGCGGCACGGAACTGAGCACCCTGGGATGGCAGCAGGAAGCCGCCCTGCGCATGCTCCAGAACAACCTCGACCCCGAGGTCGCCGAGCACCCCGACAAGCTCGTCGTCTACGGCGGAACCGGCAAGGCCGCCCGTGACTGGCGCTCCTTCGACGCCATGGTCCGCACCCTGAGGACCCTCAAGCAGGACGAGACCATGCTGGTCCAGTCCGGCCGCCCGGTCGGCGTGATGCAGACCCACGAGTGGGCCCCGCGCGTCCTCATCGCCAACTCCAACCTGGTCGGCGACTGGGCCAACTGGGAGGAGTTCCGCCGTCTGGAGGCCCTGGGCCTGACCATGTACGGCCAGATGACCGCCGGCTCCTGGATCTACATCGGCACCCAGGGCATCCTCCAGGGCACCTACGAGACCTTCGCCGCCGTCGCCGCCAAGAAGTTCGACGGCACGCTCGCCGGGACGATCACCCTGACGGCCGGCCTCGGCGGCATGGGCGGCGCCCAGCCGCTCGCCGTGACCATGAACGACGGCGTCGCCATCTGCATCGACTGCGACCCGCGCGCCATCGAGCGCCGCATCGAGCACCGGTACCTGGACGTCAGGGCCGACAGCCTGGACCACGCGCTCCAGCTGGCCACCGAGGCCCGCGACGCCCGCCGCCCGCTGTCGATCGGCGTCCTCGGCAACGCGGCCGAGCTGGTCCCGCAGCTGCTCGCGATGAACGCGCCCATCGACATCGTCACCGACCAGACCTCCGCCCACGACCCGCTGGCCTACCTGCCCGTCGGCGTCGCCTTCGAGGACATGGCCGACGCCGCCGCCAAGGACCCGGCCGGCTTCACCACCCGCGCCCGTGAGTCCATGGCGAAGCACGTCGAGGCCATGGTCGGCTTCATGGACGCCGGCGCCGAGGTGTTCGACTACGGCAACTCCATCCGCGGCGAGGCCCAGCTGGCCGGCTACGACCGCGCCTTCGCCTTCCCCGGCTTCGTCCCGGCCTACATCCGCCCGCTCTTCTGCGAGGGCAAGGGCCCCTTCCGCTGGGCCGCCCTGTCCGGCGACCCCGCCGACATCGCCAAGACCGACAAGGCGATCCTGGAGCTGTTCCCGGAGAACGAGTCCCTGGCCCGCTGGATCAAGATGGCCGGCGAGCGCGTCCACTTCCAGGGCCTGCCCGCCCGCATCTGCTGGCTCGGCTACGGCGAGCGCGACAAGGCCGGCGAGCGCTTCAACGACATGGTGGCCTCCGGCGAGCTGGCGGCTCCGCTGGCCATCGGCCGCGACCACCTGGACTGCGGCTCCGTCGCCTCCCCGTACCGCGAGACCGAGGCCATGCTCGACGGCTCCGACGCGATCGCCGACTGGCCGCTGCTGAACGCCATGGTCAACGTGGCCTCCGGTGCGTCGTGGGTCTCCCTCCACCACGGCGGCGGCGTCGGCATGGGCCGCTCCATCCACGCCGGTCAGGTCACGGTGGCCGACGGCACCAAGCTGGGCGGCGAGAAGATCCGCCGCGTCCTCACCAACGACCCCGGCATGGGCGTCATCCGGCACGTGGACGCGGGCTACGACATCGCCGAGTCCGTCGCGCAGGAGCGCGGGGTCCGGGTGCCCATGCGCGAGGGTGACCAGGCGTGACCTTCCACAGCATGTGGGCGGAGCTGCTGCCGGTCGGCCGCAGCTCCGCCTCCGGCGGCTACCGCCGTTACGCCTGGACCGGCGCCGACGCCGACTGCCGGGCCTGGTTCCGGGAGCAGGCCGAGGCGCGCGGGCTCGTGTACGAGGTCGACCGCAACGGCAACCAGTGGGCCTGGCTCGGTGACCCGGCCGCCGGGGACGCCGTCGTCACCGGCTCGCATCTGGACTCCGTGCCGGACGGCGGCGCCTTCGACGGCCCCCTCGGGGTCGTGTCGTCCTTCGCCGCCCTGGACGAACTGCGCAGCAGGGGAGCACAGCTCGGCAAGCCCCTCGCCGTCGTCAACTTCGGCGACGAGGAGGGCGCCCGGTTCGGGCTCGCCTGCGTCGGCTCCCGGCTCACCGCGGGGCAGCTGACCGTCGAGCAGGCGCACCGGCTCACCGACGGCGACGGGATCAGCCTGCCGCAGGCCATGGAGGCCGCCGGATACGACCCCGAGGCCATCGGACCCGACCCCGAGCGGCTGGCCCGGATCGGTGCCTTCGTGGAGCTGCACGTCGAACAGGGACGCGCGCTGGACCTGTCCGGCGACCGGGTCGGCATCGCCAGCGCCATCTGGCCGCACGGCCGGTGGCGGTTCGACTTCCGGGGCGAGGCCAACCACGCCGGCACCACCCGGCTGGTGGACCGGCGCGACCCGATGCCGTCCTACGCCGAGACCGTGCTCGCCGCCCGCCGCGAGGCCGAACTCGCCGGTGCCGTCGCCACCTTCGGCAAGATCTCCGTCGAGCCGAACGGCGTCAACGCGATCCCCTCGCTGGTGCGCGGCTGGCTCGACTCCCGCGCCGCCGACCAGGACACCCTGGACAGGGTCGTCGGCGGCATCGAGAAGGCGGCACGGGAGTACGCGGACGCCCACGGCGTCGACCTCGACGTCGTCCGGGAGTCCTTCACCCCGGTCGTCGAGTTCGACCACGCGCTGCGCGACGAACTCGGCCGCATCCTGGGCCGGGACACCGGTCTGACGGTGCCCGTCCTCGGAACCGGTGCCGGACACGACGCCGGGATCCTGTCCGGGAGCATCCCGACCGCCATGCTGTTCGTGCGCAACCCCACCGGTGTCTCGCACTCCCCGGCCGAGTTCGCCGCCGAGGACGACTGCGTGGCCGGTGTGCACGCACTCGCCGACGTACTGGAAGGGCTGGCCTGCAGGTGACGACACGGACCTACTGGCTGGAGCACGCCTGGCTCGACCCCACCGTCGAGCCGGGCGTGGCCGTCACCACGGAGGACGGCCGGATCACCGCCGTCCGCACCGACGTACCCACTCCGCCGCCCGGCGCCGAGGTGCTGCGCGGCCTGACCCTCCCCGGCCTGGCCAACGCCCACAGCCACGCCTTCCACCGGGCGCTGCGCGGCACCGTCCAGGTCGGCAGCGGCACCTTCTGGACCTGGCGCGAGGTGATGTACTCCGTCGCCGACCACCTGACCCCGGAGACCTACCACGCCCTGGCCCGCGCGGTGTACGCCGAGATGGCGCTCGCCGGCATCACCTGCGTCGGCGAGTTCCACTACGTGCACCACGCCCACGGCGGCACCCCCTACGCCGACCCCAACGCCATGGGCGAGGCGCTGATCGCCGCCGCGGCCGAGGCCGGCATCCGGATCACCCTCCTCGACACCTGCTACCTCTCCTCCGGGTTCGGAGAGCCGCCCAACCCCCACCAGCTGCGGTTCTCCGACGGCAGCGCGGAGGCCTGGGCCGAACGCTGTGCAGTTCTCAAGGAACGGGATCACGCGCGGATCGGGGCGGCCGTCCACTCCGTACGGGCCGTACCCGCCGGCCAGCTGGCGACCGTGGCGCGGTGGGCCGAGGAGCGGCGGGCCCCGCTCCACGTGCACCTGTCGGAGCAGACCGCCGAGAACGAGGCCTGCCTCGCCGCGCACGGCTGCACGCCCACCCGGCTGCTCGCCGACCACGGCGTCCTCGGGCCACGCACCACCGGCGTGCACAACACCCACCTCACCGACGAGGACATCGCCCTGCTCGGCGGCTCGGGCACCGGCACCTGCATGTGCCCCACCACCGAACGCGACCTGGCCGACGGCATCGGCCCGGCTGTCGCCCTGCAGCGGGCGGGCTCCCCGCTGTCCCTCGGCTCCGACAGCCACGCCGTCATCGACCTGCTCGAAGAGGCGCGCGCGATGGAGCTGGACGAGCGGCTGCGCACCCGCACCCGGGGCCACTGGACGGCCGCGGCACTGCTGCGGGCCGCCGGCGCCGACGGCCACGCCGCCCTCGGCTGGGATGAGGCCGGCACCATCGAGCCCGGCGCGCTCGCCGACCTGACCACCGTCGCCCTGGACTCGGTCAGGACGGCAGGGACACTGCCCAGACTGGGCGCCGAGACCGCCGTATTCGCGGCGAGCGCGGCGGACGTACGGCACACGGTCGTGGGCGGCCGGCACGTCGTACGCGACGGCGTGCACACGCTCGTACCCGATGTGCCGCAGGCGCTGGCCGCCGCCGTCGAAGCCCTGCGCGGCTGAGGAACGCCGACCCCCACGAGGACGACACCATGAGCAGCAGCACCGTCATCACCAACATCGCCACACTGGTCACCAACGACCCCTCCCTCGGCGACGAATCCCCCC
Organism: Streptomyces sp. NPDC027663; assembly: GCF_055566415.1. NCBI lineage: Bacteria > Bacillati > Actinomycetota > Actinomycetes > Kitasatosporales > Streptomycetaceae > Streptomyces > Streptomyces sp. NPDC027663. Next base: position 72,466 of record NZ_JBVHSK010000022.1, on the reverse strand, counting down.
TCGGTCTGGTCCGGGACGCGGCCGTCGTCATCGACGGCGACCGCATCGCGTGGACCGGTGAATCCAGCAAAGCACCCGCCACTGACAACCGGGTCGACGCGGGCGGCCGGGCGGTGCTGCCGGGCTTCGTGGACTCCCACTCCCACCTGGTGTTCGCGGGCGACCGGACGCAGGAGTTCAACGCCCGCATGTCCGGCCGCTCCTACACCGCCGGGGGCATCCGCACCACGGTCGCGGCGACCCGGGCCGCGAGCGACGCGGAACTGGAGGCGAACCTCACCCGTTACCTCGCCGAGGCCCTCCGCCAGGGCACGACCACCTTCGAGACGAAGTCGGGCTACGGCCTCACGGTCGAGGACGAGTCCCGCGCCCTGCGCATCGCGGCCCAGCACACGGACGAGGTGACCTACCTCGGTGCGCACATCGTCTCGCCGGACTACGCCGACGACCCCGCGGCTTATGTCGCCCTGGTCACCGGCGAGATGCTGGACGCCTGCGCGCCGCACGCCCGCTGGATCGACGTCTTCTGCGAGAAGGGCGCCTTCGACGGCGACCAGGCCCGCGCGATCCTCACGGCCGGCAAGGCGAAGGGCCTGCACCCGCGCGTCCACGCCAACCAGCTCTCCTACGGCCCCGGCGTCCAGCTGGCCGTCGAACTGGACGCGGCCAGCGCCGACCACTGCACCCACCTCACGGACGCGGACGTGGACGCCCTGGCCGGCGGCAACACGGTCGCGACCCTGCTCCCCGGCGCCGAGTTCTCCACCCGGGCGCAGTGGCCGGACGCCCGCCGGCTGCTGGACGCGGGTGTCACGGTCGCCCTCTCGACGGACTGCAACCCGGGCTCGTCGTTCACCTCGTCCGTGCCCTTCTGCATCGCGCTCGCCGTCCGGGACATGCGGATGACCCCCGACGAGGCCGTCTGGTCGGCCACGGCCGGCGGCGCCGCCGCCCTGCGCCGCACCGACATCGGCCGCCTCACCCCGGGCAGTCGCGCGGACCTGACCCTCCTGGACGCCCCGAGCCACGTCCACCTGGCCTACCGCCCGGGCGTGCCGCTGGTCAGCGGGGTGTGGCGCGGTGGCGTACGGGTCGTCTGACCCCTCCTCAGAAGGCGTGGGCGGGCGCGCCGTCCAGCGCGTCCTGCCTCGCCGCCGCCCGGAGCGGGCACACCTCGCCCAGCCGGGACACCCGCCGTCCCTCGCCGAGCACACCGCCGCCCCCGGCAAGCACACCGCCAACCCCGGCGAGCAGCAGTCCCGACCGGGACCCGACGCGCGCGGCGAGCCGTGCGCCCCGCAGCGCGGGGTCCTCGGCCAGGGCGGCCGTCAGCGAGGTCACGGCCGACCGGGTACGGCGGACCAGGCACAGCTCCGGATGGACGGCCCACACCGGCGGCCCCGCCGCCTCCACCAGCGCGTCGAACGAGGGCAACCCGCAGTCCGCCACGACCAGTACGGCCCGCCAGGCATCCGCGTCGGCGCCGCCCGTCCGGCCCAGGGCGCGCAGCAGTGCGGGGAGCCGGTGCTGCGGGGCGAGCAGGGCGAGGACGCCCGGCCCCGGTGGCGAGGGCACGTGGGGCCGGCTGCCCGTTCCCACCGCGTGCGTGCGTACGGCGAGCCCCGAGGCCTGCGCCTGCTCCACAACCATCCCGACCAGCCCGGTCGGTTCGGCCAGCCCGGTTGGTCCGACCAGCCCGGTCGGTTCGGCTAGCCCGGCCGGTCCGACCAGCCCGGCCGGTCCGACCAGCCCGGCCGGTTCGGCTAGCCCGGCCGGTTCGGCCAGTCGGGTCGGTTCGGCCAGTCGGGTCGGTTCGGTCTGTTCGGAAGGCCGGTTCGGTTCGGCTGTCACTTCGGCCGGCGGGGTCGGTTCGGTCGGTTCGGTCTGTCCGGAAGGCCGGGTCTTTTCGGCCGGCTCGGTCAGCCCGGGCGGTTCGGCAGGCCGGGTCTGTTCAGCCTGTCCGTTCCCTCCGTGGACGTCGTCGTACGCCACGGTCAGCGCGGTGGCGCCGAGTGCGAGCGCGCTCTCGGCCAGCGCGCGGGCGAGGCGGGTCTCGTCGGGTGCCCAGCTCACCGCGGGCGGCCGGCCCGGCAGCAGCGGCAGCAGACAGGCGAGACCGGCCTGCCGGTAGACCTCCAGGGCCCCGTCGGTGACCGCCGGGTCGGCGTGCCCGACGACCGCCGCGAAGTCGCCGGCCACCACGGCCTGCGCGACGCCGGAAGCCTCGTGGAAGACCTGCCAGTCGGCCGCCCACGGCGCATCGCTGCGGATCCGGTTCACCTCGGCGAGCAGGACCGTGCCCGCGGCCGTACACGGACCGGTGAGCGGGGCAACGACGGCGACGGCCGGTACCGGCACGACGGTCAGCCCCAGATCAGGGAGTCGGAACCGGCGGCCACGGCCGCGTCCCCGCCCGCCGGCGCGGCAGCGGCGGCCGGCATGGCCGCACCGGCAGCCAGCAGCGCGGTGAGCGCGACGGCGGACGCGAACCGCCGGGCCGGGCGCCGCACGGACCCGGGAGGCCCGGCGTGACCGACCGAAGCACCGGCAGAGACGGACGCGGACACGGCGGCGACAGAGACGGCAGACGCGACAGAGACGGCGGACGCGCCAGAGGAGGCAGATGCGGCGGGGAAGGCGGACGCGGCGGAGAAGGCGGTGCGACGCGGCATGGGGTACCTCCGGGAAGGGTGCGGAAGGAGTGCGGGGCAGGTCGTCAGCATGTGCCGGGACGCTCACCCGCGGCTACGGCTGCGGTGGTTCCGGGACCGGCCATGGCCAGGCCCGGACGGCTCGCCGGCGCCGCCGCAGCGTCCGCATGCCGGACCTTGCCTGGCCAGCTGAGCAGGGCGTTCCTAAGATCCGGACGGCGTCAGGTCCGGGTGGCTGTCGCGCCGGGGGACGACACGGAGGAGGCCCGATGGACGTGAAAGAGCGTGCCCAGGAGCTCTATCGCATCGCACTCGAGGACGCGGCCTGGCACCCCGCGAGTGTGCTCGGCGAACACGGCTGGAGCGACGGGGAGTTCGCCGACGCACTCCAACTCCTCACCCGGCTACGGCTGTTCGTGCCCGCACCGGACAGCGGCAATGGCTGGACGGCACTGTCGCCGGACACCGCCCTGCGCAACCTCCTCATGGAGGAGGAGCAGCACACGTCCACGCTGCTCAGCTCGGTGCAGCGCACGCGGTCCGCGCTGAACCGGATCCTCACGGACTTCCAGCCGGTGCACGCACGGGAGTTGCTGCCGGTGCGGATGGAGGTGGTGACCGGCGCCGCGAACGTGTCGGCGGCGCTGGAGGACGTCTCGCGGCGCGTGGAGGACGAGGTGCTGTCGCTGCACCCCGGGCGCGCGCTGCAGGCCTCGATGGTCGAGGCGGGCCTGGAGCGGGACCTCGCGGTGATCGGGCGCGGGGTGCGGATGCGTACGATCCACCTCGGCTCGGCGGCGGCCGTACCGCACATGGCGTCGTATCTGCGCCGGCTGAGCGCCGCCGGGGCGCAGGTGCGCACCGCGCACACGCTGCCGCTGCGGCTGATCGTGGTGGACAGCTCGACCGCCCTGGTGCCGGCGCCGCCGTCGGCCATCGGCGAGATCACGGCGGTGATCCTGCGGGGCGAGACGCTGGTCGGGGTGTTCCGGGAGATCTTCGAGCACTGCTGGGCGGCGGCGAACGCGCTGACCGACACGGCGGCCGGACCGGACGGGGAGTGGCGCCCCGAAGGACGCCACCTGGAACTGCTGCGGATGCTCGCGGGCGGGCTCACCGACGAGGCCATGGCCCGGAAGCTGGGCGTGTCCGAGCGCACGGTCCGCCGTCTGGTCTCCGAACTGACCGAGCGCCTCGGCGCCGCCAGCCGCTTCCAGGCCGGCGCCTGCGCCCAGCGGCTCGGCTGGCTGGACGGCTGACGGCCGCCGGTCAGGCCCCTTCCACCGCGGCATGCCGAGGAACCGGCGTACCTCCGGGAGCGGCCACCTCGGCGGCAGGGGCGTCCCCGGCGACGGAGCCGCCCCCGCCCGGACGGGCGGCATCCGCGGCGAGGGAGCCGCCGGCTGCCGGACCGTCTGCGCCTGCGGCCTCATCCGGACGGGCGGCATCCCCGGCGAGGGAGCCGTCCCCGGCCGGACGGGCGGCATCCCCCGCAACCGCGGTGCTCTCGGCCGGGCCGGTCTCCCGTTCCCGGTCCGCCACCGCCCGCCCCCATGCCGTGCCGGCGAGCACCAGGAGCGCGCCGAGCAGCCCGAGCACGCCCGGGCGGTCGCCGCCCAGGGCGATGCCGACGGCCGCGGCCCACACCGGCTCGGTGCCGAGCAGCAGGCTGACCCGGGACGGGGAGGTGCGGCGGACCGCCCACATCTGCACGAAGAAAGCGAACAGCGTGCAGAACGCGGACAGGTACACGAGCCCCAGCCAGTCCCCGGCGTCGAAGGCGGCCGCCGCCGACCAGGGCGAGGCACCGGTGCCCGGCAGCGCCGCCAGAGCGGCGAACACCACGACCGCCCCGCCCAGCTGCACGGTGGTCAGCGACAGCGCGTCCGCCCCGCGCACCGACTCCATGCGGGACATGGCGAGGACGTGCACGGTGCGGGCCACGGCGGCCCCGAGCATCAGCAGGTCGCCGCCGGTCGGGGCGGTGAATCCCGCGCCCTGGGTCAGCAGGGCCACGCCCAGCACCGACAGTCCGGCCGCCGCCATGAAGGAGCCGGGCAGCCGGGTGCCACGCACCCTGCTCTCGGCGAGCGGGGTGAGCACCATCGTGAGGCTGATGATCAGCCCCGCGTTCGTCGCCGAGGTGTGCACCACCCCGTACGTCTCCAGCAGGAATATCCCGGCGAGGATCAGCCCCAGCAGCCCGGCACCGCGCAACTGCACGGCGCTCAGCGCGCGCAGCCGCCGCCAGCCCGCGGCTGTCAGCACGGGCAGCACCACGGCGAACCGCAGCACCAGCACGGCGAGCACGGTCGACTCCGTCGTGACGCCCTTGGCGGCCAGATAGCTGGAGCCCCAGACCACCGCGACCAGCAGAACGGGAAGATCGGTCAGCCGGCCGCTGCGGGCCGCGGTGACAGTCATGGACACTCCTCAGGGGATGTACGGAAGCAGACGTACGGAAGCAGACGTACGGAGGGAGACGTACGGGCGGTAGACGTACAGAAGGCGGGGAAGAGCCGGCGGCCCTGGGTCCAGGCAGCCGTCAGGCCGCGCTCGGTCCGCCGTCAGGCCGCGCTCGGCCCCCCGTCAGGCCGCCGTGTACGCGATCACCAGGACGTCGCGGTGGGCGGGCAGTGCGGGGTCCACCGGGCGCACCGGGGTCACCGAGTGCAGCGTGCGGCGGTCGTCGCCCAGCAGCAGGTCACCGGGCTCGGACAGCGTAGTCGTCAGCAGATGCCCGCCCGCGTCGGTGTACACCCCGCTCTCGCCGCCGCTGACGTTGGTGCGGCCGATCAGCAGCGAGGTGATGAAGGTGACCCCGTCGCGGTGCCGGCCCTCGGGGGCAGGCTGGCCCTCCTGTTCGGCGGAGGCGTTGATGCGGTACGGGTGCAGCTTGACGTTCCACCTCGGGGTGCCGTCGACCTCGCTGAAGATCCGGCCGAGCGCGACGAGCAGCGCGCGCAGCAGCGGATCGTTCACGAACGACTCCGTCAGCGGGTCGAAGACCCGCTCGATACCGCCGTTGAGCGGGTTGACCTCGGTCTCCTGCCGGTACGGCGCGTGCGGCAGCAGGGTCGGCTCCCCGACGGCCGGGTCCAGGACGAACTGCCCGTAGCGGCGGTAGCGGTACGTGCCCCCGTCGGCCATGTAGGTGTCCAGCGTCAGCTCGTCCCAGTGCGCGGCGAACCGCGCCCAGTCGGCGGCACCGACGCCGAGCAGGGAGGACAGCGCGGCCGACGGCAGCAGGTGCCCGCCGGGGCCGGACAGGGCGGTGACGGCGTCGACGGCAGCCGGGTGGGCGAGGGCGGTGGTCATGGCGTAACTCCGTGGGTTTCGTGGGCGGTCGGGATCAGGCTGCGGCGGGCAGCAGCGCGGGGGCGACAGGCGGCGCGAACGGCGCCGACTCGGCGGCGATGGCCCGCTCCTCCCACTCCTCCCGGTCCCGCAGGTACAGCGGCCGGGCGGCGGTGATGGCGCGGGTGTCGGCACCGCCCGTACGCAGCCGCCAGGCGACGGTGCCGCTGGTCCGGGCCGCGCAGCTGTCGACGAACGACTGGACGGCCAGGCGCAGTTCGCCGAACCACCGGCCCTCCAGCGCCTCGCGCACCCAGAGCTGCTCCAGGTGCCGCTTCTCGCGGACGAGTTCGGCGTCGAGGCAGGCGCTCTCGATGTGCCGGTAGGTGCGCAGCAGCAGCCAGGCGGCCGGCATCTCACGGATCTCCAGGACCTTCTCGCCGTGGTCCAGGTGCTCCAGGCCCGAGTAGCGGCCCAGCCCGTACGCGCCGACGCGCCGGTTGAGCCGGTCGATCAGCTCGGTGAGCGGCATCCGCGTGCCGTCCAGTGCGACCGGGCGGCCGTTCTCGATGGTGACCGTGAGCAGGTCCTCCGCGCCGGGCTCCGCGGTGGGCCGGCTCCAGCTGTACATCTCCTCGGGCACCTCGTGCCGCTCGGGGTCGTCGAGGATCCCCGACTCGAACTCCCGGCACCACAGGTTGGAGTCCCCGCTCACGATCCGTCCGGCGAGCAGGTCGACGCCGGCGGCGCGCAGCGCGACCAGCTTGTCCTCGCGGGTGACGGGGTCGAGGTCGTACGGGCTGCCGTAGGCGCCCTCGCAGCCCAGCAGCGCCAGCGCTCCGTTGAGCCGGCGCAGGGTGTTCTGCGAGCGGTTGGCGGTGTGCAGGACGGCCTGCGCGCCGAGCGAGCGGGCCAGCCGCACGGCCGTCTCGGCGATGAGCGGGCGGCTGAGGGTGGAACTGACGGGGTGGATGCCCAGGTACTCGGCCTGTGCGGCGATGGCCGGCGCCACGAAGCGGTCGGCGAACTCCTCGCGCCGGTCGAGCAGATGGAGCCGCGCGCCGAGTGCTTCGGCCACCTGCCGTTTGTAGGGGCCCGACTCGTCCTCACCGATGTCCACGCTCACGGCGTGCACCTCCCGCAGGCCCATGCGGCGCAGCCGGAGCAGCAGGTACGAGCTGTCCAGCCCGCCGCTGAACAGGGTCACGACCGGGCGGTCGGGGTCCAGGTTCGCGAGTTGGGCGAAGGAACGGACGAGCGGGAACGGTGCGGTCTTCGCAGCCTCTGTTGTGGTCACGGCAGCAGACTTCTCGTCCGGCACCGCCCGGGACAACTGTTTCCCGCCGTCCGAGCCCGGCCATGACCGCACCCGGACACGTCACGTCCGCCGCATGCGAGCCGGTCCGTGACCGCACGCGGGCACCCTCCCGTCCGCCGCATGCGAAGCCGGAGGCCGGAGGCTGGAGGCCGACGGCCGGTCCGGCGGTCGGTTCAGGGGGCTCCCGCCCGCCACCGCTGTTCCTGCTCGTCGTCGAGCGACCGCAGGGACACCCCGTAGCGGCCGTCGGGGGTCACCGCCGTCTCGATGGCGATGTGCGGGCGGATCGTGCCGTCGGGGTCCACGGTGAAGCGGAGGTTCTCGCCGTTGCGGCTGTAGACCGCGTCGCACTCCCAGATGCCCACGCCGCGCTCCACCGAGCCCCGGCTGTCCAGGCAGAAGTCGTCGTCGGCCGCCGAGCGCAGCACACCGAGGTAGGTGTCGACGCGCCAGCGCTGGGTGGGGGAGGAGGAACAGGGCGCGGTGACCACGTCGTTGCCCTCGGACAGGTCGCCGTCGCGGATGTCCAGACAGCGGCCCGTGGCGCGGTTCACCACCTGAGCGAAGGAGGTGCCCGGCGGCACGGGCGGCGGGGGAGCGGGCTTCGCGGTGGGCCGGCGCGAAGGGCGCGGGGACGCGGACGGGGACGGGGGACGGTGCGACGTCGGCGGGGCAGAAGGCGACTCGGTCGTCCGCGAGGGGGACGGGGAGGCGGAGTGAGTGGGGGTGACGGCGACCGTGGCAGTCACCGTCACCGCGGGGGGCGCGGGCGTCGCCGCCGTCGGCTGCTGGTCGCCGTTCTGCCCGGGCAGGAGCAGGAACACCAGCAGCGGGGTCAGGGCCACGCCCAGTGCCGCGGAGGTCAGCAGCAGCCGACGGCCGGGCGGCCGACTCGCCTTCTCCGCCACGGCCGTCGGTACGACGGCCCGGGCGGGCGGCTCCTCCTGGCGCAGGTACGCCGTTCCCCGCCACGGCAGCAGGCCCTCGGCCAGCGTCTGCCGCGGCGTGTCCCGCAGCGCCCGCAGGTCCTCGAAGGCGGCCGTGCAGTGCGGGCAGTGCGCCATGTGGGCGTCCAGGTCGGCGCTGTAACGGGGGCCGTCCGGCCGTAGCGCCTCCTCGATGAGCCGCCGGAAGTCCGCGCAGCGCGGGTCGTCGGAGGCGGCCAGCCGGTGCCGCAGGCAGGCCTGGGCCAGCGCCTTGAGGGCCTGCGGGGTGCCGTAGGCGACGTCCGCGCGGCTCAGCCCGAGGAAGGCGGCGGTCCGCTCGACGGGTTCCTCGTCGAGGACGCCGTACCAGAGCAGCCCCTGGGTGCGGGACGGCAGCGACTGGAACGCGGGGAGGAGGGGCGGGGTCGGGCCCTCGGACAGGCCGGCCGCGTTCAGCACCAGCAGCAGCCCCGGGTCGACGCCCGCGGAGCGCTCGTCGCGCGACCAGCCGGCCGCCAGCCGGGCGGTGAGCAGCAGCAGCCGGTGCCGCAGCGGAACGGCGGGGTCGATGCCGCGGGCGGTCTCGCGGGCCGTCGTGGTGATCGTCTCCGCCGCCAGCCGGTGGGCCACGGGCTCGCTCGCCGCGCACAGCCGGGCGTAGGCGAGGACCGCGGGGTGGTGCCGCCGGCGCAGTTCCTGCAGCGCCGGATACGCCGTCGGCGTGGCCAGACGCAGCAGTTCGGTCAACCGTGCGTCCGGCGCGTCCTCGTGGCTCCCGTCCGCCTCGGCCCGGTCCCCCTGAGCCATGCGCCACCCTCCGTCCCGGAAATGCGGCCGCCATACCAGCCGGTTTGGGGGCCCATAGTGGAGGAGGGGGCGGTCCGGGGAAAGAGGTTTCCGCGGATAACCGCATAACGGTTGGGGTGTTGGGTACCCACCAGCCGGTGTGGAAGGACCCGGATACGGCGAAGCGGCCCGCCGTCGCCGGCCGGGCCGCTCACCGCAGTACGGGAGAAGTCACTCCTCCAGGGTCAGCCCCTTGCGCAGCCGCACGAGCGTGCGCGAGAGCAGCCGGGACACGTGCATCTGGGAGATGCCGAGTTCCTCGCCGATCTCGGACTGGGTCATGTTGGCCACGAACCGCAGCGAGAGGATCTTCCGGTCCCGCGGCGGGAGTTCCGCGATCAGGGGCTTGAGCGACTCGATGTACTCGATGCCTTCGAGGCCGTGGTCCTCGTACCCGATGCGGTCCGCGAGCGCGCCCTCGGTCTCGTCCTCCTCGGGCTGCGCGTCCAGCGACGAGGCGGTGTAGGCGTTCGAGGCGGCCATGCCCTCGACGACCTCGTCCCTGGAGATGCCGAGCCGCTCGGCGAGTTCCGTGACCGTGGGTGCGCGGTCCAGCTTCTGGGCCAGCTCGTCCCCGGCCTTCGCGAGGTCCAGGCGCAGCTCCTGCAGCCGGCGCGGGACGCGCACGGACCACGAGGTGTCACGGAAGAAGCGCTTGATCTCGCCGATGATCGTCGGCATCGCGAAGGTGGGGAACTCGACGCCGCGGGTCAGCTCGAAGCGGTCGATCGCCTTGATCAGGCCGATCGTGCCGACCTGGATGATGTCCTCCATCGGCTCGCTGCGGGAGCGGAAGCGGGAGGCGGCGAACTTGACGAGCGCGAGGTTGAGCTCAACGAGCGTGTTGCGGACGTACGAGTACTCGTGCGTCCCCTCCTCCAGCGACTGGAGGCGCTCGAAGAGGGTCTTGGACAGAGCCCGCGCGTCTACCGGGCCGATCTCGTCGTACGGGGGGATCTCCGGGAGTCCCTCGAAGAGGTCGAGGGCGTCGATGGGATGATCCAGTTTTTCCGGTGGGGGTGTCGACGTCGCGATCGGGGTATGCGATGCGTCGAGCCGGGGTGACATGGGTGTCCTCCATCGTTCTCGGCATATGGCTGCCGAAGCCAGTACGTGCACTGCGGTGTGCGGCGCCTCCGAAGCCGGCGTGTAGGGGTGTGTGTCTTTACTAGCCCTACCCGCTGCACCGAGCGAGTCGCAAGTGCGTTATGTATTGGTATGTCCGTTTGTGTGCGGTTGTTCGGGTGTCGGAGTGCGCAAGGAAGGCGTAATGTTCGAGGGCATCAGGCAGCCACGACCTCGGGAGAGAGACGGCATGGACCACGGGACGGTCGGCAGCGCACAGTCGGGCCGGCTTCTGGTGGAGGTGCGGGAAGAGGGCTCCAGCGCCGTTGTGACACCTGCGGGTGAGCTGGACCACCACACCGCCGATCTGCTGCGTGAGCCCCTCGACGACCTGCTGGCCAAGGGCTTTTCGCGGCTCGTGGTGGACTGCTCGCGCCTGGAGTTCTGCGACTCCACGGGGCTGAACGTCCTGCTCGGCGCCCGGCTGAAGGCGGAGGCCGCCGGTGGCGGGGTCCACCTGGCGGGAATGCAGCCGGTGGTCGCCCGCGTGTTTGAGATCACAGGGGCGGAGGCGGTCTTCACCATCCACGACTCCGTGGAGGCGGCCCTGGCCGACGGTGCCGACTGACCGCCGCCCCGGCCATGCCCGCCCGGTTCCCGGGGTGGCCGCTCCCGGCGTTGCATCCGTCACGTCGAACGCGAGGGTGTTCCGTCGGATCGGTCGGGCAGGAGAGGGCAGAAGAAGCAGGAGGCATCCTGCCGGCCGCCGGAACTCCCGGCACCGGCGAACCACCTGGACGGGACGTATCCCCGGCGGACGGGCGGGCGCGGAGCCCCGCACGGACGACGGCGGACGACGGCCGGACGGCACAGAGGCCGGCCGGCGTCGGCGGTCCCGGCCGTCCGACCGACTTTTGAATCGTGAACTGGTGAATCGGTGAGGTGAAGCGCTGATGAGCACCACCCGGCCTTACTCGCCGGGCGACCGCGGCCCGGAGCCCAGCGGCGCTTCCGGGGCGTCCGGAGGGGGTGCGCCGGCTCCCGGCGCAGCCGCGGGGGCAGCCGCGGCGTCCGTGCCGTCCGGACCGGCCGACGGTACTCGGCAGACCCAGGGCCGGCAGGTCCGCAGGCTCCGCCTGGAAGGCGAGAGCGGGGTCGTCCCGCTCGCCCGAGACTTCACCCGCCAGGCGTTGTACGCGTGGGGCTGGCTGCCCGCCGCCACCGCCGACCAGCGGGCCGCGGCCGAGGATGTACTGCTGGTCGTCTCCGAACTGGTCACCAACGCGTGCCTGCACGCCGAGGGCCCCGACGAACTGCTCCTCGCCTGCGACAACAAGGTGATCCGGCTCGAGGTGTCCGACCGGGGCACCGGCCAGCCGGCCCCGCGCACCCCGCACCGCGCCGGCCGTCCCGGCGGGCACGGCATGTTCATCGTGCAGCGGCTGTGCCTGGACTGGGGCGTCGTCCGCGCCCCCGGCACCCCGGGCAAGACGGTGTGGGCGGAACTGGGCGCACCGGCGTGATCCCGCCAGGCGCCGGTCCGACCGCCCGCCCTCCCGCGTCCGTACGCCCGTACTTCCTCCCGCATCCGTAGGGCCGCGTTTCCTCCTGCATCCGTAGGGCCGTGCTTCCTCCCGCATCCGTAGGGCCGTGCTTCCTCCTGCATCCGTAGGGCCGTGCTTCCTCCCGCATCCGTAGGGCCGTGCTTGTTTTCTTGCCAGCACGGCAGTCTTCCTCCGGGCCCGCACGGCCGTTCTCCCTCCCGCGTGCATGGGGCCGTCTTCCTCCCGCGCGCCCACCCCGCGGTGCCTCCCGCGCCCCCGTCTCCACTCCGGCACCCCGTCGCGCACGCCGGATCGCCACAACTCCGGCCTGTGACGCATCTTCCTTCCTCACGGCCCCGGGCGTACCTTGACGGCCGAATCTGATGTGCCGTCAGGAACTTCCCCGGGTTCCCGAAGCCGTGAACGAATGGGGTGGACCGACCGTGTCGTACCCGAAACGAACCTCCGCGCTCGCGTCCGCCGCGGCCCTGGCCGGCTCGGCGGTGCTGCTGGCCGCGCCGGCGGCCCACGCCGAGGTCGTCGACGTCAACTACCGCTGCCAGACACCGATCGGCGTCAAGAGCGCCGTCTCGCCCATCGACATCAAGGGCGTCAGGAGCGGCAGCGGCTACAAGATCACCATGTCCTGGCAGAAGGGCGTCTCCTCCAGCCCGGTCGAGCTGGGCAAGGGCGCGATGAGCCCGAGCGCCACCATCGCACTGGGCGGCGCCGAAAGCGGCGCGCTCGCGGTCAGCGGTCCCGCCAACGCCGCCGCGATCCCCGCCAACACTCCCATCAAAATCAGCGACTTGAGCGGCACCTATACGCCGAAGAAGGCCGGCAAGGTGACCTTCACGCCGGGCACTCTCACCATCAAGGCGCTCGGCACGACGACGACCTGCACGCCGACCAACAGCCCCAAGCCGGCCCTGACCCTGGACGTGACAGCGGCCGGCGGCTCGTCCTCCGGCGGCTCCTCGTCGTCGTCCTCATCGTCCTCATCGTCCTCGTCGTCGTCTTCGTCGTCCTCAGGCGGTTCCTCCTCGGGCGGACAGCTCCCGCAGACCGGTCCCGAGGACTCCGCCGTCGCCCTCGGCACGCTCGGCGGCACGGTGCTCCTGGCCGGCGCGGCGGGCGTCCTGTGGCTGACCCGGCGGGGCCAGACCGTACGCCGCTGAAGGGGTGGGACCGGACCGCGCCACCGACGGGGCGGGGCCGCCGCGCAGCCCGCAGCCACTGCGAGGCCCGCTCGCATGCCGCAGCCGCTGCGGGGCCGCCGCGCAGACCGCAACTACTGCGAGGCCGCCTCGCGTTCCGCAGCCGCTGCGGGGTCGTCCCGCCCACCGCAGCCACTGCGAGGCCCCCGCAGACCGCCGCCCGCGGTGCGACGAGACCGCCCGCCGAACCGCCGTCCGGCCACCACCGCTGGAGCCGCCCATGCCGCCCCTCGCACCCGCACCCGCGCCGGCCTCCGGCCCGTCCTCACGCCTGCCGCTGGCGCCGTCCATGCCGCCCCTCGCACCCGCACCCGCGCCGGCCTCCGGCCCGTCCTCACGCCTGCCGCTGGCGCCGTCCATGCCGCCCCTCGCACCCGCACCCGCG
>NZ_JBVHSK010000022.1:0-59121 GCF_055566415.1 Streptomyces sp. NPDC027663 | reverse complement strand
CGCGCCGCCCGGCCCGTCCCCACGCCTGCCCCTGGCGCCGCCCATGTCGCCCCTCGCACCGGCAGCCGCAGCCGCAGCCGCGCCGCCCGGCGCGTCCCCCCGCCTGCCCCTGGCGCCGCTCGTCCTGCTGCTGCCGCTCCTGCTGCTGACCGTCGCCCCTGGAGCCGCCGCACAGCCCGCCGCGCAGCCCGGTGCGCAGACCGCCGCACAACCTGGTGCGCAGAGCGCCGTCTGGGCTCTTGCGCCGCTGGGTGGCGGACGGCCCGCGTTCTACGCCGAGGGCACACCCGGGGCGGTGTTGCAGGACACGGTGTCCGTGACCAATCGCGGCCGCAGCCCCGTCACGGTCCGCTTGCACGGCGCCGGCGTTCCGGCCACCCTCGCCCGCACCGCCCTCACCGTCCCCGGCCGCACCCGGGCCGAGGTGCCGTTCACGGTGACCGTGCCCTGGGGGAGTCCGCCCGGCGACCGCTCCGGCGCGCTCGTCGCACGGGACGGCGACGGCCGTACCGCGACCGTGCCGGTCCGGCTGCGCGTCCGCGGCCCGGCGCTGGCCGCGCTGACCGTCGAGCACCTCGCCGTGCACGCCGACCGGATCACGTACGAGCTGGTCAATCGCGGTACGACCGCCCTCGTGCCCAAGCTCGCGGTGCGCGCCGACGGATTCTTCGGCCGGGTCCTGGACCGCGCCCCGCGCACCCTGCCCGTCCGGCTGCCGCCGGGCGCCCGGCGCACCCTCAGCGAGCCGTGGTCCGACCGGCCGGTCCTGGACGAGGTGCGGGTACGGCTGACGGTGACGGCGGCCGGCGGGGCGCACGACACCGCGGCCGGCTCCGTCGCGTGCGTGCCGTGGGGCGCCCTGGCCGCGGGAGCGGGCGCGGTGACGGCAGGTGCGGCCGTATTCCTCCGGCGGCGGCGCGGGCACCGGGCGCGGACCGCACCCGCGCTTGCCGCGGCCGAGTCGACGGGAGCGGTGTCGTGAGGCGGACCGTGCTGCCGGTGGTCGTCGCACTGCTGCTGGCCCTCGCCGGCCCGGTCCGGGCGGCCGACGGTCCGGCCCGGGCGGCCGACGGCCCGGCCGTGAAACTGTCGGCCGCCGAGGCCGGTACCGGCGGCTCTCTCACCGTCACCGGCACCGGCTGGCGGCCCCGCACGCTGCTCATGATGCTGGTGTGCGGGCGGGCCACCCCGGCCCGGGGTGTCCTCGGCGGCACCAACTCCTGCGCCAACGGCGACGGGCGGGCCGTGACCACCGACGCCGACGGCACCTTCAGCCGCGGACTGCCGGTCGCCGAACCGCCCGTGCCGTGCCCCTGCGTGGTGCACGTCGCCACCGTCACCGGCGCCCGGGCCGAGGCCGACGCCGTCCTGAACGTCGCCGGACACCCCGTGTCCCCGCTGCCCGCCGAGCGCTCCGGCGGCCGCCTCGCGGTGCTCTCCGACACCCGGCTGACGGGCTCGAGCGGACTGCTGACCTGGTTCGGGGCACCGCCCAGCCGCACTCTGGTCCTCACCGTCGGCAACACCGGCACGAGCCCGATCGAGAACCCCGTGTTCCAGGTCGGCGCCGCGCACGGCGTCTTCGCCCCCCAGTGGGACGAGCAGCAGTGGCGCGGCACCCTCGCGCCCGGGAAGAAGGCGCAGATCAAGCTGCCGGTCGAGCTGTCGGCGGGGGCCCACGGCGACTACACCGTGACGCTGAAGCACGGCGGCCGGGTGCTCGCCGAGCAGCCCTGGGGCGTGGGCCGGCCGTGGGGCGTGACGCTCTTCTGGATCCTGCTCTGCCTGGTCGTCCCGGCCGCGCTGTTCCGCGCCGGCATGGCCGTGGTGGACCGGGTCCGGCCGCGCGGCCCGGGCGCCGCCGGCCATCGGCGGCTGCCCCGGCCCGCCCTGCGCCTGCCCCTGTCCCTGCGCCTGCCCCTGTCCCTGCGCCTGCCCCTGCGCCTGCCGCGCTCCCGCACCGCCGGGCCCCCGCCTCCCGCGGCCGGCCCGGCCGCCACGACTCCGACCCTGCCGTGGTTCACCCCGGACTCCGCTCCGGACGCCCCGGCCGGCCGGTCCTCCGCACCGCACGACGACAGCCCGACGAGTCCTACGACTCCCACCACGAAGGGACCCACGTGAGCATGCGAAGGAGAGGCACAGCGGCCGGGGGACGCAGACTTGCCGCCGCGGGAGCCGCGCTGGCGCTGAGCGGTGCGGGCGTCCTGCTGGGCCTGGCCGCGGCACCCGCGCACGCGGCCGAGGTGTCGTACGCCACCCACTGCGTGCCGCCCGCGGGCATCGACCCCGTCGACGGCACCACCAAGGTCGAGATCACCGCGCCGGCCACGGCGAAGGTGGGCGACACCGTGGACATCGTGTGGAAGTTCGTCCAGGCCGCCTCGAAGAACCCGGACATCATCGACCTGCCCGCGAACTCGGTCCAGCCGTCCGGCGTCCTGAAGGCGGCCGGCGCGCAAACCGCCGACGTCGCGCTGCGGGGCCCGCGGGAGAACCCCGCGATCCCCAAGGGCGGGGCCATGGTGCTGTCCGACATGAAGGGCAGCCTGAAGCTGACGGCGGCCGGCGAGGTGACGCTCACACCGGACGCGTACACGGTCAACGCGATGTCGACCGACACCAAGTGCACGCCGAAGGAGACCGTGCAGAAGGCGGCCACGATCCAGGTGACGGCGGGCGGCGGCACGTCCACGCCCACCCGTACGCCGACCCCGACCCCGACCCGTACGGCGACCCCGACGCACACGGCGACCCCCACCGCGACCGGCGGCACCGGCCAGACCGACTTCACCGGCAAGGAGGTGCAGATCCCGTACGCCTGCAAGACCCCGATCGGCGACAAGGACGCCACCTCGCCGGTGCAGATCAACGCCAGGAAGAACGGCGGGAGTTACGACCTCACCGTGCAGTTCAAGAAGTCCGTGATGGACAGCCCCGCCGAGATCCCCGCGGACTCGGTGAAGCCGTCCATGGAGGTGGTGCTGGGCGGCGCCGACAAGGGCACCGTGCACGTGGAGGGTCCGACGAACGCGAGCCCCGTCAAGGCAGGCGACCCGATCGAGATCCCCGACCTCACCGGCAGCTACAAGCCCGGTGCGAGCGGCTCCTCTACGCTGTCCCCGGGCGTGCTGACGGTCAAGGCGCTCGGTACGACCACGACGTGCACACCGGTGAAGACGGAGGTCTCGCTCACCCTGGACACCACCGGGCAGCCCGGCGGCGCGGCGGGCGGCACCTCGTCCTCCGGCGGTTCGTCCTCCGGCGGTTCGGCGTCCGGGACCTCCTCCGGCACCACCGGCGACGACGGCGGCCTCGCCGAGACCGGCGCGGGCGACCACGGCGCGCTGAAGGCCCTGGGCCTGGTGGCGGGTACGGCGATCCTGCTGGGCGGCGCGGTGTTCACGTTCCTGCCGGGACGAAGGGAGCGATAGCCGGCCCACGGGCGCGGGGCCGGCACCTCCTCGCACAGCCCAGGCTTCCTCACCCCGGCAGGCCTCCCCGCACACGACGAGAGGGCCGCCGCACCCACGCGGGTGCGGCGGCCCTCTTTCCGGCCGAGGCCGAGCGACTAGTGGACGTCGCCCATCAGCGACTTGACCTTCCGGCGGTACATCCACACCGCGAATCCGGCGAGTGCCGCGAGGGCCGCCTCACCGAAGACGGCACCCTTGCCGCCGAGGTCGACACCGGCGATGGCCGGGTTGGACAGCAGGCTGGTGATGGAGTCGCCCGCGGTGACCGCGAGGAACCACACGCCCATCATCTGGCTGGCGTACTTGGCCGGGGCCATCTTCGTCGTCACCGACAGGCCGACCGGCGACAGGCACAGCTCACCGACGGTCTGGATGAAGTAGATGCCGACCAGCCACATCGGGCTGACCGCGGTGCCGTTCGCCGCCATGGCCAGCGGGACCAGGAAGAAGAAGAACGACACACCGATCAGGACCAGGCCCATCGAGAACTTCACGATGGTGCTGGGCTCCTGGCCCTTGCGGTTCAGCCACACCCAGACCCAGGCGAAGACCGGGGCCAGCGCCATGATGAACAGCGGGTTCAGCGACTGGTACCAGGAGGTCGGGAAGTCGAAGCCGAGCATCGTGTGGGCGGCCTTGCCCTCACCGAACGCCTGGACCGTGGACGCGCCCTGGTCGTAGATCATCCAGAACACGGCGGCCGCGACGAAGAACCAGATGTAGCCGGTCATCTTCGACTGCTCGGTGTCCGACAGCTCCTTGTCCCGCTTGATGCGCAGCAGCACGCCCGCCGGGATGACCAGACCGATGACGGTCAGCGGGATCATCGCCCAGTTCAGGGTGAAGTGGCCGGTGGCGCCGACGACACCGTAGAAGACGGCGGCGATGATCAGCCAGGTCAGGCCCTTGCGCAGCCAGGAGGTGCGCTCCTGGTCCGTCAGCGGCTTGGGGACGACGTCGCTCTTGGGGTTCAGGTGGCGGGTGCCGAGCAGGAACGCGGCGAGGCCGATCGCCATGCCGACCGCGGCCATGCCGAAGCCGAGGTGCCAGTTGACCTTCTGGCCGACGGTGCCGATGGCCAGCGGGGCGAAGAAGGCGCCCGCGTTGATGCCCATGTAGAAGATCGTGAAGCCACCGTCACGGCGCGGGTCGTCCGGGCCGTCGTACAGGTGGCCGACCATCGTGGAGATGTTGGCCTTCAGCAGACCCGAACCGGCCGCGACCAGCGCGAGGCCCGCGAAGAACGGCGCCTGGCCGCCGGGCAGCGCCAGCACGACGTGACCGGACATGATCGTGACGGCCGCGATGGCCACGGTCTTGCGCGGGCCCCAGACGCGGTCACCGAGCCAGCCGCCGGGCATGGCGAGCAGGTACACCATCGCCGAGTAGACGGAGACGATCACCGTGGTGGTGGCCACGTCCATGGCCAGTCCGCCGCCCATGCTGCCCTTGCCGGCGTCGGGGCCGCCGGAGAGCAGGTACACGGTGAGCAGGGCCTTCATGCCGTAGTAGGAGAAGCGCTCCCACATCTCGGTCATGAAGAGGGTGGCCAGTCCGCGGGGGTGGCCGAAGAAGGACTTCTCGGAACCGGGGGTGCCCGGGCGGACCGAGGCCTTCGTCAGGCTGGACGCCATGGTCGTTCCTTGCTGGTCGGGACGCGGCGGCTGGAGCATTGCGCGCCCGGTGGGGGTGTGGCCGGCACCGGCAGGGTCGGTCGTCCACCCCCACGCCCACGGGGAGTCCGCTCCGGATCGCGGAGCGGCGGACGGCGACCAACCGGGATCCACGCCCAGGACGCGTCGCGTCCGGAGCCCGGCCAGAGGTCATTCCTTTCAAGGCTGATCTTGATCAGCCCGCACACGAAAGAGACCTTCAGCGTCCACTGCCCGCCAAAGGTCCCCGGTGTACTACAGGCGTTCAGGTCACCATACGTCAGGACTCTGCCGGATATGGAAGGACTTGAGACGCGGATCACAGGTGTCGCGGGAACCGTGCAAACGGTTTCGAAGGTCCCTCCTACGATCGCATCCCCAGGTCAATGGTTCGTACCAGGAAGGTGTGAAGGTAAGAATCCGCGGAACCGATCACACCCCGGCGCCGCACGCGGGCGGACTACCATCACCTCATGACCCGTGTACTGCTCGCCGAGGACGACGCGTCCATCTCGGAGCCGCTGGCCCGCGCCCTGCGCCGGGAAGGTTACGAGGTCGAGGTGCGCGAGGACGGACCCGCCGCACTCGACGCCGGAATGCAGGGCGGCGTCGATCTGGTCGTGCTGGACCTGGGCCTGCCCGGCATGGACGGCCTGGAGGTCGCCCGCCGGCTGCGTGCCGACGGTCACACCGTGCCGATCCTCATCCTGACCGCGCGGGCCGACGAGGTGGACACCGTCGTCGGTCTGGACGCGGGCGCCGACGACTACGTCACCAAGCCCTTCCGGCTCGCCGAACTGCTCGCCCGGGTCCGGGCCCTGCTCCGGCGCGGCGCCGCGGAGCCGCAGCAGCCGCCGGCCACCCACGGGGTGCGGATCGACGTCGAGTCGCACCGGGCGTGGATGGGCGACGAGGAACTCCAGCTCACCGCCAAGGAGTTCGACCTGCTGCGGGTGCTGGTGCGCGACGCCGGCCGCGTGGTGACCCGGGACCAGCTGATGCGCGAGGTCTGGGACACCACCTGGTGGTCGTCGACCAAGACCCTCGACATGCACATCTCCTGGCTCCGCAAGAAGCTGGGCGACGACGCTGCGAACCCCCGGTACATCGCGACGGTACGCGGCGTGGGCTTCCGCTTCGAGAAGAGCTGAGCCCGGCCCCCAGCGAGCACCCCAGGTAACGGACCATGCGCCGACGTCTCATCCAGTCCACCCTCGCCGTCGTCCTCGTGGTGATCGCCGTCTTCGGCGTCTCCCTGGTGATCGTCGAGTCACGGACGATCAGCACCAGTGCCCAGGAGCGGGTGGACTCCGAGGCGGTGCGGCTGGCCAGCATCGTGGACAGCCGGATCCTCGCCGCCGAGAACGTCAACGCGGACGTGCTGCGCAACCCGGTCAGCAAGGACCAGTACGCGGTGATCCGCATGCCCGGCCGCGCCCCCATCGAGATCGGCAGCAAGCCACAGGGCGACGTCATCCACGCCACCCAGCGGGGCGAGGAGGGCGAGACCGTCACCGTGCAGGAGCCGCGCTCCGCGGTGACCCGCGAGGTCGGCCGCACCCTGCTGATCATCGGCCTGGTCGCGCTGCTCGCCGTGGTCGCCGCCGTGCTCCTCGCCGTACGGCAGGCCAACCGGCTCGCCTCCCCGCTGACCGACCTGGCGGAGACCGCGGAACGGCTCGGCTCCGGGGACCCGCGCCCGCGGCACAAGCGGTACGGCGTCCCCGAGCTGGACCGGGTCGCCGATGTGCTGGACTCCTCCGCCGAGCGGATCGGCCGCATGCTGACCGCCGAGCGGCGCCTCGCGGCGGACGCCTCCCACCAGTTGCGTACGCCGCTGACCGCGCTGTCCATGCGGCTGGAGGAGATCACCCTCACCGACGACCCGGACACGGTGAAGGAGGAGGCGACCATCGCGCTGACCCAGGTCGAGCGGCTGACGGACGTCGTGCAGCGGCTGCTGACCAACTCGCGCGACCCGCGCACCGGCTCCGCCGTCACCTTCGACCTCGACGAGGTCATCCAGCAGCAGCTCGCCGAGTGGCGGCCCGCCTACCGCAGCGTCGGCCGGGCCATCGTCAGCTCCGGCAAACGGCATCTGACGGCGGTGGGCACGCCGGGTGCGGTCGCCCAGGTGCTGGCGGCACTGATCGAGAACTCGCTCATGCACGGCGGCGGCACCGTCGCCCTGCGCACCCGGGTCACCGGCAACCAGGCCGTGATCGAGGTCACCGACGAGGGCGCCGGTGTGCCGGCCGATCTCGGTGCGCGGATCTTCGAGCGCACGATCAGCGGGCGGAACTCCACGGGAATCGGCCTGGCCGTCGCCCGCGACCTCGCGGAGGCCGACGGCGGCCGGCTGGAGCTGCTCCAGGCACAGCCCCCGGTCTTCGGCCTGTTCCTCTCGCGCACGGCACCCGCCCGCAAGACGGACGAGAGCCGGCCGACGGTCCGCTGAGCGGCCGGGTCAGGGCACCCGCTGCTTCGGCGCGGGCTGCTTGCGCCCCGGCTTCTTCGCCTCGGCCGCGAGGATCGACTCCGCCTCCCGGGCGGGCAGCGCCCGGAACACCCAGCTGCGGTACGACCAGAACCGGAACAGGGTCGCGACGCCGATGCCGACGAACTTGAACACATTGCTCTGCAGCGGGCTGTCCCAGCCGAAGCCGTAGGTGGCCAGGTACAGCACGCCGTTCTCGATCACCAGGCCGACGGCGCTGAACAGCAGGAACAGGGTGAGTTCCTTGGTGCGCCCGCTCTTGTCGCGGTCCCGGTACGTCCAGTAGCGGAAGCCGACGTAGTTGAAGGCGATGGCCACGACGGTCGCGATGATGCTGGCGCGCACCACCGGCAGGTCGGAGACGTGCCGGACCAGGTTGAACACGCCCAGATTGACGAGGACGCCCGCGCCGCCGACGGCTCCGAACTTGACCACCTCGCGTACGAGCCGTTTCAGCCCCGAGGAACGAGGTTCCATGGCTGTGCAGCTCCCGTCGGTAGGTTTCCGTCAACCCCGCCATGCTAGCCGCGTCGGGCCGCCCCTGCCCGTGGACCGTGCCACGGCCGGGAAACGGGTCGGAAAGAGCCGGGAAAGCGCTGGGTAAGAGAGTGCGGGAGGGAGGCGATCCGGCCTCCTCGGCGTGGCCGATACCCTAGGGGTGTGACGTTCCCGGTAGTCGGCATGGTCGGCGGGGGGCAGCTCGCGCGTATGACGCACGAAGCGGGCATCCCGTTGGGCATCAGGTTCAAGCTCCTCAGTGACACTCCCCAGGATTCCGCGGCGCAGGTCGTGAGCGATGTCGTCATCGGCGACTATCGCGATCTCGACACGCTGCGTGAGTTCGCGCGCGGCTGTGACGTGATCACCTTCGATCACGAGCACGTGCCCACCGAGCATCTGCGCGCCCTGGAGGCGGACGGCATTCCCGTGCGCCCCGGGCCCGACGCGCTGGTGCACGCCCAGGACAAGGGCGTGATGCGGGCGAAGCTCGACGCGATCGGCATCCCGTGCCCGCGGCACCGGCTTGTCGCCGACCCGCAGGACGTCGCTGCCTTCGCGGCCGAAGGGGACGGCTTCCCGGTCGTCCTGAAGACCGTCCGCGGCGGCTACGACGGCAAGGGCGTCTGGGTCGTCGACTCCGTCGAGGAGGCCGCCGAGCCGTTCAAGGCGGGCGTCCCGGTCCTCGCCGAGGAGAAGGTCGACTACGTCCGCGAGCTGGCCGCCAACGTCGTACGCTCCCCGCACGGCCAGGCCGTCGCCTACCCGGTGGTCGAGTCCCAGCAGGTCGACGGCGTCTGCGACACCGTGATAGCCCCCGCGCCCGGCCTCTCCGAGGATCTTGCCCTGCACGCCGAGCAGATGGCCCTGACCATCGCCAAGGAGCTGGGCGTCGTCGGGCACCTCGCCGTGGAGCTGTTCCAGACCCGCGACGGCCGCGTCCTCGTCAACGAGCTGGCGATGCGCCCGCACAACTCCGGCCACTGGACCATGGACGGCGCGATCACCTCGCAGTTCGCCAACCACGTCCGCGCGGTCCTGGACCTGCCGCTGGGCGACCCGCGCCCGCGCGCCAGGTGGACCGTCATGGTGAACGTCCTGGGCGGGGACTACCCGGACATGTACTCCGCCTACTTGCACTGCATGGCCCGCGACCCCAAGCTCAAGATCCACATGTACGGCAAGGACGTGAAGCCCGGCCGCAAGGTCGGACACGTCAACACCTACGGCGACGACCTGGACGAGGTGCTGGAGCGCGCCCGTCACGCAGCCGGCTACCTGAGAGGCACCATCACCGAATGAGCCCCGTTGTTGGCATCGTCATGGGGTCGGACTCCGACTGGCCCGTCATGGAAGCCGCCGCCAAGGCCCTGGACGAGTTCGAGATCCCCTACGAGGTCGACGTCGTCTCCGCGCACCGCATGCCGCGCGAGATGATCACGTACGGGGAGCAGGCTGCCGACCGCGGCCTGAAGGTGATCATCGCCGGTGCGGGCGGCGCGGCCCACCTGCCCGGCATGCTCGCCTCCGTCACCCCGCTGCCGGTCATCGGCGTGCCCGTGCCGCTGAAGTACCTCGACGGCATGGACTCGCTGCTCTCCATCGTGCAGATGCCGGCCGGCGTCCCGGTCGCCACGGTCTCCGTCGCCGGTGCCCGCAACGCCGGGCTCCTCGCGGCCCGGATGCTCGCCGCCCACGACGAGGACCTGCTGCACAAGATGCGCGACTTCCAGCAGGACCTCAACGACCAGGCCACCGAGAAGGGCAGGCGGCTGCGCTCCAAGGTCGAGGGCGCGGGCAGCGGCTTCGGCTTCGGGAAGTGACCGCCGTGGCCGACCTGGACGAAGCACGCACGCTGTTGCGCGAGTTCCCGGTGGTCGACGGGCACAACGACCTGCCCTGGGCGCTGCGCAAGCAGGCCGGCTACGACCTGGACGCGCTGGACATCGCCGGGGACCGGCACGAGCACCTGCACACCGACATCCCGCGGCTGCGCGAGGGCGGGGTCGGTGCCCAGTACTGGTCGGTGTACGTGCCCTGTGAGGAGCCGAACCCGGTCGCGGCGACGCTGGAGCAGATCGACTGCGTCCGGCAGCTGCTGACCCGCTACTCCGCGGACCTGGCGCCCGCGCTGACCGCCGCGGACATGGAGGCGGCCCGCCGGGACAGCCGTATCGCCTCCCTGATGGGCGCCGAGGGCGGTCACTCCATCGCCAACTCGCTCGGCACGCTCCGCGGCCTGTACGCGCTCGGCGTGCGCTACATGACGCTCACCCACAACTCCAACGCGGACTGGGCGGACTCCGCCACCGACGAGCCGAACGTGGGCGGCCTGTCCGCCTTCGGCCGCGCGGTGGTGGCGGAGATGAACCGCCTCGGCATGCTCGTCGACCTCTCGCACGTGGCGGCCACGACGATGCGGGACGCGCTGGACGCCACCTCGGCGCCGGTGATCTTCTCGCACTCCTCCGCGCGGGCGGTGTGCGACCACCCGCGCAACATCCCCGACGACGTCCTGGAGCGGCTGCCCGCCAACGGCGGCGTGGCGATGGTGACGTTCGTGCCGAAGTTCGTGCTCCAGGCGGCGGTGGACTGGACGGCCGCGGCGGACGAGAACATGCGCGCCCACGGCCTGCACCACCTGGACACCAGCCCCGAGGCCATGAAGATCCACCGGGCCTTCGAGGAGCGCATCCCGCGCCCCGTCGCCACGGTGTCCACGGTCGCGGACCACCTGGACCACATGCGCGAGGTGGCCGGCATCGACCACCTGGGCATAGGCGGCGACTACGACGGCACCGCGTTCACCCCGGACGGCCTGACCGACGTCTCCGGCTACCCGAACCTGCTCGCCGAGCTGCTCAGGCGGGGCTGGTCCAGGACCGACCTGGCCAAGCTGACCTGGCAGAACGCGGTACGGGTGCTGGGCGCCGCGGAGGACGTGGCCCGGGACCTTCAGGCCACCCGCGCCCCGTCCCTCGCCACCATCGAGGCGCTCGACGGCTGATCGCCGAGGGTGGGGTAGTCGTTGTAGCCGTCTGCCCCGCCCACGTACATGAAGTACCGGTCCCGGACCGGGTTGAGCGGTGCGCCCAGGCGGAGCCGGTCGATCAGGTCCGGGTTGGCGAGGAACGGCCGGCCGAGGGCCACCAGGTCGGCGCCGGCCGCCAGCAGGTCCCGCACGGCCCTGGTGACGGTCTCGGCGGTGAGGTCGGTCAGATCGGGGTTGCCGATCAGCGTGCCGGGCCAGTCGGCGCGGATCCGCCGGTACCAGCCGCTCTCCGGATCGGACCGCACCAGGTGCAGGTAGCCCAGGTCCAGCTCCTTCAGGCGGTCCAGCAGCGTGGCGTAGAGGCCGTCGGTGTCGTCCTCGCGGACGCCGTTGACGGTGGAGCCGGGAGAGATCCGTACGCCCACCCGGTCGGCGCCGATCGCGTCGGCCACCGCCTCCGTCACCTCCGCCGCGAACCGCACCCGCCGCCGGGCGGAGCCGCCGTAGGCGTCCGTACGGCGGTTGGTGTTGTCCGCGAGGAACTGGTGCAGCAGCATCCCGTTGGCCGAGTGCACCTCCACGCCCTCGAAGCCCGCGTCGACCGCCCGGCGGGCCGCGGCGGCGAAGTCGGCGATCGTCGTCCTGATGTCGTCCGTGGTCATCGCCCGCGGTACGGCGGCCGGCCGGTGCCCGTCCGGCGTGAAGATCGTCCCCGGTAGCGGGACGGCGGAGGGAGCCACGGGGGTCAGTCCGGTCGTCGCCGGATGGCTGACCCGGCCGCCGTGCTGGAGCTGCAGGAACATCCGCCCGCGGCCCTCCCGGACCGCGTCCGTGACCCGGCGCCAGCCGGCCGTGTGCCGGTCGGTGTGGATCGCGGTGATGTCGGGGTACGTCTGCCCGACGGCGTTCGGCGTCGAGCCCTCGGCGATGATCAGTCCGGCCGAGGCGCGATCGGAGTAGTGGGAGACCATCAGGTCGGTCGGGGTACCGTCGGCCTCCGCACGGTTGCGGGTGAGCGGGGCCATCACGAGGTGGTGGGGCAGTTCGAGCCGGCCGAGCCGGGCCGGGGCCAGGAAGTCCGTTGTGCGCGTCATGCCCGCACGGTAGAACTTGACACCGGTGTCAGATTCAAGCCCGGAGGACCGCATGAGAATCGGTGAACTGGCCCGGCGCACCGGCGTCAGTGAACGCTCCCTGCGCTACTACGAGACCCAGGGACTGCTGACCAGCGACCGTACCCCCGGCGGCCACCGCGACTACCCGGAGGCGGCCGTCGACCGGGTCATCCGGATCCAGGAACTGTACGCGGCCGGCCTGCACAGCGACAGGATCCGCCAGTTGCTGCCGTGCATGCGGGACCAGGACGGCGGCCCCTCCGCGATCGCCACCCCCCGGCTGGTCGCCGAACTCGGCGCCGAACGCGACCGCATCGACCGCATGATCGCCGACCTCGTGCGGTCCCGGGACACGCTGGACGAGGTGATCCGCACCGCCCGCCAGGGCTGACCGGCGTACCCCGAACGCCCCATCCACCAGGAAGCGTCCTCCGCTCCGTGCGACCGTGTCGGTACGCCAGCCACAGCACGCCGTAGCTCACGACCGACGTAGCCCACGACGACGTACGGAGCCCGCCATGGCCGACCTCCAGCACGACATCCCCCGCACGACCGAGGTCGGCGAGGACGACGGCAGGCGGGACGGCCCTCACCCCGTCCCGGCACCGCTGGACCGGGGATACGAGCCTGCGGGCGAACTGCTGGAGCGGGTACACACGCTGCTTGCCGCCCACCCGGTCGCCGACGGCTACAGCGGTCTTCCCTGCGCCCTCGGCCATCTTCCCTGGTACGACCTGGAGCTGGGCGAGGCCGCCGTCGACACGGACGTGCCCCGGATGCGCCAGGGACACGTCGGCGCGCTGTTCTGGTCACTGCACCTGCCCGAGGAGACGGACCGCGAGCGCGCGGCGGCGGCCACCCTGGAACAACTCGACATGGCCCGCACGGTCATCGAGAGCCATCCGGAGGGGCTGCGCCTGGTGCGCACCTCCGGGCAGGTCGTCGACGCCCGCAACTGCGGCCGGGTCGCCGTGGTGCTCGGCCCCGCGCACGCCGCCGCCCTCGACGACTCCCTCGGCATCCTGCGCATCCTGCACGCCCTCGGCCTGCGCGTGCTGACCCTCGCGGGCACCGCCTGGGCCGGCCCGTCCGGGCTGACCCGGTTCGGCGAGGAGGTGGTCCGCGAGATGAACCGGCTCGGTGTCCTCGCCGACGTCTCCGGCGCCTCCCCGGCCACCGTGGAGCGGGCCGTCACCCTGTCCAGGACGCCGGTGCTGTGCACCCGCTCGGCCGCCCGAGACCTGCGCCCGCACCCCGCCAACCTGCCCGACGGCCTGCTCGCCGCGCTGGGCGAGGCCAAGGGCCTGTGCATGGTCCCGCTGACCGCCGAGCAGACCGGCCCGACCGTCCCGGACGTCGCCGACCACCTCGACCACGTCCGGGACGTCGCCGGGCCCGAGTGCGTCGGCCTGTCCGGCACCTACGACTCCGGCGCCGTCCACCCGCGCGAACTCGCCGACGCCTCCCGCTACCCCCACCTGATCGCCGAGCTGCTCCGGCGCGGCTGGTCCGAGACCGAGCTGGCCCTGCTGACCTGGGGCAACGTGCAGCGGGTGCTGCGCAGCGCGGACTTCATGGCCCGGGCCGCACAGCAGCGCCGGGAGGCCTCCACGGCAAGGATCAGCGACCTGGACGCCCCCTAGACCGACGACCGGGGCGCGTCAGCCGGCGCAGAGACAGAACGGGTGCCCCGCGGGGTCGGCGTAGACACGGAACGAGCGGGAGCGGTCCTCCGCGTCCAGCGGCCGTGCGCCCAGCTCCAGCACCTCCTTCTCGGCCGCGTCCAGGTCGTCCACGGTCAGGTCCAGGTGGAACTGCTGGGAGTGGTCCGCCCCGGGCCACTGCGGCGGCACGAACCCGGGCGCCTGCTGGAAGGCCAGTGCCGGACCGCCGGGCAGCTTCAGGTCCACCCAGTCACCCGCGCCCTCCACGGTGCCGCCCAGCACACCGGCGTAGAAGCCCGCGAGCGCGAGGGGATCGGGACAGTCCAGGACCACGACATCGAGCTTGGCCAGAGCCATGACTTCCTCCACGTCTGCCTACAGGAGTTACCTATAGACCCGAGTAACCGGTAACGGTTACTGCATGCTGCCGTAATAGAGGTAACGTCGCAAGCATGAGCGAGAGATCGGCCGCTCCGGACGGCCTGGCCCTGGTCGAGTCCCTGGTGAACACCCTGGACATCGAGACGGGTGCCGACTCGCTGGACACCGCGCAGGGCCGGAGCCGGTTCGGGATCACGGAAGCCGGGCTCGCCGACGCCCGGGAACTGCGCGAATCGCTGCGGGCCGCGCTGCTGGCCCACGCCGGCCACCGGCCGCACCGCACGGTGACCCCCCTCGGCACGCTGCTGGCCGGAGCCCCGCTGTACGTGGCCGTCGACGGCCATGACGGCTCGGCCCGTCTCGCCCCCGCCGACGAGGGCCCGCTGCTCTCCCGGATCGCCGCCGCCGTCGCCGAGGCGCTCGTCGCCGGCACCTGGACCCGCCTGAAGGCCTGCGAGTCCGGGACCTGTCACTGGGCGTACTACGACCGCAGCCCCGCCGGACGCGGGCGCTGGTGCTCGATGCAGGTGTGCGGCGCCCGCGCCAAGATGCGCCGCTACCGGGCGAAGGGGCCGTGATCCGGCCCGTAGTGGTGCACAATGCGGGATGACGCCGGTTCGGCCGACTGAGCCTCGGCCGAACCGGCGTCACCGCTTGCGGGAAGAAAGCCGGCCGATCGACACGGCGCCGCCGCGCCACCCCGCGGAACGCCTACGCGGCCGGTCCTCGCGGAGCGCCTACGCGGTCGGTCCTCGCGGAGCGCCTACACGGCCGGTCCTCGCGGAACGCCTACGCGGTCGGACGTCCCATCGCCCGGTACGTCCAGCCCGCCCGCCGCCACAGCTCCGGGTCGAGGGCGTTGCGCCCGTCCAGCAGCAGCCGGGCCGCGGCCACCTCGCCGAGCGCCGCCGGGTCCAGCTCCCGGAACTCCTGCCACTCGGTCAGGTGCAGCACCGCGTCGGCACCCCGGACGGCGTCCTGCGCCGAGTCGGCGTAGCCCAGGGTGGGGAAGACCTTGCGGGCGTTGTCCATGCCCTTCGGGTCGTACACGGTCACCTGGCCGCCCTGGAGGTGGATCTGGCCGGCCACGTTCAGCGCGGGCGAGTCACGGACGTCGTCCGAGTCGGGCTTGAAGGTGGCGCCCAGCACCGCGACCCGCTTGCCGAGGAAGGAGCCCCCGCCCAGCGCCTCCCGGGCCATCTCGACCATCTGGCCGCGCCGGCGCATGTTGATGGAGTCGATCTCGCGCAGGAAGGTCAGCGCCTGGTCCGCGCCCAGCTCGCCCGCCCGGGCCATGAACGCCCGGATGTCCTTGGGCAGACAGCCGCCGCCGAAGCCGATCCCGGCGCGCAGGAACTTGCGGCCGATCCGGTCGTCGTACCCGATGGCCTCCGCCAGCTTCGCCACGTCACCACCCGCGGCCTCGCACACCTCCGCCATCGCGTTGATGAAGGAGATCTTGGTGGCGAGGAAGGAGTTCGCGGCCGTCTTCACCAGCTCGGCCGTCGGGAAGTCGGTGACCACGAACGGCGTGCCCTCGCCGATCGGCCCGGCGTACACCTCGCGCAGCAGCTTCTCGGCCCGCTCGCTGCGCACCCCGGCCACGATCCGGTCCGGGTGCAGCGTGTCCTGCACGGCGAAGCCCTCACGAAGGAACTCCGGGTTCCAGGCCAGCTCGGCGTCCCCGCCGGCCGGTGCGTGCTCGGAGAGGTAGGCGGCCAGCCGGTCCGCGGAGCCCACCGGCACGGTCGACTTGCCGACGACCAGGGCCGGGCCGTGCAGATGCGGGGCCAGCGAGGCGATCGCGGCGTCGACGTAGCTCATGTCGCACGCGTACTCGCCGTGCTTCTGCGGGGTGTTCACGCACACGAAGTGCACATCACCGAAAGCACCGACCTCGGCCCAGTCCGTGGTGAACCGCAGCCGTCCCGAGGAGCCCTCGATCCCGGCCACGTGCCTGCGCAGCAGCTCTTCCAGACCCGGCTCGTACATCGGGGTCTCGCCGCGCTCCAGCATGGCGATCTTCTCGGGTACGACATCCAGGCCCAGCACCTCGAAGCCCAGCTCGGCCATGGCCGCGGCGTGCGTGGCGCCGAGGTAGCCGGTGCCGATCACGGTGATCTTCAGGCTCATGGGGGTGCGCTCCAGCTCGGGTCCGTCGGTGGTGCTCGGTCATGCGGAGCATGAGCATAGTCGGGCCCTTCGCCGGGCAATTTCCCGCTGTCGCGTACCTCACGTAGGCGTGCTCGTGCCGGGCCTCTAAAATTTGAGTTACTTAACGGTAATTAGCGTCAGTATCACTGCGTCTTTGGAGCGTGAGAGACCGTGGCCGGAACGGCTGACTTCGACCTGTACCGCCCGTCCGAGGAGCACGACATGCTCCGGGACGCCGTCCGCTCCCTGGTCGAGGCGAAGATCGCGCCGTACGCCGCGGCGGTGGACGAGGAGGCCCGCTTCCCGCAGGAGGCCCTCGACGCCCTCGTCGCAGGCGACCTGCACGCCGTGCACGTCCCCGAGGAGTACGGCGGCGCCGGCGCCGACGCCCTCGCCACGGTCATCGTGATCGAGGAGGTGGCCCGCGCCTGCGTCTCCTCCTCCCTCATCCCCGCGGTGAACAAGCTGGGCTCGCTCCCGGTGATCCTCTCCGGCTCCGAGGAACTGAAGAAGAAGTACCTGGGCCCGCTGGCCAAGGGCGACGCGATGTTCTCTTACTGCCTGTCCGAGCCGGAGGCGGGCTCGGACGCGGCCGGCATGAAGACCAAGGCCGTCCGCGACGGCGACCACTGGATCCTCAACGGCGTCAAGCGCTGGATCACCAACGCGGGCGTCTCCGAGTACTACACGGTGATGGCCGTCACGGACCCCGCCCAGCGCTCGAAGGGCATCTCCGCCTTCGTCGTGGAGAAGTCCGACGAGGGCGTCTCCTTCGGCGCCCCCGAGAAGAAGCTCGGCATCAAGGGCTCCCCGACCCGCGAGGTCTACTTCGACAACGTCCGCATTCCCGCCGACCGCATGATCGGCGAGGAGGGCACCGGCTTCATGACGGCCATGAAGACCCTGGACCACACCCGCATCACCATCGCCGCCCAGGCCCTCGGCGTCGCCCAGGGCGCCTTCGACTACGCCAAGGGCTACGTCCAGGAGCGCAAGCAGTTCGGCAAGCCGATCGCCGACTTCCAGGGCATCCAGTTCATGCTCGCCGACATGTCCATGAAGATCTCGGCGGCCCGCGCCCTCACCTACCAGGCCGCCGCCGCCTCCGAGCGCGGCGACGCCGACCTCACCTACCTGGGCGCCGCCGCCAAGTGCTACGCCTCGGACATCGCGATGGAGGTCACCACCGACGCCGTCCAGCTCCTCGGCGGCTACGGCTACACCCGCGACTACCCGGTGGAGCGCATGATGCGCGACGCCAAGATCACCCAGATCTACGAGGGCACGAACCAGGTCCAGCGCATCGTCATGGCAAGGAACCTTCCCTAGCAGGGTTTCCCTGCACAAACAACACAGCCCCCGGCCCGACGCCGGGGGCTGTCGTCGTACGCGCCCCGCTGTAGTCCCCTGCGGATCGCGCGTTCTCGCGAGCGACCGACAGCGAGAGGCACGTACGGCAACCAGGCTTAGGGGACGGCTCACTTGTCCCCTCCATCAGGCTGATTGCCGACCCGGCAGGAGGTGGCTCAGGGTGCGGCGGCCGTCGTAGCGCTTCCTGGTCGAAGCGCCCTTTCGGACCGGTCCATAGGTAGCCGTGGTTGCGCACCTGTCGTTCCCGTGGCCGGAGAATCAGGCGCTCGGCCGAAGCGCGCGGGGTCGATCCCGGCCGCGCCCAGCTCCGCCGTGGTGAACCGCAGCGGCTGCGCTTCGGGCCGCTTGCTGTCACCGAGTGCCCAGGCGTCGTCACCGATCCGGGCCAGGGTCACGCACGACTCGGTCCGTGAGTGGGCGCGCCAGAATGTGTACCCGATAGGCGGGCCGGGTGTGCGGGTCAAGCGATCACGGTCGACGGAACGGGAAACCGCGCCACCTGCCCTGACGCCCCGGGATTCCACGGCTTTGGAAGGCGTCCTTCGGGGCGCCTTCCTCGCTGTCCGGGGTGTAGGTCGACATGCGGGGCGGCTCCGCGGGACGTAGGACGGAAGCAGACGGGGCCCGCCCGGGTCCCACCGCCTCCGAGGAGGAGCCATGACCCAGTCCGGAATGATGCCTGCCCTCACCCAGCAGATGCAGGACTGCATCGAGGCCTGCATGAACTGCCACAACACCTGCGAAGAGGCCATGAGCTCCTGCATGCAGCAGGGCGGCCAGGCGCAGATGCAGGTCATGCGCGCGCTCATGGACTGCTCCGAGACGACCCGGATGTGCGCCGACATGATGATGCGGCGCTCCCCGATGGCCGGCGACATGTGCATGCTCTGCGCCAAGGTCTGTCAGATGTGCGAAGAGGCGTGTATGTCCATGCCGGACGACCAGATGATGATGCGCTGCGCCGAGGCGTGTCGTCGCTGCGCGGAGACCTGCCGGGCGATGGCGGGCGCGGCCATGTGAGTCGTCCGGTCCGGCCGGAAGCGGCCATGTGAGTCGTCCGGCCCCTCCGGGAACGGCCGAGGGCACCCTCGCGGGTGCCCTCGGGCCGTGATCGCGACGATCGTCAGTTGCTGCCGCTCACCGTCACGGGCTCGTCGTTGTTCAGCTCGTTCACCAGGGTCTTCACCTTCGCCTTGTCCCAGACCAGGTTGCCGCCGGAGGAGCCGGAGATCGGCATGTTCATGGACTTGCCGTCACCGCCGCTGACGCCCTTCATCGCCCAGAACATCGAGGCCAGGTCCCACAGGGACATGTCCTTGTCGACGATCAGGGAGTCCAGGCCGGCGCCGATGGTCGGGTAGAACTTGAACGGGTTGAGGACCGTCGAGGGGGTCGCCACCTGGTGGGCCAGGGCCGCCAGGAACTTCTGCTGGTTCTTGGTGCGCTGCAGGTCGGACGCGGCGAAGGCGTGCCGGGTGCGGACGAAGGCGAGGGCCTGCTGGCCGTCGAGGGTCTGCTTGCCGGCCTTGAAGTCGGCGCCGGACCACTTGTCCTTGAAGCCCTTGTCGATGTCGATCTCGACGCCGCCCACCGCGTCCACGATGTTGGCGAAGCCCTGGAAGCCGATCTCCACGTAGTGGTCTATGTGCAGACCGGTGTTGGCCTCGACCGCGCGGACCAGCAGCGTGGGCCCGTCCTCGGCGTAGGTCGCGTTCAGCTTCGTGTGCCGGCCCTGCGCCGGGTAGACCTTGCCGGACGTCGATCCCTTGTACGACGGGACCACCACGTCGGAGTCACGCGGCAGCGAGATCAGCGTGTCGCCGTTGTCGCCGACGTGCAGGATCATCATCGAGTCCGTGCGCTTGCCCTCGGCGCCGCCGGTGTGCAGCTTCTTCTCGTCCTCCTTGGACATGCCCTCACGGCTGTCCGAACCGACGATCAGGTAGTTCGTGCCCTCGCCCGCCTCCGGCCGGTCGATGACCGTGGAGAGGTCCACCTCGCGGCGCAGCTTGGAGTCGGCCCAGAAGTAGGTCGCGATCGAGGTGACGACCATCACGGTCACCAGCGTGAGGGCCGTCCACTTGATCCGGCGCCGCCAGTTCGGCGCGGGACGCGGGCCGCGGCCCGGCGCACCCGCCGGGCCGCCCGGACCACGGCCGCCGGGGGCGCCGTATACCTGCCCGGTGTTGTAGCCGCTGTCGTAGTCGTCGTAGCCGGCACCGTCGTCGTGCCCCCGGCCGTCGACGTACGACGGCTGCCGCGGCACGCCGGCCGCGTACGGTGGGGCCGCGGGACCGGGCTCGCCGTACGCCGAGCGCGGTCCGGGCGGAACCGCCGGGCCGCCGCGCTGCACCTGGCGCATCACGCGCGCCCCCTCCGGCTGCGCGCCGGCACTGCCGCGTCCGTAGCGCGGGCGGCGGTTGTCGTCGGACCATCCCTCGGGCCAGTCATTCATGCGCCCCAGTGTGCAGGGCGGCGCGGTGTGCCTTACAAGGGATGTCGGAAAATCAGAGCGCCGCTGTTGCGAACCCGACACAAATTCCGTGATTGTCACCACGGCATAAGGTGGAGGGCATGACAGACCAGGCCACGGACACGGATCCGGACATGGAGCCGGACATCCCGGGCAAGCCCACGTCCGCCTCGCGCACCACTCTCAGCCACATCATGACCCACAACGACACCAACCTGCTGGGGACGGTGCACGGCGGGGTGATCATGAAGTTGGTCGACGACGCGGCGGGAGCGGTGGCCGGCCGGCACTCCGGTGGTCCCGCGGTCACCGCCTCCATGGACGAGATGGCGTTCCTGGAGCCGGTCCGCGTCGGTGACCTGGTTCACGTCAAGGCACAGGTGAACTGGACCGGCCGGACCTCGATGGAGGTCGGTGTCCGGGTGCTCGCCGAGCGCTGGAACGAGTCGGCCCCGGCCACCCAGGTCGGCTCCGCCTATCTGGTGTTCGCAGCGGTGGACGCCGACGGCAAGCCCCGCCGGGTGCCGCCGGTGGTCCCGGAGACCGACCGTGACCGCCGCCGCTACCAGGAGGCGCAGATCCGCCGCACCCACCGCCTGGCCCGCCGCCGGGCGATCCGCGAACTGCGCGAGAAGCGGGCCGCGGAGGGGTTCGAGGACTAGGCGGTGTCGTCCGGAGGAGCAGCGGCCTCCGGGAGCCGCGGGCCGGAAGACCGCCGGGTGCTCGCGGACCGGCCCACGCCTCTCTCCCGTCTCACGCGGGCTCGGAGCACACCACCTCGTTGCCCCGCACCGCGCCCTGCTCCGGCAGCGCCGGGTCCTCGAAGCGCACCTTCTGCACGTCCTTGAGACCGGGCCCGGCGGTCACCTTCAGCAGCGGTCCCTGACCGGGCACCGCACGCAGTTCGCTGTCCGGCAGGGCCGCCGCCAGGGAGCGGGCCGAGCGGTCCCAGCGGGGGTCGTAGGAGATCACCGTGTGCGCCACATGGACGGGGGCGGTCGTCGGCCGGCGGGTGGTGGCGAAGCCGGTCGCGGCGAGCGCCGCGTCGAGCCGCTTGGCCAGCCCGACCGTGCCACTGCCGTTCTCCACCTGGACCCGGATCCGGGCCGGGGCGACCTCCACCGGCACCGGCACCGGGGCACGGCGCGGGCGGTCCTCGGTGAGCGGCTTGTCGTCGCGCAGCGCCTGGAACAGGCCGGCTGCCCTCGCCTGGTCCCACTTCAGGGTCGAGCCGATGCCCTTGACCTGGTAGTTCAGCTGCCCGATGGGGACGGTGGCGAACTCGGAGGACGACGGCGAGAAGCTTCGCATCGCGCGCCCGAGGTCGAGCAGCTCGTCGGTCCCGAAGCCCGCGTCGGCGCGCACCGAGCCGAGCACCGCCCTGGTGACGTCCCGGAACCGCATCGGGTTCAGCAGCACCCCGGAGGAGGTCGCCTTCTCGATCAGCGCGGCCAGGAACCGCTGCTGCCGCTTCATCCGGCCCAGGTCGCTGGCTCCGTCGATGTGCCGGGCGCGCACGTACTGCAGCGCCTGTCCGCCCTTGAGGGTGTACGTGCCGGGCGCCAGGTCGAGCCCGGTGTACCTGTCCTTCAGCGGTGTCGGCGTGCAGACCGTCACCCCGCCGAGCACGTCGACGGTCTTCATGAAGCTGGTGAAGTCGACCTCCAGATAGTGGTCGATCTTCACGTGGGTCATGTTCTCGACCGTGCGGATGGTCAGCTGGGGCCCGCCCTCGGCGTAGGCCGCGTTGAGCTTGACCGGGTGCGGGCCGTGCCGCCGCCCGGTGTTCTGGTCGACGTGCGCGGGCATCTCGGCGTACGAGTCGCGCGGCAGGCTCACCACGGTGGCCCGGTCCCGGTCCTCCGCGATGTGCACGATCATCATGGTGTCGGTGCAGTGACAGGGCTGCCCGCCCAGCCGGTACGTGCGCCGCTCCTGCTCGCTGACCTTGTCACGGCCGTCGGTGCCGACCAGCAGGACGTTCATGCCGTGGCCGGCCTGCGGCCGGTTCTTCATGTCCTTGAAGGCGTCGATCCGCGCGATGCCCGCGTCCAGGCTGGTGACGACCGCGTGCCCGATCCCGGCGGAGGCGAGCACCACGACCGACAGCGTGGTGACCGCCCGCATGGCCCAGCGTGGCCGCCGCCGCGGCGGCCGGACGGACCGCACGGGCCGCTCGGACGGACGCGGCACACGACGGGGCGGCTGCGGGCGGCGCTGCGGACTGGGGGCCCTTCCCACGCTTCTGGCAGCGGGGGAGGGAGACCGAGGCGGGCTGGGCAAGGGGGACACCTCCGGACGAGTCCGTACGTGGGATCCGTGAGCACAGTAGGCCGATACGATCTCCAGCCCGCGCCGCGGGCCCGGCGGCGCGCACCCGTGTCCCCCGTTCGCGGTAACGTGAGGCCCCTATGAACGCCAAGCCCGACGTGCGGCTCCCCGCTGTGTCCGTGATCATGCCCGTCCTCGACGAGGAGCGGCATCTGCGCGGGGCCGTCCAAGCGATCCTCGCGCAGGAGTACGCCGGCGAGATGGAGGTCGTGATCGCCCTCGGTCCGTCCACGGACCGCACGGACGAGATCGCCGCCGAGCTGGTCCGTGACGACCCGCGCGTACACACCGTCCCCAACCCCACCGGCCGCACGCCCGCCGCGCTGAACGCGGCGATCAAGGCGTCCCGGCACCCGATCGTGGTCCGCGTCGACGGCCACGGCATGCTCTCGCCCAACTACATCGCGACAGCCGTCCGGCTCCTGGAGGAGACCGGCGCGCAGAACGTCGGCGGCATCATGCACGCCGAGGGCGAGAACGACTGGGAGCACGCGGTCGCCGCCGCGATGACCTCGAAGATCGGTGTCGGCAACGCGGCCTTCCACACCGGCGGCCAGGCCGGCCCGGCCGAGACGGTCTATCTGGGCGTCTTCCGCCGTGAGGCGCTGGAGCAACAGGGCGGCTACAACGAGGAGTTCATCCGGGCCCAGGACTGGGAGCTGAACTTCCGGATCCGCGAGGCGGGCGGACTCATCTGGTTCTCGCCGGAGCTGAAGGTGTCGTACCGGCCGCGGCCCTCCGTGCGCGCGCTGGCCAAGCAGTACAAGGACTACGGCCGCTGGCGGCACGTCGTCGCCCGCTACCACTCCGGCTCCATCAACCTGCGCTACCTCGCACCGCCGACGGCGGTGTGCGCGATAGCGGCCGGCCTCGTCGCCGGCGCGGCGCTGACCCCGTGGGGCCTCGTCATCCCGGGCGGCTACCTGGCCGCGATCGTCGCGGGCTCCGTCCCGGCCGGCAAGGGCCTGCCCCTCAAGGCCCGGCTGCAGATCCCGGTGGCCCTCGCCACCATGCACATGTCGTGGGGCTGGGGCTTCCTGACCAGCCCGAAGTCGCTGGCGAAGAGGGTCATCGCCTCCCGCCGGCCCGCGGTCCTGGACCCCGCCTGACGGACAGCCGAAGGGCCCCTCCCAGGAGGGGCCCTTCGTCATGTGCGGTTCCGGCCTACCACCGGTAGACGCTGTACACGTCCATGCACTTGGTGTCCGAGCCGTTGACGGCGTCGGCGTTGTCGGGCAGGTCGCCGGCCTTCGGCTTGGACTGCTTCGGGTACGACGCGCCGTTGCGCCAGTCCGCACCGACGACGACCGTGACCCCCGACACATCGGTCGACTTCTGCACCTGGCTCATCGGGATCCCCAGCGCCTTGGCCAAGACCTGGGCGTCCCCCTCCAGATCCGCGCTCGGATACCGCACCACCGTCTTGTCCTCGGCCAGGCTCCCCGAGGCGTCGGCCTGCGCCCGGGCGTAGCCCTTCTGCACGAGCACCTGGCCGATGGCGGACGCCCGCTGCGACACCGGGGCATCGGTGGAGGTCCGGGTGGCGTTCTGCACCAGCACCCCGAGCCGGGCCGGGTCGACCGACGGCTTCCTGGCCGGCTCGTCCTTGCCCGCGTCCTTCTTCGACCCCGGCTTCCCGCCGTTCTTGTCGAACGCCACGTCGTCCTGGAGCATCTGCCACATCTTGTCGGCGTTGGCCTCGTCCGGCACGACGTGGTTCCCGTTCTCCGGGTCCTTCCGGTTGGGCATGGTCACCGAGGTGATCCGGTCCGTCGGCACCGACTTCATCTGCATGCCGAGGTCGTAGAGCTTCTTGACGGTGCCGATCTCCTCCGACACCTTCAGCGACTTGGTGGCCGCCTCGGCCAGGTCCATCAGCCGGCCGGTGTCGGTGAAGACGTTCTGCTTCTTCAGCGTACGGATCATCGAGTTCAGGTACATGTGCTGGGCGCGGGCCCGCATCAGGTCGTCACCCCAGGCGTGCCGCGTGCGCAACCACTGGAGGGCCTGCTCGCCCTTCACGTTGGTCGTGCCCTTCCTGAGCTTCAGGCCGGAGCCGCCGGGCACGCTGGGCGTCGGGTGGTCCCAGACGTTCTGGTTCACACAGACGTCGACACCGCCGATGGCGTCCGCCATGCGCACCACACCCGAGAAGTCGATCGTCATCCAGTGGTCGATGTAGACCCCGGTGAGGTTCTCCCAGGTGAGCAGCGTGCAGCCGGCCCCGCCGCGGGACAGGGTGATGTTGATGATGTCGTTCGTCGGCGGATACACCTTGCCGGTATCGGGGTCCGTGCACTTGGGGATGTTCACCCGGGTGTCGCGCGGGATGCTGACCATGGCGGCGCTCTTGCGGTCCGCCGACAGGTGGATGAGCATCTGCACGTCGGCCAGCGGCGGGTCGCCGACGTGGTCCCTGCTGCCGCCGAGCTTCAGGTTCTCCTTGGAGTTCCGGCTGTCGGAGCCGATCAGCAGGATGTTCAGCGGGGTCTGGCCGGCCGCGTTCGGCGCGGTCCGGTGCGCCTTGGAGTCGTCGCCGTTGGCGCGCGCACCCTTCTGGATGTTGCCGTTGAGATGCTGGTAGTACAGGTATCCGGCGCCGGCGGTGCCGAGTATCACCACGGCCAGCACGGTCGCCGACCAGCGCAACGCCCGCCGTCTGCGCCGCCGCCGGTCGGTCTTCGGGCCCCCTGCCCGCCGTCCGCCACCGCGTCCGCCCGCGCGCCGGCCGGAACGCGTCGCCGCGTCCGAGGCCTTCGGCGTGAGGGACATCGTGTCCTCGACCGCCGGAGCTTCTCCGCGCACCTCGCTCTGCGCCAACTCCCTGCCCTCCCCACCCTTGCGCCAAGCAACGGGCCCGCCCCGCGTCCGGTTAGACGCACGACGGGCCCATTGGGTTACCTACGAGGCGCACTTCACCTTGTCTGCCGTGGACTTGTCGACGTCCGGCGCCTTCGCCGACGCCTTCAGGGGGACCCCCGCTCCCTTGAAGTCCTTGCCCAGGGTCAGCGTCATCGCCGGCAGCCCCTGGGAGTTGGTCACACTCTTGCCCGGTTTCAGCGCGGCCCCGGACAGGCCCATGATCGCGGCCAGCCGGCGGGCCTGTGCCGCCTGGCCGGGCGCGTACTCCAGCGTGGTCCTGGCCAGTTCGGCGGGCGCGTTGCCGGCGTTCTCCGACTTGGTCACACCCTGGTTGTTCTGCAGCCAGCTCAGCTCGGCCTGCGCGCTGCCGCCCGCGGCCCCGCCGTTGAGGATGCGCACCCGCACCTCGGAGGCCGGTGCCTTGGCGCCCTTGAGCCGGGCGGCCTGGGCGTCCTTCGCCGCCTTCTGCTTCTTCTTCACGTCGCTGAAGGAGACGTCGTTCTGGATGGCGTCGAAGACCGCGGGAGCCTTCGCCTCGTCCACGACCACGGTGGCCTTGACCTTCTCCGCCGGGTTGTCCTTGACCGGCACCGTCGTGAAGGTCAGGTTCTTCGGGTTCAGCTTGCCCAGTTCGAGACCGAGGTCCTTCAGCTTGCCGATGCTGTCCAGCTTGTCGTCCACGGTCAGTGCCTTGGTGCCCGCCTCGGCCAGTTTCAGCATCTTGGTCGGGCTGGTGAGCGTGGCGTTCCCCTTCAGCTTGCGCATCAGCGCGCCCAGGAACTGCTGCTGCAGCCCGATCCGGCTCAGGTCGCCGCCGAAGCCGACGGAGTGCCGGGTGCGCACGAACGCCAGCGCCTGCTCACCGGAGATCTTGTGCGTGCCCTTGGACAGCTTCAGGTGCGAGTCGGGGTCGTTGATGTCCTTGCCCAGGCACACGTCGACGCCGTCGACCGCCTCGGTCAGCGTCTTGACCGCGTTGAAGTCGGCGACCATGAAGTCGTCCGGCGTGATCCCGGTCAGTTCGGTCACCGTGCGCATGGTGCAGCTCGGCGTACGGTCGTCCTGTCCGAGGCTGGTGTTGAAGCGGACGCCCTGTGAGCCCGGGATGACCTTCTGGCTGCCGTCCTCCTGCGTGGTCGGGCAGTCCGGGACGTCCACGATCATGTCGCGCGGGATGCTCAGCGCGGTGGCGTTGGACCGGTCCTTGGAGAGGTGCAGCAGGATCGTGGTGTCGGCGTGCCCGACACTGCCCGCGTCGCCGTAGCCCTCGTTGCCCTTGCCGGTGCGCTTGTCGGTGCCGATCAGCAGGATGTTGATCGCCTCGTCCTTGCGGAAGCCGCCGGTGCTGGCACCGTCGTCGGACAGGGACGTGATGTTGTCGTTCAGGTGCTTGATGTACAGGTAGCCGGCGGCCGTGACGGCGACCAGCACGAAGGCCATGGACCCGCCGGTCCACAGCAGCACCTTTTTCGCCC
The DNA here is from genome assembly GCF_055566415.1 of Streptomyces sp. NPDC027663. Lineage (NCBI taxonomy): Bacteria > Bacillati > Actinomycetota > Actinomycetes > Kitasatosporales > Streptomycetaceae > Streptomyces > Streptomyces sp. NPDC027663. The sequence continues at coordinate 32,180 of NZ_JBVHSK010000022.1, read as the reverse complement.
GGGACTTCTTCTTCACCGGCCGCCGGGACGCACGCCGCCCCTGGGGCGCCTCCGGCTCGCCGCCCCGGCGCCGGGCCGAGCGCGGCTGCGGCACGTCCGCGCCGCGCGCCCGGGGGATCTGCCGGGACTGGCCGGCCGTCTGCCGGGTCTCCCCCGCCTGCCGGCTCCTCCCGGCCGCCTGCCGGGACTGCCCGGAGGTCTGCCGGGTCTCCCCGGAGGTCTGCCGGGTCTCCCCGGCCGTCTGCCGGGCACGCCCGCCCGCCGCACGAGCGCCGTCCCGGGAGGACGGTCTGCGCGGTCCGGGGACCGGCGGCTGCGCTGTGGAAGGGCTCAGTCGCAGTTCGTATTCGCCGGTGTTCGGATTGAGTACCCACTGGTCTGCGGGGTCGATGTTGTCCGCCCGCCCACGGCCTTGCGCGTCCACGGTTGTCCGAATCCTCCGTCGGGGCCACGCGGCGCCTTCCCCCTCCAAGGCGCTCGGGTCTCGGTGAAACAGTGCACGACCCCAGGTCGGACCTCGCGGCCAGGTGCACCGGATCGCTCACACTATCCGCCCAGTTCAGCGTTGAGCGACGCCGGTGACAAATTCGATGTGCCTACAACCGGGCAATCCCCCTCATTTTCTGAAGGGAAGTTCGTGTTACTTACCGTGCGCTTTACTCACAGGTGTGTTCGGCGGCGGTGTTCCCGCTGAACGTCGGGGCCGGAGAGGGCTCGTCCTTGCCGTCCCCATCTGTGTCGTTCCCCGGAACTTCCTGTGAATTCTCCTGGGTCACCGCCACCGGCTGGTCGGCCTGCAGCCGGGCGAACAGCTTCTCGGCCGCCGGCTCCACGAGTTGGTCGCGGTTGGCGTCGTAGACGTACGACTCCCTCGGAACCGTCAGGAACCGGACATGCTCGGTTGGGATGTCACGCAGCCCGCGCACCAACTGGTACAAGCCACGCAGACTTGCCAGTTCCGGATCGGTGGTCAGCGCGGAGGTCGCCGCGTCCAGCACCGGGTACAGCTTCACCGGGTTCAGCAGGACGTCGTTGCTCCGCACCTTGTTGACGAGCGCACCGAGGAACCGCTGCTGCCGCTCCATCCGCTCCGTGTCGCTGCCGTCGCCGAGCGACTTGCGGGCGCGCACGTACCCGAGCGCCTGCTCCCCGTCGAGCGTCACCTTCCCCGCGGGCAGCTTCAGCTTCGCCGCCTTGTCGTCGATGGGCTCCTTCAGGCAGACCTCGACGCCGTCGACGGCGTCCACCATCTCCTTGAACCCGCTGAAGTCCACGACCACGTGATGGTCGATGCGGATGCCCGTCAGCTTCTCGAAGGTCCGGATCGTGCACGCAGAACCGCCCACCTGGAAGGCGTGGTTGAACATCGTGAACACCGGGTCGCTGCGCCTGCCGTCCTCCTGCCGGCAGTCGGGGATGTCCACCATCAGGTCCCGGGGCAGCGAGACGGCGGTGGCGCTGCGCCGGTCGGCGGCCAGGTGGAGCAGGATCGCCGTGTCCGACCGCTCGCTGCCGAGGTCCTTGCCGTACTTGCGGTTGCCGTCGCCGGCCCGTGTGTCGGAGCCGATCAGCAGGATGTTCTGCGCGTCCCGCACCAGCGCGGTGGGCCGCTCCCGTTCGTACCGGGCGAGTTCGGCGGCAGCGGCGTCGTCGGCGGTGATGTTGGCGCTGAGCTTGGCGTAGACGGCCCAGCCGGCCCCGGCGGCCCCGACGAGGAGCCCGGCCGCCGCCAGCGCCGTACCTCCGGCCCACCGCCGACGCCGCCGGCGTATGAGCCCTTGCCCGGTGGCCGAGGAGCCGGCACCGGTTCTGGGGGAGTTGCCTGCGGTGTCGCGCACGTCAGGTCCACCCCTCCATGGCGTACGAGCGTCACGTCCTGCTCTTACGACGATGGCGGGGCGGGGGCCGGGCGGCGCCCTGTGTTGCTCCGTTCGGGTGAACGGCGGGGTGGTCCCACCGCCGCCGCAGGGGGAGGGCGGCGGGTACGTCCCGCCGCCGTCCGGGGTGAACCGTGAGGGTGGTTCTGCTGGCGGGGTGGGGGTGAATCGTGAGGGTGCTGGCGGGGTGAGCCTGCACCGTGACGGTCGTCCCGCTGCCGCCGTCGGCAGGAACCGGGAGGGCGGTTCTGCTGCTGCCGCCGCCGGGTGAGCCGTGAGGGTGGTTCTGCTGCCGCCGGGGGCGTGAGAGCCGGTCCTGTCGTCGTCGGGAGGGAGGGGCCGCCGGGGTCGGTCCTACCGCCGCACCGCGGTGACCCGCTCGCTCTCGATCCGCTTGGCCAGGCCCTCCTCGTCCAGCCGCTCCAGATGCCGGCACAGCACCACGGACCCGCCGACGGCCAGCGGAGAGAACAATCCCGCGCTCAGTCCCTCCCAGGTGTCGTACGGCAGTCCCGACAGCAGCCTCGACCCGGGCCCCGTCAGATCCAGCGAAGGTGCCTCCGCCGCCGCCTGCTCGACCACCTCCGCCGCGCTGAACTCCCGACCGGCGACGATCAGCGCCGGATCCTCGGCGTCCACGGGCGCGAACGGCATGAACCGGTCGCCCTGCCCCGGCACCTCCACGGCGTAGTCGGCGAACCCGGCCGGGGGCTGCGGGAAGCGCCCGCCCAACGGCCGCAGCGCCAGCGCCACTCGCTCGCCGGTGCAGGCGAGCGCGGCGTCGAGCGAGTCCGGCCCGCTGACGACGACGTCGGCCGCAGCCGGATCCCCGGCGACGTCCGCGACCGCACCCACCGAGGAACAGGCCAGCAGCCACACCGCCGTCTGCCAGTGCGCGGGCAGCAGCAGCGCCACCCGGTCGCCGGGTCCGACGGAGAGGTCGCCCTGCAACAGGTTGGCGGTCTTGGCCACCCAATTGGCGAAGGTGGCCACGGACAGTTCGACGCGTTCGCCCGTGGCGTCGTCGTAGAAGGTCACCAGTGGGCGGCCGGGGTCCGCGGCGAGCGCGGAAGTCAGCAGGTCGGCAGGGGTGCGATCGGTGGCGTTCACCCGGGACAGGGTACGCGCGGACGGGCGCGCGCACCGGGCGGTGAGGCCACCGGTTCGGCGGAACGGCACCCGACGGTCCGTCAGTTTCCCGATGGACAGATTTGTCTGACTATGTCCAAGATCATGCACATGCGTGGATTCCTGACTTCCTCCCATGGCGTCTCCCGACTCGGGGCGTGCTCGATCGGTGTCGCCTGCGCAGCGGTCGTCACGCTCATCCCGGTGGCGCCTGCGACTGCCGCAACGACCACGACGGCCGCGGCCGCCGGGCCTGTCACTGCCGCTGCCTCCACCACTTCCGCTTCCACCACTTCCGCTTCCGCCACTTCCGCTTCCGCCGCTTCCGCTGCCGCCGGTACCGCCGACCGGTCGACCGAGGCCGCGGCGGCGGGCAGCACCCGGTCGCTCCCGCTGGTCCCGCTGTCCCGGGAGCGCGTGGCCGGCGTGGCTCCGGAACAGGGGCTGTACCGCGCGGACCTCGACCGTTTCGAACTGGTCGGGGTGATCTGGGACGACCCGGACACCGAACTGCACGGACGGGTCCAGGTGCGCACCAGGTCGACCGCGACGGGGGAGTGGTCCGACTGGCAGGACGTCGAGACGCACAACGCCGACCACGGTGCCGACCCGGGCACGGCGGAACGCGCGTCGGGGCGCGTACGCGGGGCGACCGCGCCGCTGTGGGTGGGTGCATCGGACGGCGTGGACGTGCGGGTGCGGGCGGGGAGCGGGGACGGCACTGACGCGCAGGGCGCCTCGGACGGCGCGGGCGTCGCGGGCGGCCGGGCGAGCAAGGGCGACGGAGCGAGCAAGGGCGGCGCGGAGAGCAAGGGCGGCGCGAGAAGTTCGGCCGACGCGGACGGCGCGGGCGCCGGAGGCAGCGGTGCGGGAGGCGGCGGTGCGGGAGGCGGCGGTGCGGGAGCGCCGCGGTCCGCCCTGCCGTCGGGGTTGCGGGTGGAACTGGTGGACCCCGGGGCGGACACGAAGGAGACCGGCGACTCGAGTGAGGCGGAAAAGGCCGGCGCGCCGGGCACAACCGGCGTGACGGGCGCGACCGGTGCGGCGGGCGCAGCAGGGGCTGCGGGGTCGGCAGGGGCTGCGGGGGCTGCAGGTGCCGCGGGGGTGGCGGGGGTCGCGGCGGGGGAGGGGCCGGAGGACGTGCCGGCCGACGAGCCCCTCACCGCCCTGGACACGGAGGCCGCGATCGCCGCCTCGGCCGCCAACGCCGAGATCACCGCCTTCGGCACCACCGCCATCCCCGCACTGGGGCAGCGGGACACCGAGCTGGAACTGGCCCGCCTGGAGGGGGCCGCGCGGGTCAAGCCGTACATCGGGCCGCGTCCGCGGATCGTCACGCGCCGGGGCTGGAGGGCGGACGAGTCATTGCGAGAACGCGGGTTCGTCTACACCAAGAAGGTCAAGGCGGCCTTCGTCCACCACACGGCGTCGGGCAACAGATACACCTGCGCCCAGGCCCCCTCCGTCATCCGCAGTATCTACCGCTACCACGTCAAGAGCATGGGCTGGCGGGACATCGGCTACAACTTCCTCGTCGACAAGTGCGGAACCATCTACGAGGGCCGGGCCGGGGGAGTGGTGAAGGCGGTGCTCGGTGCGCACACCCTCGGCTTCAACACCAACAGCATGGGTATCGCCGTGATCGGCTCGTACGGCTCGACCAAGCCGTCGGGCGCCGCGGTGAAGGCCATCGCCCAACTCACCGCATGGAAGCTCGGACTCTTCGGTGCCGATCCGAAGGGAAAGACATATCTCACGTCGGGCGGTGGCAATCTCTACCCCAAGGGGAAGAACGTACGACTGAACGTGATCTCCGGCCATCGGGACGGGTTTGCCACCGAGTGCCCTGGAAAGCGGCTCTACGCCAAGTTGGGCACGGCTCGTACCACCGCGGCGCGCTATCAGGGGCGCTGAGGCCGGAGCCCGCGTGCACTGCCGTCGGGGGGACGGGTGGGGCGGCTCGGGGACGGGCGGTACCGGCCGACAGACCGGTCCGGGACGGTCGGGGGACCGATTCGGGACGGTCGCGGGACCGGCGCGGGGCGGTCGGGGGACCGGTCCGGGCGGTCGGCGGACCGGTGCGGGGCGGTCGGGGGAATCCGCACGCCGATCTCACGGGACACCGCGCGGCCATCGAAGGCGTCGTCGCACGGTCTGCATACACTGACCGGCCGAAACGAGAGTCAACGAGTAGTTCGGCCGGTCCCGGCAGGAAGCAGAGACGACAGGTGACAGAAGCGATCCTCCTGGTCGGCGGCAAAGGCACCCGGCTGCGGCCGCTCACGGTGCACACACCCAAGCCGATGGTCCAGGCGGCCGGGGTGCCGTTCCTCGCCCACCAGCTGGCGCGGGCGCGGGCGGCGGGCGTCGAGCACATCGTCCTCGCCACCAGCTATCTGGCCGAGGTCTTCGAGCCGTACTTCGGCGACGGCTCCGCGCTGGGCCTGCACCTGGAGTACGTGACGGAGGAAGAGCCCCTCGGCACGGGCGGCGCCATCCGCAACGTCGCCTCCCGCCTGCACTCCGGTCCCGACGACCCGGTGCTGATCTTCAACGGCGACATCCTGACGGGCCTGGACATCAGGGCCCTGGTCGACACTCACGAGTCCTCGGGCGCCGACGTCTCGCTCCACCTGACGAAGGTGACGGACCCGCGTGCCTACGGTCTCGTCCCCACCGACGAGACCGGCCGCGTCCTGGCCTTCCTGGAGAAGCCGCAGACGCCGGAGGAGATCGTCACCGACCAGATCAACGCGGGGGCGTACGTCTTCCGCCGCTCGGTCATCGACACCATCCCGGCGGGTCGCCCGGTCTCGGTCGAACGCGAGACGTTCCCGGGCCTGCTCGCGGCCGGAGCCCACCTGCAGGGCATGGTGGACTCCACCTACTGGCTGGACCTCGGCACCCCGGCCGCGTTCGTCCGCGGCTCCGCCGACCTGGTTCTCGGCCGCGCGCCTTCTCCGGCCGTCCCCGGCCGCTGCGGCGACCGCCTCGTCCTTCCCACGGCCACGGTGGCGCCGGACGCCAAGCTGACCGGCGGCACGGTGGTCGGCGAGGGCGCGTTCGTCGCGAAGGGTGCGCGCGTCTTCGGCTCGACCATCCTTCCCGGCGCCGTCATCGAACCCGGCGCCGTCATCACCGACTCCCTCATCGGCGCCGGCGCCCGCGTCGGCGAACGCTCCGTCCTCACCGGCACGGTCATCGGCGACGGCGCGATCGTGGGCGCCGACAACGAGCTGCGCGAGGGCGTACGCGTGTGGTGCGACGCCCGCATCCCGGCGGGGGCGGTGCGGTTCTCCTCCGACCAGTAAGAAGACGCGTTCCCACCCCACCCACGGGCGCTGCGCCCCCGAACCCCCGGTCCACGGGGCAAGGCCCCCAGCGCCCCCGGCCACGGGGCAAGGCCCCCAGCGCCCCCGGCCACGGGGCAAGGCCCCCAGCCCCCGGCCACGGGGCAAGGCCCCCAGCCCCCGGCCACGGGGCAGGGCTCCTGACCTTCGGGCTGCGGGGTAGGGGCTGCTCGGCCGATGCCGTCCGCGGGCGGCGCGGGCTGGTCGCGCAGTTCCCCGCGCCCCTGGGGAGTTGCAGTGCCGTCGCCTTCGCAGTCCCCCAACCGCTGTGGGCAGGGCTCCGGACCTCCAAGCTGTGGGGTAGAGGGAGGGGGCTGCTCGGCCGATGCCGTCCGCGGGTCGGCGCGGGCTGCTCGCGCAGTTCCCCGCGCCCCTGGGGAGTTGCAGTGCCGTCGCCTTCGCAGTCCCCGACCCGCTGCGGGCAGGGCTCCGGACCTCCGGGCTGCGGGGTAGGGGGAGAGCTGCAGTGCCGTCGCCTTCGCAGTCCCCCGACCCGTTGCGGGCAGTCGTGCCGCTGGGGCGGCACGGGTGGGCGCAGCGGCACCCCGCCGGCGCGGGCAAGCCTCCCACCGCCGTCCCGCCGCCGCACCCTGCGCCCTGCCGACGCCGGTTGGGGCCCCAACCCGTCGTCCCGCCGCCGCACCCTGAACCCTGCCAACACAGGTCGGCGTCCCCCGTGGCCCCGCCGCCACACCCTGAACCCTGCCGACGCGAGTAAGTGGTGGCCCCCGTCGCCCCGGCCGCCGCACCCCACCCTGCCGGCGCCGACAAGCGGCCCCCCATCCGGCTGCGGCTGGGCGCGCCCTCAGAGCAACCCGATGTCCACGCGCCGCATCTTCGGCGCCCGGCGCCCCGGCACGTGCCCGCTCAGCAAGATCAACCGAGCCGCCCGATGCCGCTGCCCGGCATACGGCTCCAGCAAGCGCAGCATCTCCGCGTCGTCGGCATCCCGGTCCCCCGCCAACGCCCACCCCACGATCCCGGGGAGGTGCAGATCCCCCACCGTCACCTCGTCCGCCGCCCCATGGCTCCGCTGCACGACCTCCGCCGACGTCCACGGCCCCACCCCCGGCACGACCTCCAACCGCGCCCGAGCCTCGACCGCCGGCATTCCCACCGCCTGCTCCAGCCGCGCAGCGACCCGCACGGCGCGCAGAATCGTGGACGCCCGCTTGTCGTCGACCCCGGCGCGGTGCCACTCCCAGGAGGGGATCAGCGCCCAGGTCCGCGGCTCCGGCATCACCCACATCGGCCGTTCGCCGAGCCCCGCGGGCCCTGGCGCTCGCTCCCCGAACCTCCGCACGAGCAGCCGCCATGCCCGGTACGCCTCGTCGGCGGTGACCTTCTGCTCCAGCACCGACGGGATCAGCGACTCCAGCACCAGCCCGGTCCGCGTCAGCCGCAGTCCCGGCCGCCGGTGCCACGCGAGCGCCACCACCCGGTGCCGAGGTACGAACGCCTCGGGGTCGTCGGCGGCACCGAGCAGGTCCGGCAACCGCTCCAGCAGCCACTCGGCCCCGGGCCCCCACGCCTCGCCGACCACCTCACCGCCGTACGCGCGCACCCGCAGCGTGGCCGGCCCGACGGGCGTACGGCACGCGCGCCACACGGACCCGTCCGCCGTGGCCCGGAACGTCGGGTCCCCGGGCCCGCGCCGGAGCGGTCCGAGGACCAGCCCGAGGTCGAGCGGCCCGTCCGGCACCCACCGCCGTACCCGCGCGGGGGTTGCCGCCTGCCGCGGTATCCCGGCACCGCCCGCCGTGGGTACGGCGACATGCCCGCCGCGCACGGTCGTACGCGTGGGCCGCTGGGGGAAGCGTCCTGCCACGGATGAGTCCTAGGGGTTCCGGTGCCGTCCTACGAGACTAGGCGGTCATCGCGACCAAGTATCCGAAAGAAGCGGACGAAGCCCGCCACCGCCCGGCACCGCCCGCAATCACCCGGTCCTGTCGGCGCCGCTCTGCCGCCACCCGCGGTACCGCCCGCAACCGCCCGGGGCTCCGTCGGCACCGCCCCCCACCACCCGGCACCGCCCGCCCCTGTCGGCGCCACCCCTCACCGCACCTCCACGAACGCCCCCGCGTCCCGTCCCGGTCTCGGTCTCGGGGCCTCCGCCGGGCGGCCGACCGCCACCGCGCCCATGGGATCCCAGTCCGCCGGCAGTTCCAGCACCTCGCGCACCACGTCCCGGCAGAACATCGTGGACGACACCCATGCCGAGCCCAGCCGCTCGCCGGCCAGCGCGACCAGCAGATTCTGTACGCCCGCGCCCATCGCGACCACGAACATCTCCCGCTCGGCGCCGTCCCGCCGGGCGTCCCCGTAGGTGTGCGAGCCGTCCATGACGAGGCAGGGCACGATCAGGTAGGGCGCGTTGCGCAGGACGTCACCGCGGCGGATCCGCTTCGCGACGGACTCCTCGGTCTTGCCGTCCCGGCGCAGGTCGGCGATCCATGCGTCGCGCATCGCGTCCAGCAGCCGCACCCGCGACTCCTGCGACTCCAGAAGGACGAACCGCCACGGTGTGGTGTGGTGCGGGGCGGGCGCGGTCACCGCGGCCGCCACCGCCCGGCGGACGGCGCCGGGGTCCACCGGGTCGTCGGTGAACGCCCGTACGGTACGGCGCTGGGTCACCGCCTCCCGGACCGCCTCGGAGGTGCCGAGCCGGAACATGTCGTCGGCCGCGTTGCGCACCAGCGCCCGCGCGCCCTCGCCGTCCCCCTCTTCCCCGCCGTCCCGTAGGCCCCCGCGGTACCCCTCGCCCCCGACGGCCCGTTCGTCCCCGTCGTTCCCGGGGTCCCGTCGGTCCCCGCCGTGCCGGTCGCCCCCGGCGTTTGCGTGGTCCGCGCCGTTCGTCCCGTGCACCACGTGGGGGAGTCCGCGCACCACAGCCACCGGGCGGCCCGCCGCCTTGCCCTTGACCAGGTCGCCCGCCGCGGCCAGCTCGTCCGCGGTGGCGACGACGGTGGCGCTGAGCGGGTTGCCGTACGCGTCCGTGCGCCCGCGCAGATCGTCCAGCACGCGCACCCCGGCGGCGCCGATCGCCACGTCCGTGAGTCCCGCGCGCCAGGGTCGCCCGAAGGTGTCGGTGACGACGACACCGACGTTGACACCGAGGGCGGCCCGCAGGCCGGCGCGGATCGCGCGGGCGGACGCGTCCGGGTCCTCGGGCAGCAACAGCACGGTCCCGGCAGGGGTGTTGGAGGCGTCCACGCCGGCCGCCGCCATGACCAGGCCCTGGCGGTTCTCGACGATGCGGAGCGTGCCGCGGCGGGCCACGACCCGGACCGTCTCGGCGTCGATCGCGGCCTCGCGGTCGGTCGCCCGGACGATCCGGCCCTCGGCCTTGGACACGATCTTGGAGGTGACGAGCAGCACGTCCCCGTCGGCCAGGCCCGGCTCGGCGGCGGCGATCAGCTTGGCGAGGTCGTCGCCCGGCTGCACCTCGGGGATGCCCGACAGGGCCCAGACCGTGTACTGCGGGCGCTCCTCGCTCATGCTCCCCGCACCTCCTCGGCCAGGGCCAGTGCCTCCCGCACCATCCGGGCGGTCGCGTCCAGGTCCGTCATCATCAGCGGCAGGGCCCGGCAGCGGATGCCGTCCGCCTCGATGCGCTCGACCGCGCCGGCGTCCACCGTGTCCACCAGCCAGCCGTCCAGCAGTCCGGAGCCGTAGTGCTCGGCGACCGCGGCGGCCGTGGACTCCACGCCGACCGCCTCGAGCACCTTGTCGGCCATCCCGCGCACGGGCGCGTCCCCGACGATCGGGGACAGGCCGATCACCGGCACACCCGCGTCGGCGACGGCCTCGCGGATGCCGGGGACGGCGAGGATCGTGCCGATGGACACGACCGGGTTGGACGGCGGGAAGAGGATCACGTCCGCCGCGGCGATGGCCTCCAGGACGCCCGGGGCCGGCTTGGCCTGTTCGGCGCCGACCGGGACGACCGCGAGGGCCGGGACGGAGGCGCGCAGCCTCACCCAGTACTCCTGGAAGTGGATCGCCCTGCGCTCGCCGTCGATCTCGACGGCCACGTGCGTCTCGACGCGGTCGTCGGTCATCGGGATCAGCTTCACGCCCGGCTTCCAGCGGTCGCACAGCGCCTCGGTGACCGCGCTCAGCGGATAACCGGCGCCGAGCATCTGCGTCCGCACGATGTGCGTGGCGAAGTCCCGGTCGCCGAGCCCGAACCACTCCGGCCCCACCCCGTAGGCGGCCAGCTCCTCCTTCAGGCGGAAGGTCTCGTCGGCGCGCCCCCAGCCCTGCTCCTCGTTGATGCCGCCGCCCAGCGTGTACATGACCGTGTCCAGGTCCGGGCAGACCTTCAGCCCGAAGAGATGGATGTCGTCGCCGGTGTTGCCGATGACCGTGACGTCCGCGTCCGGCACGGCCCGCTTCAGACCGCGCAGGAAACGGGCACCGCCGATGCCGCCTGCCAGAACCACAATGCGCATGGCCCAAGTCTTGCAGGCGGGTCCGACAATGCGTCAGGCAGTCACCCGACGCGCCTCGCAGCGCGCAGAGGTGTGCATGGGCATCTCGGTCAGGCCGGGGTGGTACACGTGCAGGCTGACCGCCGGCTCCAGGGCGTCGTTGCCGACCTCGTGGACGTATCCCGGCGCGAACACCCGCTGCGCGCCCGCTGCCAGCGTGCGCGTGCCGCGCTCCGTGTGCTCCGTGAGCGTGCCCTCCAGAACGGTGAGGACCCCGGAGGAACGGCCGTGGTCGTGCCGCCCGCTGCCCTGCCCGGGCACCCAGGACAGCAGCCACACCTCGTAGCCCGGCCCGGTGCGCAGCCGGTGGTACCAGCGGGTGGTGGCGTCGTAGCGGACGAGGTGGGCCCACTGGGAGCGGTCGGCGGCGATCGTGCGGGCGAGGCCCACGAACTCGGCCACGGTGGCCGGGTGCTCGCGCGGCGGCTGGAGCAGGTGCGGGACTTCGAGGATGTCGCCGGCGATCTGGAGGTCGTTGTCGCTGTTCATCGGGGTGCGGTGGTCCTCGGCGGGAGAGGTGGGGGGCTGGAGCTGGGAGGCGCGTGCGGTCCGCCCGGGTCACGGGCGGGCGGGGTGCCCTGGTGAGGGATCACTGAGGGGGAGACGCGACCGAGCCGGTACGGACTCGGGAACAGCCGGAGCGGGCTTGGCTCAACAGCTGGAACAGCAACAACAGCTACAGCGCGCGCGGGCAGCACCGTGGGACCCGGCGGTGCGGGTCGAGGTGAGTGCCAAGTTCGCGAGCATGCCCACTAGAACACCGGCTCACACCCGCACTGTCAACTCGGTGCCCGGTGAGTGGGACATGTTTCACCTCATCCGGTTCCTCTGTCAGGTGAAAGGTTTGTTCACCTGGATGCCGGGACACATGGGGCACATCCGAGCGCTCGGGCCTCGCGGAACGCGATCGAACACAGAGGCGTCTTTCCCCGTACAGAGATCTGTACGGGGTTCGACCGCCCCGCGCGGGCCCGGCTGCGTGTCGAGGTTTATGGCGATTTGAACACTTTCCGCACGGCCTTGGTTCCGCAGAGTGAATAACGGGCTCAATAGCAGATCTCGGCTTGACTCGCCCGGAGCAGCACACTTGTAATTTCACTCGTGTCGTTCAGCCGGCATCGGTGACGGCTACGCACGGGGACGTGAAAGACAGACGAGGGGCGCACATGACCGAGCTGGTGCAGCAACTGCTGGTCGACGACGCGGACGAGGAACTCGGCTGGCAGGAGCGCGCGCTGTGCGCCCAGACCGACCCCGAGTCCTTCTTCCCCGAGAAGGGCGGCTCCACCAGAGAGGCCAAGAAGGTCTGCCTCGCCTGCGAGGTCCGCTCCGAGTGCCTCGAGTACGCCCTCGCCAACGACGAGCGCTTCGGCATCTGGGGCGGCCTGTCCGAGCGCGAACGCCGCAGGCTCAAGAAGGCCGCCATCTGAAACGACCGCACCGGCCGCCCGCACCGCGACCACGCGCGCGTCCACACGAAAACGTCACGAACGGCCCGTCACCCGTGGGTTATCCACAGGCGGCGGGCCGTCGTCATGGCCAGCCGATAGTGTGGGCGCTCGTCCGAGACGCCCAGCTGTCCCCTCGACGCGCCCGACGCACGAGGGAACACAGGCGTCCACCGCAGTCCATCGAACCGGGGCCCGTACCTCGATGTCCGTGCACAGCCATACGGCGGCCCAGCACAGCGCTGCCACACCTGAGTTCCCGCGCCATGTGGTGACCGCGGTCCTCGTCTCCCACGACGGCGCCCGCTGGCTGCCCGACGCGCTCGCCGGGCTGCTCGGCCAGGAGCGCCCCGTCCAGTACGCGGTGGCCGCCGACACCGGCAGCGCGGACGACTCCGCCCAGCTGCTCACCGACGCCCTCGGCGACGCGGGCGTGCTGCACCTCGCCCGGCGCACCGGCTTCGGCCAGGCCGTGGAGGAGGCGAGCCGCACCGCGCCCGTCCTCACCCCGGACGACCTGCCGTACCTCAAGCGCCCCAGCGGCTGGGACCCCGTCTCGCGCACCTGGCGCGACGACGCGTACGACCTGCCCGAACTGCCGCACGGTGAGCCCGTCCAGTGGCTCTGGCTGCTGCACGACGACTGCGCCCCCGAACCCGACGCCCTCGCCCAGCTGCTCCGGGTCGTCGACAACGAACTCGAACTCGGCCGTGACGACGTCGCGGTCGTCGGCCCCAAGCTGCGCGGCTGGTACGACCGCCGGCAGCTGCTGGAGGTCGGCGTCTCCATCGCCAACTCCGGCCGCCGCTGGACCGGCCTGGACCGCCGCGAACAGGACCAGGGCCAGCACGACCACGTCCGCACCGTGCTGTCCGTCTCCACCGCCGGCATGCTCATCCGCCGCGACGTCTTCGAACAGCTCGGCGGCTTCGACCGCCGGCTGCCCCTGATGCGCGACGACGTCGACCTGTGCTGGCGCGCCCACACGGCCGGCCACCGCGTCCTGATCGCCCCCGAGGCCGTCGTCCGGCACGCCGAGGCAGCCTCCCGCGAGCGCCGCACGGTCGACTGCGCGGGCCGCACCACCGCCTCCCCGCACAAGGTCGACAAGGCCGGCGCCGTCTACACCCTGCTCGTCAACACGCGTGGCGCAGCGCTGCCCTGGGTGCTGCTGCGACTCGTCCTCGGCACCGTCCTGCGCACCCTCGCCTACCTCGTCGGCAAGGTCCCCGGCCAGGCCGTCGACGAGATCCGCGGCCTGCTCAGCACCCTGCTGCGGCCCGAGCGGATCTTCGCCGCCCGGCGCCGCCGCGGCCCCGCCCGGATCGACAAGGGCGAACTGCGCCAGCTGTTCCCACCGCCCGGCGCCACCGTCCGGGCCACCGTCGAACAGTTCGCCGGCAACTTCACCAGCGGCAGCGACACCGACACCTCCTCGGCCGGCCGGCACGGCGGCGCCGTGGAGTCCGGGCCCGGCGGCGACGACGCCGACTTCCTGGAGGTCGAGCAGTTCGCCCGGCTCAAGCGGATCGCCCGCAAACCCGGACCGGTGCTCTTCCTCGCCCTGCTGCTCATCTCGCTCGTCGCCTGCCGCGCCCTGCTCGGCGGCGGCGCCCTCGCCGGCGGCGCCCTGCTGCCCGCCCCGGCCGGCGCCGGCGACCTGTGGTCCCGCTACCTGGACGCCTGGCATTCCGTCGGCGCCGGCGGCACCCCGGCCGCTCCGCCCTACCTGGCGATCGTCGCGGCCCTCGCCTCGGTCCTGTTCGGCTCCACCGGTCTCGCCGTCACCGTCCTGCTGGTCGGCTCGGTGCCACTCGCCGGCTTCACCGCCTACTTCGCCTCCCGGCCCCTGGTCACCTCCCGGCTGCTGCGCGCGTGGGCGGCCGTCGTCTACGCCTTCCTGCCCGCCACCACCGGCGCCCTGGCCGGCGGCCGCATCGGCACCGCCGTCCTCGCCGTCCTGCTGCCGCTCATCGCCCGCGCGGGCATCGCCGCGAGCGGCCTCGCACAGCGCACCGGCGCCCGCGGCAGCTGGCGCGCCACGTGGGCATACGCACTGCTGCTGACGATCGCCACCGCCTTCACGCCGATCATCTGGCCCATCGCGCTGCTGCTCGGCCTCGGCGTGCTCGTGCTGCGCCGCGGCGACCTCGTCGCCCACGGCCTGCGCTTCCTCGCCCAGCTCGCCACCCCGCTGCTGATGCTCGCCCCCTGGTCGCTGACCCTCCTGCCGACCGGCTTCTTCCAGGAGGCCGGCCTGGAGTACGGCCCCTCGGCCGCCTCCGCGCTCGACCTGCTCGGCGCCGCGCCCGGCGGTCCCGGGACCATGCACGGCCTGATGCTCATCGGCATCGTGCTCGCCGCGCTCGCCGCACTCCTGCGCTCGCAGCGGCAGCTCGGCATCCGCACCGCCTGGGCCGTCGCCCTGGTGGGCTTCGTCTTCGCCGTCCTGTCCAACAAGTCCGTGTGGGCGGGACCGGCCACCCTCGTCCACGGCATCGCCCTGCTGGCCGCCGCCGCGCTCGGCGCCGACGGTGCACGCGCGCGCGTGGCCGAGCAGAGTTTCGGCTGGCGCCAGCCCGTCGCCGCCCTGATCGCCCTCGCCGCGGCCGCCGGCCCGCTGCTCGTCGCCGCCGGCTGGATGCTCCGCGGCGCCGACGGCCCCCTGGAGCGCCGCGACCCGGCCCAGGTGCCCGCGTTCGTCGCCGAGGACTCCACCGGCGGCGACCAGGCCCGCACCCTGGTCCTCGACAGCGACTCCACCGCGCGCGTGCGCTACTCCCTGGTCCGCGGCTCCGGCGCCCGCATGGGGGACGCCGAACTCGCCGTCGCCGGCGGCGACAACACCCGCCTGGGCCAGGTCGTCGCCCACCTCGTCGCAGGCTCCGGCGCCGACCAGGCGGGCGAACTCGGCGGCTTCGCCGTCCGCTACGTCCTCGTCCACAAGGGCGCCCCCCGCGACATCACCCGCATCCTCGACGCCACCCCGGGCCTGAGCCGGCTCAGCCAGCAGCACGGCAGCGCCCTGTGGCGCGTCGACCAGGAGGTGTCCCGCGCTGCCCTCGTGCCCGCCTCCGGCTCGGGCAAGGCCCAGCCGGTGGCCGCGGGCCCGGTGGAGATCCACACGACGATCCCGTCCGGCCAGGGCAGCCGTGTCCTGCGCCTCGCCGACACCGCCGCCGACGGCTGGACGGCCACCCTGGACGGCAAGCCGCTCACCCGCACCACGGTCGACGGCTGGGCCCAGGGCTTCCAACTGCCCCCGTCCGGCGGCAGGCTGGACGTCACCTACGACACCCCCCTCGCCCACACCGCGTGGCTCTGGGCACAGGGCGCGCTCGCCGTCGTCCTGGTCGTCCTCGCCCTGCCCGGCCGTCGCCGCGACGTCGACGACGACCTCCCCGAGGAGCAGGCCGTGCCCGCCCAGGCCACCGCCGGCGAAGGCCGCCGCGCCCGCCGCCTGCGCGCCCAGGCCGAGGAAGCGGCCGCCGAGGACCGGCCCGGCACCCCACCGCTTCCGGAGCAGCCCCCGGCCGCCGTACCGCAGCAGCAGTCGTACGACATGGGCGTTCCCCCGGCCGAGCGAAACCCGGACTGGGATCCGGCCACCTACGCGCAGGCCGGGTACGGCGGCTACGGCACGGACCCGTACCAGGCCGCGCCGGCCGGCTACGACCAGCACACGTACCAGCAGCCCGACCCCTACCAGACGGCCCAGTACGACCCGTACGCCTACAGCGGCACCGCCGACCAGATGCCCTATGACCCGGCGGCGTACCAGCAACAGGGCTACGACCCGGCGTACGACCCCGCCCCCCAGGGCTACGACCCGGCCCAGCACCCCCACGGCACCGGCAGTGAGCGCCCCGACGGGAGCCAGCAGTGAACCGCACCACCCTGTCCCTGATCGCCGGCACCACCGCGCTGGCCGCCGTCACCGCGTTCGCCGCGTTCGACACACCGTCCGCGTCCGGCGCCGCCGCACCCCGGGCGGCCGCCCAGCTGCCCGTCGAGCGCACCAGCCTGCTCTGCCCGGCGCCGAGCACCTCGGACATCGCCGACACCTCGTACACGTCGTTCACGCCCGTCACCAAGGGCGCCGCGAACAGCGGCAAGGCCCAACTGCGGGCGGCCGCCGGGAAGTCGGCGGAGGGCACCGGCCAGAAGGACGGCGGAGCCAAGGGCGAGAAGGGCAGGAAGAAGACCGAACAGCCGGTACTGACCCCGAAGGCACCGGGCACGCCGGCCACCGGTGACATCTCCGGTGGCGAGGCCCCCGCCCTCGTCGGCACCGCGGACGGCAGGTTCGCGCCCGGCTGGACCGTCCAGGAGACGACCGAGGTCGCCGCCGGCACCGGCCGCGGCCTCCAGGGCGTCAACTGCTCCGGCGCGGACACCGAGTTCTGGTTTCCGGGCGCCGGCACGGCCACCGGCCGAACCGACTACGTCCACCTGACCAACCCCGACGACTCCGCCGCCGTCGTCGACATCGAGCTGTACGGCAAGGACGGCGCCATCAAGTCCTCGCTGGGCGAGAGCCTGACCGTCGAGCCGCACGCGAGCGAGCCGGTCCTGCTCTCCACGCTCACCGACGAGCGGCAGGCCGACCTGACCGTCCACGTCAGCGTGCGCAGCGGGCGGGTCGGTGCGGCCGTGCAGGCCCTGGACGACAAGACGGGCGGCGACTGGCTGGCCGCTGCCGCCGACCCGGCCGGCAGTCTGGTCCTGCCCGGCATCCCGAAGGACGCCACCGACGTCCGCCTGATCGCCTTCACGCACGCCGGCGACGATGCCGACCTGAGGATCCGCCTGGCCTCGCCCGACGGTCTGATCACCCCGGCCGGCAACGAGACGCTCCACGTCAAGTCCGGTATGACCGCGGCGGTCGACCTCGGCGACGTCACCCGCGGCGAAGCCGGCTCCCTCGTCCTCACCCCCAGCGACCGGTCGGTCCCGGTCGTCGCGGCTCTCAGGGTCGTCCGGGGCAAGGGCGACAAGCAGGAAACCGCGTTCATCCCGGCCACCACCGCCGTCGGCACGCGCGCGACGGCGGCCGACAACAGCGCGAAGGGCTCGACCCTCGCCCTGACGGCCCCCACCGCCACCGCCACGGTCAAGGTCACCGCGTCGGCGGGCAGCGAAGGCGGAAGCCCGGTGACGAAGACCTACACGATCAAGTCCGGCACGACCCAGAACGTCGCCGCGCCGGTCCCCTCGGGCCTGAAGGGCACCTACGCCCTCACCGTGGAACCCGTCTCCGGCGGCCCCGTCTACGCCTCCCGCACCCTCGCCACCACCGAGGGCGCCATCCCCGCCTTCACCATCCAGACCCTCCCGAACGACCACGCCGTGGTGGCGGTACCGACGACGGACGAGGACTTGTCCATCCTGCAGAAGTAGGGCACCGAACACCTGCTGAAGAAGGACACCGATCACGGGAGACCGTCGGCGGTCCCGCGACGCCTCACCGGGTGCGGGCCCGTCGTGGCCGCTCACGCGGTGCCTCGCGCCCCTTCGGGGGCGCTGCCCTTCCCCGGCTGCGGGCGGTCACGCCTCCCCGGGCACCGGACCCCGCGACCCCCTCAGTCCTCCCCGTACCGCGGATCCACCGTCTCCGGCGTCAGCCCGAGCAGCTCGGCCACCTGCTCCACGACCACTTCGTGCACCAGCGCGGCCCGCTCGTCCCGCCCCTTGGTGCGGATCTCCACCGGCCGCCGGTACACGACCACCCGGGCCTGCCGCCCGTCACGCGCAGGGATGATCCCCCCGAGCGGCACGGCCTCGTCCCCCCACACCGCCGCCTGATCACCCCGGCCCTCCAGCCGCGGTACCTCCAGCACGAGGAAATCGATGTCGGCCAGCTGCGGCCACCGCCGCTCGAGACGCTCCACGGAGTCCTGCACCAGGTCCGCGAACACATCGGCACGGCTGGCCGCCAGCGGCACCTGCGGCGGCGCGATCGGTCCTCGCATGCCCCGACCGTGGCGATCACGGCGACGAGGCCCGGGTCCGGCAGCACGGGGCGGTACACGGTTGTCCATCACTGGTGAAGCGTAGTCCCCGCGCCCTCCGCCCGTCCGTCCCCACGTGGCAACCGGCCGTACCCACCCCCACGTCGCAGGATGACCATTCCAGCCAACGTCTGGCTCGTTTCCGTAACCCTCCAAGACCGCCGAACACAAGGCAATTGACGATGTTTGTACCGACTCGTGACCGGACGCGCTCCCGCCTGGCATCCCCCGAACGGCCGTCACCGCAGGTCAGTGGGGCCCACTCGAAAGGGTGTGTGGGGCGTTTCACAGCGCGACACAGTGGAGTGACCTGGTGGAGAGTCGTCGCGGCCCGGTCAAGAGTGCGGTACCGTCCATCGTCGTGAGCCCTGTACGTCGCTGTTCGCGCACCGCCTGCGGCCGACCCGCCGTCGCGACGCTGACGTACGTCTACGCCGACTCGACCGCGGTCCTCGGCCCGCTCGCCACCTACGCCGAACCCCACTGCTACGACCTGTGCGCCGAGCACTCCGAGCGCCTGACCGCCCCGCGCGGCTGGGAGGTCGTCCGCCTCCTCGACGGCTCCGCCCCCGCCCAACCCAGTGGGGACGACCTGGAAGCGCTCGCCAACGCCGTGCGCGAGGCGGCCCGCCCGCAGGAACGCGCGGCCGGGGCCGGCGGCGCAGGCCGTGGGGCGGATCCCATGGAGGTGGCACGCCGCGGCCACCTGAGGGTCCTGCGCTCCCCGGACAACTGAGCGCCACCCGACGCCACCCCCGTCAGGCGTGACGATTCGCCTCGCCGGCGTGTTACGGCTCGGGGGCCACCGGACGTCGAGCCGGTGTCCGCGCACCGAGCCCTTGCCCCGGACGGGTAGTTTGTGGGCACCCATAGGACTTCAGGAGGGTTGGCCGTGACTGCTGATCTGTCGCAGATCGTGAAGGCGTACGACGTACGCGGAGTGGTCCCGGACCAGTGGGACGAGGCACTGGCCGGACTCTTCGGCGCCGCCTTCGCGGAGGTGACGGGAGCGGCGGCCGTCGTCGTCGGCCACGACATGCGACCCTCGTCGCCCGCCCTCTCCCGCGCCTTCGCACGCGGCGCGGCGGACCGCGGCGTCGACGTCACCGAGATCGGCCTGTGCTCCACGGACCAGCTGTACTACGCCTCGGGCGCACTGGACCTGCCCGGCGCGATGTTCACCGCCTCGCACAACCCGGCCCAGTACAACGGCATCAAGATGTGCCGCGCGGGCGCCGCCCCTGTCGGCCAGGACACGGGCCTGGCGCAGATCCGCGAGCTGGCCGAGCGCTGGCTGGCGCAGGGCGCCCCGGAGCCGGTGGCCCGGCCGGGAACCCTCTCCTCCCGCGAGACGTTGGAGGACTACGCGGCGTACCTCCGCTCCCTGGTCGACCTGACCTCCATCCGCCCGCTGAAGGTCGTGGTCGACGCCGGCAACGGCATGGGCGGCCACACGGTCCCCTCGGTCTTCGCCGGCCTGCCCCTGACCCTCGTCCCGATGTACTTCGAACTGGACGGCACCTTCCCCAACCACGAGGCCAACCCGCTCGACCCGGCCAACCTCGTGGACCTGCAGAAGCGGGTCCCGGCGGAGGACGCCGACCTCGGCATCGCCTTCGACGGCGACGCCGACCGCTGCTTCGTCGTCGACGAGAACGGCGACCCGGTCTCGCCGTCCGCGATCACCGCGCTGGTCGCCGCCCGTGAACTGGCCCGCAACGGCGGCACGGGCACGGTCATCCACAACCTGATCACGTCGCGTACGGTCCCCGAGGTCGTGCGGGAGAACGGCGGCTCCCCGGCCCGCACCCGGGTCGGCCACTCCTTCATCAAGGCCGAGATGGCCCGCACGGGCGCCATCTTCGGCGGCGAACACTCCGCCCACTACTACTTCAAGGACTTCTGGAACGCCGACACGGGCATGCTGGCCGCCCTGCACGTCCTCGCCGCCCTCGGCGGCCAGGAGGGCCCGCTGTCCGGCCTGGTCGCGCAGTACGACCGCTACGCGGGCTCCGGCGAGATCAACTCCACCGTCGCCGACCAGTCCGCCCGCCTCGCCGCGATCCGCGCCGCGTACGAGGGCCGCGCCGACGTCACCCTCGACGACCTCGACGGCCTCACGGTCGCCGCGGCCGACTGGTGGTTCAACGTCCGGCCCTCCAACACCGAGCCGCTCCTCCGCCTGAACGCCGAGGCCAGGGACGAGGCGACCATGACGAAGATCAGGGACGAGGCCCTGGCGATCATCAGGGGGTGAGCCCGGCGCGCCCCGGGCGCCACCGGAACCCCAGCCCCACCCCGCTGCCGGCGGTACGCTGACCAGCGGCTAGACAATCAACCCGCCGAAGGGACACCTCATGCCGCTCGAAGCCGGCCTCCTGGAGATCCTCGCCTGCCCGGCCTGCCACGCCCCCCTGAAGGAGCAGGACACCGAGCTGATCTGCACCGGCCAGGACTGCGGCCTCGCCTACCCGGTCCGCGACGGCATCCCGGTCCTGCTCGTCGACGAGGCCCGCCGCCCGCAGTGACGAGGACCGTCACCTCGTAGGACCCCAGGACACCCGGCGATCGGAGGCCCCCGCCCATGCTGGACGAATCGCTGCTCGACACCCCGGAGGGCCTCGCCGAGGCCGACCGCCGCGGACTGCTGCGCGGCGCGGCGGAGGCCGGCGCCCGCGTCCGCACCGCCGCCCGGCACGCCGTCGAGGCCGGCATCGGTGGCCTCAAGCCCGACGGCCGTCCCCGTGCCGTCCTGATCGCGGGCCCGGGCGCCGCAGCCACCCACACCGCCGATCTCCTCGGCACCCTGGCCGGCGCCGGCAGCCCCGTCGTACGGCTGCCCCCGAACGGGGTCGCCCCGGCCGCGGGAGCCCTGCGCTGGGAACTCCCGGGCTGGGCCGGGTCCGTGGACCTGCTGCTGATCGCCACCCCGGACGGCACCGAGCCGAGCCTCTCCCTCCTCGCCGACCAGGCCTACCGCCGGGGCTGCTCGCTCGCCGCGGTGGCCCCGTCCGGCACCCCGCTCGCCGAGGCGGTCGCCGGCGCCCACGGCCTGTTCGTACCGATGGCGACAGCTCCGTACGACCAGGGAGAACCGCTCGCCGCGTCCTCCCCTGGCGTCTTCTGGGCGCTGCTCACCCCCCTGCTGGCGCTCCTGGACCGGATCGGCCTGCTCGGCGCCGCGCCGGACGCCCTGGAGAAGATCGCCGACCGGCTGGACCTCGTCGCCGAGCGCTGCGGCCCGGCCATCGCGACCTACAGCAACCCGGCCAAGACCCTCGCCGCCGAACTCGCCGACGCGCTCCCCGTCGTGTGGACGGAGGGCACCTCGGCAGGTCCCGCGGGCCGCCGGTTCGCCGCCGCCCTCGCCGAACTCGCCGGCCGCCCGGCCCTGGTCGCCGAACTTCCCGAGGCGCTGGCCGAACACAGCGCCCTGCTGGCCGGCCCGCTCGCCGCCAGCGCCGACCCGGACGACTTCTTCCGCGACCGCGTCGATGAGGCACCCGCGCTGCACGCGCGCGTGGTGCTGCTGCGCGACCGCCCGCTCAGCGGCCTCACCGCAGCCCCGGCCGCCCGCGATCTGGCCCTCACCCATGACACGCCCATCAGCGAACTCGAACCCGAGGAGGGCGGCGAACTGGAGACCCTCGCGGAACTGATCGCCGTCACGGATTTCGCCGCCGTTTACCTGGCGCTCGCTTCGGGGGCCTGATCTGACTCCTGGCCGACCGACCGCGCCGCCCACCAGCGGCGCGAGAAGAAGCGACAACGCCGGCTGAGCCGCGTACGTACGGAGACAGAGAAGACACATGGACCGCCTCGACAACACCGTCCGCCCCTACGCCTGGGGTTCCCCCACCGCCATCCCGCACCTCCTCGGTGTGGAGCCGACCGGCGAACCGCAGGCGGAGATGTGGATGGGAGCCCACCCGGGCGCACCCTCGCGCACCGCACGCGGAACCCTCGTCGAGGTCATCGAGGCCCACCCGGAGCAGGAACTCGGCGCCGACGCGGTCGCCAGGTTCGGCCCGCACCTGCCGTTCCTGCTCAAGATCCTCGCTGCCGGCGCCCCCCTGTCCCTCCAGGTGCACCCGGACCTGCAGCAGGCCGGGGAGGGGTACGCCGACGAGGAGCGCCGCGGAATCCCGGTCGACGCCCCGCACCGCAACTACAAGGACGCCAACCACAAGCCCGAACTCATCTGCGCCCTCACCGAGTTCGACGGCCTGTGCGGCTTCCGCGACCCCGTACAGACCGCCGACCTGCTCGCCGGCCTCGGCGTCGACTCCCTCAAGCCGTACGTCGACCTGCTGCACGCCCACCCCGAGGACGCGGCCCTGCGCGAGGTCCTCACCGCGATCCTCAGCGCCGACCCCGAGGAGATGGCCCACACGGTCGCCGAGGCCACCGCCGCCTGCACCCGCCTCGGCGGCGCCTACGCCCCCTACGCCGACATCGCCCACCACTACCCCGGCGACCCCGGCGTCATCGCGGCCATGCTCCTCAACCACGTCCGGCTGCAGCCGGGCGAGGCCCTCTTCCTCGGCGCCGGCATCCCGCACGCCTACCTCAGCGGCCTCGGCGTCGAGATCATGGCCAACTCCGACAACGTCCTGCGCTGCGGCCTGACCCCCAAGCACGTCGACGTCCCCGAACTCCTGCGCATCGTCCGCTTCGAGGCGAGCGACCCGGGCGTGCTGCGCCCCGAGGCCTCCCCGGACGGCGAGGAGGTCTACGAGACGCCGATCGACGAGTTCCGGCTCTCCCGGTACGTCCTGCCCGAAGGCGGCAGCGCCCATGACGTCACCCTCGGCACCCCGCAGATCCTGCTCTGCACGGCCGGTTCCGTCCGGGCCGGGGAACAGGAACTGGGCGCCGGTCAGTCGGTGTTCGTCCCGGCCGGCGAGAAGGCGAAGATCTCGGGCGCGGGCACGGTCTTCCGCGCCACTGTGATCGTATGAACCAGGCTGTGCACGGCCGGTGATCATATGACCGGGCTTGTGGACACCTGACGCGCCGCTGCCCGGCCGGGCTGCAAGAATGGCCCACCGGCAAAGGCCGGGCAAAGCCGGGTACACGCGTGGACGGCGTGGACGTACGACGGCGGCAGAGTCGAAGGGACAACGCGGACACATGAGCGCGTCAGGCGGTACCAAGGCGATCGTGGCGGCACTCGGCGCCAACCTCGCGATCGCGGCATCGAAGTTCGTGGCGTTCGCGTTCAGCGGCTCCTCGTCGATGCTCGCCGAGGGCGTCCACTCGCTCGCCGACTCCGGCAACCAGTTCCTGCTGCTCGTGGGCGGCAAGCGCGCACAGCGCGAAGCCACCCCGCAACACCCGTTCGGCTACGGCCGCGACCGCTTCATCTACGCGTTCCTCGTCTCGATCGTGCTCTTCTCGGTCGGTGGCATGTTCGCCATCTACGAGGGCTACGAGAAGATCATCGAGCCGCACGAGCTGGAGAACTGGTTCTGGCCGGTGGGTGTCCTGGTCTTCGCGATCATCGCCGAGGGCTTCTCCTTCCGCACGGCCATCAAGGAGTCCAACGAGCTGCGCGGAAAGCTCTCCTGGG
Organism: Streptomyces sp. NPDC027663; assembly: GCF_055566415.1. Classification (NCBI taxonomy): domain Bacteria; kingdom Bacillati; phylum Actinomycetota; class Actinomycetes; order Kitasatosporales; family Streptomycetaceae; genus Streptomyces; species Streptomyces sp. NPDC027663. The sequence continues at coordinate 8,301 of NZ_JBVHSK010000022.1, read as the reverse complement.
CCCAGTTCATCCGCCGGGCCAAGGCACCCGAGCTGCCCGTCGTCCTGCTGGAGGACTTCGGCGCGCTCATCGGTCTGGTCCTCGCCCTCGGCGGCGTCGGCCTCGCCCTCATCACCGGCGACGGCATCTGGGACGGCATCGGCACCGTCTGCATCGGTGTCCTGCTCGTCCTCATCGCCCTGGTCCTGGCCGCCGAGACCAAGTCGCTGCTGCTCGGCGAAGCCGCCGGTCTCGAGGACGTCAGGAAGATCGAGGCCGCGATCGTCGACGGTGACACGGTCACCCGCGTCATCCACATGCGCACCCTGCACCTCGGCCCCGAGGAGCTGCTGATCGCCGCCAAGATCGCCGTGCAGCACGACGACACGGCCGCCGAGGTCGCGAGCGCCATCGACGCCGCCGAGGCCCGCATCCGCGCCGCAGTCCCCATCGCCCGTGTCATCTACCTGGAGCCCGACATCTACAGCGAGGCCGAGGCCGCCAAGGGCCCGGACCCGGAGGCCACCCCGGGCGGCCCGAACCCCCACCCGGCCGGTCACTGACGTCCGGTACGGCGGCTGCCGTCACACCGGCTGAACCGGCCACGGTGCCGGCGGCACCCCCGCATCCCGCGTTGGGGCGGGCGGTCTGCGCAGTCCACGTGGCGACGGGAAGTCCACGTGGACGCGGCGGCGGGCGGCGGGCGCGGACAGCCGGGGCCGTGGCCGGTGGTCCGCGCAGCTCACGCGGTGGGCGCGCAGAACCCGCCGGCCCGCCCCTCACTCCGTCCGCTCACCCCACCTCGGCGAGCACGTCCAGCACCGCACGCCCGTCCGGTGCCGCGAGCAGCCGCTCCCGGAAGCCGGCGTCCATCAGCTTGCGGGACAGCAGCGCGAGGATGCGCAGATGCTCGTCGCCCGCGGCCGCCTCCGGTACCGCGATCATGAAGATCAGCCGGGCCTTCGTACCGTCCGGCGACCCCCACTCGACGCCCTCGGCCGACCGTGCGAAGCCGACGACCGGAGCCGTCACCGCATCCGTCTTGGCGTGCGGAATCGCTATCTCCTCGCCGAGTCCGGTGCTCCCCTGGTCCTCGCGCCGCAGTGCGGTCGCCACCAGCTCGGCCACATCGGCCACCCGGCCACTGCGCGTCAGCAACTCCGCCATCTCCCGGATCGCGGCCTCCTTGTCCACCGCCCCGAGCGCGACGCGTACGGTCCGCTGGGTCACATGCCCGGACAGCACCGCGGGCCCGTCCGCCGCGGCCGACACCGCCCGGGGCCCGTCCGCCGCGGCCGCTTCCGCCTGGGGCACGTCCGCCGCAGCCACCTCCGTCTGGGGCACGTCCGCGACAGTCGCTTCCGTCTGGGGCACGTCCGCGACAGCCGCTTCCGCCTGGGGCACGTCCGCCGCAGCCGCCTTCGCCACCGACCCGGCCACGTCGGCAGTGCTCCACGCGACCGAGCCCTGCACCACCCCAGCCCCGGCGGCGGAAGCACCCACCGGTGAGCGATCCCGCTGCACCGGCCCGGGTGCGACCGTGCCGGCCGGTACCGGCTCGACCGCACCGGACGCCTCCCCGGCGACCTGCGCACGGGCTCCGCGCCCGCTCACATCGACCAGGGCCACGGTCGCCAGCGCAGTCACCACCGTGCCGATCGCCACGGCCACGAAGAACATCGACACCCCGCTCACCGCGCCCAGCACCGCCACGATCGGCCCGCCGTGCGGCACCGCGTCCTTCACCCCGGCCAGTCCCGCCACCGCACCGGCCACCGCGCCGCCGAGCATGTTCGCCGGGATGACCTGAGCCGGCCGCGCCGCAGCGAACGGGATCGCGCCCTCGGAGATACCGAAGCACCCCATGAACAGCGCAGCGAGACCCGTCTCGCGCTCCTGCTCGGTGTAGAGCCGCCGACGGATCAGCGTGGCCAGGCCCTGCCCCAGCGGCATCACCGGGATCGCCGCGGCACACATGCCCATCACCGTCTGGTTGCCGCTCGCGAGGAGCCCCGCGCCGAACAGGAACGCCGTCTTGTTGACCGGACCGCCCATGTCGAACGCGATCATCAGGCCGAGGATCGCGCCGAGCAGCACCGCGCTCGTACCGGTCATCCCGCCGAGCCAGCTCGTGAGGTGCTCGAAGACCCAGGAGATCGGCTTGCCGATGACGTAGATGAAGAACAGCCCGAGTGCCGTCGTCGCCACGATCGGGATGACGATGATCGGCATGATCGGCTGCACGAACCTCGGTACCCGGACCTTCTTGATCCCCGACACCAGATACCCGGCGAGGAACCCGGTCACGATCGCCCCGATGAAGCCCGCGCCGGCCTGGGAGTCGTAGAGAGCCCCGGTGTTCGCGATCCAGCCGCCGATCATGCCCGGCACCAGCGCGGGCCGGTCCGCGATGGCATAGGCGATGTAGCCGGACAGGATCGGGATCATCAGCTGGAAGCCGATGCCGCCGATCGCGTTGACGTGCGCCCAGAACGTGCCGTCCGGGATCACATAGCCCTTGGCCGTGGCGTGGCCGCCGAGCGCCAGCGAGACCGCGATGAGCAGTCCGCCGACGACCACGAACGGGATCATGTACGACACGCCGTTCATCAGCGCCTTGTACACCGGCCCCCGCTCCCTGCCACCGTCCGGTGAAGGCCCTGCCGACCGGGCGCCGGCTCCGTCCGCGCCGTGCACGGGCGCCGACCGCACCCTCTCGAGCAGCAGCTCGGGGTGGCGGATGCCCTCGGCGACCCCGACCGTCAGCAGGCGCTTGCCCACGAAGCGGCTGAGGTCGACGTCCTTGTCGGCGGCGACGATGATCCCGTCCGCATGTCTGACATCGTTGTCATCAAGGACGTTCTCGGCCCCGATGGACCCCTGCGTCTCCACCTTCATCTCGATGCCGCGGCTCGCGGCGGCCTGCGCGAGCTTTTCCGCCGCCATGTACGTGTGCGCGATACCGGTGGGGCAGGCGGTCACTGCCAGCAGCCTCAGCCGCTGCCCTTCGTCATCGCGGCCACCCGTGGCGGGTGGGCCGGCCGGACTGGTCACGTCGGTCTCCTCACGGTTTCGTCATGCGCGGCGCCGTCCCGACACCCCGCGAGCGGAACCGGAACTCCCGGTCCCCCCTGCATCCTGCACCACCCCACCCCCACCCCGAAGACGCAAAAGTCCCAGTTCACGCCGGTCTATCGCCCCTGGTTCCACGGTTTCCGCACAACCACCGGCACCCGCGACAGTCCCCCGAACCAGCCACCGAACGGCCCGAAGTATGCGGAGGCGGACTGGGGCCGACCGGGTCGTCCGGTGTAGCTTGGGACGGAGCCAGACGTCGCTGCTGATGGCGGTCGGGCGGTCCCACGAGGACCGACCGAGGGAGAGAGGGCCTCCGACGGACTGCGCTGCGCGCACGTGGGCATGCCTGTGTCCTCTTTTCGGGCACCCCTGTGTCCGCCGCCGCGCAGACCAGCCGTACCCACCTCGCCCCAACCCCGAGGAGCAGCTCACAATGACGACTGTCGACAACCGACAGGACTTCAAGGTCGCCGATCTTTCCCTGGCCGAGTTCGGCCGTAAGGAGATCACTCTCGCCGAGCACGAGATGCCGGGTCTGATGGCGATCCGCAAGGAGTACGCCGAGGCGCAGCCGCTGGCCGGTGCCCGTATCACCGGTTCGCTGCACATGACGGTGCAGACCGCTGTGCTCATCGAGACCCTGGCCGCCCTGGGCGCCGAGGTTCGTTGGGCGTCCTGCAACATCTTCTCCACGCAGGACCACGCGGCCGCCGCGATCGCCGTCGGCCCGGACGGTACGCCGGAGAACCCGCAGGGCATCCCGGTCTTCGCCTGGAAGGGTGAGACCCTGGAGGAGTACTGGTGGTGCACGGAGCAGGCGCTGACCTGGCCGGACAGCCCCACCGGCGGCCCGAACATGATCCTGGACGACGGCGGCGACGCCACCCTCCTCGTCCACAAGGGCGTCGAGTACGAGAAGGACGGCAAGGTCCCCGGCCTGGAGACCGCCGAGTCCGACGAGCACCGCGTCATCCTCCAGCTGCTCCACCGCACCCTGGGCGAGAACCCCCAGAAGTGGACCCAGCTGGCCTCCGAGATCCGTGGTGTCACCGAGGAGACCACCACGGGCGTGCACCGTCTGTACGAGATGCAGCGTGATGGTGTTCTGCTGTTCCCGGCGATCAATGTGAACGATGCCGTCACCAAGTCGAAGTTCGACAACAAGTACGGCTGCCGGCATTCGCTGGTGGACGGTATCAACCGTGCCACCGATGTGCTGATCGGCGGTAAGACGGCGGTCGTGTGTGGTTACGGTGACGTGGGCAAGGGCTGTGCGGAGTCCCTGCGTGGCCAGGGCGCGCGGGTGATCATCACCGAGATCGACCCGATCTGCGCGCTGCAGGCGGCGATGGACGGTTATCAGGTCACGACGCTGGAGGAGGTTGTCGAGAGCGCCGACATCTTCATCACGACGACCGGTAACAAGGACATCATCATGGCCTCGGACATGGCCCGGATGAAGCACCAGGCGATCGTGGGGAACATCGGCCACTTCGACAACGAGATCGACATGGCCGGTCTCGCGCAGATTCCGGGCATCGTCAAGGACGAGGTGAAGCCGCAGGTCCACACGTGGACGTTCCCGGACGGCAAGAAGATCATCGTGCTGTCCGAGGGCCGTCTGCTGAACCTGGGCAACGCCACCGGTCACCCGTCGTTCGTGATGTCCAACTCCTTCGCGGACCAGACGCTGGCCCAGATCGAGCTGTTCACCAAGCCCGACGAGTACCCGACCGGTGTCTACGTGCTGCCCAAGCACCTCGACGAGAAGGTCGCCCGGCTGCACCTGGCCTCGCTCGGCGTGAAGCTGACGACGCTGCGCCCGGAGCAGGCCGCCTACATCGGCGTCGAGGTCGACGGCCCGTACAAGTCGGACCACTACCGCTACTGAGCCGGTGAACCCGTAGTCCGGCCGGCCGGGGAGTGCACCGGTGCACCGACGCACCCCCCGGCAGCAGGTCCTCAGAGGCAGGCCCCCGCACCCCCGTGCCGGGGGCCTGCCCCTTTGGCAGCCGACCTGAGGCTTCCGGCCGGACCAGCCCGTCAAGACCGAGGACCACCCCCATGCCCCGCGGCCGATATTCGCTCCACGATCCGCACGATCACACCCCCCTCGGTGAAGAGCACTTCCAGTGCGCCCCCGGCCCCTCCGGCTGGCGCTACGTCTCCCGGCTGACCACCCCCGCCGGCGATCAACGCGGCTCGGTCGACCTCGCCCTGGACGACCTCGGCCGCCCCATCCGCCTCGAACTCCATGCGGGCGACTGGCAGGTGCGCGGCGCCGCCCTCGACGGCGTCACCTGGGTCCGCACCGACGCCACCGGAACCCATGCCACCGAAGGCAACGTGCGCGCCCACGCCTTCACCGGCACGTCCCCCGCGTTCCTCGTCGCCACCGCCCGTCTGCTGCGCCTCACCTCCTCATCCGCCGCAACCCGGATACGCCTCGTGTCCTTCACCGGCCCGGTCCTCGCCCCCCGCACCGTGGACCAGTCCTGGGCTCTGATCGACAGCGAAGCACACGCCACTGACAACGGGCCCCTGACGGTCGAGGAGTACCAGGTCACAGCCCTGGACACCGGGGAGCAGCACACCGTTCACCTCGCCGGTGACGTCGTCCTGGCCGCACCCGGGATCGAGCTGGAGGACCTTCAGTCACCGCCGTCGACCTTCGGCTGAGCGCGGCGACCATGAAACCGGCCCCACGCCCCGGCCCCGAGCACACTCCGCCCTACGCCGGCGGCGCGAACCCGGTGGCCGGACGATCGGCCTGCGCCTGATCCCGCGGCGGTGCCGCCTGCGGAGCGGCAGAGGCCTGCGGCTGGGACGAGGGCAGGAGCTGATCCCTGGCAGGAGACCGGAACGCGGCCGGAGGCTGACTTACGGCCGGAGGCTGGTACGCGGCCGGAGGCTGGTACGCGGCCGGGGGCTGAGCGGCAGCCGGAGCCGGGTGCCAGGCTTGCGCCGGGTACGACCCCGTCGGCTGATACGGCGCCGGGGCGCCGGGCTGTGCCGCCGCCCCGGAGCCGAATCCACCGGCGCCCCCGAACGCCCGCCGGGCCTCACGGGCCTGCCGCTCGTGCACCACAGCCGCCAGGAAGACAGCCGGAGGGAGATCGCCGGGCACCGGAGCCCCCGTACGCGCCGCGAGATCGGCCGCGAGCCGCTGCGCCATGTCCGCGGAGACCCGAGGGTCCAGCTGCTGCATCCGCGTCAGGTACTGCCGGACGGCAAGCCACAGCCCGTCCGGAACCGCCGACAGATCCAGCTCGGCGAACCGCCCCGCGAGCCAGGGAGGCGGAGGCGGTACGAAGCCGGCCCGGGCGACCGGTACCCGCTCCCGCACGACCAGGGTCCCTGCGAACACGTCCCCGAGCCGCCGCCCTCGCACCGACACCAGCGAGGCGATACAGGCCACCACTCCGAACGTCATCAGGATCTCGATCACCCCGACCGCGCCCCGTACCAGCGCATGCCGGAACCGGATCGGCCCACCGTCGTCCCGCACCACCCGGAGCCCGAAGACCAGCTTCCCCAGCGAACGCCCGTGACTGAGCGTCTCGACCGCGATCGGCCCGCCGACCAGCACCAGCAGAAACGATGCGATCGACAGTGCCACCTGCGCGGCCTCGTCCAGGGAGGCCGCCGACGCCACCAGCACCGCGACCACGACGATGTACACGACCACGGCCACCACCAGATCGAGCAGCACGGCCAGCGCCCTGCTCGGCAGCTTGGCGGGCCGCAGTTCGAGCGCCACCGCCTCGCCCGTCACCAGCTCACTCACGCCCGCCGTCCTTCCTGATCTGCCCCCGGGACCGCAAGTCTGCCAAGCTGTGGGCGATCGCGCCGCAGTACGACAAGCTGACAGCAAGCACGAGCTTCCACGACGAGCCGTGGACGACCAGCCGAGGAGCAGACAGACCCGATGGACCTGGACGTCTTCGTCTCCGTGCACCGAGCCGAATGGGACCGCCTCGACGCTCTGCTGCGCCGCCGGCGCCGTCTCACCGGCGCGGAGGCGGACGAACTCGTCGCCCTCTACCAGCGCACGGCCACCCATCTCTCCCTGATCCAGTCCAGCGCTCCGGACCCGCACCTGACGGGACGGCTAAGCCAGCTCGTGGCACGCGCGCGCAGTGCCGTCACCGGCACCCGCCGGGCATCGTGGCGCGACGCCACGCGCTTCCTGACCCAGGGCTTCCCGGCCGCCGTCTACCGCGCGCGCCACTGGTGGGTACCCACGGCTCTCGTGTCCACCGCCGTCGCGATCCTCCTGGGCTGGTGGATCGGCACCCATCCCGAGGTGCAGTCGTCCATCGCGGCCCCGAGCCAGCTGCGCGAGCTGACCCGCCCCGGCGGCGAGTACGAGACCTACTACTCCAGCCATCCCGCGGCCGCTTTCGCAGCGCAGGTGTGGACGAACAACGCGCAGGCGGCCGCGCTGTGCCTGGTCCTGGGCATCTTCCTGGGCCTGCCCGTCCTCTGGATCCTCTTCGAGAACATGCTCAATCTGGGCGTCGGCTTCGGCCTCATGTCCTCGGCGGGCCGCCTCGACACCTTCCTCGGGCTCGTCCTCCCGCACGGCCTGCTCGAACTGACCGCGGTCTTCGTCGCCGCCGGCACGGGCCTGCGCCTGGGCTGGACACTCATAGACCCCGGTCCCCGTACCCGGCGCACCGCCCTCGCGGAGGAGGGGCGGGCCGCCATCGGCATGGCGATCGGCCTCGCCCTGGTCCTGTTCGTCTCCGGCGCCATCGAAGGCTTCGTCACCCCGTCCGGCCTGCCCACCTGGGGCCGCATAGGCATCGGCGTCGCGGCAGAGCTGGCCTTCCTCGCATACGTCTTCGTCCTGGGCGGACGCGCGACACGCGCGGGTGAGACCGGCGATCTGGAAGCGGCGGACCGCAGTGCCTCCGTGCCCATGGCCGCCTGATGTGCGTCGGACCCCTGTGAACTGCTAGTGTCCTCTTCGCCCCGCAAGAGCTGTTGACACGGCAGGCGCGGGGAGGTAGATTCAAACAGTTGCCTAGAGCTGGACAAGTTCAGCGGCGACCACATAGAATCTACTTGCCTCTCCAAGAGCCGTGAATGGCATTCGGAGGGCACCTCCGATTACTCAGAAATGAGCGGCCGGTCAGACCGGCCAAGAACTTCTGATAAAGTCGGAACCGCCGGAAAGGGAAACGCGAGAGCGGGAACCTGGAAAGCACCGAGGAAATCGGATCGAGAAAAGATCTGATA